>DASVOE010000136.1:0-41315 GCA_036383515.1 Chitinophagaceae bacterium | reverse complement strand
GTTGTAACCCCAAAGCAAAATCATTCGCCATTTTTTTATCCATATTGCTGAAAAGATTTAAAATATTCCGGGGTCTTGGCGTTGCAATATCAATCTGCCATCTCACCCTGGTATGCCCGTTTATTTCTTCGAGATCAAATTCAGAATGCGCATTCATTTGACGGGGTTTCAGGAAAGTTATGGCATGTGCTATCTCCTTGTTGATCTCTAAGGAAGTGACTTCTATTTTTCCTTCGCCGGATAATTCAGGATCACCACTCCACGCATTGATAGCACCTAAGCTGCCATCGGTTCCCGTGATGGTGTTCTTTAAGGTAGAATCGTTCCTGCCCCATACAGTCCATTTATTAAAATTCTCAAGACTCGTCAGGTATTGATACACTTTTGCTACAGGTGCATTGATGGTAATAGTTCGTTCAATATGCTGCTTCGCTGGCAGTATCAGCATAATAATCATAACTATTGCTACTACTACGATCAGCAGTATCCCAATGGTTTTAATAATTTTCATGCAACTGTTTTTGGGGGTTACTACAAAAGTAATTTTTTAAAAGATAGCAGTATAGTCAGGCCTGAAGTATTGTGGAAGGAATAACAATCTTTCAAAATACCGTTGAGTAGAAACCATTACGAGGGGGAACTATTTTTTACCTGTATGATCTGTGCTGCAATACTCACAGCAATCTCTTCAGGAGTCTGGCTATTGATTGCAAGTCCCACAGGCGCCTGGATGCGTTGCAGTAATTCTTCTTTCACTCCGGCTTTCCTGTATTCTGCCATCATTTTCCGGATCTTCGATTTACTTCCTAATACACCGAGCCACTTGCATTCTTTTTCTAGTAAAGCCTTTATAGCGATATCATCTGTGCGATACCCGACCGTCATGATAATTATATAATGATTATTACCCGGGGCGATCAACAAGGAAAGTTCTGAATAATCATTTAAAACATGCTTTTCATGTGCTGCATTATTTTGCAACAAGGTTTTTAGGTCCTTCCTGTCATCATATACATGGATATAAAAATCCAATGCCCGCATCAGTGTTGATAATGCCAGGGCGCAATGACCGCCACCAACGATAAAGAGTTTGTTTTTATACCCGGTCTTTTCTTTATAGAGCCAATCTTCTTCCGAACGAAATGCAAATTCAACATCTTTTTGAGGAACAGCATCCGTAAATGCAATGCCGGATGCTGAAAGCGTCAGTGTTCCATTTTTATTTTGTGATAACGAGGCAATAATATGTTGAATAACACTTTTATCTTTTTCAGGAACTGTATATAACCATATCGCTTGTTCACCAGAGCAGATCATTCCGCTTTGATGCTTCGCTGCTGATTTATCATGTATTTGTTTTCTAACTTCCGACCCGATAGCTATTGGATCCGCATTCCCGGCTCTTAATTTCTCTCTTACCATTTCTATAAACTTATGTTCCATGATACCACCGCCGATCGATCCTTCTATGTTTCCATTTATATTGACTGTCATAAAAAAACCCTGGCGGCCCGGGCTGCTTCCTTTGCTTTCCAGGACATACAATAACATTACTGGTACCCTGGTTTCAAGGTTCTGTATTATCATTTTCCAGGTGTTGCTATTTTTCATGTATCCGCAAGAAATATAAATATATTAAAGGAGCTGCAGCATTTTAACACTTGTTTTATTCACCGCAATCGGTTGTTATAGCCTTGCAGAAAAGCTAATCCATCATTATGATTTATCTTCACCACGCTTGCAGCCATATGAAAGATTGGAAATGAAACAAAGTGATATATGGCAACAACAACAACCCGCAATTCTTTCGTCAAACGATTTTTTATCAATAGTCTTACCGGCGTTCCTGTGCAACAGCAAGTTCCGAAATTAACCATGCGGATAGCCGTTTCGGTCTTTTATTTCTGTATGGGTCTTTGTTTTGCTTCGTGGGCCAGCCGCATACCTGATATTAAAACAACATTGTACCTTAGCGAAGGACAACTCGGAACCATTTTATTAGCGTTACCCATCGGGCAATTGGTTACGATGCCCGTATCAGGCCGATTGGTTACTAAATACGGAAGCCGTACCATTTTATCTTTTTCGATATTGCTTTATGCCATTGCACTCACCAATATCGGGTGGGCTTCTGAACTATGGCAACTGGCACTTACCCTCTTCTTTTTTGGCGTTGTAGGAAATCTTTCTAATATATCGGTGAATACACAGGGGGTACTGGCAGAAAAAATTTATGGGCGACCTATCATGACCTCCTTTCATGGCGTTTGGAGTATTGCCGGTTTCACCGGGGCATTGATCGGATTGCTGATGACGAATCTAAGACTAACACCCCGCCAGCATTTTTTTATCGTGGCTGCATTAGTATTCATACTTGTTTTTATAGCAAGAAAATATCTTATTACCGGAACGACAGCTCCTGCAGAAAAAAAGAAATTCTTTTCCAAACCAGATACGGTATTGATGCAGTTGGGCATTATTGCTTTTTGCAGTATGGCAGCTGAAGGCGCCATGTTTGACTGGAGTGGTGTTTATTTTAAAGAAGTAGTAATAGCTCCGCAGTCGTTAGTCATTGTAGGCTATGCTTCTTTTATGATCATGATGGCGTCCGGTCGTTTTGTGGGTGATCGCATCATTGCCAGGGTGGGAAGAAAAAAATTATTGCAGCTTAGCGGTCTATTGGTTTTCACAGGATTGATGATCTCTGTTGCACTGCCTTATCTGGCTACGGCTACATTAGGTTTCCTGGTCGTAGGCTTTGGTGTCTCTTCCGTGATACCTACTGTGTACAGCACTGCAGCAAAAGCTGCAAAAGTAGCACCGGGTATGGCGCTCGCCAGTGTATCCAGTATTGGGTTTTTGGGTTTTCTGCTCGGGCCACCTTTAATCGGTTACATTGCGCAGCTGGCCAGTCTTCAACATTCTTTTGCAGTAGTGGCGTTGTTTGGATTATGTATCAGCTTAATGGTTACCAAATTAAAAGTGATGGATTAACTAATTGCCTTTTTCTTTAACCGGTAATTCTTAATGATCATATAAGTAACAGCCAGTAATAAACCGGCAACACCACCAGTATAACTATAATTATGAATAGAGCCGGTAATGATAAAATTATTCTTATCAATAAGATCAGGAGGCATCCACCAGTTCACTCCTTTATGCACGAGATAATAGTGGCCATATAAAAACCCTGCGATCCCAAACAAAAGAGTGATCAAAAAAGTAAGAATCAAAGCTGTCCTGATTGCTTTTTTCATGCTGGTATAATCCGGGAAAAGTAAGCCAACAAATGCCAGTACCAAACCGATCCAGACTCCCATCCACCAGGTGGCTAAAAAACCGATAACGGCAACGGTTTGCCGGTGACCACCAAAATCAGCAGCAGTAAAACCAAATTGCCGATATTTGAATTTGGTAAAATATTCCGGTGAAATAGAATAAGTAACCTGGTCGTGCAGGATGCCATAGATACCCGCTACAAGAATGCTTAAAAAAATAGCAACAGTAAACACGCCGAATTTTCTCATACTTAGTATTGAACTGGGACTGGTATTTCTTTTTCCTGGTATAAGGAAAATAATACTTTTTCTGGAGTCATGGGTGCATCATAAAAAATATCCGCAGCAGGGTTGAAAGCTTTCACAGCATTGCGCAATGCAAAGTAAGCGCCGATGCCATAGAGCAGGGGCGGTTCACCTACCGCTTTACTCCGGAAGATGGCAAGATTATCCTTCTGTGTTTCTAAAAAATGAATGCTGATCTCTTTGGGTGTAGAATATATATCCGGCACTTTATACGTACTCAACGCATTGCTGCGCAATTTCCCTTCCTTATCATATACGATCTCTTCCATCGTCATCCAGCCGATGCCCTGCACGATGCCGCCTTCACACTGCCCTGTGTCAATCATTGTATTCATACTGTTGCCAAAATCATGTACCACTTTTACTGAGTCAATTTCATAAATACCCCGCAGGCAATCGATCGTTACACTAATAATAGCTGTGCCATACGTATGATAGGCAAACGGATGACCTTTTTCTGTATGGCTGTCAAAATGAATACTGGGTGGTGTGTAATGGGCATGTTCAGACAAACTGATCCTGTTATTATAAGTTAGCATCACAATATCTTCCCACGAAAGCGAAGATGCAACTCCATTTACCAATACTTTTTCCTGCTGTATGGAAATAGTATCAATCGCCACATTCAATTCTTTTGCTGCTACTTTTTTTAAGCGGTTCAGTATTTCAGTACAGGCTATCAGCGTGGCTTTTCCATTCAGATCAGCAGTGGCGCTCGCCGCTGAAGGAGAACTATTAGCTACCCTTGTGGTGTTTGTTGTTTGAATTTTTATTCTTGCTGCCGGTAATGAAAAAGTTTCTGCCACTACCTGCAACATTTTTGTATTAACCCCCTGTCCCATTTCTACCGCACCAGTACTTACGCCTACACTTCCATCTGTATACACATGCACCAACGCTCTTGCCTGGTTCATTCTTGTTTTGGTAAAAGAGATGCCAAAACAAATAGGCATCACTGCCATTCCTTTTTTATGCAGTTTATGAGCAGCATTAAAATCCTGTATCTCTTTTTGCAACTTATCTATATTATATAACTCATCTGTTTTATTCCAGCAGGCAGGGGCTTCGCTTTCTGCTTTTTGCCCGTAAGGAAATTCATCACCCGTTTGCAATAAATTTTTTTGCTGGATAACGGATGCCGGAATACCCAATTGCTCCGCTGCTTTATCAATCGCAGCTTCAATTACAAACATTCCTTGTGGTCCGCCAAAACCACGAAAGGCAGTGTTGGGTGGCAAATGAGTGCGGCAACTGTAAGCTGTAGCTTTTACATGCGGAACAAAATATGAGTTGGTACAATGAAACAATGTTCTTTCCATTACCGCTGGTGAAAGATCAGCAGCAGCGCCGGCATTCTGGTAAAAGGTTACTTCATACGCAACGATTTTTAACTCTTTATTCAATCCTATTTTAAAATCAGAAGAATAAGGATGCCGCTTACCTGTCATCCGCATATCTTCCATACGATGCAGGGAATATTTCACAGGCCTCTTTAAATGATAAGTGGCCAGTGCACATAAAACACCCCATGTCGTAGCCTGGTCTTCCTTGCCGCCAAAGCCGCCACCAAGTCTTGTGGTATCTACTTCTACCTGGTGCATCGGAACATTCAATACCCTGGCTACGGTTCGCTGCACAGCTGTTGGTCCCTGTGTGGAAGAATAAATTTTGATCGCACCATTCTCCAATGGCAAAGCGTAAGCCCCCTGCGTTTCAATATATAAATGTTCCTGCCCGTTGGTTTCTGTACTTCCTTCCGCTATGTGATCGCAATGCGACCATGCGCTGCTGGTATCACCGAGTTGAAACGTCCGTGGTGGAATGATCAGCTCACCTTTTTCTTTCGCTTCCCTTGGATCAGTAATAACGGGTAAGGGATCAATTTCTATTTTTATTTTTTTGACAGCAGCCCTGGCTGCTTCTTCTGATTCCGCAATCACCAAAGCGACAGGCATGCCGCAAAAATGAACATGTGTGCCTGCTAATAATTCTTCATCGGGAATGATACCGCCGATCTGGTTTTCGCCGGGAATATCTTTTGCTGTAAAAATTTTTACCACACCGGACATCGTTGCTGCTTCATCAGTATCTAATAAACTTATCTCACCATGAGCGACAGGCGAATCAAATACAGCAGCATACAGTGTGCCCTTTAATACCGGTATATCATCGAGGTAAACCGATTCACCTCTTAAGTGAGTATGTGAATCAATATTTTTCATATATCAATGGTGATAAGCTCTTCGTTAATTGTTTTTCAATATGGGCACCAACAATAATTCTATAAAATGCGCCTTTATCAATTGTCCCAATAATAAAGTTTTATACTCCTTTGTTCCTCTTGCATCACTGATCGGCGAAATTTCTGTGTGCATCACTTCAATGGCCTGTTCAATTATCGCTTCGGTTATTTTTTTACCTTTTAAAAAGGCAGATGTCTTTTCCAGGAATAAAGGTACCGGTCCAACACCACCCGCAGAAAGACCTGCACCTGCAATCACATCTCCACTCAGCTTTATATGTGTGGCTGAGTTTACACTGGCAATATCCAAATGGGTTCGCTTGCTCACTTTTTCAAAATGGAAATAAGAATCTTTTCCCGGCAGCTCAAAACTTATTTCTTCAATATGTTCGTTGGGCTTTTTATCTAATTGTTTATAGCCTTTGTATAATTTTCGTAAAGCAATCATTCTTACTCTTCCTTCACCGGAAGGAGTGAGTGGTTCACTTCGCAACATCAATTGCGCATCCAGCGCCAAAAAGAAAATAGTAAAATCACCGATAGGTGATGCATTGATAAAATTGCCGGCTATTGTGGCCATATTCCGGATGGGTGTGGAAGAAATCAATTTGGCATAACGCTGAAATTGTGGTAAAGCTTCCTGAATGACTGGTGATTCTTTCAGATCAGTAACTGTAGCCGACGGACCGATGATGCATTTATTCCCTTCCCTGCGAATACCATTCATTGTCGGCTGATCAAATACAAATTGTATAGCTGCATTTGTCATCTCATCATGTTTTTGTACATAGAGATCGGTGCCACCTCCCACAAGCTGAGTCGTGAGTCGTGAGTCATAAGTCGTGAGTTGACCATTCTGTAAAGACTGTAATGTGTTTTTTATTTTTGTAAAGTATTCAGGAAGGATCTTTTGCTTCGCTACAAACTTAATGGCTTCTTCGCCATTTCTTTCTTTCATTATCTCTGCTACTTTGGCTGCTGCTCTTTCAATGGATTTATAACCCGTACAGCGACAGATATTTCCATCTATGGCGGCGATCGCATTTTGTTGAGTAGCATCTTTATCACTCAAACAAAACCCAGCCAGCGATACAACAAAACCCGGCGTACAAAAACCACATTGTGTAGCTCCTTCTTCTGCCATCGCCTTTTGTATAGGATTAAGCTGATCATTGAAGTTGATCCCTTCTATCGTCACCACATGTTTACGGTCAACATTGCCCAGTGGAACCAAACAACTCGTCATCGATTGGTACCGGAGTTCATCATTTTTTATTTCGCCTATTAATACCGTGCAGGCGCCGCAATCCCCTTCGCGGCAACCGATCTTCGTACCCATTAAGTTGTGATGATAACGTATAAGATCAAGCAGCACCATACCGGATGGCAGTTCAGTAGCAATCGTTGTTTCATTGAGAATAAACCGTATCAAAATGGGTGTTTATTGATCTTTAAAGTTAGGGCAATTCAATAAAAGCTGACCGGAGACATATTGCTGTTGTATTAAAGAAATTTTAAGCAATCAGTGTACATCCGATATGGTGCAGCAACCCTAAACTTATTGATCGCTTTTATCCTTTTTGATCAATTCCATTGCTTTCTCCAGTTTATAATCCGCATTTCGAAGGATCGCTTCTACAGTAGGTAACGATCTCACTTCAGGTTGAACTCCTTTCCCATTCTTCGGAGTGTTTTTATCGATTACCAGCCGGAACAATGGTAAACGAAAACGGACGCCTGTTTCAGGCAATGTTGCATCAGGTATTAGCCACGCTGAATTGCCATAGGCGCCACCACCGGTTTCTTCGCCTACTACGATCACATTTTCCTGGGGAGCGATGGTAGCTGCAAAAAGAGTGGTAGCAGAAAAAGAGTTGCCGCCGGTAAGGATATATGTTTTGCCGTTGAAGTGATTATGCTTTTTCGGTTTGAAATAATGCCGTTCAAAATAACCAAAATGATAATGACCGTCACTTTTTCGTTTCGTGAAAAAAGTCATGAACAGGCGGTTAAAAAAATCGTTTTCCACATAGCGACCATAGGATCCTTTTTTACGGACGGCATATAACGAATCACCTACTTTGAAACGATGATCAGTAAGATAGCGGGTAATAAAAGTAGAGTTGGTAACACTGCCACCGCCATTACTCCGCACATCAATGATCAGGTGATTGATTTTATTTTTTTTCAACGCCCTGAAAGAATTACGGAAAAACTTTTTTAATCCATAACCACGACCAAAAGAAGCAAGGTTCATCATGGCAGTATGATTTACCGAATCAATCTGCAAGAGCCTCACATTACTCAATTGCATGTCCCTTCTTTCTTTTTTGGAGGGTTGTGGCAAACTGGTGACAGGCCTGATAAGCCGGCGGGCAGCAGTATCAGCAATAGGATTGAATAAAGGAATGGTTATCGTATTGGGTTTACCAACGCTGTCGATATAGTTGATCGTATAACGGGGCGACAAACCATACAGCGAAGTGTAAAGAGAACCAAAGAAACCCCTGTTGCTTAATGTCTGGAACTTATGCGTGCGGTTGTATCCATCCGTGGAGATATAATTGAACAGGGTATCAGCAATGGCATTGGTTGTTTTTCCATTAATGCCGGTAATAACCGTTCCTCTTTTTAAAATTGAATCGCGGCGGTTAAGATTGGCTACCACCACCATGGTATCTTCCCATAGTTTCATACTTAAAGGAAATAAACGACCGATGATACGTACCGTATCATTATACTTTGCATACTGCTTAGAGGGGCGGACAGAAGTATGACCACAATTTATTTTTGCTGTTACATAATTCAACACTTTCCTGAACTCCGGCTCTGTCAGCGAATCATTCAGTTGCTCACGACCCACCTTGAAAAAATGATCCATGCTGTCTTTCGAAGTATACCAATAGAGACTGGGATGATACTCTTCCAGTATATCCTGGTATAGCGAATAATCTTTTTGCAGTTGTTCCGGTGAATATTTTTTATTGGGAGAAAAGGATGATTTGCTGGCACTGCACCCGGTAATTACAGCAGTTCCCACCAATAAAATCAGCAACATCTTCATAGTCTTAATTAAGATAAGGTATTATGTAAACAATTGGTAATATGCAATCGGCTAAGCAGGATATTAAGATAGGTGTTTGCCAATTGCTTCTTGGTTATTGTTTTAAATGATTCCATCCTTGTGCAGTGATCGGGTGTTTGCTTCCTCCCTTGGTAATGATCATACTCCCCTGCTCCACTTCGGTCATATATCCCACCACACTAATTTCTTCATTTAATACCAATTTATCATAGTCCGATTGAGGAATGGTAAAAAGAAGTTCATAATCTTCCCCGCCGCTCAACGCACAGGCGGTAGGATCAATTTCAAATTTGAAAGCGGCTTGTTTCATTTGTTCGTTCACCGGTATCTTATCTTCATACAACACACAACCCAGGTTACTTTGTTTGCAAATATGTAAGATCTCGGAGCTTAAACCATCACTGATATCAATCATCGCTGTGGGAATGATCGCCGAACTAGCTAAAAACTCTATGATATCTTTCCTCGCTTCGGGTTTCAGCAACTTTCCAATTACATACGATTCTCCTTCAAGGTCGGGTTGCACACCCGGGCTTTCGAGGTATATTTTTTTCTCCCGTTCTAAAAATAGCAAACCAACATACGCTGCGCCAAGGTAGCCACTCACACAAACAAGATCGCCTTTTTGAGCTGTGTTTCGTTTTACAAATTTATCAGGAGCTACTTCACCAATAGCAGTGACAGAAATGATAAAGCCCTTTTGTGAGGAAGTAGTGTCGCCGCCCACAAGGTCCACATCATATTTCTCACAGGCAGCATATACTCCTTCATAAAAATCGTCCAACGCTTCCAAACTGAAGCGATTGCTGATACCCAAACTGATCACAATCTGTGTTGGGATAGCATTCATCGCATAAATATCACTCAGGTTTACGATCACACTTTTATACCCAAGATGTTTTAAAGGAGTATATACCAGGTCAAAGTGAACACCTTCTACCAGCAAGTCAGTAGTAACAACAGTTTGTTTACCAAAATGATCAATCACTGCGGCATCATCACCTACGCCTAATACCGAAGAAGCGTTTTGCAACTCTATGTTTTTGGTAAGATGTTCGATCAGTCCAAACTCTCCAAGACTGCCGATTTCGGTTCGTTGCTCACTGCTCATTTATTTTTGATTTTTGATTTTTGATGGCTGCTTATTACTATTACAGGCTTCCACCATTAATTACTTTCAACACTTCATCGTGTATCTTACCATTCGTTGCTAATAGCCGGTGCTGGTAGACAGAAAATGTATCGCCATTAAAATCGGTTACTTTCCCACCAGCTTCTTCCACCATCAGATATCCTGCAGCACTATCCCATGCTTCGAGTTTATGTTCATAAAAACCATCAAACCTTCCCGCAGCTACCCAACAAAGATCAATGGCTGCAGAACCCAGCCGCCGAACCGGAACACCTTTGCGGATAAACCGTTCAAATATCTCCAGTGGCCCATTAGGAGAATTAATATAGGTATAAGGGAAACCGGTTACCAGGCAGGCATTGATCGTTTTTGTTTGCGTACTAACATGAATGGGCTTATCATTCAGTGTAGCGCCTTTACCTTTTTCTGCAAAAAATAATTCATTCAGGTGCGGGTTATAAACAACACCCAGTACAACCTGGCCATGGTGTTCGACAGCAATGGACACACAATTAAGCGGGATACCATGCGCAAAATTTACGGTGCCATCAATAGGATCAATGATCCATTTATAGTTGGAATCCTGTATGATCTCACCAGCTTCTTCACTCAAAATATAGTGTTCGGGAAATTTGTTTTTGATAACACTTAGGATAGCTTTTTCCGCCGCATGATCTGCCTCCGTTACCAGGTTGTTTACCCCTTCTTTATTACTGATAGCAAAATTACCGTTGAAAAATCGCTGTATCTCTGCTGCACCGGCCCGTGCCGCTTCCATAAGTGTAGGTATAAGCATCCGCAAAGATAAAACCTGATTTTAGATTGCAGATTTTAGATTTTAGATTTGACGCTGTTTAGATATGGTTTTATCAGTTATCATAGTCAATTATAATGTCAAACATTTCCTGGAACAATGTCTTTGTTCGGTGCAAAAGGCGATCCGGCACCTGGAAGCAGAGATCATTGTGGTAGATAACCATTCTATGGACAATAGCTTGCCTTACCTGCAGCCCCGATTCCAGGGAATACAATTTCTGGCCAATGCTACAAATCTTGGTTTTGCCAAAGCCTGTAACCAGGGCCTGGCAAAAGCTACCGGCCGTTATATTTTATTTCTGAATCCCGACACGATTGTGCCGGAGGATTGTTTTGAAAAGTGTATCGCATTTTTTGAATCAACTGCAGCAGCCGGTGCCTTGGGAATAAAAATGCTGGATGGCAAAGGCCAGTTTCTCAAAGAATCAAAGAGATCTTTCCCCTCACCAATGACATCACTGTACAAATTATTTGGATTATCGAAACTGTTTCCGGGCTCAACAATCTTTTCAAAATATCACCTGGGGTATTTGAATGAAAACGAAAATCATAAAGTGGATGTATTAGCCGGAGCTTTTATGATGGCCAAAAAAGAAGTGCTGGATAAGATTGGCGGGTTTGATGAGACATTTTTTATGTATGGCGAAGATGTTGATCTTAGTTACCGGATTCAAAAAGCGGGGTATGCTAATTATTTTTTTGCCGGTAGTCATATCATCCATTTCAAAGGTGAAAGCACCCGCAAAAGCAGTACGAACTATGTGAAGATGTTTTACAATGCCATGAGCATTTTTGTTCGCAAACATTATGGCGGCAGCAAAGCCAGCCTTTTCAATTTTTTAATTCATGTGGCGATATGGTTCAGGGCAGGGATGACAGCCATGGCTAACTTTATCCGGCAGATTGGTTTGCCATTGATTGATGCAGGTATCATGCTCGGATCATTCTGGACGATGAAATATACCTGGAATCAATATGTACGGACCGGTATTGAATATCCTACCAGGTTGCTATGGGTATCTTTTCCTGCATTCACTATTTTTTACCTTGTCGTGGCCTATTATGCAGGTTTATATGATCGTAGTTATAAACGCCCGGCACTGGCCAGCTCATTACTGGTCGCTACTATTGTACTATTGGCGGCCTATGCCATGCTGCCTGAGCAATACCGTTTTTCAAGGGCCATTATAGTATTAGGTGTAATAGCCGGGTTTATACTGATGGGTTTATTCAGATGGATATTAATTCGAATGGGAGTATTGAATAGCAGAAAGCCGGCAGATGAACATGCTGCCACCCTGATCGTAGGTTCCATCGAAGAGTATGAAAGAACCCTGCAATTAATGAAAGCAGCTGGTTTACAGGAAAGAGTTTTGGGTAGAGTATCCATAGATAAGAATGATATTTCGGCGATAGGTCATTTTGGACAATTAGATAAACTTCCATTGTCCATTCCTTTCAGGGAAATAATATTTTGTGAAGGCACTCTTTCATTCGGCGCCATCATTAACAGCCTGCATCTTTTGCCAAAACAAACCAGTATAAAATTTCATGCAGCCAACAGTATAAGTATTGTAGGAAGTGATTCTAAAGACAGTTCGGGAGAAGCGGTGTCTAAAGAAAACGGATTCAACCTGGGTCGTCCTTATAATCTCCGGCTTAAAAGATTACAGGATACACTTGTTGCAGCGGGTGCATTACTTACATTCCCTGTTCATTTATTTCTCGTAAGAAAGCCATTTATCTTTTTCAAAAATTGTTTGTTGGTACTGACGGCACAAAAAACATGGGTGGGTTATTCGGCCAGAGCAGAGAAAAATCTTCCCCATTTAAGAGATGCCATCATTGGCAGCAACGGATCACCGCTCACTGTAGTGCAGGAATTACCGGCTGAAAGTTTGCAGATGATGGATTACTGGTATGCACGGGACTATAAGCCAGCAATGGATATTAAATTATTGTGGCGAATGTATCGCCGGCTTGGCGGATGAAACTATATTCGCAAAACCGGCAATACGAACATTACTTAACTTTAAAGATATTGAAGCCCTTAATGGCAACTATCATTGATATAAAATTACCAAAGGCAATAGCCGCAGCATTGCGGATACCACCGAATGATCCACGCCGCCAGCAGATAAGAGTATTGAAGAAGCTGTTGAAAAAAGCAAGATTTACCGAGTTTGGACAACAGTATCGTTTTGATGAAGCATTGCTGAGCCGGCACCCGGGCAAAAGTTTCCAGGAATTAGTTCCGGTACATGATTATAATAAGATATATGAAGAGTGGTGGAAGAAAACACTGGAAGGAGTACCCGATGTAACATGGCCGGGCAAGATCAAATATTATGCACTTAGCTCCGGCACATCTGAAGCGGCGAGTAAATATATCCCGGTTACCAAAGAAATGCTGCGCAGCAATACGGTGAATTACCTGCGGCAACTGATCAGTTTATTCAACTATGAAGAAGCGAATAAAAAGGCAATGACGAAGGGTTTCCTGATGATCGGAGGCGCCACTGATCTTACCAAGGGAAAAGCGGGCTGGTATGCGGGTGATTTGAGCGGTATTCTTGCTAAGAAGAGACCTTTCTGGTTCCAGAGTTTTTATAAACCCGGCGGACGCATTGCTGCATTAAGTGACTGGAATCAGAAATTGAATGAGATAGTAGAGCATGCAAAAGAATGGGACATCGGTTACATTGTAGGTGTGCCGGCCTGGTGCCAGATGTGTATGGAAATGGTGATAGAGCACTATAAACTAAAAAACATACACGAGATATGGCCCAACTTCAGCTTTTTTGTACATGGTGGCGTTGCTTTTGAACCTTACAAAAAAGGATTTGAAAAACTATTGGGCAAACCCATTGTTTATATTGAAAACTATTTATCCAGTGAAGGATTTGTGGGGTATAAAACAAGAGAGCATGCAAAAGGAATGCAGCTGATCCTCAATAATAATATCTTCTTTGAATTTATTCCGTTTGATGATAAGAACTTTGACAGCGAAGGACAAGTGTTGCCGGGTGCCGATGCTAAAATGATTCATGAAGTAGAAGAAGGCAAGGAATATGCTTTATTAATGAGCACTAACTCCGGCGCCTGGCGATACCTGATCGGTGATACGATCAAGTTTGTAGATCTTGAAAAAAGCGAAGTGGTGATCACCGGCCGGACGAAACACTTTTTGAGTTTGGTGGGCGAACATCTCAGCGTGGAAAATATGAACAAGGCTATCGAACTGGTGAGTGAAGAATTCAATATCAGCATCCCTGAGTTTACGGTGGTAGGATTTCCTTACCAAAGTTTTTTTGCGCATAAATGGTATATAGCTACCAATGATAAAACTGATACGGAACAGCTGCGGAAAAGGATTGATGAAAACCTGCGGAAACTGAATGATGATTATGCTACCGAAAGAGACAGCGCCTTAAAAGAAGTTTTTTTAGAAGTATTATCGGAAGAAAAGTTTTTGAAATTTATGGAGCTGAAAGGAAAGCTAGGGAGCCAGCATAAATTTCCAAGGGTAATGAAAGGAAAAATGCTGGAGCAGTGGAACCGGTTTCTGGAAACAGGCACTCTTTAACAAGTATGAATTAAGAAGTACAAAATACTTTGGTTTGAAGTTGTTAACTACAACAAACACTCTCCTATATGCAAGAGTTAAAGCAAAGAACTTTTTTGTATGCAGTAGCTGTTGGTAAGCTAATCCTGAATCTTCCTTATAATGTTGTCGACAAAGAATATTTTAAACAATTGGTAAGATCATCTTCTTCAGTTGGTGCAAATTACCGGGCTGCCAGAAGAGCAAAATCTGACGCAGATTTTATTAATAAACTTAAAATTGTTGAGGAGGAAGCAGATGAGTCAATTTATTTTCTTGAGCAATTGCGGGAATTCAATCCGGCTAATAGTGATCGGATCACACAACTTGTAAATGAAGGAACAGAAATCCTTAAAATCATTGTTTCTTCCATCAATACAACCCGTGCAAGAATTAACAGCAAGTAGAAACTTGTCGTACTTCTTAACTCAAAGTTCGTACTTACTAATATGATCCAGGCATTCATACAAGGCATAGGGTTAGGATTATTACTCAGCATTTCGGTGGGGCCGATTTTGTTTTCCATCATCAAGCAAAGCCTGAATAATGGACATAAAGGCGGGATGGCTTTTGTGCTCGGTGTATCCTTTAGTGATATCGTGCTGGTATTGATCAGCAATGTCTTCACACAACTTTTTGCAGAGCTCAATGAATATCGTGAGCAAATTGGTATTGCAGGTTGTATATTCCTCGTATCAATGGGATTATATTTTGTCTTTTTTAAAAAAGTAAAAGTAAACCCGGAAGGAAAGCAGCTGATCATCCAATTTAAGGCAAAAGATTATGTGAAATTATTTGCTTCCGGTTTTTTAATGAATATACTCAGTCCTGCCTGCATTCTTTTCTGGATCACCTGGTCTACTGCCTTTATTACCTTTTCTATCAAACAACGGATCATCATTTTTGTAACCTGTCTTGCTGTAGTACTAGCTCTTGATATTGCCAAAGTGATGCTGGCCGGTAAGATCCGCAACCGGTTAACACCTCATAATATTCATATCCTTAACCGCATCAATGGTGTTATTCTTATTGTATTCGGTTTTGCATTGATATGGGGTTTGTTATTTTATAATAATTAGAGGGGCTGTCTTCTCTATCTTCATTTACATTGTATATTGCGGCAGGCATGGCAACAAAGAAATCCCGTACAGGATGGCAACGTATATGGAGTATCATAAAAAAATTTTTTTTATGGCTCTTCATCCTGCAGTTTGTTTATATCATTCTGCTGCGATGGATCAATCCACCCATCACAATGACGCAGCTGGTGAGTTGGGTAAGTGGGCATGGGTTAAAAAGAGATTACGTATCACGCCATTCCATTTCTCCAAATGCAAGATTGGCTGTCATTGCTGCTGAAGACCAGCTTTTTCCTGATCATAGCGGGTTTGACTGGAAGAATATTAAAAAGGCAATGGCTTATAACCAACGAAAACCGGGTCGAACCCGTGGAGCCAGTACCATCAGTCAGCAAGTGGCAAAAAATGTTTTTCTATGGCAGGGCAAAAGTTATATCCGCAAAGGACTCGAAATGTATTTCACCTTTATGATTGAATTATGCTGGGGAAAAAAACGGATCCTGGAAGTATACCTGAATGTTGCAGAAATGGGCGAAGGTGTTTTTGGTATTGAAGCAGCGTCACAATACTATTTTAATAAAGCGGCAAAAAATTTATCCCGGCAGGAAGCTGCATTGATAGCTGCCTGTCTTCCCAATCCCAAAAGATTAAAAGCAACACCCGCCACAAAATATATTAACGGCAGATCGCAAACCATCATGGGGCAAATGAATAATCTTCAGTCAGACCCCGATATTCAGGCGGTGATTGATACCGGGCCACCGGATAAAAAATAAGCTATTCTATTTTCAATGCTATTTTATCACTGTTGTAAACGGGTGACCTGTTTCCGCAATTGGTAGCGAAACGGAAATAATAGTTTCCTTTGGGCAGATCAGCAACAAATTTTACAACTGCTTCATTTGATGATGTCATTTGCAGCAAAGTAACAGGAATAAAAAAATCTTTCACCCATTCCCTTCCTGAAAATACAGCGATTCTTGACGTATCATTCAAGACCGGATGTGAACGGATATAATCAGCATAATTCAACGGCATACTAAAATTACATTTCAATAGGATGGTATCGTTTTGCCTGGCTATAACCTTCTTTGGAATGATTGCTGCTTTAATCCTGGCAAATGATACAAACGCTGGATCATATTTATACCCTACCCAACCAATGGCTGTTTTTAAAGAATCAGGAAACTTCCACAGATCATATTTATCCAGGTCGTATACCGGTTTTCCCAGCATGATATCATCAATGGGCCAGAAATTATAATTGTTCCCCCTCACCTGGTAGTTATTAAAAGAATACGTGGGCTGCCCCGAGTAAAACCAATACTTAGATGCCCGCTGGTAAGAATTGCTGAATATAATGGGAAGATTATGCGTCCGCTCTCTCATCGTATCCGGCCAGTGTTTCCAGGCGTGGCATCTTTCCTGGATGGCTTTAAGGGGAACTATATCAACTATCATGGCTATTCTTGCCACTAAAACAAGGAATAGCGTAACCGGTAATAATTTATAAAGCAGGGTTTGCCATTTTATCTTTTCATAAATATATTGATGAGATAAAACCATTAAAGGAACCAGCACTGGGGATGTCCAGTTGCCTTCCACCTTTCCGCGAAAAGAACTAAGCAGGAAAAAAGCATAGATACCGATCATTGTAAATTTTAATGCTCTTTCACTTACTGATTTCGCCTTATATAAAAAAGCAGCAGGCAATAAAATAAAACCGGCGATAGGCCCGGGTAATAAAAGCTGGCCGATGATATAATTAAAAGTAAAGGAGGGTTTGTAAGCATTGACATTGCTGTCAAACAAATGGTAGCGGAAACTTATCCAGTCATGCTGGTACTGCCACCAGAGATGCGGACCAAACAGCAATAACGCAATTAAACCGGCAATATAGGTTTGATACTTAGTGAATAGTTTTATGTTGGACAGCAGCACAAAAAATACGATCAGCACCGCATGGTACTTACTGTATAATAATAAAGCGACTGAAACACCCAGCAAAAAAGTAGAAAGCCAGGAATAATCACTGGCAAATCTTTTATAACAGAAAAAGAAGAGAGCAGTAAAAAAGATCAACGGTATATCAGGCACTGCTACAAAACCACTGAGCTGTAATACAGCGATTGACAAAGCAATGATATAAAACAGGAAAGGGTTTTTCTTCTCCAGCAGTTTTTCAATAATCATCAATGAAAGAACATTCAGCAGCAAAGGAAACAAACGTACACCCAGCTCATTGGGAAAAATTGCGTAACCCATTTTTACCAATAACCCGATCATGGGCGGATGATCATAATAACCCCAATCGAGGTAGCGGCCATACACCCAGTAATAAGCTTCGTCATCCAGCAGTTCGGTAAAGCGGGATTGTATCAAACCCAAAATGACCCAGCAGGAATAAAAAAGAAGCCGGTGATTTTTTTGAAGAAAAACTTTCATGTAGCTGCGAAAATAAACAACAAATATCAGAGGAACTTATCTACTGCTGCAATTGCTTTTTGTAAACGTTGTTCATAACCACCACTGATATCCACCCAGGGCACCGACTGGTTGATCATGATGTCCTGGTAAATATGATATAACTTTTGACGGGTATGAAGATCAGGATATTCACGCAACTCATCTTTTACCCAGGGAAGATCTGTATTGCAGAGCAGGTAGAGATCATATTTTCTTTCAATGATTTGCTCCAGGATAAAACGATGACAGCGACCAAAGACAAACTCACACCATACTTTCATCACATACATATCGGTATCAATAAATAAAGGAAGATGTCCACCGTCTTCCAGCATGGAAACGGATTGGTTTTCCAGTATCGTGTTGTATTCATCTTCCAATGCCAGCTGGCCTTTGGCAATAGTGAGCAGGTCATCAAATTCATAATCCGTTCCATTGATCAGTAAATATTCCCGGGCAAACTCCGGGCACCAGGCAGTTTCATAATGCTGTGCCAGTTGCTCACACAAAGTACTCTTGCCGGTGCTTTCAGGTCCTATGATAACGATCTTCTTCAGCATGAAAACTAAGTTACGATAGGTATGCCGAACATTTGAACTGCCCTGTTGTTTATTATAGTGGTATTTTATTTTTCATTTTAAAAACAAAAAACATGTACTACAATCAGTCATGGGCCGCAAAAGGCGATTATCCCGGAAGCAGGAGGCAGCTGTTCGTCCGGTCAAGAGAAAGAGCTGCCGTAAACATTTACAGGACCGATACCAGTATAGAGATGCTGGTGTTTGCCCCGGGTCGTATCAAAGAGAATTTCAGCCTGGAAGTAAAAGGGAATGAGTTGATCATTACTTATACGCCGCCAGCCGATTTTCCAAAATCCGATTGGGTGCTGCGGGAATACAGCCGCGGTGGTTTTGTAAGAACCTTTACACTCGATAGCAGTATTGACACTAATGTCATCAGTGCAAAGTATGTGGATGGAGTGCTGCAGGTTTCATTGCCTCTTATTGCAGGTAAAGAAACAAAAAGCCAGGAGATCAAAGTGAGTTAAGAGAAGAAAACACAAACGAAAAACGGCAGCTATTGATTGGCTGTCGTTTTTTTTGCCCGCCGGTTCCATTCCAGCAATCCAAAAACAGCCATCACAAGAAGTATGATGTAATACACACTTGTAAAAGCCAGTCCTTTTACAAAATATAAAGGAACAGAAGCGATATTGGTAGCGATCCACCAATACCAGCTTTCCACTTTCTTACGGGTCATTAGCCACATACCGGTAAAAGCCGTAGCCGAAGCAAAAGCATCGGCCCAGGGTATAGCTCCTTCAAAAAATTCTTTTTTCAGGTACACCAGGGCGAAGTAAATAACAGTATAGAAAAAAAGGAAGAATAAAAACTGGTACAGCCACATCGTTTTATCTGAATAAGTAATGTGTAAAACAATTTGCTGCTGCTGATCTTTTTTCACCCACATATACCAGCCATATAAACTCATGATCGTATAATAGAAATTCACGCTGGCTTCACCGGGTAAATGAAATTTAAAACTTAGCCAGATATAGATGATTGTATTGATAAGACCGACAGGATACACCAATATATTCTCTATTCTGCTGAACCATACACTGGCAATACCGGCGAATACAGCAATGTATTCTAACCACGTGGTATGTTTCATTCTTTCAATAAACTGATGGTATATTTCCTGTAATGTCAAACGTGAATTTTAGAACCGAAAGATATAGCACTATCAGTTGCTCCGTTTATATTTTTTCCAGGACCTTAGATATTTGGGACCACTGCTTGTTTGAAATCGTGTAGCTATTTGCTGCCATTGTCTTTTCTCATCAAACGACCATACCAAAAAATGAAGATGCGGCATAGCAGTATAACCTGTTTTACCACTTAAAGCGATCACTTGTCCTTTTTGTACAGTGTCGCCCACATTGACCAACGCTCCATTCCATTGCAAGTGCCAGTACCCGGCCCTTGATCCATCGGGATGCTGTATCACAATATTGTTTCCGTAGGGGCGATACTTTTTATTCCATCCGCCGCGGTCACCATCTTCTTTTACTCTCACCACTACCCCTTCTCTTGCAGCGGTGATCTTTGTACCTCTTTTCATTTTAAAATCGAGGGCAGCTCTTTCTTTATGGGAAAAGGGTCCAAAGTAGCCCTGCACCAGCCGGTGAGATCCGCCTTCTTCATACGGCAGGGCATAGATATAGCTGCTGTCGTCTTTGATAATGCCTTTTTGTAACATCTTTATCTCTTTGCGCAAGGGGTTATTGCTGACGGCGCAGCTGGTCAAAGAAAACAGGATGATCACAGGGGTCCATTTCACGACACTATAATTTTAATTGTTGATACAAGTAAAACTACATTCATCCGGTAAATGTTGCTGTTCATAATTATTTAATTTTTTAAGCGGTAAAAACGTCGTAGCTTTTTTATCCATTTTTAATCTTTAAAACTATTACTATGCCAACAACAGCAGTAATGACTACGCAGGAAGTCGCCAACCGGTTCAATGAGCTGGCCCAGTCAGGTCAAATGGATAAGATCCAGGAGGAACTGTATGATGAAAATGCAGTAAGTATTGAACCTGAAAAATCGCCAGGAATGCAGTCTGTGGAAGGTAAAGAGGCTATCAAAAAGAAAGGCGAAATGTTTAACCAGATGGTAGAAGAAATGCATGGAGGGTATTCAAAAGATCCCATTGTAGCCGGCAATCATTTTGCAGTGGCGATGGGAATGGATGTAACGATGAAAGGAATGGGCCGTGTCAATATGGATGAGATTGCGGTATATAAAGTAAAAGATGGAAAGATCGTCAAAGAACAATTCTTTTTTTAAAAAGAAAAAATGAAAGGGTTATTAAGTCTTGTCCTCCTGAGCTTGACGAAGGAAGACAGGACTTTTTTATTTTTACGGCTTTATAAAAACCATCATGCATAAAAAAATACTTCTGTTGGGTAGTGGCGAACTGGGAAAAGAACTGGTCATTGCCTTAAAGAGATTGGGCCAGGCCGTAATTGCAGCAGATAGCTACGCCGGTGCACCGGCGATGCAGGTAGCCGACGGGTTTGAAGTGATAGATATGCTGAATGGCGAAGCGTTAGATGCTATTGTTGCCAAACATAAGCCCGACCTCATCGTGCCGGAAATAGAAGCGATCCGCACTGAACGTTTTTATGAATATGAAAAGCAAAACATACACGTAGTGCCCAGCGCCAAAGCAGCCAACTTTACCATGAACCGTAAACTTATCCGGGATCTTGCCAGTAAAGAACTAGGATTGCGGACGGCGAACTATTTTTATGCTACTACGTTTGAAGAATTTGCAACTGCTGTAAAAACGATTGGCATACCCTGCGTGGTAAAACCATTGATGTCATCATCGGGAAAGGGACAAAGCGTATTGAAAAACGAAGCGGACCAGCAAACTGTTTGGGATTATGCTATCAACAATTCGAGAGGCGATATCAAAGAAGTGATCATTGAGGAGTTTATTTCTTTTCATACGGAGATCACCTTACTCACGGTTACTCAAAAAAAGGGGACTACTTTATTCTGTCCGCCGATCGGGCACCGCCAGGAAAGAGGCGATTACCAGGAAAGCTGGCAGCCTGTTGCCATCAGTGAAAAAGATTATACAGATGCCTGTACCATGGCGGCAAAAGTAACGGCAGCATTATCCGGTACCGGGTTATGGGGCGTAGAATTTTTCTTAACGGATAAAGGCGTTTATTTTTCTGAGTTAAGTCCACGGCCGCATGACACTGGCATGGTAACATTGGCCGGCACACAAAACTTATCCGAGTTTGAATTGCATGCACGGGCCATTTTAGGGTTACCCATTCCCGAAATAAAACTAGAAAGAGCTGGCGCCAGCGCTGTGGTATTGGCCAATAGATCGGCGGAACAATTTACCATCACTGGTATGGAGAAAGCGTTGGAACAAACCAATACGGAAGTAAGAATTTTTGGCAAACCTACTATCCGACCTTATCGCAGAATGGCGGTGGCGTTAGTGTACGGTGAAATAAGCACAGATATAAATGAGTTAAGAATAAAAGCTAAAACAGCTGCTGATCATATTTCAATTGAATAAAAATTTCCCGCCAGGATACAACGCTCATAACGTATTTTCTTTGTGTACTTGCTGTCTAGGTGGACCCCAAATTTATAAATATGGAAAAAGTAAACCTTGCCGAAAAATTTTCTCTCTTCACTGATCACTTCAACCCCAAAGTAGTGGGTGAATTAAATGGCCAGCAGGTAAAGCTGGTAAAATTTAAAGGTGAGTTTGTATGGCATCATCACGACCATGAAGACGAATTATTCTATGTAGTAAAAGGAAGTTTTGATATGCAATTGCGGGATAAGAACATTACGGTAAATGCCGGTGAGTTTCTTATTATGCCAAAAGGAATAGAACACAGACCTGTTGCAAAAGAAGAAGTAGAGATCATGTTGTTTGAACCAGCCACTACATTAAATACGGGGAATATAGTGAATGAAAAAACCGTAACGAACCTTCATCATTTATAATAAGTCCACAAACTAATCAACCAACTAACTTCTTTATCACCCCTCCACCATCTTCTTCAAATTATTCAATCCCTGTGTAAATTGTTTATTCAATCCGCTGCTGATCATCGGGCCCATCAGTCGTGCCATAGGCCAGGGGAGTTCACCACTGTTTTGCCAGGTCACTTTGGTTTCCGTATTACCCCAATGCTCAAATAACCAATTGTCTTTGGCTTTGGATTTCCAGGGTTTCAAAAACTCAAGATCGAAATGAATATGTTTCGTATCGATATCACGAAGCGTTAAACTGCCTACACCTACTTTTTTTCCTTCCCAGGCATATTTATGCCCCGGAGTTTTAGGTATACCAGTAATGGTGCTTTTTGCTGTTGGATCTGATTGCTGCCAGGGGTTCCACTGGCTGTAATAATTGAGATCAGCTACCCGGTTCATCACTTCTGCAACGGGTTTATTAATGACGATGTTTTTTTCAACATTAAAACTCTTTGGCAGGAGTGCTGCGATAACCAGTAATAAAACGATTAGGCCAATAAGAATATAAACAACGATCATGGTGGTAGTTTAAGACGGTCAAGTTAATGAATTGCCCCGGGCATTGCAAACCATTTATCAAGTTGGGAACATCATGGGCTATTGGATTAATACTAATTGTCTAATGCCCGGTTAGCACTTTCTTTTAAAGAGACCTTACAAAAATAAAAAACCCCGTTTTTGATTAAACGGGGCAAATGCTATAAGGCACTGATTAACTACTGTTGCGGTTTCTCTTTTTCATTATATTTCTTTTCCACCTCTTTTGCTTTCGCAAAATCCAGTATCACACCATTAATGCAATACCGCAAACCTGTGGGAGGCGGACCATCATTAAACACATGACCTAAGTGTGCTTTGCAACGGCCGCACTGCACTTCAGTTCTTTCCATACCATGGCTATGATCGGGAGTATTAATGATACTTGTTTTACTGATGGGTTCATAAAAACTCGGCCAGCCACAACCGCTTTCAAATTTGGTATCGCTTTGAAACAATGCGTTGCCACAGGCAGCGCAGTAATAAGTACCTTTTTCTTTAAAATTTTCATACTTGCTCGTCCAGGGTCTTTCGGTACCTTTTTGTCGGGCAACATAATATACATCACCAGGTAAAACTTTTTTCCACTCCTCTTCTGTCATCTTTACTTCAGCTGTATCTGTTGTGGAAAATACGGGGTTTCCTTCCTTTGTAAGGGCAGGTTTTTTGTCGGTGCTGTCCATTTTCGTTGTATTATTTTTAGAATTATTCTGGGAATAACTGCATTGCTGCAATAAAGCTGCCAATGCGATAATCATTATAGTTCTTATTCTCATCACTTCTGTTTAATAATAACAAATGTACGTCAACAAGGTTGGGTTGGTTTGTAGGCGCTGGCGGCCTCAAAGGTCTTAACATTTTATTGGTTGTAGTGATTTGTATCAAAACTTGAGCCGCAGCCGTGGTTTTTAGCTTCGGAACGTTATATTTGTTGTTTCACTAAGATCAGCCATTGCTTATGTTTAATTTGATACTTTTTGGGCCGCCGGGAAGCGGAAAAGGCACTCAATCCGAAAGATTAGTAGACAAGTATGGGTTGGTGCATTTATCTACCGGTAATTTGCTCCGCGAAGAAATAACACAAAAGACGCCACTGGGATTGGAAGCCAAAAGCTTTATGGATAAAGGCCAGTTAGTACCCGACGAAGTGGTAATCGGTATGGTAGACTCCTATTTTGATAAACATAAGGAGGCGAGGGGTTTTTTATTTGATGGCTTTCCCCGTACCGTGGCACAAGCCATTGCGTTGGATAAACTGCTTGAACTAAAGAAAACAGAGATCGCGGCTGTCTTAGCCCTGGAAGTAACGGAAGAAGAACTGGTAAAACGATTACTCAACAGGGGAAAAACCAGTGGGCGCAGCGATGATACCAATGAAGAGGTGATCCGCAAAAGATTTACTGTTTATAGTAATGATACAACACCTGTTGCTGAGCATTACCGGAAAGCCAGGAAATTTCAATCTATAAAAGGAGAAGGCTCTGTAGATGAAATTTTCGGAACAATAACAGAAGCAGTGGATAAGAAGATGAAATAAATTCAAGAGCATTAATAATGAATTGCCGTTCAGCAAAAAGCTGGGCGGCTTTTTAGTTTTCGCAACTACTTTTCGTAAATTGACTTTTACAAGTAGTCACATGAGTATTGCAAAGGAAGATTTCCTCCGGACCAAACTGGTGTCCTGTTTACAAAGACTGGACCCTGCTACGCCTTCCCGCTGGGGAAAAATGAGTGTTCAACAAATGATAGAGCATTTTAGCGGTGATGCTGTACGCAATGCCAATGGCCGTTTGAAAATAGATAAAATAGTTACTCCGCCAGAGAACCTTGAAAAGATGAGAGAGTTTATGATGAGTGAAAGACCGTTCAAAGAAAATACAAGGAATCCATTAATGACAGAAAATCCGTTGCCATTGCGTTATAAAACGGTACAGGCAGCGATCGGTGCATTGCAGCAGGAACTGATCTTTTTTTTTGAAGCCTTTGCAAATGACCCCAACCTTGTAACCCGTAACCCTTTCTTTGGCGATCTTAATTTTGAACAAAACGTTCAACTCTTACACAAGCATGCCCTACACCACCTGCGGCAATTTGGTGTGGAACCGCTGGGTACTTAAAGCTTTGCTTTCAACAGGGAATCCGCTTTTGCTAAACTGCCAAGGATAGCATCTTTTACTTTATTCACTTTCAGTTTTTCATCCATGAGATAGTTGATACGTTTTTCAACTTCTATGGTATCAGGTTTCCAATTCATCTCATTCATCCATTTTTCCATGGCAAAGCCGGCGTAGTTGAGATCCTTTAGGAGAGAATCCAGGCGGGATTTATAACCAGCAGCTGCTGCTTGTGCTGCGGCAGGAAGTTTACCGATCGAATCAATGGCCCGTTGCGTTAATTGCCGGGCTTTTTCAATGGCCCGGTCTTTTGCCATGCCGATATTATGACCTTCCATTACTTCATCATACAGGGAGTCTGCTTTTTTTTCCAGCGTGTTGTCTGCTGTTTTTTCATGATTATTGCATGATGCGAATAACAGAAGAAGAACCGGCAAAAGAAGACATATTTTTTTCATGAAAAACCGATTTTTAAGTACAGAAACTATTTATAGGCACAAAGATAAAGGGGTGAGAAGAATCAGGCTGGGAATCTTATTGTAAATGAGTGTTTTTCTTTAACCAATCTACTATCAGTTCATATTTTATTTTACCGGTGGAGATGTTGATTATAAAAGTATATATTTCATCATTGGTAGCAGTTATTTGTAATTTTTCTTCTTCTAAAATGGCCAGCATGGCTAAATACCCGGTACGCTTATTACCATCAACAAAGGGATGATTGATAATAATACTTTCGCCAATAGCCGCTGCTTTTTCATATCCTGTATTGTATAAATTCACGCCACCAAATGTTTGATATGGCCTTGCAATTGCACTTTCCATTAATCCCTCATCTCTTATACCTTTTGAACCTCCATAATTTATAATAGAGAATTGATGCAGTTGTAAAATGATTTCTTTTGTAATCATTATTATTGAGCCAGTTTCTGCAATACATCACCGTATTTTTCTGAGGCTTTTTTAAAAAAAGCATCCACATCAAAAGGTTGGTTAATCTCACCGGAAATTTTAGCCAGGTGTTCTAAAATTTCTCTTATAGCACTTTCGTCGCTTAGTTTACTTATTTCCGCAATGGCTGCTAATTTCATTTCTGCAACACTCATAACAAAAAATTTAATGACCGAATTTACAAAATCTATTTCGTTTATGCTTAGTAGATTTGCTGAAAAGGTTTCCTGCAATATGACTAAACTGGAGAATTATATAACCGGCCAATGGATAACCGGCGATGGCGAAGGACAGACCTTATATAATGCAGTTACCGGGGATAGTATTGCCACTGCATCTACAAGGGGATTAGATATTAAGAGTGCTGTGGAGTATGCACGATTGACCGGTAACCCGGCTCTTCGCAAAATGACCTTTCATCAGCGGGGCAATATGCTTAAAGCACTGGCTTTACATTTAAGAAATCATCTTGACAGATTTTACAGTATCAGTTATCAAACAGGAGCAACGAAAGTTGATAGCTGGGTAGATATTGAAGGTGGAATTGGAAACCTGTTTGCCAATGCGTCACTCCGCAGAAAATTTCCTGACGAAACATTTTGTATTGATGGAGATAGTCACAATTTCGGAAAGAACAATACATTCATGGGAACACATATTCTTGTTCCTAAAGAAGGGGTAGCCATTCATATCAATGCCTATAACTTTCCTGTGTGGGGAATGCTTGAAAAGATCGCTGTTAATTTATTAGCGGGAATGCCGGCGATCGTAAAACCGGCTACTGTTACTTCCTATTTAACTCAAGCTGTAGTAAAAGAAATTATCGCTTCAAAAATATTACCGGAGGGTTCATTGCAATTGCTATGCGGCAGCGCTGGTGATCTGTTAAATCATGTTTCATCCCAGGATGTAGTGACGTTTACCGGTTCCGCTTCTACCGGGTTATTATTAAAATCACATCCGAAAATTTTAAGTGAGTCTGTTCCTTTTACGATGGAAGCTGATTCATTGAACTGTATTGTATTGGGTGAGGATGTTGCTCCCGGTAAACCTGAATGGGAGATTTTTATTAAAGAGGTAAGAAAGGAAATGACGCTGAAAGCAGGACAACGATGCACGGGTATTCGCCGCATATTTGTTCCGGAAAATAAAATGGAAGAGATGTGGAAAGCTATCAGCCAGTCTTTAGCACAGACAGCGATTGGCAATCCGCTAAACGCAACGGTAAGAATGGGTTCATTGGCCGGGCAGGCACAACGCAATGAAGTAAAAGGACAGGTGCAGAAATTATTAGCATCATCACAAATTGTATATGGCTCATTGGATAGTGTGCATGTGATAGATGCCGATGCAGACAAAGGAGCATTTATGTCGCCGGTATTGCTGATGAATGAATTGCCATTAGCTTTAACCAGCGGCTATTCCAGCAATCCATCACATGAGGTAGAAGCCTTTGGCCCGGTGAGTACCATTATGCCTTATAAAAATATAGATGAAGCTATCTTATTAAGCAAGTTGGGAAAAGGTAGTTTGTGTTCTACCATTGTTACCGCTGATTATAAATTGGCGAAGCAATATGTTATCGGTGCTGCCACTCATCATGGAAGAATTTTAGTGTTGAATAATGAATGTGCAAAGGAGAGTACGGGCCATGGTTCACCATTACCATTGCTGGTACATGGAGGTCCGGGTCGTGCTGGCGGTGGTGAAGAAATGGGTGGCCTGCGGGGTGTAAAACATTATTTACAACGAACCGCTTTGCAGGGTTCACCTACAACTATTACGGCGATCACCAATGTTTATCAACCGTACGCAGAGGGGAAAGACCCTGGCAAACACCCTTTTCAAAAATACTTTGAAGAGCTGGAGATTGGCGACCAGATAATAACAGATAAAAGAACGATCACTTCTGAAGACATAGACAAATTTGCTGATCTCAGCGGTGATTATTTTTATGCTCATATAAGAACAACTGATTTTAAAGGAACCATGTTTGAGCAACAGGTAGCCCATGGTTATTTCATTATGAGCATAGCGGCTGGCTTATTTGTAGATAGTTATGAAAAGAATCCGGTGCTATTGAATTATGGTATTGATGAATTAAGATTTACCAAGCCAGTTTATCCGGGTGCCGAAATTTATATTCGCTTTACCTGCAAAGAAAAACTGCCTAACGATAAAAGAATGGTAGATAAACCAGGAGATCTTAAACGGGGTGATGATATTGAAAAAGGCATCGTGAAATGGATGGTAGAAATGCTGGATGGAACGGATGAACCTGTTGTCGGAATTGCAACTATATTGACGATGGTTGCTAAGAAAACGTTCTCATCGTGAATTGGACCAAAGAATGCTGATTAGATTTGTACATCAAACAAATATTGAAGATTCAATTATTTTTATATGGAAGGGTATGTAAAAAGTAAATCGCACAATGGGATAACCAGCATTGAATTTTTTCATCCGCAAAGTAATTCGCTGCCAGCTAAAATATTGAATGAACTGGCAATAACTATCAAAAGATTCGGAGATGATCCTAATACGATTGTGATCATTCTTCGTTCAGCGGGGGAGAAAGCTTTTTGTGCCGGGGCTTCTTTTGATGAGCTGATCGCTATTAAAAATGCAGAAGAGGGATTGCGATTTTTTAGTGGCTTTGCCCATGTCATCAATGCGATGCGGACCTGTCCCAAACTGATCATTGGACGAATACATGGCAAATGTGTGGGCGGAGGTGTAGGGTTGGCTGCTTCTGTTGATTATGCGATCGCTGCCGAAGGCGCTGAAGTAAAATTGAGCGAACTGGCCATTGGTATAGGTCCTTTTGTAGTGGGCCCGGCCGTAGAAAAAAAGATTGGTACATCAGCTTTTTCACAATTAGCTCTTGATGCTACTATGTGGCGCAATGCAGACTGGGCCCGGCGAAAAGGATTGTATGCAGAACTCCATCCGAATACGGAAGAGATGGATGAATCTATTCATAAACTATCTCACACATTGATGCATTCAAGTCCTGAGGCGATGAAGGAAATGAAAAAAATATTCTGGCAGGGAACCGAACATTGGGATCATTTTCTTATTGAAAGAGCGGCGATCAGCGGAAGATTGGTATTGAGTGAATTTACACGCAAAGCAATTGAAAAATTTAAAACCAGGAGCTAAGATTTGTTTTGAATAAGAAGGATCTCAACTTAACAGGGGAAAAATTTACTGCAGCTACTTTTCATTTACACTGCGACTGGCTGGCTAAAAACGACAAGGAGCTGAAAGGAATTATTATAACGTATGGTTATCCACCGATGTGGACCCGTCCCGCTATTTTTCAAACACTCATACTTACTATACTGGAACAACAGGTTTCCCTTGCCTCTGCCTATGCAGCCTTTAAAAAATTAAAACAAAGGACAGGATATGTCACTCCTGCAAAAATTCTGGCACTTACCGATGAAGAACTGAGAGCCTGTTATTTCAGCCGTCAGAAAATCATTTATGCAAGAGAGTTGGCCCGTGCTATTCAAAACAAGCAACTCAGTTTGAAAAAGCTTTCATTTGCCAGCGAAGATGAGATCAGGACTGAATTGAAAAAGATAAAAGGCATTGGCGATTGGACCGTGGATGTATACCTGATGCATGCCCTGCAACGAACCGATCTTTTTCCCCTGGGTGACATTGCATTGGTGAATAGCCTTAAAGAAGTAAAACAATTACACCCTCATATTACTAAAGAGGAAATGCTGTTGATTGCTGAACCCTGGCGGCCTTACCGCACTATTGCTGCGATGATCTTATGGCATGCATATATTCAGAAGCGGGGGATAAAAATTCAATCCTAGTTTTCGTAAGTGTCATTGGTAATTTCTCTTACTTTGCCTAATGAGCGTTGAAGAAAAAATGAATGTTGATTTTTGTTTGCTGATCCCCTATTATAATAATTTTGAAGGCCTTATTGAATCACTGAAAAGTGTTATTTATCCCGAAGACAAATTTCTTATTCTGGTAATTGATGATGGGAGTGTTCAGCCTCTTGAAATAGAAAAAATTAAGAAAGAAATCGGAGAAAAAAAAGCCCTTACAATTTTGCATAATGAGCAAAACATGGGCATTACAAAAACATTGAACAAAGGGTTAGCGTGGATTGAGAATAATATAATTGCAAAGTATATTGCCCGGTTAGATTGTGGTGATATATGTTCTGCGGATCGGTTTATTATTCAGGTAAATTACATGAACACTCATCCTGAAATCGGCTTAATGGGTAGCTGGTGCAGGTTTATTGACGAGAAATCCAAATTAACTTATTCCTATAAATCTCCTTCTCAACATACCAGTATTCTTAAAGGCATGTATTTTAAAAACGTTTTTATGCATGCCAGTGTTATTTTTAAAACCAATTTGCTTAAGCAAATTGGTTATTATCCCGTTGATTTTGAGTATGCAGAAGACTATGCCTTTTTTTGGAAATTGATTTTGGTCAATCAGTCGTTTGTCATTGATAAATACCTGATTACCTGTAAAGTAAATCGTAACGGAATTTCATTTAAGAATAAGGGTAAACAATTAGTGGCAAGGTGGAAAGTGGTCAAGGCCTTTTCTACGAAGCCACTTTTATGCGTAGCCGCTTTTCTACGATTGATGTTATTGTTTATTCTTCCCAAAGAATTACTTTTGCAGCTCAAAAGAATGAAAGGATAATTTTTCCTGCAACGTTCTGTTGATTTGAGTTGTCAATTTTTCCACTATACTAAGGTATCTGAATTAGCGTTAAGCAACAGGCGGTTGTGAATTTGTCACAAAAATTTATTGCTAAAAAGATGTAATTGTTTGAGTTTTGCATCTCCATCCGGATGTTTAACCAGTTTTAACCAAAACTTTCTATGATAATTGTTCATATCGTAGAGCCATTCGCAGCTGGCATCGCTGTTTTTGTAAGATCTCTTACAGAAGTGATGCCTGATGATGTTCATATTATTATACACGGCGAGAGAAGAAATGTGATGACAGCGGCTGAGGTTAAAAAAAACTTCCCCAAACAAAATGTGCGTTTCCTGAAATGGCGTTTCGCCCAACGATCTATTGATCCCATTAAAGATTTTTTTGCATTAACAGAATTATATACAATTCTTCGGCGATTGAGGCGTAAAAACCTTGTTGATGCGGTGCACCTGCATTCTTCTAAAAGTGGATTGCTGGGCAGGGCCGCCTGCAAAATGGCAGGAATCCAAAATGTTTTTTATACACCTAACGGAGCATCATTTCTTGGTACCCGGAATGGGTTTAAAAGATTCATGTATAAACAATTTGAAAAGATTGGAAATCGTATAGGGGGTAAAGTGATTTGTTGCTCAGCATCCGAACTCCATGAATACGTGAAACTTGGAATTCAGGCAGTTTATATTAATAATGGTGTTGAATTAAATAGAGAAAATAAGGCGTTGCCCAAGCGGATAGATAACAAATTTCGTATTGTTACCAGCGGACGAATTGAGGCACAAAAGAACCCTATACTTTTTAATGCCATTGCTGATTATTTCGACGATATGGATCAAATTGAATTTGTATGGATTGGGGACGGGAAGGATAAAAAACTCTTTACAGCTAAAAATATAGTAGTAACAGGCTGGTTAAATACTGCTAATGATGTTCGGGATTATATGATGAATTCTGATGTTTATCTTTCCACTTCTAACTATGAAGGGTTATCATTTGCTGTTTTGGAAGCCCTGTCTTTAAAAAAACCGGTTTTATTGAGCAACTGTACGGGTAACCGGGACCTGGTGAAGGGAGGAATCAACGGTGGCTTGTTTAATTCAAGCGCTGATGCCATCAATAAAATTTTGATGTATTATAATAACAGAGAAATGCTTTCGTTGATGGGTGTGTTTTCAGAATCCATTTGCCGGAAAGAGTTTGATGTAAAGGAAAATTTCAGGGGATACCGGGAATTATATGCGGGCTCAATCGTGTGTGCAGAGCGGCCATTGCCGTGGAGTTTTAGCTAACTAAGTAAAAACCCTTAAATTAAATTGCTCACTAATTTTGAAAAACAACTCAGTTATAGCCTTAAACGACTCACTTATAAAATTTATGAATTTATATAAATAGAGGAGCCAACCGGCTGCTAATTTCGCTCTATAAACCCATTTTAAATAATCCAATATTTCAAATACCTTGGTGCCTGCCAAATTTTCTATGATAAATAGTCCAAGTCATTTACTAATGTCAACTCAATATAATAATAGCGAAGTCAGCACTGAAAATACCAAGGTCATTCTGGCGGCTATCAATTATAAACTGGATGCTGACATAGCGGCTAAGCAGAAAACAATTGACCTGCATGAAAAAGAGATTCAGCGCTTGCATCAGCTTACTGAAGAAAAAAACAGTCTTTTGATGCAAATGACAGAAAAACTTACTGAATGTGCCCGGAATAATGAAGGTAGCCGCCAGCTTATTAATAAGCTGTTGAATGATATAGACAGGTTGAACCAGGATGTGGAATGGTATAGGAGGACATATGAGAAAAGGAGCTTGTTGGGAACGATAAAGGAAAAAATTTTTCATCGAAAATGATTTTTAAGCAGATGTGATTCATTAACTAATAATACTATAAGCCTACCCTGCTATAGCAGGGTAGGCTTTTTAAAACGAGATTAAGGTGATTCCCAAGATCATACATTATTGCTGGTTTGGTGGACACGAAATACCAAAGGAAAGTGTTATCTATATTCAAGAGTGGAAAGAGTTTAATCCAGAATGGGAAATTGTTCTTTGGAATGAACAAAATAGTCCTATGGATATCCCATATATGCAAAAAGCACTTAAGGAACGAAAGTGGGCCAATATGAGCAACTTTATCCGACTATATGCACTACTTGAGCAAGGAGGCATCTACATGGATACAGATGTTAAGCTGATCAAACCTTTAGATTTTTTATGTGAGAATAGTTGTTTTTTTGGTTTTGAAGAAGGAGAAGAAAAAAATGAGATATTCTGGGTAAACAATGCTGTCTGTGGAGCTGAAAAATCTCACCCTTTTATCCGGGAATCTTATTCTTATCTGCTTAAATCTTTCGATGGAAGTGAAATGTCAAATCTTTCTGGCCCGCGAATGACAACGGAATTATTAAAAAATAATAAGGGTCTTATCCGGTATGGTTATCAAAAACTATCCGATGTAACTATTTACCCGAAAGAAGTTTTTTACCCCATTCATTATTCAGAAGTGTATAAGCTGGCTAATCTGGAGCAATACCTGTTCCCGGAAACAATAGCTGTGCATGTCTGGGCCCGTACTTGGTTAAGCAAAGAATCTCTCCTCTATATAATTGATGATCTCTATCGCATAAATCATCAGTTGCAAGCAACATCTATCGGAATGCATAAAAAAAGTGACATTAGTTTACCCGTTTCGATAAACTTAGATGAATCATTTCAGAATGAGCTTATACATCGGCTTATACAAATTGCAGATAATCAATATTTCTCAAAATCATTTGTGGAAGAACTTTTACAATCTGTGAATAATCTTCAATCCCTCTTAATTGCAAAAGAAGGACAAACTAAGATAGTTAAGGAGGAACAACATATTCTGCTCAATAAAAACCATGAGCTTTCTGGGCAATTGGTTACACTTAATAATCAATTGAATATTCAGGCAGTAGAATTGAAAACACTCAGACAGGAAGTACAATTGAAAAATGAAAAAGTAAACACTCTTGAACAATTCCGCCGAGAATATATTGATTCTAGCAAGCGGCAAAGGCAAATAGATACGGAATTAGCTATAGAGCTTCGTGAACATTTAAAAACAGAAAAAGAAAAATCGACTCTTCTCGAACAACGGCGGTTGGATTTTTCTGTTATTATTGAGAAGCTCAAGGAGAAAGTTCAAGGGCTGGAGACAAAAGAAAAAGAACTAGTTCGCCAAGTTGCTGAGCTAGTCTCTCTGAGAGAAGATCAAGACAGTGATAACAACCGTTTAAGAAAAGAAATAAGCTTACTCCTGGAAAAAAATAATAGCAGAGTCCAGATGCTTGCCGAAACAGAAAAACGGTTAGAACAAAGCATTTCAAACGAATCGATCTTAAAAAAAGAAATCAATAAATTAATAGATGAAATTGCACAGATTAAAGTAGAACTAGTAACTGCGCATCAACGGCAAAGTTTTGATAATTCAAATTATGAACAAGGAATTGCTGCTGCTCAAAATGAAATTACTTCATTACAAAAAGCTGTTATCTGGTATCAAGAGACGTATCAAAAAAGAAGACTTATAGGAATAGTGAAAGACAGAGTACAAATGAAATTAAAAAAAATTCGCTCTGTATTGAAAATCAAAAACAAGGTCAGGTTCGTCAAAAAAAATAATCCTCTACGCAAGTCAAAAATACTTTGCGTTATTGTAAATCATAATCATAATAGTAATGCGAAAAAACTAAAGACCCTTTTTACAAATTATTATGAAACAATTGTTGTTGACTCTGGATCAACTGAAAAAGATAACGATTTTATAAACCTGCCAAATATTTATTATTCAGGTTTATATAATTATGCTTATGAAACAGCCCTTAATAACGAATATGAACACTTACTATTTATTTGTTCCGATGTAATTATTGAAGATGATCAAGCTAGGGAAATGATATCTAATTTGTCTTCAATCGACCTTTCCAAAATCGGAGTTTATTCACCAGCATCTTCAGGCAGGAGTCATTATCAATGCAAAAAGAGAAATGAAACTGGATTCAGAATCGTGGATTTTGTTGAAGGGTTTATTTTCCTCGCTAATATGAAAGTCCTTAAACAATTTTCTCCACTAATAACTGATGAAAACTTATTTGGCTGGGGAATTGATGTAGCGAAAGGGTATTATGCAAGAAAGCTGAATTTATTATGTATTTTGGATGATGAGGTTTCGGTGTTTCATCCTGCCGAGACGGGCTACCCTTCTCATGAAGCCGAAGAACAAATGTATAAATGGTTTGCCTCATTATCAGATGGAAATAAGATTATTGAATTTCATAGTAATCGTGTAGACTTAATTAGGAAAGGGTTAGGGGGTGAAATGAAAATATCGGTAATTATTCCTTGCTACAATCAGGCAAAATATCTTGAAGATGCCGTTTATTCGGTTTTTAATCAAACATATTCAGATTTTGAAATAGTGATTGTTAATGATGGCAGCACGGATCATACTGATGAGATAGCCAAATTGCTTTTCAGTCAATTTAACCAGATTAAATATATAAAACAGGAAAATCAGGGATTAGGAGCCGCACGAAATACTGGGATAAAGAATTCTTCAGGGACCTTCATTCAGTTTCTTGATGCAGATGATTTGCTCAGTATGCAAAAATTCAACAAAGCGATTAAAATATTTGCAAATGATCAGGAAACCGATATAGTTTATTCAACCTATTTGTGTTTTGAAGATGGTGTCCCGAATAATACTTGGACATATAGCAGGATGGAACTGGGAAATGATCCTGTTACAGATCTAATTTGTGAATGGGAAAAGAGTTTATCAATCCCAGTCCACTGTTTTATTTTTAAAAGAGAAATTATTGGGACAACATTATTTGATTTGTCATTGCCAAACCACGAAGATTGGGAATTCCATTTGAATATTGCCATCAAGAAACCTGAATATCGATTTGAACAAGAATCTATAGCATATTATAGGATTAAGAAAACAGCAATGTCTCAGGATCCTGATTTGATGAAAAGTGGTAAAAACATGTGTTTGGCAAATTTAATCAAGTCAAGAAAGTTTTCACCAGCTCAGGGTAAAGATCTATTTCATCGATTTGACTACTCATTAGTTGTAGGAATAATTACTTGTAAAAAAAATATTGAAAAGGCAAATAGGATTCGTGATACCTGGGCAAAAGAACTGCTTGGGCAAGGAATAAAATATTATTTCATAATTGGAGACCCATCTTTTTCACATACATATGAACAGGGGGATACCCTTTATGTAAATTGTGCAGATAGTTATGAAAACTTATCCCAGAAAGTAGCACTGTTTTATGAGTATGTTTATGTAAACACTTCCTTTGATTATGTTTTTAAAATTGACGATGATTGTTACATCAATATCGAAAATATTTATTCGACGTATTTCTGGAAATACAATTATTGCGGAAGAATTGTAGCTACACAGGAAGATGATCTGAACCGGACCTGGCATTTTGGTAAATGTGAAAATGCGTTCTTGAATATTACTCCTTATAATGGAGAATATATTGGTCCATGGTGTGGTGGTGGATTTGGATATTTTCTAAGCAGAAATGCGTTAGCTGTTTTATATCAAAAAAAGGAACAAATTTGCAATGAGCTTTATGAAGATAAAGCAATTGGAGATGCACTCCGGCAGATGGATATTTTGCCATCAGAAAACCCCAATTATGAGATCCTTAACTTACAGCAATTCAATATAGACCACAAGTCTGATAATGAGGCCACTGATTTAGTTCATCATGTGGGAAAGGATGTTTTTAAGTACAAAGTGATAATTGAATTAACCAATATATCCTATTTTAATCAGTTTGATCAAATAAAAAGAAAATATGCAAACGCTTAAACAGATCTGGGAAGAAGGAAAAGATTTTGAAGTTGAATTTTGGAAAAAATGGGTAGATGAAAAAGGTGGACAGTGGGAAGGAGATTTTATTGCGAGATTGAATCCCAATACTTTTATTGACCCTCACATAGAAGAGTTTATTAAAGATATAGTTGGTTTACCTTCCATTCTTGATGTTGGTGCAGGCCCATTGACAGTACTTGGAAAAAAAATGAGTGATGGGCGTTCGGTTCATATTACTGCAGTTGATCCTTTGGCAGAGAAGTACAATCAGCTTTTTCATGAAGCATTAATAAGACCCTTAGTTATAACGCAGTATGCAGAAGTGGAAAAATTAGACATGTTTTTCCATATGGATCAATTTGATCTTGTTCATATGAGAAATGCATTAGACCATTCGTATGATCCGTTGCTTGGGGTTAGGCAAATGATTGCAACTATAAAACCAAAACGGGTGATACTACTTGAACACTCTACGAATGAGGCTGAAAAGGCAAAATATGGCGCTTTTCATCAATGGAATATTTGTGTTGAGGATGATTGCCTGATTTTCTGGAACAAGAGTAATCGTATTAATGTAAACAAGGAATTAGAAAATATTGCCAAAGTTATTGCATGGGGAAATGATGAATGGACCTCAGCAGTAATTGAGAAAAATGCATAGCGTAATTGAAAAATTAATAGATATAGTAACGAAAATTATAAAAGGAAAAAGTGAAATATTGGTTTTTGGCAACAGAATATCCCCCACAATATGGAGGTGGGATTGGCACTTATGTCTATTATACTGCCCGTATGCTTCGTGATAACGGACATGATGTTACGATTTTTATTTATGATTTATCCCTATCTAACAATAAAATAACAGTTAACAATAATCTCCGTCTAATTCGTTTCGTTCCTAATAAAACAAAAACAAGCAGTTTTCTGGGTTTTAATGCATGCATTAGTTATGAATACGCCCAAATAGTAGGTGAATATGTAAAAAAGGAAGGGAAACCTGATATTATTGAATCTCAGGAATATCAGGGTATTGCTTACTATCTCCAGCAATTTAAATGGCTGAATTATGAAGGTTTTTCAAATTTAGATATTTTAATCACCTGCCACGCCCCGGCATTTTTATATTTAGAATATAATCATGTGCCAGTTTACCAATTTCCTCATTACTGGACCAGCCAAATGGAAAAATCATCTATCCGGAGCGCTGATTTGCTAATCTCTCCCAGTCATTATTTGATCCGGGAGCTAAAAAATCGAATGAACTGGAACGGAGTACACGAACAATATCTGTTAAATCCTATTGAAACAGACCCGGCGCAGATTGCACAAACATATAAAGAGAATTATATCGTTTGCTTTGGCAAACTATCACCATTGAAGGGAACTTTTCATTTATTAAAATATTTCAAAGAGCTGTGGGATAACGGGTTTATTCATCCATTGCATATAGTAGGGGGAACACAACAACTTTTTCATCCTGAAGAATTAACGATGGAAGAGATAGTGAAGAAAGAGTATGGTGGTTATATAGAAAAGAACTTGCTGAAATTAGAGGGTGAATTATCTCCTGAAAATGCAAAAAAAAAGCTACTGGATGCGCATTTAATCCTGGTGCCAAGTATTGTTGACAATCTTCCTTATACCGTTTTGGAAGCCATGAGTTGGGGTAAAGTAATTTTGTCATCCTGCCAAGGCGGGCAAAGTGAGCTTATCATCGACGGAGAAAACGGTTTTCTTTTTGATCATTTTACAGTGAATGATTTCCAAAGCAAGCTATTGCATATTTTAAATTTAAAGCCTGATTGCATAACAAAGATTGGAGAAAATGCAATATGTACCATTAACAAAAGTTGTTCACCAGAAAAGGTATATTCTGAAAAGATAAAGATTATAAACGACTTTTTAAGAAGAGAAAAAAAACAACCTGTTTTTCCATTTGTGCAGAATGCAATTAATCCCGGTGAAAAGAAAATAGTACCGGATTGTTTTCCAGATGAACTTCTTTCTGTAGTTATTCCCTACTACAATATGGGTGACTACATAGAAGAATGTGTTCGCTCTGTTGTTCGCTCTGATTATTTGCATAAAGAGATCATTATTATAAATGATGGCAGTACAGACAGTAAAAGTATAGCTGCATTATCCCAAGTTGAAAAAAAATACCCAGTCAGTGTTTATCATAAGAAAAATGAAGGACTTTCTATAACCCGCAATTTTGGGGCAGGTAAGGCAACTGGTAAATATATGGCATTCCTTGACGCTGATGATACGGTTGAAGAATCGTATTACAGCAAGGCAATCAAAGTGCTTGCTAGTTATGATAATGTTCATTTTGTCGGTTGCTGGGTAAAATATTTTGGAGATAATAATGAATGTTGGCCGGCATTCAACCCTGAACCACCTTATTTATTGCTGCATAATATGATTAATAGCAGTGCCCTGGTGTATAAAAAGGAGGCGTTTCTTATGCATGGATTGAATGTAGCTGAATTGGTATATGGTATGGAGGATTGGGACAGTGTAATAAACCTTGTTAAAAACAATTGTGGCGGAGTAGTATTGCCTGAAGTATTATATAATTACCGGATTCGGAAACATTCTATGGCAAGAGGTTTTACAAGGATAAAGCAACTTCATTTATATCGTCTTATTGGAAACAGGCATAAAGATCTCTACAATGCTTATGGTAATGAAGTAGCGCAACTACTCAACGCTAACGGAAGCGGAATCGGGTTTGATAATCCGACAAAGGAATCCAATCTGGGACCATTGGCCGGGTTGCAATTAACAGGGTTATTGAAAGAGAAAATAAAGCACAGGATTAAAAGGAATAAATACCTGAAACAATTTGCTTATAAAATCTATAAACAATTAAAAAACTAAAAAAATAATGACGATGAAAGTAGCAGCTGATTGGCTGCGAAGAACAAATAAAATGGAACGACTCTGGTTGTTGGCCAAAATTGAATTCAAGCTACGTTATTATGAAAATAAACTGGGATTGTTATGGGCATTGTTAAAGCCAATTATGGATATCTGTATTTATTATGTGGTATTTAAAATAGTTATGAAAACTCATGTCCCAGCGTTTGCTTCTTTTCTTTTTATAGGACTGATCCTCTGGAATTTCTTTGTAGAATCTACTACCGGAACGATACAGATTTTGAGTGTTAAGAAATACCTGTACGAATATAGCAATATGAACAAGTTGGAGATCTACATCTCTCAGCTACTTAGCAATTCGATCGGCTTTTTTTTCAATCTTATAATGTTTTTACTTTTTTATAATTATGTGGAAAACGAAAGCATTGGCTGGTCGTTGTTTAATGTATGGATCATACCCTTGTTCCTTAACCTGTTTATTCTGTCCTTGGGTATGTCGCTTATTTTATCTAATCTCTATATTGTTGCCAAGGATATAACACAAATGTGGCAGGTGTTTGTTTCTTTTTTGTTTTTTCTTTCTCCTATTTTGTATAATCTCAAATCTTTTAAAGAAGCACTCCCTTCATTTGATTATGGCAACCCTGTTGCAGGGATAATCATCAATGCCCGCAATGTAATGATGGGAAAGCGGCCGCCAGATTTCGAACTATTAATCTGGGACTTTGGGTATGCCTTTTTTTTATTGCTTGTTGGATTAATTACACTCAATAAATTGGGTTCTAAAGCTGCTGAAAAACTTTAATATTTTATAATGGATAATACAGTTGCATTAGTAGCAAAAAATATCAGTAAAACCTTTCACATTTCGGAGGATAGTCACAATACTGTGAAGCATCGCCTGTTCAATATTTTCAATCCCCCAAGAAAGAAACGTGTCGAAGCGATTAAAATGGTTTCGTTAGAAATCAATCAGGGCGAATGCATCGGCTTGTTAGGCCGAAACGGTTGCGGCAAATCAACGCTGGTAAAATTATTGTCAGGAGTATATCCCACTGATACAGGTTACCTGAAAATAAATGGCTCCACTATGCTGATGAATTTGGGAGTAGGAATGAGCCATGAACTAACAGCAAGAGAAAATATTTATGTATCTGGCTCTGTACTTGGATTAAAAATCAAACAAGTCGATGCCCTTTTTGATGAGATCATTGACTTTGCCGAACTCCGTGAATTTGTAGATACCAAGATCAAATTTTTCTCTTCGGGCATGGTGGCCCGTTTAGGATTTTCAATAGCTGTAAAAGCAGGGGCGGATATAATGTTCCTGGATGAAATATTTGCTGTAGGAGATATGAAATTCCAGGAAAAGGCTATCAAGGTATTTGAAAGCTCCTGGATTAAGGGTAAGACGGTGATACTGGTAAGTCATAGCATGGACGTGATAAAAAAATATTGCAGCCGTGCAGGGTTTATGAAACACGGTGAAATGAAATATTTCGGGGATACGGAGACCGCTATAAAAATGTATGTAGAAGATAACCAGTAACACTGGTATTAGCTCTTTGAAGTTTTATCGCTGAGTAAAAAAGGTATAAAAAAACCAAACAGCATGCTGCCCAGGCTTCTGTCGAAATAATTTTCGGTAATC
>DASVOE010000135.1:0-41954 GCA_036383515.1 Chitinophagaceae bacterium | reverse complement strand
GATCAAAGATTACGGACAGTTAATAAAGCTTTCGCTGAGTATAATGGTGGTGTTCAGCAGTGTGATCAGTTATTTGCTGGCGCCAAAAATAGTGGAGTATGATTGGGTGATGATCATTTTGTTCTTTGCAGGTGGGATGCTGGTAACAGGCAGTGCCAATGCCATCAACCAGGTAGTAGAAAAAGATACCGATGCGATGATGAAACGGACGGCGAAACGTCCCGTTGCAGCAGGTCGCATGAGTGTGCAGGAAGGATGGGCCTTTGCCATTATAACTGGTGCACTCGGTATTTTTATCCTGGGGTATTATTTTAACGGGTTGAGTGCAGGATTGGCCGCATTTAGTTTGTTCCTCTATGCATTTATCTACACGCCATTGAAAAAAGTAAATTCAATTGCAGTGTTAGTGGGTGCTGTACCGGGAGCATTGCCTTGTTTAATTGGTTGGGCGGCAGGTGATGATCAGTTGTCATTAGGCGGCTGGATTTTATTTGCTATCCAGTTCTTCTGGCAGTTTCCGCATTTCTGGGCAATAGCCTGGTTGGCACATGGAGATTACAGTAAGGCAGGATTCAAATTATTGCCGGCAGATAAAGGCCCTACCAAATTCACGGCCTTGCAAACAGTGATCTATTCATTGTTGCTGATACCGGTAACGGTGATACCTTATTTCATGGGCATGTGCAACTATGATACAGTGAATGGAATGATTGGGATAGGACTGGTGATAGTGGCAAATATATTTATGATCGGAAGGTGTATAGTTCTTTATAAAAAAATGGATGTGCCTTCGGCAAGAAGAGTGATGTTTGGAAGCTATTTGTATTTGCCGGTTGTATTGTTAGCTCTTTTATTAAGTAAAGCAGGTTGAATAAAAAGTAAAAATTAAAAAATCAAAAGCTGATCTGTTGATTGCTTATAGAAGCGAAGCAACACGAGCCTATTATAACTGTTGTTTTTTGACTTTTTAATTTTGAATTTGATATATGAACACAGTGAGTATAGAGCAAAAAAAAAGAATTCATCCCCACAAGTTTACCTTATGGGTGGCGATCGGCAGTATCCTGATGATGTTTGCCGGGTTGACCAGTGCGTTTATTGTAAAGAGTAACCAGGTAAACTGGCAGGGCGTAGAGATACCAGTATTCTTTTGGTATTCGACTGGAGTGATATTGATAAGCAGCTTAACCGTGCAGATGGCGTTAAGGGCTTTTAAGCAAAGAGAGATGAGCCAATACAGGATGCTGATAGGTGTGACATTTTTATTGGGTGTTGCTTTCGTGGTGTTGCAGTGGTTTGGATTCCTGGATCTGTGGCGGCAGCAAAACATTACGTTTAAAGGAGCAGTTGGTGCGGGTCAGTTTCTGTATGTGATATTTGGTTTACATGCTTTGCATGTGATAGGAGGAATAATCGTTTTGATGGTGATGTTCATCAAAGCGTTTATGGGTAAAATAAAATTGTACAGTTCAGTACCGGTGGAAGTGGCGGCAACTTACTGGCATTTTGTAGATCTGCTTTGGATCTATTTGCTGGTATTCTTCCTTATCATTGGTTAATAAGCCCCTCTAAATCTCTCCGCCGGTTGGCGGAAGACTTAGAAACACTAAGGATGAAACTGTATTTACTATTTGAAATGTGTTTGATTTTTTAGATATTTTGTGTGTTTGGAATTTTTAAATCTGGAATTTTTATAAACATGGAGACAACAGCAACGGTGCATCAAACGAAATGGTGGAGTGGGGGTAAAAGCCCCTTCAACATGGAGTATGGGAAATTGATGATGTGGTATTTTTTGATGAGTGATGCGTTCACTTTTGGTGCATTCCTGATCTCTTACGGTTCTATCCGTTTCAGCCAAAACTTCTGGCCCGATCCTAACCTAGTGTTCAATGCATTTCCCGGAGCCGGACATGCCACTCTTCCGCTGGCTTTTGTGAGTGTGATGACGTTCATTCTGATCATCAGTTCCGTTACAATGGTATTGGCCGTGCATGCAGGTCATAAAGGAGATAAGTTTGGTGTGATGAAATGGTTGTTCTGGACCATCATTGGTGGTTTGGCTTTCTTAGGTTGCCAGGCATGGGAGTGGCATCACCTTATCACGGGTGAACATGCAACATTGATTGATGGACAAATACAAATGGTAGGACAAACTACTACGGTAAATCCATGGGGACAGCTAGTTGATCCGGCTGTTGCAACAGAAGCATTGAAAAATTCTTCGGTGGAAACACTTTCTAAAATAGTGCATGAGCATAATGCTGCCCATAGCATGGCTGAATTAGTGACAAAACCAAAACAGGAATTGCTCGGTATGATCGATACTGCTGAGCTGCACATAAGAAGAAACGGGCCGGTGGCTTTCGGAGGATATTTTTATGGTATCACGGGTTTCCATGGCTTCCACGTTTTTTCCGGTGTGATCATCAACATCATCATGTTGCTGATGGCGCAGAAAGATGTATTTCATAAAAGAGGACATTACCTGATGATCGAGAAAGCTGGTTTGTATTGGCACTTTGTAGACCTGGTATGGGTATTTGTATTCCTTTGTTTTTATTTGATATAATAGATAATAGAAGTCCCGTTCGGCGACGGACAGGTTGAGATTTTATAATTTGTAATTTATTAAGATGGAACAGGCAGCTACTGAGATAACCTTTCATCATCATACGGATGATGCAGAGTTCAGAAAAAGAGTGAGAAAGACGACCATTCTTTTGTCGGTGATCACCGTGATTGAACTGGCGATAGGATTAAGCATCTATACCATACACAAGGGACCCAACCCCAGTGCACTGCTGGTGTTGATGTTTAAAGGTGTTGTTTGTATCCTTACCCTTGCCAAAGCATACTATATCGTATCGGTATTTATGCACCTGGGCGATGAGATCCGTAATATGATCATGACGATCGTGGTGCCGCTGATGTTATTTATCTGGTTTATCATTGCCTTTGTAGCAGATGGCAACTCCTATAAGAACCTGCGGAATAAATACGACAAGCATTTCCAGGAAACAACGATGCCTGTCAAACACCATGCAGCGGAAGAGAAACCGGCTGATAAGCCAGTGGAAGAAAATAAAGGTGGCAAACAGTAAGAACACCGTTGACTAATATCATAAAATTGAAACCATCGTCGGTGCTGCTTTGGCGGAACAGGCGATGGTTTTTTATGTAAATAAACTGTAGCGTGAATAAGAAAGCATTTTATGCGATATTGATTGCATTGGTTGTCCCGGTAGGAATTTTTCTTTATGTCAATTCGTTGCCCAAAGCGGCTATTCCCAAACCTTTGTTTTATGATAGTGTAAGTGCAAAGATCGTAAAGGGTAAAGCAATCAATGATACGATATGGCATCACATTCCCAATTTTACACTCACGAACCAGTTGGGAAAAAAAGTTTCTTTCTCCGATGTATCTCTTTCAGACAGTGGGAAGATATCGGTGGTCCAATTCTTCTTTACGCATTGTCCTTCTATTTGTCCCGGCATGACGATGCAGATGAAGAAGCTACAGGATGTAGTGCAGAAAGGAGTAAGAGTGGGCGACAACTCAGCCGATTATGTTCAATTCATTTCATTCAGCATTGATCCGGAAAGAGATTCAGTGGAAGCATTGAAAAAATGGGCCGATCGTTTCCAGATCAATCCTGACAACTGGTGGCTACTTACCGGCGATACACAAACTATTTATACGTTATCAAGAGAACATATGAACCTGCAGGTGATGGATCCAAGAGTCAACCTGGAGTTTCCGCATACGGATATGTTTGTGCTGATTGATAAACATGGCGTGGTAAGAGCAAGAAAGGATCAATATGGTAATCCGCTGTTATACCATAGTAACGATGATGAAGCGATGTCGAACCTGGCAAAGGATATTGTGTTGTTATCACTGGAAAAGGATGCTTCAACAAAAGGGTTCCTGGCGGGTAAGCTGCAACTCATTATTATTATCGTTTTGGTTGTCATCATTGCGCTCGGATTATTTTTCTTCATTTTTAAAAAAAAGAAACCTGATGCTAACAGCCGCGTGGAGCAGGAATGATAAAAAAGCCCGGACACTTATCTTTTTATTTTCTGCTATTATATTTATTGCCATTACGGCGCTGAGTCGTATCACGTTAAAAGTGGACCTGGGTTTTGATGTGCACCTGTTTGCCAAAGCCAATGCCATTATCAATTCATGCGTAGCTGTTTTATTAATTGCTGCATTGATCGCAGTAAGAAGTAAAAACTATTTGCTGCATAAAAGGATCATGATCACGGCAATGGTATTATCCATTCTTTTTTTGGCAAGTTATATCTGTCATCACCTGTTTGCCGGCGAAACAAAGTTTGGCGAAGAGGGAACCATAAAGACGATTTACTATATTATTCTCCTTACGCATATTCCTTTAGCCGGTTTAATTCTTCCTTTTATTTTATTTACGGCTTATCGCGGCATGACGGGTCAATGGGAGAAACATAAAAAGCTGGCCAGGATCACCTGGCCTGTATGGTTGTATGTGGCTGTTACTGGAGTGGTGGTGTACTTAATGATCAGTCCGTATTATGTTTGAGAACATAGAAGATGTTTTAATAAGTTGGTTCATGAGACACGACCCAGGGCGACAGTAGCAAATACACCTGAAAATTGATGCATATGAACCTGCTTGACGTCTTGTATTATCATTACTTTTTATTCTACAGAAAAGTTCTTAAGGACCCAGATCCACACTTTGCAACGGTGCTGAGCTTTAGCTTTAGTGAATCGTTGTTGATTAACGGCTTTATGGATATTATAGCTCTTAAATGGTTTTGCTACCAGATTGCACTATGGATACAGTTCGGAATTGTAATTATTCTTATCTATTGTAACTACTTGTTATTCCACCGTAGCGGGAGAGTCAAAGAATTACTAAAAGAAAGACCGGTCATCAGGAACAGTCGGGTGTTATCAGTTACGACTACGATATTGTTTTTTCTGGTAACTGTATCATGGTTGTTTTTGGGGCCAATTTATGGGAAGCGTCTTTTAAGCCAATGCAGATAATAAAATAAGCAATAGCAGCAAGGCCTCAGTGATCCTGTGTACTCAACTAATGAAAAAGTTGCCCAGGTAAAAAATGCTGCAGGTACACAAAAGGTAGGACCTAACATTCTATTGAAAGTAATGGCTGGCGATTCCCGGGTTGTCCTGAGTGTTCTGTTCTTTGATAAATCTAAAACTTTAGGGTTGTTATGCTTCGTTTGTAACGAAGTATCAAACTCGGAAGCTACTCCATAAGCTGCGTAATGTAAAAGCCGGTGGAAATGAGATTGAACAGGCATTAAGAGAACAAGAGAATCAGAAATTTGCCGGTGAATTTTTAGAATAGCTTTTTATTTTAAAATCAAACTAACAATTTATGCAACCGAAAACCATCAAAATTCTTTATTGGGTGTTTACTATTTTATTTGCAGCACTCATGATATTTTCAGCTTATGGCAGCATACTTGTAAACGAAGATGCAAAGAAGCTGATACATGATCAACTTGGCTACCCGGTATATTTTATTCCATTCACAGGTTATGCCAAGCTGATTGGAGCAATTGTTATTTTAATTCCCGGGCTAAAAACAATAAAAGAATGGGCTTATGCAGGTTTGTTTTTCGACCTGATCGGTGCTGTCTATTCCGGGATTGCATTAGGCGGGACTATAGACCCAATGATGGCTTTCATGTTAGTATGGATTGTTCCAGGCATTCTGTCTTATATTTTCTGGAAGAAAAAAATGAAACTGGATATGCAGGTGCAGAAATAGATTTTTTTACGCCGTTGCCGGTGTTTTCTTCCACCGGCAACCTGATTATTTATTGTAATCCAATGCAGGAGTGAATTACAGCGATTATTTAGATTGATTTTCTGATTAAGTGTTATATGCTAGGCTTTTGCCATCCTTAATAGAAGCCTCAATTTCTTCTGTGATCAAATCAACAATCTGTTTTCTGATGTTATCCCCTGACAGAATTTTCCAGTCAGTTCTGCGATGCCTCAATCCTTTCTTTTCAAACAGGGGCCGGTTACTTTGTAATGTGATCTCCTGGTTCCTTGCATTTGCCCGGAATTGTTCAAAGCTGTCAGACTGCAGTATTCTTTCCACCTTCAGCCTTATCCGTTTTCTGTCAACGATGATGGTGATGTAAAAAGCCATTCCCAAATTTAAAGTTGTTATACTGAGACGAGGTCTCAGTATAATAACTCGAAGAGTTTGTCTTGTTGTCGTTCATTGTTGAAAGCAGTCGGTAGCTATAAACTACCTCCACAGCCCAGGCTGGCAGATTTAGCTTCCTCATCCATGGGATGTAAACTTGCCGGGTAATCCTGAAACAAAGGGGCAAATAAAAATAAGTGATAGTGCAGGACAGGTTCTTGCAGAATTAATCACGAACTGGTATTAAAAAATCCCCGCACCAGCAGGGATTTTTTGTTTACAGGCCAGGTTGTTAATTCGTTTCCGCCACCGCTCTTAACGGACAGGGGATGGCAATGGTTGCAGGCACACTTTCTCTCCTGCTTTTGAAAATGCCAAAGGTTTTTATAGTCACATACACCGTTGCTTCAAAATTGATTTCTTCTGTCCCCTTTTCTACAGCAACGAACTGGATAAACAACTGGTCACCTACCAAAGGTTTTTCATTAAAGTTCAGACACCATTCCGCATAGCTGCTGTATTGACCGATGGTTTGTATAACAGGAGCCAGAGTGGGCAAAGAAAGTTTAATGGATAGATCACTATCAAGACTGGCCTTCGCAGTTGCTGCCGTGCTCAGTTTAATGGGTAATTGTTTTAATAACTTATTGGTTCCGGGTATCTCCATTTGACCGCTAGCCTTTAAAGAAGCATCAAAAGTAAAACCCCCGCTGATGGCGGGTTTGATAAAGGCGGTCTCAGGTAGTAAAGCCCTGTTTTGAAGGCGTAACCCATTTAGCGTAGTTAGTTTCAATCCCAGTTGTGCAACCGACCCCGTATCATTTTTATCAACAATACCCACGCTATGCGTGATCAAGTATAGATCAAAACGTGATACAAGTTCCTGTAATTCCTGTGGAATTTCAGCTTCGCTTTTCTTTAGTAAGTGATAGTAATTGAAAATGTCTGGAAATTCTGCCACCCTTACCTGAATATTTTTACTGTCAATGTCGGCTTTAGCGCCAAGGTGAAAATCTTCCGGCAGTGGTTCCATTTCGGGGATGGTAGCCTGTTCGGCTTCAAACTTCAATGTAATAAACTTATTTTGGTTACTCATGATAATTCAGTTAAAGCGGTGAATAGAATTGATTTTTTTTGATAAGCGTGTATGATGAGATTTTCCAACTTCATGACTTCATTTTTTAATTGATCCGGTTCCAGTTCTATGTCTTTAAGAACTTCCTGGACCACTTTTTTGATCATCGCCGGCACTTCCTCCCGGTTCAGCGGTTCCCTAATAAATTTTCCCATCTTCTGTAATACATACCGCACGGCAATGGGATCGACTTTATAGGGGTAGAAATAAATTCCTTTCAGCCCGGCTTCTTCGATCAGCCGGGAATAATTCAGGATGTCTTCGGGGGTATGACAGGAAAAAAGAATTAATATTTTATCCTTGAATTGATCATTAGATGATTGCCTGCGTAAGAAACCTTGAAACCCCCAGCCATTATCCCCGGTATATGCAATGATATTACTGGCTACCATTTCAGCCGGGGCAGAGTAGGTGGAAACCTTACTAAATGCAAGACCATTATCCGCAATGCGTTTCAATTGAGTTTCAGAAATGATATCCGTGTTGGAAAAAGACTGTTCCGGAATAAGCAGGTGCATATCCTCTTTACCTTTTATCCCCGGCATCGTATGGATGCGTTCTGCAAAGTTTTTATAGTCCGAACTGATATAAAATCTTATGTGGGGATTAGTTTTAGAAAGATCATGTATGAACCGGGGTAAATTAATAAAAGACCTTCCTGCAAATGAAAGTAATGAATCTTTAAAATCCCCTTCTCCAAATCCCTGGCGTTTTAGGTCATCGGCGAAAAAAGTAATTTCCTTTACCTCTCTTTTCTGTAGCTGTTCGGTTGTTTGTGACACTAATTGGTGGTAGGGTTCACTGGCCGCATCCAGGTGAAGAGCAAAGTGTTCACCGTTTACTACCATCGCAGCCTCATTCTTATTGGTAATAGAAGTAATATACCCCGCTTTTATTTTATCGGTTCCCGCACCTTTAATTTTTTGAACAAAATCAGCTTCCAGTTCTGTAATAAACAGGTCATCAAATAAAGCAAAGTCAGTAATGGAAAACTCTTCCCGGGCATCAAAGGCGGCTTTTACAATATAGTTTTTGTCTTTTCCTTTAATAATATATGTACTGATTCCTGCATCATCAGTTTTCAGAAAGCCCGGAATGGTTTTAACATCATCCGGCATAGAAACATTGAATGCATCAATATAAAAATCTTCAAATACCTTGAAGTTTTTAATATTCCATGGCGCATCTTCCGCCAGCTTCATCTTTCGGTTAAAGATTTTTAAGGCAGCAACGGTGTTTGTAGTTTTTCCGTCAACAGGTCCTTTATAGATATTTAATATTTTTAAATAATCTTGCACATCTTGGATATACCTGGTAATAGTGGGTGCTTTTTGTTTCCAGATAATACTTTGCCTTATCTCCTTGTTATATTCTTTTCCAAAATATTTTTGAGTAAGCGGGTCTAATACTTTTTTATTTTGCAAGGCGGCTGTATTCAGTCCAAGAGTATTATCGCCGGCATTACCAAATACAGTCGGACTGTCAAATCGTATCGTGAACCTGCCAGCATAGTTAGGGCCTCTTAAAAAATTCACTTCCTGGTATCCGTTCATCTCGTAGGTGAGAAAGCCTTTGTTAACGGCTTCCTGTAAGGAGATGCCTGTCTTGCTATCACCTAAATACACCTTACAACCGCTTGGGGCACTAAGAATTTTATTATACGAAGGCTTCGCCAATCCCAGCATCAGGTATTCATCTGGTGCACTTTTGTTGGCGTCCATACAATAAGAAGCAACACTGGCTAGGTTGACCCCGCTTTCAAGCGTAAGCATTTCTCCTGCTGCAATACCGATACGTTGAAACGTTGCCAACTGGGCAGTCATCTGCATACAGAGCAACAAACCTGCTAGCAGCGGAATGATTCGTAACCGCATAAAAAAGGAATTAAGGTGATAGGTATGGTTTAATAATACAACCAGTTCTTAACCGTGTAAATGATTTTCTGTTCCAGGGATTAGATTGAAGGATGGTAGGGCCAGGCTGGAATGCTAAACGTTCAGGATATGCAGTATAATAAATCCGGTGCTATCGCAGAATAAATATAATATCGTCAGCAGTCCAATAAAAAGGGTGAAAACACTTTTCTTTTGGATAAGTAAGCCAGACAGTAATTTACTCTTGCAGGTTGCTGAAGTCAATACTCCTTTCGGAGTAGGATATAAAGGACGATCCGTATAAACACCTATTTGTTATATAAACTTTATTCCTCACCTTTAAGGGCTGCCATACATTCATCTGCTGCTGAAGGGTATGCCACCATCATTTCGCCACGGAAGTAAAACTGTTACAGGATTATTTTCAGTTGTTAACAAATCGTACAAAACTTATATAACAGTTAAATTCTCAATTACTTACCTTGCAAACATTGAGTCATTATAATGCAACTGAATTTGGGCTTTTCTACCGCCTCTGAACAAGGTATCCCGCACATTATTAAATATATGGGCTCGAAGAAGCCTATCATAGATTTTGTAATAAACAAAATTGTTGAAATCCATAAAGTAGAAAAACCAGTATGCGATTTGTTTGCTGGTTCTTGTTCAATATCTGCGGCGCTAAGGCGAAAATTCAATTTCATTTCCAATGATATTCAAGCCTACTCGGAGGTTCTTGCACATACATATTTCTCAGACTTTTCAAATTTTTCTTTTGAAGAGTTATTGGCTCAAATTGAATTATCTGCATCTATACATTCCTGGTCGCTGAAAAAGAAATTGCAACCACTTGCAATTGACTTTGGTAAAATCAATGATTTGAAGTCATTTTATGAAATTGAGAATAAACAGCGATCGTTATTATATCAACCTTTTCTTGAGGAAAACTATTTCTTATTTACAAAGTATTATTCCGGCACCTATTGGTCTTTTGAACAGTGTGTTTGGATTGATTCTTTAAGAAAAACAGCTGAATCTTATAAGAATTCAAATGTTTATTATGCGATTATTTCTAGCCTAATGTATGCGATGTCATATACTACACAAAGCACTGGGCATTTTGCTCAATATAGAGATGGAAGGAATCTTGAGGCAATGCGGGATATTCTAATTTATAGACAAAAAAGTATTTTAGAGTTATTTAAAAAGAAATTTATTGACCTCGTAGCATGCTTAAATAATTCTCTCAAGAATCTTCAAACGACTACCCTCGATTTTAAAGAGTCTCTTAAAACCTCTCCTAAGGGAACCACAATTTATGCTGACCCGCCGTATGCTCCGGTCCATTATTCCCGGTTCTATCACGCACTTGAAACTTTGGTGAAATATGATTATCCTGAAGTAGAATTTAAAGGGAGGTATCGTAAGGATCGCCATCAATCGCCATTTTCCCAAAAAGGGAACGCAGAAGAAGCTTTTTCTGATCTTTTTGATGGAGTTATCAATAAAAAATCACAACTGATTCTGAGTTATAGCGATACAGGAGTTCTGAGTATAGATAAAATATACCAGCTAGCAGAAAAGAAATTTCAAAGAAAATTTTATACTTTGGAATACCTAACCTCCAGTCATGAACATAGCACAATGGGCTATGCTAAAAAAAGAAACGTCACAGAATACCTGGTTATAGCAAAACAAAAATAGTTCGTATGCCACCCAAAGTAGATTTCTCGAAGCTTAAGGCTTCTTGGACAAAATATGATGCTGTTCAAATAATTGAAATACTTATAGCAAAGGATCTTCCTATATACTTATCGGGTGCGAAAACAATTAATAAGCCAATATTGCGTGCTGTTTTAGGTATAGAGAAAGACGAGAGTCAATTGCCCTATTATTGGCAAAAGATCTATTCATATCCCAAACAGCTACGAATTTTTAGTCTTGTAGCAGCACTCTTTACTCATCATAATAATATCAAAAAATTCGCTGATAAATATACTAGAAAGGGGCAACTCGGAGGTGTATTCACCGTTGAATCTAAAGATAAAGTAGCCACAAATATTAGAAGTGCTCTCGTGGTTTCAGGAGCATCACTTGAAAACTATCGAAAAAAAATAGATGTTCCTTTTAATTTTTCAGCACTTTTTGAGAACGGTGAAGTTGGTTTACTTATGAAAGATCTTCTTAAGAACCGTCTTCAAAAAATTGGATATTCTGAGGCTGATTTACAAAATGAAAATGATTTTGTCAAATACTGCCAAAAGCATGATTTCATTGGCGCTCTTGGGATGCACAAGAATCAATTTGAGCGATGGGTACAAGGTGAATCAATAGATTCAAACCAAGAGATTTTCAAATTTTCTCAGCTTGATGTTTATAAAGAAATATCTGTGCTCAGAATAAATCAATGGATGAGCGAATGGGATGACATTGACTTTAAATCCCCTTTACGCAGGAAACCACCTCCTGTCTTTTACATGTTCAGTATTGATGCAAGACTTCTCAAAAGATTATCTGATGTACATAGGCGTAAAGCCGATGGAGAAAGAGCGGCTGATATTCATGTTCAACGTCAAAAAAATGACGTGAGAATCGAAGAAATAAGCAAGTACATAGAAGGTGGGTTTCCATGGTCCACGATATCCAAGCAAGATCAAAAATTGCCAGAGAATGAGGATTTAAAAATGCCTGGGCTATTGCCAACTGCTATTATTGCCAATATTTTAGGAGAAGGAGAAAAGAGAAATGGCATTACAATAGAGAAAAAGGATCGAATTTCAATTGAAGACGAAATAGGAAAGCCCACTAAACTTAAGATTCCAAATCATATTTTCAATGATGATAGTTGGGAACCTGTGTTAAAACCAATTGAAATAATCGACGGTCAGCACAGGTTGTGGGCTTTTGATGAGAATCAAAATCTTAGCGGAAACTATGAACTGCCAGTAATCGCATTCAATAACCTTGATAGAGCTTGGCAAGCTTATCTTTTTTATACTATTAATATCAAGCCGGTAAAAATTAATACCAGTCTTGGGTTTGACTTATATCCCTTACTTCGTACACAAAGTTGGTTAGAAAAATCAAAAGATGGATTATTGGCATATAGAGAAACCCGGGCCCAAGAAATTGTAGAAGCTTTATGGAATTATCCGAAAAGCGCCTGGTACAAGAGAATTAATATGATTGGTGAGAGTATGGGCTTGGTAATGAGTCAGGCTGCCTTCATAAGAGCGATCGTTAATTCATTCTTTAGAAGAACTCGCGGTATTTTTGGAGATACTGTCGGAATTAATTTTAAAGTATTAGATTGGAATAGAGCCCAACAATCTGCTTTTATAATATTATTATGGAATGCTATTGGTCAATCTGTCAAAGAATGTACGCAACCATGGGCAGAGTTTCTTCGAAGTGAGCCTGAGGCTAATCAAACGTTTGAAAATAAATTGGATTTAGACTTGGCTTTCACAAGCAAAAACTCTTTTTTAACCAGGGACCAAGGGGTTCGGGGTATTTTATCATTTGCAAATGATTTATTCTACGCTGCAGCTGACAATAATGATATAGACTTTAATTCATTTATTTGGGTTGATGAATTGGATGAGTCTACTATCTCAAATGAGAGCATTACAACCGCAATTCATCTATTCAACAGTAATTCAAAATTGATTCACCTAATAAATTCTTTTGCTCATATATTATGTAAAATTGATTGGCGGACATCAACAGCTTCGTTCATAGATAATGATCCCCAGAAAGAGATTCAGATGAAATATAGAGGCAGCGGTGGATATAGTGAATTCTGGAAAGATCTTTATAAAGTTTTTAAGGATGCTGATGAGCCATTAATTAAAAAATATGTTAACCAAATCCCAGCATAACGCATGCAAGCTTTTATAAATTCTGCATCGAATGCTGTTGTAATTGCTGGTATGCAGAAAATAAAGACAGATTTTCTGCCTAACTCAATTTTTCTAGATACTGCCAACTCCCTCGGAGTTGATGCAGTTGATGCGATTTCTAAACACTTTAATCCATCAAATCCTACTTCATTCTCATTTGATGATGCAAAAACCTATTTAGCCGCAGCTTCCTTCGTTCATTGTAAGGATGGGTGGCAATATTTGTCCAATGCGGTAGATAGCATTTTCAAAGGCGATTCTAAAACTGCAATACACCTCGCATATTATGCTGAATTACGAGCAGCAATGTCTTTTTTGGCCTCAGAGGGAATTGGAATCTTAAATAGTGTCCATTATTGCTTAGATACCGCATCTAACATAATCAGAGATCCTAAGTCCAATTTCAACACACACCAGGGCAAATTCATTGGCTGGGGAACTCATCGTTTTATATGGGAGTGCTTAAAATCATTTTCAAACTCAACGCATAAGAATGTAAATCACTTACTGGAATCGTTTTGGCACAATGGTCTGTCTTTTGATAAGTGGATTGGCCATATTCCTCATACAAACTCTATAACTGTAATATCTGAAATTATCAAACTTTGGATCAAGGAGTGGTCTTTCGATATTTCCTATTTCAAAGATGATAGGGAAGGGCGAAATACAGCTAGTTACGGACCATCAAAATTTAAGGATTTCGGTACGACGGATTGCAAAATTGCGATTGAAGCTTATAGCAGCTCACTCAGGTTATTAGAGCCTGACTCGGTTAACCGGTTTTCATTATTGGATAAATATTTATTCAAGCTACTATTTTTAAAAATATACACTGAGATTACCAATAATGGAATTACAATAAGTCTTTCCGATCTTCTTGATCAAACATTTGTAAATGCAGGTAAACCCATGGATGCATCATTACAAACTATTATCCTCTCACCCCATGATCATCCTCTCATAGCTGCCTCAAAAGACACAGTAATAGATACTCTCGGAAATATTAAACCATTTACAATTTTCTCTCGTGCTCTTCTATTATCAAGAGTAGCGACAGGTAGCGTGGCCAACTTATTAAAAAAAGCAGCTATTACAAAAAATGAGCTAGATTTCTTTTTTAATTATTGTGGGGTTGAACATGGGTTTTGGAAACCTGCATCCCCTATCGCAGCGTTCGAAGATCTCTGGACAGAACTTTCAGATTCTATAATCGATATAGATACCTGGGTAAGCACTCAACCCGCACCATTAGATCTTAGAACTTTTAATGATGGCCAAGCTGAAAACTTAACCATATATAAGCAAATTAATAGGGTCAACTACTGGGGTATTGCAATCTAAAAAATATTTCCTGTTATTTTTGCCAATCCTTACCTGGGCCAATTCTCCAAACCTCAATATCATTATCGAGTTTAAGTGAATTAATTAGTGCCAAAAGCGTAAATGGTTAGACCCGCATGGTGCATTCACTTGTAACGCCCGTCATGGTTTTTGGCTGCAGTCAGCCCCCTTCGTTCATCGCTTCTGTGTCATAGCTTGTGTTTGCGTATTGGTCCATCAAAACTACTTTACATGGATATCATTTTATTTTTATAGTGATATTTTTTCTTTTTTGGTTACTACAATTTGCACCTTCTCTTTATATAACTGTATTCTACCCGTAACACATATTTCCTTATCCTTAAACAACTCTTCCGGCGCCGTTTCAAACTGTCCCCTCACATCACCCCATATTACCACAGTAAGCTGTTGATTTGGAAAGGCCGCACCCATATTAATAAAGGTCGGACTGTTCTTAGTATCCGCCAGGTAACGAATGCCGTAAACCTTACCGCATACTTTTACACTGTCACCTGTATGCTTTGATACATCTTCCAGTTTGATACTGATTTGTGAAAAAGAAACCAGGCCAATAAAAACCCCCAGGATAGTAAGAGTAAAACACTTCATAAAACAATTTTATCTAAAGTTGAGGAATTAAATAAATAAAAAAAGTCGTGTTTCCACGACCTTTATTCAATCCCTTTTTGGAGTTAATCGTCAAACTCAAATTCAAAGTCAAGTAATTTTTTGGGGTGAACTTCCAAGCCTTTGGCAATAGCTGCAATGATGGATAGAGTTGTACTGTGTTCACCATTAATAGCACGATATACTTGTTTGGTTTCAATCCGTCCAATTGCAGCAACATCCTCGGGCGTTTTCTTTTTTCCGTCAATCAGTTTCTTAAGATTCGCCCCAAACGCATCTAAATATTTTTGATTCCTGACTTTCACTTGGTGAAAGTGCTTCACATAGCAAAAATAAAATTGTCATATTTGACAATTTACGATTTAGTTTTCCTATATTGTGCATAGAAATACTATTTTGCGATTCTTCAACTAAAATAATTGAAGGATTTCGCTATAAGTCTCGGACAGAAAACCGCGAATTTTCTAAAAAGCTGAGATGGTAGTGAAAGCCTGCTCTATAAGAATATAGGGCGGGCCTCTACCAGCTTTGGGCTCTTCGCGGTGCCTCTGTTCGGTAAGACGGGGCTCGTTCTATATTTTTTTGTCCCGCTTAGTAAGACTTTCATAACAAAACTTAAATCGTGTTTATATGAAAGTTCACTACATCAACAAAGAACTTCATCTTCTCAATTCCCGCTGGGCCCTCAAACCCAAAAACCCGGTGTAACACGCTGCCATCTATTAATAAATCTTAATTCTTTAATGACTCTCCGTAAGCCCCTCCTTCAATAAAATTCCACTTCCGCTTTCCTTCTCCATCAGGAGAAGGTGGCCGAAGGCCGGATGAGGCGGAGGGATTTAGGGAGGGGCTTCTTAAACAACTGCAAATGAAAGCATCCATTTTCTTACTGGCCATACTATGCCCTTTCTTCTCCATGTGCCAGCCCATCACCATCAAAGGAAAGATCATCAGCGAATCCGGTGAACCCATTCCCTCTGCTACCATAACACTAAAACACACCAACCAGTCAACCACTTCCGATAACAACGGCCTTTTCACTATTCACCATTCACTACTCACCGACACCCTCATCATTTCCGCCATCGGTTACGAAACCACCGAAGAACCCAATAATGAAAGAGGACAACTCACCATCATTCTCAAACGAAAGATCACCGCTCTCGATGAGGCAGTGGTCATCGCTTATGGCACTACCACAAGGAGATTAAATACAGGCAGCATTGGCAAACTGTCTGCCATAGAAATACAACACCAGCCCGTAGCCAATCCATTACTGGCCTTAAGTGGTCGTATACCCGGTCTTCTTATTACGCAAAGCAATGGACTACCCGGTGCTGCTGTCAAAGTGCAAATACGGGGACAAAACTCGATTGCACAGGGAAGCGATCCTTTATTTATTATAGATGGAGTTCCCTTTGCCCCGAATAATGATGTCGTGAATCAGTTCTCGTCTGCGCTTGGCACGCCGGGTAGCGCCTCGAAACCCGGGGGCATAAGCCCTTTTACCAACATGAATCCTGCCGATATTGAAAGCATAGAAATATTGAAAGACGCTGATGCAACGGCTATCTATGGTAGTCGCGCCGCCAATGGTGTGATATTGATAACGACCAAAAAAGCAAAGCCGGGAAAAACAAAGGTGGAACTGAACAGCTATGCCGGTATAAGCCAGGCTACAAGATTGCCCGCAATGCTGAATACGCAGCAATACCTGCAGCTGCGGCACGAAGCTTTCGCCAATGATGGCATAACACCCACCACTACCAATGCACCGGACTTGTTGGTATGGGATACGACAAGATACACCGACTTAAAGAAATTAATGATGGGCAATAAGGCGCATAGTTATGATGCGCAGGTATCAGTTACAGGAGGAACGTCCTTCACAAAAATATTGCTCGCAGCTGGCTATCACCGCGAAACAACCATCTTTCCGGGTCATATGTTTGGAAAGAATACCAGTGTACGGGTACAGGCAGATCATACATCTGCTAATCGGAAATTCAATAGCATGCTTTCTGCTTTTTATGCTGCTGGTGAAACCAATATTACTTCGTTGGATCCGATGGCCGCATTAGCATTGCCACCCAATATTCCCGAACTGTATACAACAGATGGTAAACTAAAATGGCAGGAGGGAGGGGTTTATTTTGAAAACCCGTTGGCCTACTTATATCAATATTATGAAGCTAATACGGAAAACCTGTTGGGCAACCTGTTATTACAATATCAACTTACAAATGAACTATCACTGAAAACCTCGTTGGGTTATAATGTGTACAGCACAAGGGAAGAAAAACGATATCCATTGATGGCACAGAACCCTGCATATAACCCGGCAGGCTATGCCGATTTTGGGAACAGCAGAAATAGTAGCTGGATCGCCGAGCCACAGGTAAATTATAAAGGGACAATTAAAAAAGGAAAAATTGATGTGCTGGCAGGGATAAGTCTCCAGGAAGTGATCAATGAAACTGCAAAGATCAATGCCTCCGGTTATGTAAGTGATGCATTGCTGCACTCAACTGCCGGTGCAGGAAGCATCAGCGCAGGGAATAATTATAACCAATATAAATACAGTGCAGTATTTGGCCGGGTAAATTATAGCCTGTATGATCGCTATATTATAAATCTATCCGGCAGAAGGGATGGAAGCAGCCGCTTTGGACCGGGTAAACAGTTTGCCAATTTTGGAGCAGTTGGAATAGCCTGGATATTTTCAGAAACAAAATGGATCCGGCAGCATTTCAAAATACTAAACTATGGAAAACTGAGAGCCAGCTATGGAAGTGCAGGGAACGACCAGATAGGAAATTATCAATACCTCAGTACATGGTCCAACACGGTTATTTACCAGGGCACAGCAGGATTACGGCCAACAAGATTGTATAACCCCGCTTATCAATGGGAGCTGAATCGCAAGTTGGAATTTGGGTTAGAGACAGGATGGTTTGAAAACCGGTTGTTGCTAACCGCTGGTTATTTCCAAAACCGGGGCAGCAATCAACTGGTCAATTACCTGCTGCCATCACAAACGGGATTCAGCAGTGTAATTGAAAATCTTGCAGCAGTAGTGCAGAATAGTGGTACGGAGTTAACACTGGTAAGTAAAAATATCAACGGAAGCAAGTTGCAATGGACTACTAACCTCAACCTGGCAATACAACGGAATAAACTTATATCATTTCCGGGGCTGGCTTCCTCTAGTTATGCATCAGTCTATATTATAGGACAGCCTTTGCATTTGATCTATAGCCTGCATTACCTGGGTGTTGATGCAGCAACGGGAGTATACAAGTATGAAGACGTAAATGGAGATGGTCTTTACAGCCTCAATGATTTTAAGGTATCGGGCAATACGGACCCTGTGTTGTATGGCGGCATGAATAACAGCATTAGCTGGAAGCAATTTTCAATAGATGTATTCTTTGAATTCCGCCAGCAAAAAGGTGTCAACTATTTGGGAAGTCTTACCTACCCGGGATCAATAGTCAACCAGCCTGTACAGGCACTGCAACGCTGGCGCCAGCCGGGCGATGCCGCATCTTTGCAAAGATTAAGTGTTGCTTTATCCGGAAATGCTGCAGTAACAGCACAAAACCTGTTGAAGGCATCGGATGCTATCTATAGTGACGCCTCCTATATACGACTGAAAAATATAGCACTCTCTTACCAGCTGCCGGCAGGGTTATTACAAAAAATGAAATTGTCAACTGTCCGTATTTACGGGCTGGGCCAAAACCTGCTTACACTCACAAAGTACAAACAAAGCGATCCCGAAACACAGCGTATCGGGAACATGCCACCGCTCCAAACCTTTACAGCGGGTATTCAACTTATTTTTTAAAACATTCAATTATGAAAAAGATGTATTGCTATATGGTACAATTGTATTGTGCCTGTTTATTGCTTGCCTGTTTTGTACTTTTCTCCGCATCGTGCCGCAAGTTCGTAACCATTGCCCCACCCGAAAATCAGGTAGTAACAACGACTGTTTTTACAGATGAACAAACAGCTATTGCTGCAGTAACGGGATTATACAGCCAGTTAATGGCAAGTAATTTATTGATCACTAACGGTGGAATGAGTTTGTATTGCGGGCTCTCCGCAGACGAATTATACCGCAGTAGCCCCAACCCGGATATTGATGCCTTTACAGCAAACAGTTTATCTGCAGCAAACCTGGTTAACAGTGGGCTTTGGGCAAGGGCATATCAATTTATTTATCATGCGAATGCTTGTATAGAAGGATTAGCATCATCCGGCATAAGCAACACGGTAAAAGATCAATTGATAGGCGAACTAATGTTTACAAGGGCTTTTTGTTATTTCCTGTTGGTGAACCTGTATGGAGATGCTCCGCTGATCACTACTACGGATTACCGGTTAAATGCGATTGCTGCCCGCAAACCTGCTCCAGACGTATATATTCAAATCATTCATGACCTGGAACAGGCTCAGTCATTATTGCCCGAAACCTACATCGCACCGGGAAGAATACGGCCAAATAAATGGACCGCAACAACATTACTGGCAAGAACTTATTTATACATGAAGGACTGGGCGCATGCAGAAGAAGCAGCGACGAATGTAATCAGCAGTGGCATGTACAGCCTCGTAAATAATCTCAGTGATGTATTTATTGCAAGTTCTCCTGAAGTGATTTGGCAATTATTGCCGGTAGTTTCAGGCTCCAATACGGCGGAAGCTGCCAGCCTTATTCCTGCATCTGCTACAGCAAAACCGGTATATGTCGTTACAAATCATTTATTGAATGCATTTGAAACAGGCGATCAGCGCAAAAACAACTGGATCAAAACAAATACAGTAAGCGGGCAACCCTATGCCTATCCTTATAAATACAAAATAAGAAGCGGTACAACGAAGACAGAATACAATATTGTATTCCGTCTGGCAGAAATTTATTTAATAAGAGCAGAAGCAAGAGCGCATTTGCAAAAAATAAATGAAAGCAAAACTGATATTGATAAAATAAGAAATCGTGCTTCCCTGGTCCCGGTAATGGCCACTGATGAGAGTAGCTTACTGATGGCAATTGAAAAGGAAAGAAGAGTGGAATTATTTGCTGAATGGGGCCATCGTTGGCTTGACCTTAAACGAACGGAGAGGGCTACTCCTGTACTTTCTGGTATCAAAGCTGGATGGTCGCCCAATTGGCAATGGTATCCTCTTGCAGAGTCAGACCTGCAACGCAATCCCTTCCTTGTTCAAAATACAGGCTATTAACGGATAACTATATAAAAATGAAACAAAAAATAGTGATGATCTTTTTAGGACTGCTGTGTTACCTGGTGCAGAATGCGCAGGCGATAAAAATTGGCGAACGGTGTCCCGACCTGTTTTTTTCATCCATAAAAAATTATCCGGGAGAAAAACTGCAACTGCATGAGCTCCGTGGCAAGTGGGTAATACTTGATTTTTGGGGAACAGGATGTTCTGTTTGTATGAAAGCATTTCCAAAGATGGACTCATTGCAGCAGCAGTTTGCAGATAAGTTGCAGGTATTATTGGTGAACAGGGAAACCAAGGATTCAACAGAGCGGTTTTTTGCAAAACATAAAAAAATCAACCCGCCATTATTGCCAATGATCATGGGCGATACCTTGCTATCCGTCCTGTTTCCCCATCTTTTTGTACCGCATCATGTATGGATCGATCCTGATGGAATAGTACAGTATATCACGGGAGGTGAAAATGCACATGCGAAAAACATAGCTGCTTTATTAAAGGGCGAAAAAGTGATGATGAATGAAATAGAATATGTAAAAGAATTTGATTGGAAGAAACCCATCATCGCCCAGCAGGATGGTAAATGGCTGGATAAGGTGGAATATTATTCTTATATCATGCATTGTGTGCAGGGAGTGCTGGGTAGTAATCTTATTACAACTACCCGCTTGTCCCGCAGCTGTGCAAGTATATTGCAGCTATTTGAAATCGCTTTTAAAGAAAGAGCAAAGTATGATCTGAGACCGGCAAATTGTATCCAACTGTTGGTGAAAAACCCGGGAAAATATAATTATCCTGCATCCAATACAGAACTTGACAAATGGTTCAATCAGTATAGTTACACCTATGAACTAAAAGTGCCGGAAGAAAACAGCGCTGCATTGTTTACCATTATGCAGCAGGACCTGCAACGATTTTTTAATGTAACGGCAAGAATGGAGAGAAGAAAGATTAGTTGCATGGTGCTTTCGGGCGGTAACAGGAGTAAGCTGGGAATAAAGAACAATGCAGGTAGCGCCGATCTTTTTTCAAGAACGGATAGCGGGATACTGAGTTTCAGCAATTACCTATTTACTGACTTTTTTTTGATATTCAAAGATGGCTGGAATAGATCAGCACCTTCAATGCCTTTGGTAAACGAAACCGGTATAAATGCCAGGATTAATATCTTGATAGATAGAGAACAAGTTGATTTCAGCAATATGGAAAGGGTAAAAGAAATGCTGAAAGAATATGGGTTTACATTGCGGGTACAGCAACGTGTAATGGATGTATTAATCATTAGAGATAAAAACAACCGGTGATTTCCGGTTGTTTTTATTGGCATAATTGGTTACGGAGTATTTTTTGGAATAATATCCGCCGGGCTTCCAATCTGTGATGATTTTACACCTTTTGAAGGATCCGTAGGATCGTTTAGCTGGTCCCGGGTATATCCGCGCCTGCATTCATAAATACCATAGTTTGGACAACTGGTTAAAGTGACCTCATCATCTTTTACAAGATATGCATCAAAGGACATGGGGGTTGATGCGGGGTTATACCAGAAGAGGGTGTCTGAAAAGTAAATGTTTTCCTTGAGGCTTGCAGGTGCAGACGAGCCTTTAAAACCCGTTGCTGCAAAAACACTTCCTGCAATAAGCACTAGCGCAAAGATCCATTTGATAGGTTTCATGTGAATGGCTGATTTATAATCTTAAAAACAGCAAAACTTTAAAGAATAAAAAAATAACGCCTACTTTTTTATACAGGTGTTCGGCTTACTCCTGCTATATTTCATGCATGAAAAATGGAATGGTGATAGATAATAAAAAACAGGAGCAGTACGGTCACAGCAGCAGCAATTTTTTCATACCACCCTGTTATGTATGCTCCTTGTTGAATCAGGGGAGACTCTGTCAGCCCGGTTGCAGGCAAACAAAAACCAAAGATGCTGCAGCTGGCAGTGTACCCCGGGTGTAATGAGTTAATGAACAGAAATGGTGATACCATGATTTTTATCATGAATCATCCCCCGTATTCAGTAATTAAAATGAAAAGTAAAAGTAGGCCGGAGTAGTGCATGCACACAAATCAAAACCTTGTCAAATCAACAGTAATACCTGTGAAATCAGCAAGAGAATTATATAGACTTTAATGAGGAAGGCACACGACCATAGTATTTTTTAAAAGCATGCGTAAAATTCTCCGTTCGGTTATAACCACATATCGCCGCAATTTCTTTCATAGGTTTATCACTGGTTAATAATAATCGTTCCGCCAGTTCCATACGCAACATAATTTGATACTGGTGTATCGACTGGTTGAAGAATTTTTTGAACCCTGAAGTAAGTTTAAGCCGGTTCATTCCTGTTTGGGTGGCAAGTGCAAGGATAGTGATATGTTGTCCGGGGTCTTCTTGCAAAATACTACGGATCGAAAGCAGGTGCTCTATATCCTGCCGGGTCAATACTATTTTTCTTTCTTGCTTCATCACAAATACAAGTCTCCCCAATTCTTACAATGACGATAATTCACAACTCATAACTCTTAACTCATAACCGATCTTTACACCTTATACATATCATGCCTGATCGCATAAATCACAATTCCTACTACATTTCTGGCACCCGTTTTTTCCATGATCCTGTCCCTGTATTTTTCTACAGTGCGGTGAGTGAGGGCAGTCATGCTGGCAATTTGTTTACTCGCATATTCCTCGCAGATTAGGTTGATGATTTCTTTTTCTTTCGTACTGAATACCACTTCATGCCCGTTACGAAAAAAAGGCGTTTTGATCGACGCCAGCATCTTGTTCAGTTGCATGGAACTGTTATTGCAAAAATAAATGCCTCCGTTATACACTGCCTGTATCGCTTCAGCCAGTTCTTCTTTGGGTGTATTCTTTAAAATATAACCATTCGCTCCCGCTTCCATCATGTCTGCGATCAGGTGTTCATCTCCAAACATCGTTAATGCAATTACCTTCATGGCAGGATATTTTTCTTTCACGATTTTGGTTACTTCAATGCCATCTTTTACCGGCATCTGGATATCCGTGATCACTACATCAGGTTGCTTTTCTTCTATTTCCTGCAAAAGCTTTTCACCATCCCCGGCCTCCCCGCATATTTCAAATTGCTTGAATTGAAATAATAACAAATGCAGACCTTCCCGGAATAACGGGTAATCATCGGCTATTACTATCCTGATTACTTTATCCATGTCGTAGTGGTATTTCAAAAAAATAAGCAGTGCCTCCCTTCGATTCAATCCTGAATTCACCTCCAAGCAGTTCAATCCGGCTCCGCAGGCTCTCAAGTCCTAATCCCTTACCCGGTTTTACAGGTAATTCACCAATGCCTTTCCCATTATCTTTAAATAAAACATACATTTTTTTCTTTCTCTCTTTTATATGTACATCAATAAAGGAAGCACCGGAATGTTTTACTGAATTATGTACAAGCTCCTGCATCATCCGGTAAATATGCAGGCTTGTTTCTGCGTCTGTCAGGCTATGCACTTCATATTTTAATTGCATACGGATGGCGATCACTCCCCCGTATTGATTAAAAAAATCCTGTAAGGCTACACCTAATCCCTTTTTTACAAGTTGACTCGGCGTCAAGTTTCGGGCAATACCTCCTAATCGTTCTGCTAGTTGATCAATGTTCACGCAGGCTTTATGAAGCAGGACATTACCCATTGCAGTATCACTGATGGCCTCTGATGCCTGTATCCGTATTACAGATAACAAAGGCCCCAGCTCATCATGCAGGTCATGCGCAATTCGTATTCGTTCTTTTTCAAGCAAATTGATCTCGGCTTTAAGCCTTGCCTGGAGAGCTTTGTAATGCCTGCGCTGGTTACTGAATATGGTGATCGTAAAATAAACGAACACCATAAATAGCACAGCGCTGGTAATTAAGACCGCATGATATATTGTGATTTCAAAGGCATCCATAAGCTTGCAAAAGCAAATAATAGGTTCGTGAATAAATTTACGTAAGACAATATTTCATAAATGCCCAACCGGAAAACCTTGCTTTGATTTAGTCCGTACACCCAGAACACTTCCACCAGCACCGTATAAGTAAAATAAATGGCCAGCCCCATACAGATCAGGAACACAGGTTCTCTTCCCATATTCCTAGACAAACTGAATAATAACCGGTTGATCTGGCTGATGCTCATCAGCACAATAATGATAGAATGACCAATAAAAAAATAAGAATTGAATACCCGTTCCGGCGGGCTGGCAAGCCATTCAACACCCAGCGCCACCGGGTAAAGTAATTGGAGAAAATAATATAATTTCAGTTGTTGATTAAATAATCCCCACCTTCTGAATTGCCAGGTAACTAGTAAGGATTCAATCAATGCAAAGAGGTTGTAATTAATAGCATTTGAATGACCCGCATGCATAATACTAATGCTGGTGATCTCATTTAGCAACCCAAAACTCAGTAACCAGATAAAAGGAACAAAAGCCGGGTCCGTTCTTTTATAACGAACCCAGCAAATGATAGCGCCTATACCTATTGATAAGCTAAAAAGGGCATTCAATGAAAAGCTCATGAATTCAAATAGGTTTAAGAGTTTAATGGCGATGTGGGCGGACAGAGATCAGGACACCTGTTTCCATTCTCTACAATATCATCATCTTCTTCAAGAAGGCTTGTTCCGGGTAGCATATCTGCTCCCTCTTCATCCACCGCCACAATAATAGCATGAATTTTAAGATCTTCACTCATGCCATAATAAATCCGTAGACTTTCACATCCGGTCTTGCCAAGCAGGATATCAAAAGCTTGCCGGTCAAAGGTCTCACAGATGGGCAACACGTCATCACCCTGGAATTCTGTTTTTAAAATGTTTTCACGTTCGCTTCGGAATAATTCCGTCATGCCTTCAGCAGTGGGTAACGAAATAAAGTGGTTCATAGATTGGGGATTTGTTGAACCGCTAAACTGAAAGTTTTGAATAACCTGTAAAATCCAGCTTACACGACTTTTCTGTCGTGTTTCCACGACTTTCTACCTAACGGTGAAAACCAGACCAGGTAAATGCTTATTCATTCTCGTAAATCATCGCTTTCATACTTTTTGGTACTGTAATAATTTTAAATAAACCAAAACCTTTCCTCATGAAAACGATTCCACCCCGCATAATTATTTATGCAAAAGATGTAGAAAACATAACAGGCCGCCGCTCCCGCACTTGCTACACCATCCTGCAAAAAATTAAAATGCATTACCGGAAAAAGAAAACTGATTTGGTGACCATAAAGGAATTTTCAGAGTTCATGTCCATACCCGAATCATTAATAAGAGACTTTCTATTGGACTAATATAGTTGAATTGAATATTGGTCATTTATCGAACCGAAAACTTAAAAAACATTCCGTATTAACAACCATTCAAAAGAACTACATCAGCATCTCTTTTAAAAAGATTTTCCGACGAAGACAAGTCCTCCCCTTAGGAGGAGGATTTAGGAGGGGGCTAGCCTCTCCCTACCTGATTCGGGAAGCATTTATTTGTCCTCGATCTTTTTGTTTCTCCTGGGCGAAGTCAAAGGATTCTGTCAGGAGAAAAAGAAAGGAAAAACTTATATAAACAAAACCCCGTCGAAAGACGGGGTTCACATTAACCCTTCCGGGTCTTCCACCATTGCATCACTTTTTTCAGTGCATGAGAGATTACAAAACTCACTATAGCGCCGATGGCTGCCATCACCATCGTTTTCACAATATCACTGCTGTTGATATTCGCCAGCAGTATGGTTAATACACCTCCAAAAGTTCCGGCCTTTGTATGATTGGATTCATGCATACAACGATTATTTCCGGTCATTCTTCACCGCTGTCTGGCTCACGGTACTGGCAACAGCACCTGCCACCGCAAGGTAACCCGCCACTTTTATTACAATAGCGGGTAAAGCAACCGGCACGGCAACGATGGAAGCGCTGATAGCTGCAAGTGTCAATCCAACATTTCTTACTTTCTTAAAGAAGGTTGGCGTTTGCTTGTTCATTCTTTTTACAACTGTATTCATCTTGTTTCTGATTAGAGATTAATAAATGTGATTTACTTCAATTCCTGCCACTTCTGTTAGGCACAGGCTTCTTTGCTTCTCGTACAACCAGTATCACCTCGTTTCCTTTTTCCAGTTCAGGGTAAACCAATTTCACAATGGTTGCCAGGGCAGCTCTTGATTGTGTACCCCTTCCTTCACCGGTAAGAAATGAAACTGGCGCAATGCACCCTTTGATTTCTTTCAAAGCATCATTCGCAGCATGCAATAGAATATAACTTCGCTTAGGCACATTCATTAATATAAAGTGATTGCCGAATCGTGGGGTGCATCTTTTTTTCAGTGCATATTCTCCCTCCGGGATACACGACACTTGGTTTTTATTTTGTTTCCACGGTAGTTCGATAGTTGAACATACCTTGTCTCCGTTCAGGAGAAGTTCACCGTTCGTGCCCTTGGTATAATAAGTTCTGATAAGCTCCAGTTTCATGTTGTTTTGTTTTTAAATGGTTATACAATACTTCCTGTTCATCATTCGTGAAGTCACTACTCACTACTCACTACTCACTACTTACTCCTCACTACTTACTCCTCACGACTTATGACTTTCGACTCATGACTCACGCCTCTCCGCTCACCTTCACCAGTGCCAGCGCATTAAAAGCCCCGTTCTTCAGCGAATACATGGTCCCGTTTACCTCTTGGTAAAAAACAATACCCAATGCCAGGAATAAAGGTTTTGTGCTGTTAGCAGTCACTGCATTACTAAGATCGATGACTGCTGTTGCCACATTGTTGATAGGAAGCTCAGGTGTTTGTGAGCGATTCACAACAAACACTTCATTTTCAAAATCAATCTCTGCACCCGCAGTGATGATTTTAAAATGTGTGCTGCCTGCCGGTGCTGCTATCATGTTCGAAGGAATGAAACCTTCAATATGCACAGCAAGGGATCCGGCAACTCTGTCAATGGTTGCCGTGAAGGGAGCGAACAGGGTGGTACCGAGTTTACTATTGAAGTTAAACTCAAACCCTTCCAGCAATTCCGCTTCTCCATCGATTACGTTGCGCAAACCTCTTGGGTTCACCGCATCAGCTTTGATCACTTTCACCATTTCACGGGTTAATCTTCCTACCATTCTTGCATCACTGGTTTCCTGTAGCAAAGTGCGGAGTGCATGACGCAATAGCTTTCCTGCCAATCCTGCCCTGCCAAACTCAGCGCCGTTTTCACGGGTTCGTTGAAAAGCAGGGTCAGTGGCAATGCGCTGTCCGTCTATACCTCCCTTCTCCCTGGCGAGGTATCCATCGGCGCTTTTATAAAAAGTGATATTGCCGATCGTTCCCCTTAAAGGAATGATTCCTTTTTGTTTTGCCATAAAACTTGTTTTAAAATGTTATTGTATCAGGTCTGTTTCGAAGGCACATTCCGTAAAGCCTCATCATGATGTGTCAATTGACAACACAATAATAGAAACAGCGCTAGCCGGTTAAAAACCTACCGGCACAATCAGCATTTTTTGCAAAGAAGAGTTTGAAACGGCAAAAAAAATGGAAACAAAAAAATACTGTAAAGCCATAAAACTATCAACCAGCTAACCTGTAAAGCTTTTCAGTATAAGACATTGCTATGCTGTGACCATTGTTGTCCGGGGAATGATCGGCCTCAGAAAAATGGTGTTAAGAAAATTACGAAGTAAGCCGTCTTTCTGCAAAGCAGAAAGGGAGCCAGCGTTGTCTGAGCCCGTAGTGTCTGTCTGTTCAAATACAAGCCAGGAGGGAGTTCGCTGGCGACAGGCTTACGCAGTAATTTTTAGCCATTTTTCTGAAGCCTTGATTTTTTTGTTACTTTTTTTATCAGGGAAAAAAGTAAGCAGACGCTGCAAAAATTATAAAGCAAGCAACAATGTTCTGGAGTATGGCAGAAGTATAGCAGAGGTATGGATAGAGTATGAAGGATGTATGATCAACTCCTGGTATGAAGTTTTAGAACTTACATGCACAATCATTTCTTCATTACTGATTTCGTAAGAAGAACCTTCCTGTTACTTAACTGTGTTGATAGGGTTTCCTGCTGCGTTGATCCGGCATACGTTATAGGATATTTTGCAACCCTTTCTTTTCTCTATTGATTATTTGATCACACGCTCACAAAAAAATACCGTAAGAAAATGGAAAATAATATCGTGAAAATAATTTGGTGCTATGAAAGCGTATGATCAAATTCGTTATGTAGTTATCGTTACAAATTTGTATTCCATTTAATATTTTTTATTTCACCAGTTGTTCATGATCGAATATAAAATAAGTGTTAACCCTCAAAAATGAAAAATCAGTTATACGTAAAAGTTACTCAGTTAATCTTAAAATCTACTCACTTATAAAATACCTGTTCAAAAAATTTTTCTCTGTTGCATTCGGTCTTACCTTAAATCAATTAACCAACCAATTCATGAAACTTAACTGCAGACTACTGGTGACAACTTGTTGGCTTGTTATTAGCCTGCAGCTCTATAGCCAGGACAGTATTGTTTTAAATAATAAGGTTGGTTTGCAATATGCCGGCAAGGTCAGTACAAAAGCTGATGAACTTAATAAAAAGCTGGATAAAAAATCTCAACAAGCATTACAGCAATTACAAAAGCAGGAAGCAAAAATGAAGCGCAAGCTGATGAAGATAGATTCATTAGCAGCTAATAATGTGTTTGCCGATGCAGATAAGAAATACAAAGACTTAGCGCAACGATTAAAGGGAAGTAAAACGGGTCAGTATATTCCGAAACTGGATACACTTATTACTTCTATGAAATTTTTTGAAGAGAACCCTCAATTGCTATCACAAGCGAAGGAAGTAAAGGAGAAAGTGAAAGATGCGCTGGGCAAGGTGAATGGTTTGAAGGATCAGTTTAACAAAGCAGAAGACATCAAAGAATTCCTGAAAGAGCGAAAGCAATATTTAAAACAAGAGCTTAGTAAATTCGGATTTGCAAAAGAACTGAAGAAAATTAATAAAGAAGCCTATTATTATACACAGCAGGTCAATGAATACAAAGAGATTTTAAAAGACTCAAAGAAAACAGAACGCAAAGCGATTGAATTACTCAGTAAAACAAAACTATTCAAAGACTTTATGCGAAAGAACAGTCAGCTGGCTTCCTTATTCAGACTTCCAAACGAAGATGATCTCTCCCCCTTTGGGGGAGTCGGAGGGGGCCTGGCAGGATTACAAACAAGAGCACAGGTGAATAACCTGATCCAGCAGCAAATTGCAGCAGGTGGTCCCGGTGCACAACAACAGTTTAGCCAGAACCTGCAGGCCGCCCAGTCACAACTCAATGAACTAAAAAATAAGATCAACCAATTTGGTGGAGGAAGCAGTGATGCAGCAATGCCAGAGTTTAAACCCAACAATCAAAAAACAAAATCTTTTCTCAAGCGATTAGAGTACGGAACCAATATTCAAACACAGAAGGCAACTTACTTTTTTCCGGTGACAAGTGATATCGGATTATCGGTTGGCTACAAGCTTACAGATAAATCAATCATTGGTATTGGCGCCAGTTATAAAATGGGATGGGGCAGGGGATGGAATGATATGCGGATATCTCACCAGGGTGTTGGATTCAGAACGTATGCGGATATTAAACTGAAAGGTTCATTCTGGCTTAGTGGTGGGTATGAGCAGAATTATAAACCGGATCTGCAAAATGTTTCGATCCCTTCCTCCTTTGGAGGAAGCCGGATGGGGGCTTTGTGGCAACAAAGCGGGTTAGTAGGATTCAGTAAAATGATTTCTCTGAAAACAAAGTTTTTCAAGAAAACAAAAGCCCTATTGTTGTGGGATTTTTTGAGCTATCAGCAAATCCCAAGAGGACAGGCAATTATTTTTCGCATTGGATACACTATGAAATAAAAAAACTTCATTTAAACATTATTAAGAACATAGATATTTTAAGCAAACTCATTCTTTATGAAGAAATTAGCTATAATAATTATTCTGAAAACAATTGCAATTTTTAGTTACTCCCAAATGCCAGATGCAGTTAAATCACCAGATGTAACTGCCTTCATAAATTCGAGTTTTTTCCCGATTGAAGAATATACGGGGAAAGCCGATATTAATATTCCCTTATACACTATAAAATTTGGTGAACTGGAGATACCTATTTCCATAACTTATAATTCGGGAGGGGTCAACATTAATTCCACAGCGTCAAGAGTAGGTTTGAATTGGACATTAGATGCTGGAGGAATGATTTCTAAAGAGACCATCGGTCAGTCGGATTTTTATAGTTCTGCATCTTATCATTCGGAAGAAGGCAAGGTTATATATAAGTCTTTTGGATATTTATCACATTTAGCAAATAATTTTCCTCCTGTATTTCAAAGTGGACAACCTGCAGAATATATAATTATCGAAGGAAATAGAGATATGCAACCTGACAAGTTTTTTGTAGCAGCTCCAGGTTTGGTCACTAAGTTTGTTCATAAAAGGAATGGTGCACCACTTGAGTTATTAAATACGGCATCTAAAATTTCAAGCGTTTTTCAATTACCTCCACCTTTAGATCCCAATACTCCAGTTACGTTCGAAATTACCTCTGCAAGAGGATTTGTTTACACCTTTGATCAACCTGAGATCTATTTTGTTTTGCCTGAATTAAGAAATTTTCCTAATGGTAATCCAATTTTGCCATTGACAGATGAGCTTGTTGATGCACCCTGGCCAATAACCATGGACACACTCCAGCTTAAGTATGAGATAGCAAGTATGGCTAGTGGATATCAAAGATGGATAAATTCTTCTAAAGAACTTTTTCCAGTTATTCATTTATCTACGATAAAAGATCCAATTACCAACCAAACAGTCCAGTTTCAATATAGTTCAAATAATCTTATTGATAATTTTAGGAGAATTGAAAGGATTTTTGATGTTGTGGGTAATAATGCCACACTGGTAAAACAAATAAACTATGAACACGATTACAATGTTGAGAAGGTACTCACTAAAATAGTATTTCCTGAGGGAGTTGTGGATTTTTATTATGATCAGAACAGGCTTGACATAAGAGGAGGGAAAATTCTAAAACGAATTGAAATTAAAAATATAAATGGTGAATTGGTAAAAGGTGTTTTATTTGAGCAAGATTATTTTGCCACTCCCAATTGCACGGAGGCTCAATGCTACAGGTTAAAACTTAATGGCTTAAAATTCTATGATAGTAATAACTCTTATTTACCTGGTTATAGTTTTGAATATAATTCCACCGCTTTGCCTAAGCGTTACTCATTAAATCAAGATTATTTCGGTTATTACAACGGCAATCATGGACTATTGTTAAAAAATTATATCCCCAAATTGTATTATAAACCTAATCAAACCCAAAATTCGTATTTACCGTTTTCTTTGCCTGAATTGGGTTATAATTTATTCCTTGGGAATTCTTCCTTAAACTCCGATATAAATTATGCCAGGGCTTGTTCATTGGAAAAAATTATTTTTCCAACAGGGGGTTATTCATTGTTAAATTATGAGCTTAATACGTTTAAGTTTTTGGGGTATGAAAAAATAGGTGGAGGCCTTAGACTTAACTCACAAAATTTGTATAAGGCACAAAATACTTTAAGTAGAAGCATTTTATATAATTACAACGCTGAAAATGGTTCAACCTCAGGAACAATTAATAATCTACCGAGGTTCCTTTATTATGAATTTCCCTGGGTAGCTAATCAGACTTACAAAATAAACCTCTCACAGTCTGTTAATAGCCGGATGGAATTAACCAATAATTCTTATGTAGGGTATGGAAGAGTTAAAACTGAGGAGGTAGGAAATGGTAAAACAGTTAATCTTTATACCAATACTCAGGACTTTTCAAATATCTACCCTGGCACTTATACAATTCCCACTGGGATTTCTCCTACAACTGAACAGCAAAATGCTCTTAATTATTATATTTCTGACGGATATACTCCAAAATTGTATCGTGACATGGACGTCAAAAGAGGAAAATTAATTTCCTCAAGTGTTTATGATAATAGTAATAACCTGATCAACAAAAAGATTAATACTTATTCCTATTTTTTTTATGACACGTTACATGAATATGAGCCTGTTATTATAGGCCCTGAACCATATAACAATTATGTTGTTCGTCAAACACCATACGTACTTTATAGGTCTGAGCTTTACTCAGAAAATTATTTAACAACCAGCTCTGAGAATTTTGATTATTCTCCTCTCACAAATCAGTTAATAGGCACTAAAGAGGATTATGTATATAATACCCTAAAATCCGTATTAAAAGAGAAGCAATTTACTGCCAGTAACGGTGAAATATTCAAAACTGAATATAAATACCCTTTTGACTTTTTGACTGAGACGCCCTATAATATGATGGTTCAGAAAAACATTTTGACTCCAATTGTAGAACAATCTGTCTTCAAGAATAGTAATAGCTTTTTGCAATCAACAAAAACCAATTACAATTTCTGGTATAATAACACCTGGGGTACGAATAACACAAATAGTATAATAGTTCCTCAGACAGTTGAGTCAAAAAATTTAAATAATGCTTCACAAATAAACCTTCGCTATCATGCGTACGATGAGAAAGCAAACATCGTTTCTGTATCAAAAGAAAATGATCTTAAGAATTCATACATCTGGGGTTATAATAAAACTTATCCTATTGCACGGGTTGCCAATGCCGAAACCAAAGATATTCTTTATACTAGTTTTGAAGAAGCGGATGGCAATAGTCTAATTGGAGATTCTAAAACTGGTAAAAAGAGCAAGACTGATGGCTTCAACACATCACTTTCAAACCTCACAAATGGAAATTATATTCTATCGTATTGGCAAAAATCAGGAGGGAACTGGTCATTGCAAAGGAGTACTGTAGCTGTTACAAATGGCAGTTATAGTATTAATCTCTCGGGTCAGATTGATGAAGTTCGTTTTTGCCCTGAAAAGGCATTAATGACTACATACACTTATACCCCGCTTATAGGAATGACCACGGAATGCGATGCCAATAATCGTATTTTATATTATTACTATGACTCATTTAACCGTCTTATTTTAGTTCGTGATCAGGATAATAACATCATTAAAAAAATCTGCTACAACTATGCGGGTCAACCGGAAACAGCTATGTGGGAAGCTATTAGTTCTACTTGTGAATTGGACGGTCAGGGGCAAACTACAGGATACGAACTGATAACTGAAAAGGATATGAATTCTTGCAGCTCTAGCTATAATCAAACAAGGCAAATATCCTTATATAATTCAGGTGCTTGTCCGTCACCGACCTCTTGTGATTGCTCTTCCTGGGGTAGTGAAGGATGGGCATGTGTAAACTTTCAATGTGAGTTGGGAGTAAAAGTAGTTACTGAATCACGCAATGAAGCGGGTACCTGGTTTTGTACCTATCATTATGAATTTTCTGACGGGTCGTGGTCGGGAGACTATTCTATAGAAAGTGGTTCGCCTTGTTAAAACTTCTAAATATCAAATACTGTTTTATATGAAAAGAATAATAATGGCTTTGTTTTTTATAACTGCGGTTGCTGATTTGAAAGCTCAAAGCAATCCAGCTCAAGATATTTCTTCCCGAATTGCAAATAAGATGAGAGATACACTAAGTCTTTTTTCTGCACAAAGGGATTCTATCTATTCTATTAATATTGAGTTGCATAACAGAAAGCAATTAGTTCGTCAACAATATTCTAACATGGATTCCCTGAGAATCAAAATACAGGCAATAGAAAATACCCGTGATTCTTTGTATCGGACAGTATTGTCCGAAGAAAAATATTTGATGTATCGCCAAAAGAAAAGAAATCTCGTTTCCAATAATTAATCTAATCATCCTAAACTGGAAAAGGAAATTAAATCATTACTTAAATAACCTATATGCATAAATTGACCGTTGGCTTTATCTCAGTCCTTTTGGCTAACTACTGCATAAGCCAGACAAATTCTATTAACTCAACAGGTAATGTTGGTATTGGCACACTTACCCCTGGAGTAGAATTACAGGTAAATGGTCATACCAGCATTGGAGATATGTATGATCCAACCCCTTACGGCTATTTGCAATTGGTGCGACCATCCAATCCATCAGATAATAAGTTCCACCTTTCCTTTATCCGTAATGGAATGAGCGTTTCGGGCATGGGATATATGCCCAATAGCAATACGATAGGTATATGGCACGCGAATAATAACCTGGGAGTTCCTGCACTTGCTATAACTACGGATCAGAAAGTAGGAATTGGCATATCAACACCAGCCGAAAAATTAACTATAGCAGGAACAGATGGAAACATTCATATTGGGAACATCCTGTACGCCGGGTATAATGGTATTAGCCTGAATGGGTCTCCTAATTTTAATGACTACAATTTTTTATCAAAAACATCCGATAATAATTTATACATCAATCGACCCGCTGGCGCAGCCATTCATTTCCGGCAGCAAAACAACAACCAAATGACCATTGCGTCCAATGGGAATGTGAATATTGGTAATGGAAATCCATTAACTAAACTTACAATAGAGACAAACGGACAAAACGATGGAATTTGGTTGACCAGTACCGGAACTACAAACGTTGCTTTATTAAGCAATATAACGCCAGGAAGTTGGAACCAGTTATCTCAATCCGGAGATAATTTACTGATGTGGAAAGGATCTGCTACCGATGCCGCTGATGCCGGAGGCCTGGTTATCGGTCCTTGGAGTAATGCCAATGCAGGACTTCGAATAACCCCGTCAGGCAATGTTGGCATTGGGATTTCTTCGCCTGAGGCCAAACTTGCTGTTAATGGCGACATTTTTTCCAAAAAAGTAAAAGTAACACAAACGGGATGGCCAGACTATGTCTTTGAAAAAACCTATCGTCTTCCCTCATTAGACGAAGTAGAAAAATTCATTCAGCAGCATAGACATTTGCCTGATGTGCCGTCTGCTAAAGAAGTAGAAAAAAATGGTCTTGATCTTGGCGATAACCAGGCCGTGTTGTTAAAAAAGATCGAAGAACTAACATTATATATAATTGATTTAAAGAAAGGGCATGATGATCAGGATAAGGAAATAAAAAGATTACAGCAATTGATAGAAAAACAAAAATAAATGAAAAAAATAGTTACTTCTTTTATTCTGTCTGTTATCTCAGGTTCAGGATTTTGTCAGAACTCTTCTGGCATGCCTTCAGGAAATATCGGGATTGGAACAGCTACACCGTCCAACCTGTTGCAGGTACATAACATAAATGTGCCCGCCAATACAATAGGTAGCGTTTCAGAAATCGCTAATTTTTCCGGATCGGCCTTTAATCTTTCACAATTCAAATTTCTTCTAAGGAGACATGCTTTGAATGGTGATTGGGTAAATGTTGGTTCCCGTTTGCAGTTTGTAACAGATGTAACCAACCAGGGTTATTTCGAATTCAATCCGCAGGGCGAGCCATATGGATTGGCTATTGGGACAGGAGCGACTGAATTAATGCGGTTTAAGCAGAACGGAAACATAGGGATCGGTACACCTGATGCTAATGGCAAACTAAGTGTCGCGGTGCCAATAGTAAATGACGCAGTAACGACTCTGGGGCTATTTGGCTACAGCAACAGAACAGACAATCGTTCTGTTTCAATCCAGCAAATAGGTAATACATCCACTGCACATCAATATTTTTTTCTAAACGGTGGTTTGGGAACTGGTTCTGCATTGGGTGCGCCAAAACTTACATCTGCATTTACCCCCTCTTTTGGATTTGAAAGCAACGATAACAATCTTCATATTCTTACTGCTCCTGCGGGCACTAATGTTAGCGGCAATAGAGCAATGAGCTTTTCTTCTAATGGCAACATAGGGATCGGAACCTCTAATCCGTTAGCAAAGTTTCAGATTGGAGATCGGTTCACTTTTGAGGATGGTGGATGGAAAGGGATTGCATACAATATAGCTTGGGACAACTCGCTGAATACAAATGCAAGAATTGTTTCAGCTCCTTCAGCAGGTATTTATTTTACCGATTTAGGAAATATTCTTTTTACGTCAGCTCCAAATGGAGCTGCAGGCACCGCATTGAATAATGGAATACATTCTCTTCTAATTCATAATTCAGGACAGGTTGGGATTGGAACTGGTTATGAAAAAGCAGGCTTCCAGGATTTAAACTATAAACTATTTGTTGAAGGAGGTATTCGTGCCAGAAAGGTAAAAGTGGATCAGGGCTCCTGGCCCGACTTTGTTTTTCATCCCGAATACCAATTACCATCTTTATCCGACCTGGAAAAATATATTCAAGAAAATAAACACCTGCCGGAAGTACCATCTGCGACTGAGATAGAAAAAAATGGATTGGACCTGGGTGATACCCAGGCAACTCTATTAAAGAAAATCGAAGAATTGACACTGTATATCATTGAACAGGATAAACGAATTCAAGCACTGGAAGTATTAATTAAAGCTGAAAAAAAATAAAATAGTCATCAGGTATGATTAAGCAATTAAGGATATTTTTTAAGTCTCATCCGGGCAGGAAAAATATAAAACTTGTTAGTTGTCTTTCGTGAATACTGTTGAAAAAGATCGAAGAACTAACATTGTATATAATTGATTTAAAGAAAGAGAATGAGAACCAGGATAAGCAAATAAAAAAATTACAGCAATTGATAGAAAAATAAAAATAAATGAAAAAAATACTGCTGGCATCAATCATCGCATCAGTCACCACTTCAGGGATTGTTGCACAAACCAATACTTATCCTTCCAGTGGAAATGTAGGTATTGGTACTACATCCCCTGCTCATTCATTGGATGTAAGAGGTAATATTTATACCAATGGCAGTGTATTTGTGGATGGAGGTGATCTTGTATTAAAAAGAACAACAACTGCTTTTGGATATGTGGCGAGGCCTAATTTGACCGGCTATAAGAAATTACAATTCGCAGTAGAAGGCGGCGGTCCCCTGGAGGATTTACATGTTAATGCCGATCGTTCTTTTTTCACTGGAAATGTGGGGATCGGAGTTGCTAATCCTATCCACAAACTACAAGTTTTTGGACCAAGAATTTCTATTATCTACACGGGAGAAGCAAGGTATCATTTGTACAATCACGGAGCAATAACCGAATGGGTGATGGGACAAAAAAGCAGTTCTCTACATAATTATACTATTTCAACATCGAATAATGGGAATGAAGTTGATATGTTTTCAATAACGCCTTCAGGTAATATTGGTATCGGCACTACTGGCCCGGTTGAAAAGTTGCATATCAATGGTGGTCGAATAAAGGTTGAAGATAATTCAGAAAATGGAAATATCGGAGGCAGCGTAATGCTTACCCATTCAGGCAAAACAACAAACGGCATTGCAAGAGATTGGGCTATATATAATATGTCGGGTATTTATGGCAACAGTCTTCAATTCTGGGCATACGACAATCAGGGATGTGGATCCGGGTTATGCAACCCCCGGCTTACTATTATGGATAATGGTAATATAGGTATTGGGACAACTACACCTGGGACAAAGCTGGATGTTAATGGGAATGCCCAATTTCTTACCGGGAATCACCGTATTTATTTTTCAGAGGGAATTGCTTTCAATCCACTCTTGGCTGGGTTTAGAAATAATTCAGGCAACTTGGTTATAAATGCCAAAAATGATGGGGTGCTTTATTTAAACCGGGACGTTTCAGCTGATACTAGGATTCAAAGTTTAAATGCAGCATTGGAATCTATTGATATTGCTGTTTTTAAAAAAGATGGGAATGTAGGAATTGGTACGAGTACGCCCCAATCTAAACTTGCTGTGAATGGAGATATTTTTTCTAAAAAAGTAAAAGTAACACAAACGGGATGGCCGGATTATGTTTTTGAAGAAACATACCAATTGCCATCATTGACTGAAGTAGAAAAATTCATTCAGCAGCATAGGCATTTGCCTGAAGTGCCGTCTGCTAAAGAAGTAGAAAAAAATGGGCTGGACCTTGGCGATAACCAGGCTGTGTTGTTAAAAAAGATCGAAGAACTGACCTTGTATGCAATAGCCCAGGATAAGAAAATCGAAGAACAAACGAAGAAACAATCAGAACAGGACAAGAAGTTAGAAGAGCAAAACAGGAAACTAGAAGATCAGCAGCACGAGCTTGAGATTTTAAAAAAGCAAGTAAAAGAGCTGTTGAATAAATAATAGGGATTAAAAGACGCAAACCAAAATCATTCGTATGCTACAAATTGACCGGCTTATAGTAAGAAAACATTTACTGGTTGCAGGATTGTTTTGCTGTGTTACTGTGGCTATAGCACAGCCGCCAGCAAACAAGCCATCTGCGGCTACACAGTCACCTGCCCCTGCAGGACAAGTGGCCACCCGGCCTGCTGATTATAGCCCGGAAATTAAAGTCAATTTTATCCGCAGCTGGGATGCGTTGGGTCCTTACCAGACAGAGCAAGACCTGTTGGCAGTGGGTTACCAGCATGTAAAACAAGCCACTCAATACTTCGATGGCCTGGGCAGGCCTTTGCAGACAGTAGCCCGGCAAGCGAGCCCCGGCAGTTCTCCTAAAGATCTTGTAGCCCCGGTGGTATATGATGAATTTGGCAGGGAGACATTCAAATACCTACCCTATGTGCAGAGTAATAATATCACTGATGATGGGAAATTCAAATTATCTGCTTTTACTGACCAGGATCATTTTTATAAAAATGTTTATAAGGATGCATCCAATAACCTGATGTATGCAGGCGAGCAGGCCCTGTATAGCCGCACCGAATTTGAAGCATCGCCTTTAAGCAGGGTTGTAAAAAGTTTTGCTCCCGGCAACAGTTGGGCAGGGTCTTATAATCCTTCCAACCCGGGCTCCGAAAAAGGCATAGGTCAACAATATCTTATCAATACTGCAAATGATGCAGTGAGGATCTGGGATATCAGCAACAATGCGCTTACTTATAACAACAATGATGTAACAACCAATATACCGGCCAGCAATAACCCATATAATGCAGGTGAGCTTTACAAAAATGTGATGACTGATGAACAGGGTAATGCGGTAGTAGAATATAAAGACAAGGAAGGTAAAGTGATCCTTAAAAAAGTACAGTCGGGCGATATTGCAACTGACTATAGTGGTTATACTGGTTTTTTATGCACGTATCATATATATGATGATCTGAACCAGCTCCGTTTTGTAATACCGCCTAAAGCGGTGGAAGCGATCAGGATCAACTGGGCATTTACAGCTGATATTATCAATGAGCTGTGTTTCCGCTATGAGTATGACAGCCGCCAGCGGATGATCGCCAAAAAAGTACCGGGTGCGGGTTGGGTGTACATGGTATATGATACACGTGACCGGCTGGTATTTACACAGGATGCCAATCTTCGCAACAATAACCGTTGGATGGCCACTTTATATGATGGGTTGAACCGGCCGGTGCTAACGGGGATGATCACTTATATGGGAAACCCTTTGGCATTGCAAACAGCGGTAACTACACAAACGGCCACGCCTTCAAACCCCAATACCAGTGTGGCGGTTGATAAAATTCTTCCCGACGCTAATACCTCGGGCATACACCAGGCTCTTCGCAGTGTGAGCATGATAGATGCTTTTGAAACGACGAACGGGGGAGAATTTATCGCAGAGATCATTGCGGGCCCCGGTGGTGCAGATGGAGAAACAACAGTAATAGAAGGAATGACGGTGAATAAAAATCCCCTTCCCCCTGGCTCAACCCTGACAGCCTTAACAATGTCTTATTATGATGATTACGGGTGGACCAATAAAACCTACAACACAGGCTGGAATGCCCAACTGGACGCCGGAAATAACCTGCATGCGGAGATGATGCCTGCAGAAGCTAACGGGCAAGTGCTGGGAATGGTAACGGGAACCAGGATAAGAGTGATAGAGGACCCCAATAACCTGTCAGTAGGTAATTGGCTTACAACAGTAAGCTTTTATGATCAGAAGGGCCGGGTAATACAGGTACAGAGTGATAATTATAAAGGCGGAACAGATATTGTCACCAGCCGTTATGATTTTACCGGTAAAGTGCTCAGCAGTTACCAGGTGCACAATAACCCTGCTGCTACGCAGGTAAGGATCAAAACAAATTTGGAATACGATTACGCAGGGCGATTACTGGAGACATGGAAAACGATCAATGATGAGACAGCCAAAAAAGCGCTGATCGCAAAAAATGAATATGATGAGCTGGGACAGTTAAAGAAAAAGGAGCTGGGTAAAAAGAAAGACATCAATGGAAACTATACCAGTGAGCCGATTGAAAAACTGGATTATACCTATAATATCCGGGGCTGGCTGAAGGGTATCAATAAATATTATGCGAATAAGGGAACAACAGAAACAGACCGCTGGTTTGGTATGGAACTGGACTATGACTGGGGGTTTCAAAATAACCAGTACAATGGTAATATAGCCGGCACCAAATGGCGCAGTAAAGGAGATGGGGAGCAGAGAGCTTATGGGTATGGGTATGATAAAATGAACCGGCTGCTGAGCGGCGACTTCAGCCAGCATGATGGCAGCGGCTATATGGATAATGCTGTCATCAATTTTGATATGCAGATGGGAGATGGTCAAACGGCGTCTTCGGCCTATGATGAAAATGGAAATATAAAAGGCATGAAACAGTGGGGACTGAAACTTGCAGGCAGTACCCAAATTGATGATCTGAATTACAGTTATTATGCAAACACCAATAAACTAATGGCTGTAACGGAACAAGGGACAGGTACTACTGATCATAAATTGGGTGACTTTACTGATAAGAATACGAGTGGGGTAGATTATGGTTATGATTTGAATGGGAATCTTATTACTGATTTAAATAAAGGACTGAATGGGGCATTGGGAAGTAATGTAAATGCATCGGGAGGAGAAGGTGCCATACGGTATAATTATTTAAATCTTCCAGCTGAGATAGTGGTGGCAGGTAAAGGAATGATCTATTATACGTATGACGCCGCTGGTAATAAGTTAAAGAAGATGGTGGTGGAAGATGCCACTGCAGCTAACAACAATATCAACACCATTACTACAACGCTGTATATCGGTGGATTTGTCTATGAAAGCAAGACAGATAATAATCCAAATACCACAGATTATACAGACAGATTACAGTTCATCGGTCATGAAGAAGGTAGAATACGATTCAAGCCTGCCAATGGCGTAATTCCTGCCAGTTTTGAATATGACTATATGCTGAAAGACCATCTGGGTAATGTAAGAACGGTACTAACTGAGGAAGCCCAGACAACACAATATGTTGCCGCCACGATGGAGACATCAACGATAAATAATGAGGCAACTTATTATGGCAATCTTACCAACACTCAATATAACAAACCTTCCTGGTTTAGCGATCCCCTGTATTCAACTAATGAAAAAGTTGCCCAGGTAAAAAATGCTGCAGGCACACAAAAGGTGGGCCCTAACATTCTATTGAAAGTAATGGCTGGCGATTCCTATCATATACGGGTGGTGAGTGGATGGAAAAGTGATGATCCTGCAACCAACAGCAATACTGACGTTTTAGCTGATTTGTTTAATTTATTAAGCAGCGGTGTTGCCGGTGCAAGTGGT
>DASVOE010000134.1:0-1665 GCA_036383515.1 Chitinophagaceae bacterium | reverse complement strand
CTTATAATGACGTGTTTGTAAGTAATTCATAATCAAGCTGCATTTTGGAGGGTGAGCCCGAGTTTTTGCGCTTCTTTTTGCAGACGAGCGATCTTTCTTGCCTTTTGCAACTCGAGATCCTGCTGAACTTTACTGCTATCGTAAGCCTCCTGTTTGAGTACCATATTATAGAATATTACGGCTATTTTTCTGGCCACTGCTTTTATGGCTTTTGCCTTTCCTTTGGTTGCAGCTAATTTTCGGTATTGCTGCCCTAACGGGCCCTTGCTTTGCCAAAGGCAATTGGCTGCAAGCCGGAAAGCCTGTGTGGCCGGGTTGTGTGTGATCCGTTTTTCATAGCCTACGAGCTTGCCTCCTGTTATTTTAGGACGGGGAGACAGGTTTAACCAGCTTGTAAAATGCCCTGCGGTAGGCCATTTGCTCATATCAGGCCCCGTTACTGCCAGTATCGTTAGCAGGCCGATCTCATCCAGGCCTTCTACTGCTGTCAGGTCCACGCCCAATATAGCTATCAGGTAATCCCTTAAGTTGATGTGATATTGATTCTTGCGGACCATGCCCTGTTTCTTCGAGATTTTAATCTCCGGTGCCAATAATTTAAGTGTTTGTTCGATGTACTGCTCATAATAAAGCATCTGCTCTTTAAAAAAGTCGTATGCCTTTAAGCTGCCCCTAAGGGTATTGATCCGGCTGTCCCGGTAATCTCCTTCAAGAGAATGGAGCAGTTCCTCCCGGCTTGCTTTCAATCGTTTATGATCGATACAGCAAAGCAGTTTTTCAGGATCCGAGATCCCCGAGCAGATCATCCGTAAAAGCTGCATGCCCGATACTCCTTCAATATCGCTGATCAGGTGCTGGAACTTGATATTCATTTTGCTCAACGTGTTTTGGATCCGGTTGAGTATATCGCTTTTCTGGTCTTGGCAGATCTGCCTTTCATGGATATATTGCCGCAGGTCCTGATAACAGGCCGCCGGAATATGGGATTCCCGTAAAAGGCCATGGGTAAGCAGCTTGTGCAACCACTGGGCATCATTAATATCCGTTTTTCGTGCCGATACATTCCGATAATGACTTGGGTTGATCATCACCACCTTTATGCCCCGGGATTCAAGGATACCATGCAGGGGCATCCAATAGCTGGCCGTTGATTCCATCGTTACGATCTCTACCTTTTCCATTTGCAGCAAGTCCGCCAGTTCATGAAGACTGGAGGTAAAACTCTCAAACTGTTTCAGGTGGATCTGATCCTGGGAATCAGTGTAAGATACGACCATGAGCATACTGCCTACGTCGATCCCGGCTGATCTCGGATAAAGAATCCCAAATTGTTCCATCTTTTTTGAACCTGCCGGCGATCCCCCCGCTTTCTTCTTTTTGTTTTGTTTAGATTTGTCCATATTTTTTTAAAACAGGGCAAACTCTGCCGCTTTAAAAGTCTAAGCTTAAAAGCGCGGTAAACCACCAGCCGGCAAGCTGGTGGCTCCCTTTAATGTTTTTTGCAAAAAGCGACAGTCCCAAACTCGCAAGCGGGCTCTTGAAGGCCCCAAGGGTTATACGGGGTTGTGTAGTTTGCCCTCGTTCAACAGACAAATATCTTACTTCTCATCATAACGCATGTCATTTCATTTTTTTTCAGGTTCCCTGATGGGTACTCGCAATGAC
>DASVOE010000133.1:0-2467 GCA_036383515.1 Chitinophagaceae bacterium | reverse complement strand
TTATTTTGGTTATATGCCTCCTGATCATGAAATTGAAGCAGGTGGTTATGAAACCTGGCGTTGCCGTACAAGCTATTTGAATTCAGAGAGCAGGGTCCGCAATAAATTATTAGAACTTACAACGCAATTAAGTTAACAGGCTGATTTTCGCGATGAACGTATTTAATATGAAAAAAGATTTATGGTACAGCATTGAAAATGCAGGCAAGACAGACACGCCTGCATTTATTATTTACCCGGAAAGAGTAAAAGAAAATATCCGGATACTAAAGGGAATGATAGATGATCCATCACGTTTACGTCCGCATGTTAAAACACATAAAACAAAAGCAGCAACTCTGCTGCTGATGGAAGCTGGTATCAATAAATTTAAATGTGCTACCATAGCAGAAGCAGAAATGCTTGGTATGTGCCGGGCGCCGGATGTGTTATTAGCCTATCCTCTTTCCAGCCCCAGGCTTGAACGTTTTGTACGCTTAATAAAAAAGTATACGAATACCTCTTTTTCCTGTCTTACAGATAATGAAATGTCGGCTAAGAAAATAGCAGCAATAGCTGTTGCCAACAACGTAACGATACAGGTTTATATTGATATAAATGTGGGTATGAACAGAACAGGTATTAAACCGGGAAAGAATGCTATTCAATTGTATGAAGATTGTACAGCGTTGAAAGGAATTGAAATAAAAGGGTTTCATGCGTATGATGGTCACATACGGGAAAAGAATATTGAAAAGCGAACAGTGTTGTGCAATGAATCTTTTGCTCCTGTTAAGGAGATGGTTGCTGAATTGATTTTGAAAGGATATCCCCAGCCAAAAGTGATCATCGGCGGTTCACCCTCATTTCCCGTGTATGCAAAAAATAAAGAGGTGGAATGCAGTCCCGGCACTTTTATATTTTGGGATAAAGGTTATGCGGATTCCCTTCCCGAGCAAAAATTTTTATCGGCGGCATTGGTAATTACAAGAGTTGTTTCTTTGCCGGATGAAACAAAACTATGTCTTGACCTGGGATATAAGGCTATTGCTTCCGAAAACGAATTGAACAATCGTGTTTACTTTCTCAACGCACCCGAATTCAAGATAGTCAGCCATAGCGAAGAGCATTTGGTAGTAGATGCGGGGCCGGGACATACATGGAAAGTGGGTGATTTGCTTTACGGGTTACCCATACATATTTGTCCTACTTGTGCGCTTTATCCATTTGCATGGGCAGTAGAAAAAGGAAAGCTGGCAGGAATGTGGGAAATTACAGCGAGGGATAGGGTAATATCCTGTTGACCGGAGACCTCTTAAGCTAAACCAAACTCCTTATAATGAAATTTATCCTGGCTTCTGATTCTTTTAAAGAATGCATGACTGCGAAAGAAGCATGTGTAGCAATGGAAAAAGGAATTAAGCGCATAATTCCGGGGGCAAGATGTGTAAAGGTTCCGCTGGCCGACGGTGGTGAAGGTACATTGAATACATTGGTAGAGGCAACAGGTGGAAAGCTATTTAAACAGGTGGTAAAAGGACCTTTAGGAGATAATACGGTTGCGGAATATGGAATTCTTGGAGATGGTCAAACCGGCGTTATAGAATTAGCAAGTGCAAGTGGTCTTCATTTGGTTCCGATTGATAAACGAAATCCACTCATCACCACCACGTATGGAACCGGGGAATTAATAAAGACAGTGCTGTCGCATGGCATTAAAAAATTAGTGATCGGAATAGGCGGAAGCGCTACTAATGATGGAGGAGCAGGAATAGCGCAGGCTTTGGGAGTAAAATTGCTGGATAAGAATGGAAAAGAAATTGGTTTTGGTGGTGGCGAACTAAGCAGGATCAAATCCATTGATAGTTCCGGGTTAATTGCAATTGATGCAGCAATAGAAGTTGCTTGTGATGTCACTAATCCGTTGACCGGAAAAGATGGAGCTGCACAGGTGTACGGTCCCCAAAAAGGAGCTACGGATGAAATGATAACAATATTGGATAGCAATCTTGAACACTATGCAGCCAAACTAAAAGAGTACCTGCATAAAGATGTAAAAAATAATGAAGGCGCTGGTGCAGCTGGTGGAACAGGAGCGGGGTTAATGGCTTTTTTAAATGCTAAAAAAGTAAGTGGGGTCGGGCTTGTTTTACAGCACTGTAGACTGGAAGAGAAAATCAGAGATGCTGATTATGTTTTTACAGGTGAAGGAAGAATTGATTACCAGGTTGCTTTTGGTAAAACTATTTCAGGAGTAATTAAGCTTGCAAAAGAATACAATAAACCTGTGATTGCTTTTGCAGGAGATGTACATGATACTGATCTTCTATACCAATTAGGAATTACTTCTGTATTTGGAATATCCCCATCTGGTTGCACTTTAAAAGAAGCGTTGGAAGGAGGAAAAGAAAACCTGGAAAATTGTGTTTATTCTGTTGTAAAGCTGATTGCTCATGCAGCAGGATTTTCCCGTTAATGTTTTTTTATA
>DASVOE010000132.1:0-53420 GCA_036383515.1 Chitinophagaceae bacterium | reverse complement strand
GACAAGGGTTGAAAAAATCAACAGCTTACCTTTTTTGGTATATAAAAAACCGCTGAAGGCGACCACTCCTGAAAGGGTGCCTGTTTTGCCAAAAATAAAACCCGCTTCATTTTTATAATAACTGTTGATGGTGCCTTCACCACCAGTAGGCAAAATGACTTTAATGCGATCCATTCCAAATTCGTTTTTCATTTTGTTAAGGATGGCAACAAAATCCTGTGGGGTAAATAAATTATAGCGGCTGAGACCGGAACCATCTGCCCATCTTGGTTTTTGGGGCAGGTCTTTAAAATCAGTTTTGAGTAAGGTATCAATGATCTTTTGATCGCTCATTATACCCAATTTTTCATTGCTTACCATTAATAAGGATTGCTCCGCAAAAAAATTATCGCTGCGGTGCATCATCGGTTTGAGAAGGGAATCGGTGGGTTGGGAGTGCAGCGTAAAAAATATTTCGCTGACTGGTTTGTTCGGAACGTTAATTGAACCTTGTCCTTTGGCAAACATTAGCTCATTAGATGGTATATAGCCCTTTTTTTCAAAATTGGAATTCACAAGACTTCCTAATGTGTCTTGTAATAAGTATTGAATTGTTATTGGATCAGGTCTAAAAGGAACGTCTTTTGATTTTGTGTTTCCGTTTAAGAACAGGAAGTTGTTTTCCTCCCAGGGTTTTATAATTTCAAAGCCGGTTTTTAATTTCTCTGTAATCGCAATACTTTTTGAAAACATTCGTGGGAAAACGCTAACATTATTTTCGTTATCCCATTTAAACGAAACAATATTTCCATATATAGGAAAATCACTTCGCTGTGCACAGTAACTTTCTTTATAATCATTCCATGTCCAACCCGAGCCTAAAAAACTTTCGTTAAATACTTCGCCGGAAAAAGAAATGTATTTATACTTTTTTAAAAAAGTATACGTTGGGTGAATTTTAAAATCAGGACTCAGGAAAGTTGGATCACCTGCGGATTTTATTTTTACTACAGAATCATTTAAAATCTGATACCTCAACCCCACCAAACTATCCCCCAAATATTTCATCGCTGCATAGCAAGTAGGAATTTTTGTATTGCTCGCTGGTACAAAATATTTATCGCCCTGGTAATTGAACCAGTATTTGTTGGTAGCCGGTTCAAAGACGCTGATGCCGATATGAGCGGTTTGGAAGGCCAGGCTGTTCAGTACATTTTCTTTCGCAGATTTTGCTATTTGCTTTTGTACACTACAGGAAGTAAAAAGTAAAATTAAAAAAATAAAAACCGGGAGCAGGCTGAAGGATTCAGGAAATCTTTTTTTCATGTTGACTTTTGATTTTTTATTTTACTACAATTACTTCCCCTTCTTTAGCACTCCGTTTTGCTGCTTCAATAATCCTGATCACTTTCACGCCATCTTCACCGGGTATAAGATTAGGTTGCTGACCTGTAAGCGTTTTATAAACATCTTCAAAAAAACCCATATAATTACCGGGTTGCGACTTTTTTTCTTCCCTTATTTCTTTTCCGTCTTTAATAATGTTCAGCAACCCATCGAATGTTTCAACGGCAGGACACCAGCTGGCTATCGTTGGCACTGCATCTTTCAGCAACATGGCTTCCTGCCGGTCGGATCGTTTTTGCAAGAAAGTACCCAGACTCCCATTCAATATATATTCATGCACCGGCTCTTTTACAAAACAGGAGGCTTTAAGCCGCACCCTGAACGTTGGATAATATAAGATCATTTCTACATAATCATCTACCGGGCTGCCATCCCGCATGGCCATCATATCAGCAAATACTGCTTGTGGCCAGCCAAATAATTGCAGGGACTGATCTACAAGATGAGCCCCGAGATCATAGGTAATACCTGCACCGGGCAGATCTGTTTCTTTGTGCAGCTTATAACTTATTTCGGGGCGATACCTGTCGTACCGAATCTCCACTTCTTTAATATCATCCAACCATTTTTTATCCAGCACTTCTTTTATCGCTTTGAAATCCCCATCATAGCGGCGGTTCTGGTACACAAACAAAAAAACCTTTTTTTCACTGGCCAGCTGTACAAGCTCCTCCGCTTCTTTTGATGAAACTGTAAAAGGTTTTTCAACGATCACATGTTTACCGGAAAGGATCGCCCTTTTTGCATAATCATAATGTGTTTGCACCGGCGTGTTCACAATAATCAGTTGCAATGAATCATCAGCGATCAGTTCTTCAAAAGAACGGAGCAGTTTTGAATCCGGATACTTTTCTCTTGATTCATTTTTACTTCTTTCTACAATCGCCGTTAATTCAAAACCGGGATGAGATTGAATAAAAGGTGCATGAAATACTTTTCCGCTCATACCATAAGAACAGATGCCGGTTTTGATGATAGAAGACCCCATTATTAGTTTTTTATTTATAGCTCACTACTCCCCAAAGAGGAGGGTTGAAAATTTCTTATTGATGTAAAAATCTAAAATAATTGTTTATGAAGTTCAGATAAAATCTACCCACCCCATTCGTAAATTTAATTATTAGTAACCCCTGCGACCCCTCCTTGGAGGGGATGAAAACTCCACAGTTTGAAAATACGTATTTGTTGATAATAGAACCGGAAGATAAACTGTGCGACGCAAGAAAGATGCTATGAAAAACTGAAGTTGGTCACCTAAAAAATAAACCTACCTGCATAAACATACTTCGATGCTCATCAATAACTTCAAACCTAAGTTCCCCTTCGGGGGACAGGGGCTTTTACCCTCTCTCCTGCGCTCTCAGCCACCGCTCCGGAATTTCATTACTGCTGGCCAATAAATAATCTTTATAGCTGCAGGCAATGAATTTTTTATCGGGCAATTGCATCCACCATCTCCCCGTTTTTTTGCTTTGCAAAAAAATGGTATCAACTTCAGCAAATGCCATGTGGTATTCATTAAAGGAATCTCTTTCATCAAGAGCAGCTTCACGACGGCCACGACTACGCCCATCGAGTGTATACCACAACATGTGAGCAATTTGCTTAGCGGTCAGTTCATCTTTATCATGCCGGGCATCGTAACCATAGATACCGATGCTGTTCACGTTCGGACTCATGCCTGCATATTGCATCAGCACACAGGCTTCTTCACCGTTAAAACCATTGGGCGAAATTTTATTGGCAGGTGCATACGTATTTGCTATGGCAGTAATATCAAAACTAAAAAGGCTGGAGTTACGGATCACAGGTTCCATTTCATCAATACTTTCTTTTACATGGCCCACCCGGAAACAATCAAAACGAAGTTTATCCATGGTCTCCAGCATTCGCGGATGTACATAATAACTTTGAAAACCGATATGATTGTAATGACGAAGATAATTGGGTTCGCCGGTAAGGATTTCCATCAGGAAATTTTCATGGCGAAAGGGTGAATCGAGGTTGAGATCGATCAATGCATCTACGCAACTGGCTTCGATAGCTTTTTTATTTTCCGCATAGGCATGATACTGTGGCAGTGTCAGATCATGCGAGCCGCCGAGTATGATCACTGTTTTATCGTCATTGATCAGCTCATACACCACGGTTTTCAACGCAGCATACGAATCGGTAAATAAAGAACCGGCTTTGATGTTTCCTATGTCAGCGATCTTAATATCCTGGTGCCAGTAATATAAATTATAGAAATGGCGACGGATGATATCGGGTGTTTTGCTATGTCCATGAATGAGCCCGCTACCCCGTTGCTCTCCACAACCTACAATAACGATCTGCGCCTCATCCAGGTCAGGGAATTCATCTTCATAGATGGCAATGGTCTTTCCCAATTGTCCTTCCCGGTATCCTTCATCCTGCGAAATAGCATGTGTATTTAACGGGTCAAGAAATTCGGAAATATGGAGGTGGTCTGACATGCATGCAAGATAATGGAAAATGGAAAGTGGAGAATGATAAGAAGAGCCTGATCCAGGTTTTCCCGATCCTCCTCTCATTTCTCTCCGTTTTCTCTTTCATATATTTGCGGCATGGACAAGCTGCAGCAACAGATAGAAGAGTATAAAAGTGAAATAGCTGGTTTCAACGCCACCGATGATAAACAGGTTGAAGAATTCCGTATCAAATACCTGGGCACAAAAGGTATTGTAAAAACCATCATGAGCGAAATGAAGAATGTGCCGGTGGAACAGAAAAAAGAAGCAGGCCAGCTTTTAAATGAGTTCAAACAGTTTGTAGAAGCAAAGTTTGAAACATTGAAGGAGTCGGCTGGCAATGGATTATCATCATTAGCGAGCACTATTGACCTCACGCTACCCGGTGATACAATGCCCATCGGCAGTCGTCATCCTATTACGTTAATGCGCAACAGGATTGTTTCAATTTTTCAGCGCCTTGGTTTTGCAGTGGCTGAAGGACCGGAGATCGAAGATGACTGGCACAATTTCGGCGCCCTGAATTTACCGCCTCATCATCCTGCCCGTGATATGCAGGATACTTTTTATATCCAGCAAAATCCGGATTGGGTATTGCGAACGCATACCAGTAATGTGCAGATACGGGAAATGGAAAAAGGAAAGCTTCCTATCCGGATGGTGATGCCTGGTCGTGTGTATCGCAACGAAACCGTAAGTGCAAGAAGCCATTGCTTTTTTCACCAGGTAGAAGGCTTATATATCGATGAAAACGTTTCTTTCGCTGACCTGAAGCAAACACTTTATTTCTTTGTAAAGGAAATGTATGGCAAGGATGTAAGAGTTCGTTTCCGCCCTTCTTATTTTCCTTTTACAGAGCCAAGTGCTGAGATGGATGTAAGCTGTTTTATATGCGGCGGCACTGGTTGTAATATCTGTAAGAAGACAGGCTGGGTGGAAATACTGGGATGCGGTATGGTGCATCCGAACGTATTGACCAATTGTGGTATTGATCCTAATAAATACAGTGGCTTTGCTTTTGGTATGGGCATTGAACGTCCGGCCATGCTGAAGTATGGCATCAATGATATTCGTTTGTTCAGTGAGAATGATGTTAGATTCCTGAAACAGTTTACCAGTGCGATATAGCTGGTATAAAAATCATAGATAAGGCGGTCCGACGACCGCCTTTATTTTTAAATCGTTGGTGTACCTCCTTGCTTCCATCTTCTATAACTAAAATAAGCCGCTGCCAGGAATGAAAGAAGGGAAAGAAAAAACCATACGGTGAATTCTACAGCGATAGAAATATCCGGATCCTTTCCCAATAGCTGATCATTGATATCTGCTTTAATATCGATGATCAACCCGATCATTGCTACGGTAGCCAAAGCGCCGGTTACCAAGCCTCCGCCTGCCCCCGCTTTGTTGTTAAGCATCGATAATAAAAATCCTGCAACACCCAATACCAGTGCGCCCAGCGCAAAGGCATTCGGATCTTTTCGATCTTCTTTCTTCTTTAGTTCGTTATTGGCAGTACCATTTTCGAATGTACCCGCAAATGAATCGTTACTACCCGGACCTTTTATATGAAAACCGGTAGCCAACTCTAAGCCATTTACTTTTTGCAATGACATGTTATTGCATTTAATATCAATGAAGGGTAGAAAAAAGAGCAAAACCCCGATGGCGAATGCTATTGATGAAGGAACTTTTGTTCCAAATACCCCTGTGGATTTTGAATAAACTGGCTGGGTGGTTGCTTGGTTTGTTTCCATTTGAAATATGTTGGTGGTTATGAGAATATGAAAAGTAGTGAAGTAGAGTCAGACGGACTGGCTTTTAAAGATAAATAATCTGACCTGATAAAAAGAAATTTACGCCCTTTACCTTTACATCCATGAACATCAACAGCGTTTGTGTTTGCGGAGCCGGTACCATGGGAAGTGGCATTGCACAGGTGGCAGCACAGTCTGGCTTCTATACTATATTGTATGAACTGAATGAAACAATTCTTGCCAAAGCAAGAACCGGTATTGACAAAAACCTTCAAACATTGGTAGAGAAAGGAAAGATCAGTACGGAAGAAAAGAATAAAACATACCAGCGCATTCTTTTTACCAGTAACCTGCAAAGCTGTCTTGCTGATTTTTTTATTGAAGCTATTGTAGAAAAACCAGAGATCAAGGTTTCTTTATTCAATCAACTGGCCGAACTCAACCATAGCGAATGTATTTTTGCCAGCAATACATCGTCCTTATCTGTTACAGATATTGCTGAAAAGATCAAACATCCCGAACGGGTCATTGGTATGCATTTTTTCAATCCCGCTCCCGTGATGAAATTAGTAGAGGTGGTTAATACCCCTTACACCAATAAAGAAACGACGGAGATTGTTGTTGCCCTTGCCAAACAAATGGGTAAAACACCGGTCTTGTGCAAAGATTCTCCAGGCTTCATTGTGAATCGGGTAGCCCGTCCTTATTATATTGAATCGTTGCGACTGGCAGAAGAAGGGATCAGCAATTTCTCACAAATAGATTCTCTGCTAGAATCCACGGGTTTTAAAATGGGTCCGTTTAAACTAATGGATCTTATCGGCAATGATATAAACTATGCAGTGAGTTGTTCGGTATATGAACAATTGGACCATCCTGAACGGTTAAAACCTTCTTTTATACAGGAGCAAAAAGTAAAAGAAGGAAAGCTCGGCAAAAAAACAGGAAACGGATATTATGAATATAGTTAACAGGTTGAACAGGTGAAAAGTTAACAAGGAGTATCTTCGTCATCATTCAATCAATCAACTTGTCAACTAAACTACTTGTTACGGGCGGCACGGGTTTCCTGGGTTCTTACATCATTAAAGCTTTGGTGGAAAAAGGATATGCGGTGAGAGCTCTTCGCCGCAGTACAACACTTCCTTTCTGGATAGCACCGGATATTTTGAACAATACCGCGACTGGCTCAGTAGAATGGGTGGAAGGTGATATATTGGATGTTGTTTCATTAGATGAAGCGATGGAAGGTGTTGATGCAGTTATTCATTCGGCCGCTGTTGTTTCATTTGCCGGTAAGGATCGCAACATGATGTACCAGGTAAACGTAGAGGGCACGGCCAACGTGGTGAATATGGCACTAGAAAAAAAAGTGAGACGGCTGATCCATATCAGTTCCGTAGCTGCATTAGGAAGAACAGCGGGTGGAGGTCATGTGAATGAAGAAAAGAAATGGGAAGAAAGTAAAGTGAACACTCATTATGCCAAAAGCAAATACAAAGCTGAATTGGAAGTATGGAGAGGGATGGCAGAAGGATTGAGTGCCGTGATTTTAAATCCCAGTACTATTTTGGGCTATGGTGATTGGAACAATAGCAGTTGTGCTATTTTCAAAAACGTATACGAGGAATTCAAATGGTATAGCCCGGGTATCAATGGTTTTGTAGATGTGGAAGATGTTGCAAGAGTGGTGGTATTGATGCTGGAGAATGAAATATCGGAACAACGGTTTACGGTGAATGCAGAAAGCTGGCCTTTTAAAAAATTAATGGATACCATAGCAGAAAATTTTGGAAAGAGAAAGCCTGCACGGCAAACCACTAATTTTTTAATTGCAGTAGCGTGGCGGATGGAAAAGTTCAAATCATTTTTTACCGGCAGCCGCCCCTTGCTCACGAAAGAAAGTGCCCGTGTAGCACATAGTAAAACCTATTTCGATAACGATAAACTACTAAACGCTTTGCCGGGTTTTTCCTTTACGCCGTTGGAAGAAACGATTGCAAATGCCTGTAAAAAGTATGCTGGCACAGTAAATGCTTTGCAACCATAGCCTTCCAAACTGTATCTTTAAGCAGCAATCGTTTTCTATGAAAAAACTTCATCTCAGCTTTCTTAGCTTTTTTATTGGGTTCTCTTTATTGGTATCTGCACAGTTTACCGTTACAGGTATTGTAGTGGATTCCGCTACCCGTGAGCCACTGAGCGCTGCTTCTGTGTTTTGCCAGAATACTACTTTAGGTACTGTTACCAATAAACAAGGGCAATTCTCCCTTCAATTAAAATCGGGGGGATATGATCTCATCTTTACTTACACCGGTTATCAAACACAGACCATCCGTATCACCGGCGATGTATCCCGTTTTGAAATAGTAATGATAAAAGAAGACAAAAGCCTGGGTGAAGTGGTGATCAAAAGCAGTAACGAAGTAAAAGATGGCTGGGAAAAATATGGTTCTTTCTTTTTAGAAAATTTTATTGGCGCTACTCCTAATGCCGCCCAATGCAAACTCGAGAATCCCGAGGTACTTAAGTTTTATTTTTTGAAGAAAAGCAATAAGCTGAGAGTACTGGCCACCGAACCTATACTCATTTCAAATAACGCATTGGGGTATAACCTGCGTTACCAGCTTGATTCATTTATTTATTATTACAATACGGATATCAACTCCTACCGGGGTTATTGTTTATACAGCGAAATGGAAGGATCGGATAGCCTGAAAAAAATATGGACAGCCAATCGTACCAAAACATACAATGGCTCCCGGTTACAGTTTATGCGGAGTTATTACGATAGTACCCTGGCAGAGGATGGCTGGATCATCAGTATGCTGGGTGAAAGCAGCGCTACAAAATTCAATAAAGTAACAGATCCCTACGATACATTGTATTATGGAGGCGTTGACAGTACAGCTGAAATTGAAATATGGTATCCCCGGAAACTCAGTATCACCTACACTAAAAAGAAAGCAGAACCTGAATACCTGAAGAAGTACAAACTGCCGAAGAATGTTACGATCCAGACCTCTTATATTGATCTGACAGATGCTATCGCTATTAAAGAGAATGGTTATTACTATGATCAGAAAGACTGGATCAACCAGGGTTATTGGGGCTGGAAGAATTTAGCGGATCAGTTGCCGTATGATTATATGCCGGATTGAGAGAGCCTGATCCGTTAATAAGTTAATTGGTTAACAGGTAAAAAACTTTTCAACCCTTACGCCCCATCACTTTCTCCCACAGCTCCGGTATCCGTTTGATCCATACAAACTCTTTCATTTTTTCACGGGCGTCTTCTACAGGTGAACCAAAATAAGTTTTTCCCCCGGGTATTGAATCCTTTACTCCGCTTTGTGCATACACCACCGCATCTTTCCCGATGGTCAATGTTTTACTTACGCCAACCTGTCCCCAGAGTATCACGTTATCTTCAATGATAGTTGCTCCTGCAATACCTACCTGCGCTGCAAACAGGCAGTTCTTACCAATAATGGTATCATGACCCACCTGTACCATATTATCCATCTTGGTGCCGGCACCGATTACTGTATCAGCGGTCACACCGCGGTCAATGGTGCAGCCGGCGCCAATCTCCACCCCATTTTCAATGATCACTCTTCCACAACTGGTCATTTTTTTATAATGAATAGCACGGTTGGTCTTTTTATTATAATAAAAAGCATCACTGCCGATAACAGTGCCAGCCTGTATGATCACTTCATCCCCGATCATACAATGATCAAGAATGGTAACATTAGGGTGAATAATACAGTTCTTCCCGATGCTTACATGATTACCGATAAAAACATTGGGCATAATAACCGTGCCTTCACCCACCATGGATGAATCACTGATCATTTTCTGGGCAGCAACGAATGGACGAAAATGATTGACAATTTTTAAATACGCTTCAAAAGGTTCGTCTACAATAAGCAGGGCTTTACCGTCCGGGAAATCCGTTTGCTTATTGATGATGATAAAACTTGCCGGTGATTGAATGCACTTATCGTAATATTTTGGATGATCAACAAATACAAGATCCCCTTCTTCCACTTTATGTATCTCGTTAATACCCGTAGCAGAGGCTGCATGATTACCCACTAATTCAGCATTGAGCAACGCCGCTATACGGGTAAGTGGAACAGGATTTTCAAACTTCATATAACTTGTATTTGCGCAAAGGTAACAAGTGAATGACTGGGTGTGATCTTTCAAAACAGCCTGTTTTATCGGATAATTCCCGGTTTTGAAGAAATAGGTAAAAAAACTTACACCCATTACGGATATGCTTTTATTCATTCATACAAAAAATTTCTTTTGATCGAAAGTTATAACGTCTGCTATTGTTTTAATCATCGCCGGAAAAACACTTCAATGAAAGCTTTGCTGTGTAAGGTTTTCATTGAACGATAAAAACCAAATCAACATCAATCAATAAAATCGCTTTGCTATAAATTCATAAATGATGATAATAAAATGCTTTATACCTTGTTGCTTATCCACAGCAAACCTTAAAATGTGAATAAAATATTTTGGAAATATTTTTTGGTTACTCAAAATTATTTTTAATATTGTGTCGGGAAATTTATTTCCCGTACTTACTAACCCATCCATATATTAGTCCTCCTGGTTTTCCAGGGGGATTTTTTATTCCGGTTATTTATACTTCGGCAAGATGTTATCCTGCCTTTTATAACAACGTTCCGTTTACGTTCATGATCCTTATTGATGTTGTTCTTATCTTAAAACATCATTACTTTACGCTATGCAGGGGTATTGAATAATTAAGATACCTTTACTACTATCTCAATATTTATTACATGCTAAAATCAATGACCGGTTTTGGAAGAGCCGAAAAAAACGTAGGAAATAAAACTTTCCTGGTTGATATTAAATCGCTGAATGGAAAACAATTCGAGTTGTCTTTAAAATTACCGGCTATTTTAAAACCCTTTGAATTTGACATTCGCCGCCTGCTGTCAGAAAAATTAGCCAGGGGTAGTGTGGATTGTACGATCAGTTTAAAAGATACCGGCGATGCAAGACCTGTTACCATCAATACCGACCTGGCCAAAGCATATTATAAACCACTTGCTGAACTTTCTGCCACACTGGGTCTTGATCCCTCACATATCCTGAGTACGCTTGTCAAGCTTCCGGAAGTGATCACCCCCAGCAGCGAAACCCTTAGTGATAAAGAATGGGATGATTTTGAGAATGTATTGCTCGCTGCCATTGAAAACCTCAATTCACATCGCCTGGATGAAGGCAGGTCGTTGGAGGAAGAACTGGTTCAGCGCATTTCCAATATAACAAAGCAGCAGGAAGAAGTGATAAAGCTGGAACCTTTGCGCCAGCAAAAGATCCGTGAAGGCATTACCCGGCTGCTCGAAGAAAATGTGGGCAAAGAAAATTATGATGCCAACCGCCTGGAGCAGGAACTTATATATTATATAGAAAAGATCGACATTACGGAAGAACAGGTAAGGCTTAAAAACCATTGTGATTATTTTAATGCCATCCTTAAAGAACCCGAAGAATCAAAAGGAAAGAAATTGTCGTTTATCCTGCAGGAGATCGGCCGGGAGATCAATACCACCGGCTCAAAAGCGTATGATTCTACCATTCAGAAATGCGTAGTGCTGATGAAAGATGAATTGGAAAAGGCAAAGGAGCAGGTACTAAACGTTCTATAGAAAGCTGTGCACCTTTGGTGCAAGCTATTAGCCTGATTGAGTCTTCTTGATTACATTTGAAAAAAATTATCCTTGAACGCTTTTAAGAACTTTCGTATTTTTTTAGCCATAGCTATCAGCGCCCTGTTTATAGCTACTTCCTGCACCACCGTTGATCTTTACGAAAAAACAGTTCCTATTCCTGCCCAAAAATGGAAAAGCAGTTTTAAACCAGTCTTTACATTCACCATAAAAGATACAACGGCCCGCTATCAATTATTTCTTGTACTGCGTCATACCGAAAAGTATAGCTTTAATAATATCTATGTGAATGTTTATGCGCAAATTCCGGGACAGGATACTGCTATAAAAATTCAACAGGATCTTGCACTTGCCAGCAATGAAAAAGGCTGGTTTGGAACGGGCATGGATGATATTTATGAACTTCGCCTTCCTTTAGGTGAAGCACAGCCTTTAAAAGCAGGTGTCTATAATTTTACACTGGAGCAGATCATGCGGGAAGATCCACTGGAGCATGTAGTGGATGCAGGCATACGTATTGAGAAGCAATAATGATCTTTTATGAACGAGACTGGCCGCAAAAGGTTAAGAAGAACAACGTTCATTTACTGGATGTTGCTTGTCTATATTATCGCAGCGCTGGTATGGTGGTTTATCTCACTGGAAAAACAAAACCAGCAGCTAACCTCAGCGCAATATGAAAACACTTATGCCCGCAAAAATACAATTAGCCCCGCCGAGCTTGCAAAAGCATTGAATCACACGAACAATATCAACAGGAGAAATACGGCCAAGTATATTGCTGAAGGTATCACTTTTCTGATCCTGATCCTGATCGGCGCCGGTTTTGTGTATCGCTCTGCCCGAAGGCAGTTCAAAATGCAACAACAGCAGCAAAATTTTATGATGGCTGTCACTCACGAATTGAAAACTCCTATCTCCGTGGCTAAGCTTAACCTGGAAACGATGCAGAAGTATACGCTGGAGCCGGACAAACAAAAAAAATTGCTGCGGATGACGCTGGAAGAAACAGAGCGGCTTGCTTTTTTGACCAATAATATTCTTATCTCCTCTCAATTAGAAGGAGGCGGTTATACCACTACCAAAGAAGAGCTTGACTTGTCAGATCTGTTCAAGGATTGCATCAATAATTTCAGGGAAAGGTTTCCCGAAAGGAATTTTATTGATCATATAGAACCCGATGCTGATGTAAAAGGAGATGCTTTATTATTACAGATGCTGATCAATAACCTGCTGGAGAATGCGATCAAGTATTCACCAAAAGAAACCGCGATAACTGCATTATTACATCACCAGAAAGAATGTATCCAACTACAGGTAATGGATGAAGGCATGGGCATCCCTGATGAGGAAAAGAAAAATATCTTCACAAAATTTTACCGGGTGGGCAATGAATCTACCCGTAAAACACAGGGAACAGGTCTTGGGCTTTATCTTTGCAGTATAATTTCAAAGTACCACAATGCTGGCATAGTGGTGACAAACAATGCTCCGCGGGGAAGTATTTTTAGTGTCAGCTTTTATCTGTAGATCATGAGTGACGAAAAGAAGACATCGGTTTTATTAGTGGAAGATGAAGAAAATCTGCATGAAGCTCTCCGGCTTAACCTCGAGCTGGAAGGATATGATGTTACTTCCGCTTTTGATGGTGCCGCTGCATTAAAAGCGATCCAGGCTGAATATTTCGATCTCATCATTCTCGATGTGATGCTACCGGAAATGGATGGCATCAATGTAACCGAAACGATCCGCCTTAGCAATAATGAAGTACCTATTCTTATTTTAAGCGCCAAGAACAGCAGTGCTGACAGGGTGCTGGGGTTAAAAAAAGGAGCGGACGACTATCTCACCAAACCATTTAACCTGGAAGAGCTTTTATTAAGAGTACATAAACTGATCAATAAGAATAAAAAGTTACAGGATAAATCTTCGATTGGCAACAGCTATACATTTGGTGATAATATCATTGATTTCAAGGCACAGGAAGCCAGCACACAGGGAGGTGGAAAAATTCAACTCAGCAAAAAAGAAACTATGCTGCTGAAACTACTCATCGAAAATAAAAACGAAGTAGTGCCCCGTGAAAAGATCCTGCAGGCGGTATGGGGCTATAATGTATATCCTACCACCCGAACAATAGATAATTTTATTCTGAACTTCCGCAAGTATTTTGAAGCCGACAGCCGCAATCCAAAGTATTTTCATTCTGTAAGAGGAGTGGGATATAAATATGCAGAGTGATCTTTCTTTAATTCGCTTTCACCTCCTCCAGCAACTTCTTCACTTTCGCCAGCAATGCTTCTTTGTTCTCTTCCAGTGTTGCATTGGTAAACATGCCAGCTTCGCAATGCTCTAAAACCTGGTGAAGATTGTTAATGAGTTCCGGCGATTTACCGGCATCAAGCATTTTTTTAACCAGTGTATATTTATTCATTTCACTTCCCTGGAGATAAAAATGGCTACCCAGGTATTTCCAGACAGATTGATAAAGCACGGCATAAAAATCTTTATCTGCAGCAGGGATCAGCAGGTAGGCAGGTTTTAATATTTCATCAATAGTTATATCCGGCATTATCCATTTACCGGGAGGTTCCGTCACTTGTTTGTCCTTTTTTTTAGTGATCCAGTATATCATTACTCCCAATAACAGGAAAACAATGATACAGGCAGCCACCATACTGGCTTTATGATTAATGTCGGTAATAGAAGTTTTATTAGCTGTTCTTGCAGGTTGAGCTTTTCCAACAGTGCTTACATTTACTGTTACCGGGTTAGACCGAATCGTTTTATACCGGTTGCTATCGGGATCATAAAAAGAAAAAGATATTGCCGGCAACTCATATTTCCCGGCATGTGCCGCTACAAAAGCATACCTGAACTTTTTACTCCCGGTTAATGGAGTTGTTGATTTATCCAACGAATCATTGACCAAAGGCTCGAATCCTTCCATGCCAACCGGCCATGCAATGACGGGAGCCGATAACTGGCTGAAATTCCCTTTACCCGTTATGCTGATATTGAGATACCCTTCTTCATTCCTGGCCAATTCATTTTTTTCAATGAAGGCATGAATGGTAAACCTTCCCGTAGCACCCGTAAAGTCGTCCGGTTTATTTTTAACCGGCAATGGTTTTACAATAATGCTAACTGGTTCGGAACGGATAATTGTTTCAACTATTTCTTTACCGGGATCAGTGGCCTGTACCTTATCTTCAAAAACACCTTCTACTACTTCCTGTTCCGTTTTTTGATTTACTGTGCTCCGGGAAAATTCAACCTTATTTTTTATTTCCATTGGGTCGATGCTGAAGCTTCCGGCCTGCAGGGGGTATAATTGTACTTTGCGGATCGTATGAACGTCAAATAATTTTCCACTCAGCATTTCTTCGTCCATCCGTTTATCATTAACCCCTATCATCTCCTGCACCGTAAAACCGTATAGACCGGGATTTTTATAAATCTCCGATCTTGATTGCAGTCTTGAATACAATTTGAAGGTGGCCACTATAGGTTCTCCGGCAAAACATATTTTCTTATTCACGGCCACTTTCACAAAAAGATTCTGTTTTATCTTTTCATACGGATCTTCACCTGGTCGCAGATAAGATAAATTATCCTGTAGTTCGCCATTTTGGATTCGTCGCCTGTTTGCTTCTGCACGACTAATCACAGTTACCCATGCGGCATTACTTTTTATCAACTCACCATTTACGGTCGCCGCAGCACCTGGTATTTTATACATCCCCGGCTGCCGGGCCTGCAACGTGTAGATCGTGTTGCGGGTAGGAATAACTTTAGACGATTCAACGATCTGGCCGGGATATATTTCAGGACCGCTTACTAATCTGAAAGGTGAAAAGGAGGGAGATTTAAAATTAATAACCTTTTCTGCGCCTTCTATTACATACTGCACACGGAATGATTCACCCTCTACAATAGATTCCTTGGGTACCAGCGTTGTAAAAACCACCTGGGCCCTGAGAACAAGGGTTACAATAACAGCAACAAATATGAAAACCGGTTTTTTCATTTTTCAACCATCCTAAAAGTATAACAGCGCTGGCAAAGCCGGGTTGAAAATATACTGGCGGGAAGAAACAGGATGCGGGTGGTTACAGGTCACCCAATTGTGGGCGGATAAGAATATCTTCTACGCAGGCTTGTGGAGATAGTTGTGAAGCAGCATAAATAAGTTTTGCAATATCACTGGCCTCCATGATCCGTTTGGAAGAATTATCAAAATTGCTCCATGAATCACTCATTACAGCACCCGAAATCACAGCTGTTACCTTGATACTATATTGCTTCATCTCTTCCCGGAGGTTTTTAGTAAATCCGTAAAGTGCAAATTTGCTGATGCTATAAGCACCTCCATTCGGATAAGCATGTAATGAAGCGATAGAACACATATTGAAAATATGACCGCTTTTTCTTTCCATCATCCCGGGCAAAAGTGTTCGTGTTAAATGATAAGCGCTATGCAGGTTAACGGATAATTGACTTTCCAATGTTCCGTCTGGTTCGTTATAGACGCTACCCGGTTCAAATAAACCTGCATTATTGATCAGGATATCCGGGGTAGCCTGTTGCAAACACCAGCGACCAAATTCCTGTGCCTGTTCCTTTATACTAAGATCAATTGGTTTTGCCTTAATGGTAACAGCAGGAAACCGGGTAGTTAACTCTTCCATTGTTTTATACAACGTCACTTCGTTTCTTGCACAGATGAGCAGGTCATGACCATGGGCAGCAAATATTTCCGCTACGGCTTTGCCGATTCCTTTTGAAGCACCTGTAATAATAATCGTCATTAAAAATATTGCTGTTGAATGAGTATTGAATATTTCAGTTTCTTTGCAAATCTAATGAAGTATAAACATCTCTTTTTTGATCTTGACCATACCCTCTGGGATTTTGAAGCCAATGCCCGGGCCACGCTTTCACATTTATATGAAGAATTGAAATTGCAGGAACGGGGCGTGGACGATTTTGAGCTATTTTATAAAAACTATCTCGTACACAATGAGAAGCTGTGGGAACGTTACCGCAATGGCTATATCAAACAGGAAGAGTTGCGGGTAAAAAGAATGTGGCTGGCCCTGCTTGATTTTAAAATAGCTGACGATAAACTGGCTGCTGCCATGAACATCCGGTTTCTTGACCTGTTGCCAACCCGAACCTTATTATTCCCTTACACCAAAGAGCTACTGCAATACCTGGCTGATAAAAAGTATCAACTTCATCTTATCACGAATGGATTTGAGAAAACACAGCATAGCAAACTCCTGTATTCGGGATTGAATATTTTTTTCAATCACGTTATTACCTCTGAAGGATCTAATAGTTTAAAGCCAAAGAAAGAGATTTTTGAATATGCGTTTAATAAAACGGGGGCCAGGCCCGAAGAAAGTATAATGATCGGTGATACGATCGAAGTAGATATATTAGGAGCCATGAATGCTGGTATTGACCAGGTGCATGTAAATCACCTGACAAAAGAACCAATAGTTGTTATGGATAAAAAACTGCCGACCTATACGGTGTATTCGCTAAAAGAGCTGGAAGAAATATTTTAAAACTTTAACCTCCGGGGATTTTGACTGGTACCCCAAAACCTGATCAATTCAATCTCTTTTTTAGCCTGTTGGGGTCTGTAAAAAAGAATCACACGCCGATGAATGACAGATTTTCTAATATTCTTTCTTTTGTTAGTTAATGTACCGAGGTAAGGATTCGAAGACAAAAGGATAACTCTTCTTTTTACAGCATCTATGAAATTTTTTACTTCCCTTTCTGTCCATGCTGTTTCAAGGTATTCAATGTTATTTATGTAAGTTTTGATAGCAAGTGATGACCAGGTTATCTTGTAAACCATTTTTTATACTTTTTCATAACTACTTCATGAGGTATACCTTTTCCTGCATCTAATTCTGCAATTGCCTTGTCAATGCTATCCCTCACCTCCTTTGGCAAATCATCCCACCAGTCATCTTCTCTTTCTGCTTCCAGCATGGAGTAGACCATTTTCACGGTTTTATCATCAGCTTCATCAATATATTTTTTTACCTTTTTTCTCATTTCTGCATTACTCATATACTAGTCTTTTACTAAAGTTACGTTTTATGCAAAAAAATTACAAGTTTGTTACCACGTAGCAATAACCGTCACTCCACCTTGTGGCTTATCGCCGATCTTCACTAGGATTTTTGCATCCAATGGCAACAGCAGATCAACCCGTGATCCGAATTTAATAAATCCCATCTCCGCACCCTGTTCCACTTTCTGACCCGGTTGCAAATAGTTAATGATCCGTTTGGCAACTGCACCCGCAATTTGTTTTACCAGGATCTCTTTTCCGTTACTGCGATACACTACTGAGTGTCTTTCATTCTCTGTAGAAGATTTAGGATGCCAGGCTACTAAATATTTTCCTTTGTGATATTGGCTGTACACTACTTCACCACTTACGGGATTACGGTTTACATGCACATTAGCTGGGCTCATAAATATAGAAACCTGTATCCGGCGATCGGTGAAATATTCATCGGCCTGCACTTCTTCAATCACCACCACTTTCCCATCTGCCGGTGCAACGATGGCGTTTTCCTGGATAGTATGAATTCGTTTGGGTAGCCTGAAAAAAGAAATAATAAAAAGAAGGAATCCAAAACTGAGCAGGAATATGATCCAGCTCAGGGCTGGCATGGAAAAGCTGATAAAATAAAAAGAAAGAATATTGATAACACCAAAAATAATGGTGCTCCATGCAATGATCTTATAGCCTTCCTTGTGAATGGTCATGTAAGCAGGTTGAGCCGCAAATATAGGAAAAGGAACAAAGGTGAATGTTAGTAATAACCCGCACTGTATGTTTACTTCATAAATGAACTCACATACAGCCAAACAAAGGGAGTAGCGAGCAGTAATGAATCAAACCGATCTAAAAATCCACCATGGCCGGGCATCAGTGAACCGCTGTCTTTTACGTTGGCCATACGTTTGAGTTTTGATTCCAAAAGATCGCCGAAGGTGCCGGCAACGGCAGCGATACCAGCAATTATATACCAAACTTCGTTAGCAAAACTAAAATGAAAACCCGGTATGACTATTTCAGTGGGAATAGAAGAAAAAAGAAATCCGGTTGCAAGTATACACAGCACAATGCCTCCAATAGTTCCTTCCCATGTTTTTTTAGGCGATATTTTTGATAAAGGCGTTTTGCCAATAACTGATCCAACTATGTAAGCCATTGTATCATTTATCCAGATGGAAAGAATAATAGCACAGGGAATGAGGACACTGAAATAATCAAAAGGAGGGAAACTGATCACAATATCGCTTGTATAAAATAGATGCCGGATAAACCCGGATAGATCTATCATCAATCCCCAGCTCAATGAAATATAAATTAATCCTATTGCTGCAACACCCAGGGCATTGGGCCTGATATTATTTTTCTGAAAAATTCCCATCACCAAAAAAACAAATCCGGCTATTGATACAGGCAATGAAATGTTTTCTTTTAGCCCATATCCACTGATTTCATATACAGGTCCGCAAAACCAAAGCATCAACCCATAGCCCACCAGCATTAATCCCAGTTTGATATAAGGATGAAAAAAAGTGGTATGAATTTTTTCCGTCAGCTTCAGGTATTCCCACCAGCAACCAAAATGAATAATAGAAAAGAGGATAAAGAAACTCCAGTGATTCCATAGTAATCCCGCCAGCATAATAGCTGCAAAAACAATCGCCGTAATTGCACGGGTTTTAAACGTGGCCCGGTTAAGTGCCATACAGAAAAGTATCTTGGTTTAAACAGCTGCTTCTTTATCCGAAGCTGATATTTTTTTAAAATAGGCAAACAGGGTAATCAACACGGGTAATAAAAATATACCCCACCAGCCACCGCCGGTTTTATCTTCATTCATGATCTCATTGATTTGTTTACCTTCTTTAAGCGAAGCATAAAGAACGGTAATCGCCAGGGCATTGTTGATAAAATGAGCCAGTATGCTCAACCATAGTTTTCCTGAATAATGATAAATAAAACCCAACACTGCTCCGAGAAAAAACCGTGGCAGAAATCCATAGTAAGAAAAATGACCTAAACTAAAAATAAGACTCACAATGATGATCGATACCCAGGGTCGGCCGGTAGATCTTGTCAGGAAATTTTGCAACCCGCCCCTGAACAATGTTTCCTCGCACAAAGCCGGTAAAAAAGCCATGATGATCAAAGCCAGTATATAATCGCCCGTACTTTTCAAATTGATTATTCCTGCTAACTGGTTGTTGTAATCTTTCTCCAATTGATCAGCTTTTATTTTCCAATCAACTGGCATGGGTATTTCCCTGTTGAGATAGGATAAAGCAAACGAAACAAGTAATGCAGCAACGATCATCAGTACCACCACTCCTACCTGCTCTGGTTTTACCTGTGGTGAAAACCCGAGTAATTGAAAAGGCTTCCTGCTCAACATAAACGCAGCAACAACAGCCGGTAAAAGAAATCCAATGACTGCTGAAATCGCCTGCACCATTTTCATTGCATCACTATAAGCAGGTATGATCACTTCATCTTTTATTATCTCAACATCTTTTCCCGTCATTGCCTTGAAGAGAGGAGTGTAAATAGCATCGGCGAGAAAAATACCTGCGATCGTAAACGCAATCAGCATAAAAAAACCAGCCGAATAAGATAGCCCCTTAGAGTTGTGGTTGTACATATTTTTTAACGATTAAGCCGTAGATTTGCAGGCTTTCGCCGCCACAGGCGAACAGGCGCAAAAATAGTTGACCGGTAGCAGATGGACGTTGATTGTAAGAAGTTTATTTAATAATCATTGATCACTGGTCTTCACACAATTATGGTAAAGATTGGCAACATATCACTCCCTGATTTTCCTTTATTACTTGCTCCCATGGAGGATGTAAGTGATCCGCCCTTTCGTGCCGTGTGCAAGGATAAAGGCGCCGACCTGATGTATACTGAATTCATTTCTTCAGAAGGACTGATACGGGATGCTATCAAAAGCCGTAAGAAACTTGACATCTTTGAATATGAACGTCCAGTGGGTATTCAAATATTTGGCGGTGATGAAGATAGTTTAGCAATGGCAGCAAAGATCGTGGAGGTAACCAATCCCGATCTGCTGGATATTAATTTCGGATGCCCTGTAAAAAAAGTGGCGTTGAGAGGAGCCGGTGCCGGTGTATTAAAAGATATTGACCTGATGGTGCGGTTGACATCAGCTGTGGTGAAAGCAACATCATTACCTGTTACGGTAAAAACAAGATTGGGCTGGGATGATAATACCAGGAATATTGAAGAGGTAGCGGAACGTTTGCAGGATGTCGGTATTAAAGCACTGGCCATTCATGGAAGAACGAGAACACAGATGTATAAAGGCGAAGCCGACTGGACACTTATTGGTAAAGTAAAAAACAATCCACGTATCCAGATCCCAATATTTGGTAATGGCGATATTGATTCACCGGAAAAAGCGATTGAATATAAAAACCGTTATGGCGTAGATGGCATTATGATCGGCCGTGCAGCTATCGGTTATCCCTGGATCTTTGATGAGATCAAACATTTTATTAAAACCGGTGAGCATCTCCCTTCTCCCACCATTGAAGATCGTATTGAAGTATGTCGCAAGCACCTGCGCAAATCAGTAGAATGGAAAAACCCGGTAATAGGTATTAATGAAATGCGCCGGCATTATGCTAACTACTTAAAAGGGTTGCCTAACATAAAAGATTTTCGTAACCGGCTGGTCACCTTAAAAACAGAAGAAGAGATCAATGCGGTGCTGGATGAGATCGCAGTTACCTATGCTGGTTTTGAAATGGAAAAAACACCGATTGAGCTGGTGAACTATCATGAAAAATGCCCGGTGTAGTAATGCTCCTTCTGCCAAAGTAAAACAAGTCTATTTATCTTATTTACCTTAATCCGTGTCAATCTGTGTAATCTGTGGCAAAAAACCTATGTCATCTTTATTTTCATCGTTTTCATCAATCCATAAATAGAGACCAGTGTCCATGTGCCTTCGAGAATCACAAAAGGAACATAATTGATCAGCATGGAAGCATAACAAGCCAGTGCAGCGCCAATAATATTTAATACATAATATAATTTTCCTTCCTGCGGAATCAGTTTGGCCGTATTAAAAAAGTATGCCAGCAGGACAAGACCGACTCCCAGTGTACCGATAAGATCATTATATGTCATAGTATTAAATTTTTGTGATGAATCATTCCAGCTCCAGTTTTTTACATTATACATCGTAAGCAAACTCGCAATGGTCTGGTCAATCCAAAACCTCGCCAGCATCATCCCGTTTTAATTATTAATTGCTGCAGTTACATCCTTACTTACCGGTGAAACAGAAGGACCAAAATAATTGATCAAAATTCCTTCTTCGTTTACAAGGTACTTGGCAAAATTCCAGGAAGGTGGTTTATTGTTCCAGCCGTTCTTTGCAGTATCGGTAAGCCACTGAAAAACGGGGTTCTGGTTTCCCTCTTTTATTACACTACTTTTTTTCATCAGCGGGAAGCTAACACCGAAGTTCGCTTTGCAAAACTGTGCTATCTCTTCATCAGTTCCTTTTTCCTGTTCTTTAAAATCATTAGCAGGAAACCCGATCACGATGAGTTTATCTATATTTTGCTCATATAGTTTCTGCAGATCATTGTACTGATCTGTGTAACCACAATCGCTTGCCGTATTGACCAATAATATTTTTTTGCCTTTCAGTATTGCGAAATCAAATGGCTCGCCATTATTGAGTGTTCCTTTTAACGAATAAAAAGAAACCGGTGGTATTATTTTTTTATTCGAAAGTTCAGTGCTGTTCTTTCCGGTTAGTTTCTTCAGCCACATAAAGACCGGATAGACTGCTTTCAATACTTTTTGCCGGTAAGTCATGTTTGTCGAATTTAGATTGACGATCTCCACATAGCCTGCAAATGCAATGATCAGCATTAGTAAAATGATCATTGCTTTTTTTAGTTTCTTCATGATGACCAGGCGGCTGTTTCACTGCAAAAGTAGTTTCTCCTATTTTATCACCCACTTAAATAATTTGAGTTTGCCTTTGAATGGGGGATACTTAATAGCGGGATCAAACCAGGTGGGTGTTCGCATCACCGCTTTTCGGTGACTGAATGTTTCAAATGAATAGCGGCCGTGATAAGTGCCGGTGCCGCTAAAACCTCTGCCGCCAAAAGGAAGATGATGGTTGGTAAGATGCCAGCTGGAATTATTGACACACACGCCACCTGCAGGTACCCAGCTCACCCATTCTTTTTCTTTTTGAGCGCTGGAAGTATAAATGTAAAAAGATAAAGGATTGGGATTGCGGTCTATGATTGCTCTTGCTTCTTCACTGGTTGAAAAACCAAGTACCGGCAGCAAAGGGCCAAATATTTCTTCTTTCATAATGGATGAATCCGGAGAAACATCTGTCATGATCGTGGGTTCGATAAAAAATTTATCCTTATCGGTTCGTCCGCCATAAACGATATGCCCATCTTTTAAATAATTACTGATACGGTCAAATTGTTTGGCATTGATGATCTTTCCGTAGCTATAACTTTCTTCTGGTTTTTCGCTAAAAAATTTTTGAATGGAGTTTATTAATGCATCTATAAGCTCTTGCTTCTTTGATTCATGTACCAATACATAGTCCGGAGCTACACACATTTGCCCCGCATTGGAAAATTTGGTGACAGCGATCCTTCGGGCAGCAACTTTTATAGTAGCGTCATTTTCTACAACACAGGGACTTTTACCTCCCAGCTCCAGGGTTACCGGCACCAATTTTTCAGCCGCCATTTTATAAATGATCTTCCCTACAGCGGTACTGCCGGTGTAAAAAACATGATCAAAGGAAAAACTATTCATCATTTCAGGAATCACCTGTTGCCCTTCGCCCTGTACATATAAAATATACTCCGGCGGGAATACAGCTGTAATGATCTTTTTCATCACTTCATCAGTAGCAGGAGCAAACTCACTGGGTTTTAACACTACACAATTGCCGGCAGCGATAGCACCTACCAACGGATTGATGAGTAATTGGAAAGGATAATTCCAGGGACCAATGATAAGAACAACACCTAATGGTTCTCTTTGTATGTTGCTGACCGAGGGAAGATTTAATAAATTAGTGGCTACCTTCTCCGGCTCCATCCATTCTTTCAATCCTTTCAGCGCTGCATTAATCTCGGCGATCACCATCCCTGTTTCAGTCACCCATGTTTCTTCAGGGCTTTTTTTCAGATCACTATATAGAGCCTCATATAGTTCCTGTTCGTGAGCGAGGATTGATTTTTTTAATTTGTTGAGTTGTTCTTTGCGAAAGGAGTAGCTGTGAGTTATTCCGCATTTAAAATAGTTTCGGATATTGATAAGTTGTTCGTTCGTCATACCTAAAAAATTAATAGGATCAAGGTAGCTAAAAAGAATTTTATTAAAAGTAAAATGGGTTTTGTAGAAAAAATTCCACACTATCTAATCGTATTTACTCAAAAAAAAGTCATTTTCCGTTTACCGGCCAATGGAAAGATTTTTGCTACGAATTAGCAGGGGTAAATCCTAAATAGGGTTTGTACTAAATGCCTTATTTGTTTGAACAGTAGTGTTTTTCTTCAAATAGCTGCTTTGTTTCAGGGAACAGCAGCTAAAAAACCGATTGCCTGTGATAAACACAGGCAATCGGTTTTTATATCCCCTTTCGTAACTTCAAAGCATCATGACCGAAGAATATTTTATGATGCAGGCACTGAAAGAAGCCAAAAAAGCATTTGAAGATGACGAGATTCCTATTGGCGCTATCGTAGTAATAAACGAAAAAATTATTGCCCGGGGTCATAATATGACCGAACGGTTAAATGATCCAACAGCTCATGCCGAGATGATCGCTTTAACTTCCGCTTTTAGTTTTTTAGGAAGTAAATATGTTCCGGAAGCTACGTTGTATGTAACGGTGGAACCCTGCCTGATGTGTGCCGGTGCAACCTACTGGAGTAAGATCGGCAAACTGGTGTATGGCGCTGATGATGAAAAGAATGGTTACAAAAAAACGACAGGCGCCAACTGGCCTTTTCATCCTAAAACAGAATTGATACGGGGTGTAATGAAAGAGGAGTGTGCTAAACTGATGAAGGATTTTTTTATAAACAAACGATAGCCAATGGCAAAATCTGTTTCGTCGAAAAAGATCATCGTTACACACCCGGTCACGGGTACAGAAAGAAAATTTGATGAGACGATCTATGAACCATTCAAAGCAGCTATTATTCAAAGTCTGAAAGGAAGCAACGGAAAAACATTTACCGAATTGACCAATGATGTAGTAACCATCATACGTAAGAAAATACCCGGTTTTAAAAAATCTGTTCCCTGGTATACTATATCTATACGTCTCGACCTGGAAACAAGAGGTATTGTTGAAACCTTTGTTGAAAAAGGGAAGAAACTAAACAGGTTGAAAAAATAAAGCCGCACGGCAAGACTACCATGCGGCGACTGATTATTGCTTATGTGTACGACTAAGGTTTATCCCACCACACACGGGTATTCAACGCATCTGTGCCACCATAAGGAAATGCTGCAACCGCTGCGTTATAATTGGTTCCATTATTAAACACTTCATTTGGGGGATATGAATTGCGTAAAGGAACTGCTGCGCCCCCGGGTGTTACAAGATTATTGGGGTAGCCAGTTCTTCTCCACTCGGCCCAGGCTTCATAGCCATGCATGAAGAGGTGGACATAACGTTGCATTGCTATTTGCTGTAATGCTGTTCCTGCGCTATACGGGATACCTGTTTGCATCATAAATGTTGCAACAGTACTGGTAGAACCTGTCCATTGCAATATGGAATTACTAATAGCAAGATCGTAGTTTGTTTTTGCTTCAGCATCGCTACCAGCAGTCCATCCTCTTTTAGCTCCTTCTGCTTTTGCAAACAACACCTGGGCATAGGTCACTAATGCTATTTGAGCATTTTGTGCATAGATGGCCGGGCCAATAAGAGAGAATCCTGTTGTATTTGGTACTCCAACTGTTGTTCCAAACGGAATGCCTTTGTAAATGTTGCCGCTGTTTTTCTTAGCAAAAATTGGAAGACGTGGATCAGCAATCGGATCCATATAATTTACCAGGTTTTCTGATAATGCCCACCATTCACGGTTTTGATTGACTACTTGACCATACCAATAGCTTTGGTTTGTAGCATCTGATAAATGCTTGTAAGTAAAATTGTCCGTATTGGCTGTCATCACTCCATCTGTCAATGCCTTATTAAACTCTGTGTTTGCTTTCGCTGCATTTACTTCTGACAAACGTAATGCTGCAAGCAGGTGAACAGAATTTCCAAAGCGTTTCCATTTACCAATATCTCCAGCATACATGATCTCGTTAGAGATATTACCGGGAACGATCGTTGCATTGGCATCATTCAACCATTTAAAAATACTGTCGTAAATAACTTCTTGCCGGTCATATTTAGGTGTGAAGTTGTCAGCCCCTTTCAGTGACTCATTCATAGGCACATCACCCCAACGATCGGTAATATGCCAAAAATAGTATGCCTTAAGGATTTTAGCAACGGCCCTTTGGTTTGCAATGGGGCCATCGGCAGGTGTTAATTCCGAAGTAAGCACTTTCTCAAGATTGATCAATGGTCCCTGGTACAGCCCGTAAAAACTTGTACCTCCAGCGGGATATAACGATGCACCAGGGTATTGCGTTTCTCCTAAGTATTGTGCTAGGTATTCACCTTGTGGAGTAGTACTTAAGCCTGCAAGTGAAAGTTCAGAGTTGGCGATTAATTGTATACCCGAAGCTTTGCTCGGACGGTTAGGGTCTGTGTTTATATCGCTATCGAATTTATTGCAGCCTGCTGCAAACAAACCCGCTAGTAGTATTAAAGGTATCTTCCTCATAAATAATGTTTAGAAGTTAACGTTTAGGTTTATTCCATAAGAACGAACAGTATTTGCTTGTCCTGATTCATACCAGCCGATTGACTGGCTTCCTGTAGAAAGCTCTGTTGGGTCTAACCCTTTTGGAGCTTTTTGCCAGATCATTGCAGGGTTACGGGCAATCAATGCTACCGTAACTGATTTGAATGGAAGCTTACCGAGTTTCTCTTTTTGAAATGTATAACCTAATTTAATTTCACGCAGCTTGATATATGAAGCATCATACAGCCATTCTTCATACACTTGTGTACCTAATATGGTACGGTAATATGCTCTTGCATCTACGTATGCATCTACAGGTAATTTTGTAGCATTTGAAATACCGAAAATGTGAAAGCCACCACCATCTACTAATGGGTCTCTTACATTTTTTCCTTTATCATTTATCGCAGCAGTTTCAAGAGCCATACCAGTTTTAGCTAACAACATTTTTGTACGGCTGAAAAATTGCCCACCGAATTGGTAGTCCATTGTAACGCCAAGATCAAAACCAAAAATGCGGAAGCTATTTTGAAAACCACCTGTAAAGTCAGGAAGTACTGTGCCGAAATTATAAGTAGCATCAGTGTATAAAGGCAGATTATTAGTACCCAGCAAAATTCCACCTGTTGCCGGGTCTCTTTGATATGCTTTTCCAATGAGACTGCCGAAAGGCTGACCTACGTAAGAGTTCAGATAACTTGTAACACTTGAATAGGTTGTAGAGCCATGTGCAAAAGTAGTAAGGCCGTCAGCAAGTTCAACTACAAGGTTTTTGTTTCTTGCTAGGTTGAATGTCGCATCCCAGGTAAAATTCTTTGTCTTTACCGGGGTGCCGGTCAATGTTAGCTCAATGCCTTTATTTTGAATAAGCCCGGCATTAACAACAGTAGACGCATAACCGCTTGCACCTGATACATCCAAATTAATGATTTGTTTTTTGTTCTTCTGTATATAGTAAGTAAAATCAATTCCAAATCTGTTCTTAAAAAACTGAAGATCAATACCAGCTTCATACGAATAAGCAAATGAAGGTTCTATATTCGGGTTGTCCAATCTATCAGGCACAGCCATTGTGGGTATGGTTGGTGTTGATGTATAAATAGTGCCTGCTGAATAAACAAAAGCTGTTTGATATGGAGCAAGGTCTGATCCAGCGACCCCATAACTCAACCTGATTTTTCCAAAAGAAAGAGGTTTCCATTGTTTAATTAATTCGCTAAAAACAAAACTTCCTGACACAGATGGATACCAATAAGAGTTATTATCTGTAGGTAAAGCAGAAGAGTTATCATTTCTCAATGACGCATCTAAAAAATAAGTGTTCTTGTAGCCAATCGATGCCATTGCATAAAGGCTACGAATTTCTTTTCTTAATAAATAAGAGTTTGATGATGGCCTGTCCACGGAAGCACCAAGATTGTAAAAACCTGGCGATGTTAAACCACCTGCTGTAGCACCTGTTACTTCCGTGTATTTTCTTTTGTAGATGTTACCACCCATATTGGCATTCAATGTAAAGTCATCCCATTGCTTGTCATACTGCGCTAAAAACTCATAGTTCAATTCTTTTCCCTGATATTTTCCAGCACTGTAAGCCGGCACTCTTCTTCCACCAAAAGCTGTTTTTTCTTCTATGCTTTGTGTATAAAAGTCAGCACGGGCAAAGCCGCTAACTTTCAAACCTGGCAACAATTGATAGGTTAAGCCAACATCGCCAAACAATCTGTCTCTTTCATCGTTGATCGGGTTTTCGTATGCTTCAAAATAAGGGTTGTTCCAATACAATGGTCGGAAATCTGTTACAACACCATTAAGTGGAATAGAACGAATGTTCCAGTTTAAAAAAGTACCATCAGCATATTTATAATTTTTCATCCGTTTCATGTCAACATTACGTTGAAACCATTGCTGCATATATCTTGCGCCATACTCCGACCCTTGCGAAGGACGTTGTGCTTTATTAGTAGCGTAATTAAAGTTTACCGATGCGTTTAGTTTTTTTGACAGATCAAGACCAGCACTTAGCCCCAAATTATTTCTTCTTAACCAGGTGTTCGGTTCCACGCCTGTGATTCTTGTATCATTAAAGCTTAAACGAAAAGTGCTGTTTTCATTTCCTCCTGTAACAGTTACACCATTGTTGAGATTGGTTCCTGTTTCGTAATAATCTTTGATATTATTAGGATGAGGAACAAAAGGGGTCAGTTGTCCAAATTCTGGATCTTGAGGGAAAAAACTAAAGACCTGCCTCGCTGGTGTACCATCCATCTTGGGTCCCCAGCTCTCATCTACATCCACATTTACCACTTTTTCTCCATTCGTCAATGTTCTCCATGTTTGTGATGAACCGCCACCATACAAATTCTGCAATGGGAAAAAGTTGGCAGATTTATCAATTGAAAATGCAGAATTGAATTGCACATCTACTTTCTTTGGTCCTTTCTTTCCTTTTTTTGTTGTTATTATGATCACACCATATTGACCACGGATGCCATACAATGCCGATGCTGCAGGTCCTTTTAGTACGTTTACAGTTTCTATATCTTCAGGATTCACATCTTGCGCCAAGTTTCCAAAGTCCGCTTTATCACTACCGGCAAAATTTGCATTGGAAATGGGAGTACCATCTACAACAATAAGCGGCTGATCACCTCCGGTAATAGAGTTAACACCACGTATCTTGATCTTTTGTGTACCTCCCATGCTGGCTCCTGATGAACCAGTTACCTGTACACCCGCAATCTTTCCTGACAAAGACCCGATGACGTTTTGTTCTTTTGTCAGCGTAAGGTTTTCTCCTTTTACCTGCTGAGTGGCATAACCCAGGGATCTTTGTTTGCGGGAAATACCTAATGCGGTAACCACCACTTCGCTCATGCTTCCGCTTTTCTCTTTCAGTTGAAGATTGACCTGGCTATCTTCATTATCCTTTACACTCACATCCCTTATTTCATCCTCAAACCCTACGGCTGATATTTTCAATTTGTAAGAACCGGCTATCACTCCTGTAATAATAAATTCTCCTTTGACATTTGCAACAGTTCCTTTATTTGCACCAACCAGTTCTACCGAGGCATTAGGAACTCCTTCTCCTTTTTCATCGGTTACTTTACCACGGATGACACCATCAAAAAAAATGGTGGCAACAGAAGTATGATCCATGTCTGTTTCGCCAAGTTTCTTTTTCTTCGTTTTTCGGATAACGATATTCGTATTGACTTGCTCATAATCAAGGTCAGTACTGCGTAATAATTCCTGGAGCAATTTTGACAACGGCATTTCCGTTGCCTCATAATTGATATTGATATACGGCGCTATATCATCCGTCTTATAGGTAAACGGAAGCCGGGTTTGCCGTTCAATTTTTCGTAACGCCATTTTCAGTGTGGTGTTTTTTAATTGTACAGACACCATCACTTTGTCAAGATCCTGACTCTTGCTTTCGCCGGCCAGTAATAGCCCGCTGACAGAAAGAAAAATAGCGAGGATTGCAACTCTCATAAGTAATGCTTTTATTCTTAAGGGTTGTAAAAAGTGATGCAATCGCTCGCCTTTTACAAAGCACAGCGCTTGATGGCCATGCCCGTTTACGTACAAATTCATAGTTTTGATTGTTTTAATAATTCGTGAACAGAGTTATTTTAAAACGCAGGCCGTTCCGGGTCGTAACCGGAGCGGTCTTTTTTATTTTTCCTACAGTGATAATTTTTTATAAGCATGTATATTGATTTTGGTATTATTGAATCAGATAAACACCATTGACCAGTTTCAATTCACTATCCGTCAGTTTGCACAATACCTGCAATGCCTGTTCTACTCCAATTTCTTTTCGAAAGGAAGTGGAGATCTTTAATCCCTGCAGCAATGGATCATTCAATTGAATACCCGCATTGTAGATCCGTTGCATATCAATAACAATGTCCGCCAGTAATTCATCATCAAAAACAATATCGCCCTGCTGCCAGGCTGCTACTTCTGCTACCGGGATATTTTTTTCTGTCAATTCGTTTTTGTTTTTTCCAACTCTGACTTGTTGACCTTTAATTAACGTCGTTTCCCATCCATCTTCCCTGGCCACTATCACTTTTCCCCGACTTACAGAAACAGTAATATTTTTTTGGCCGGGATAAGCTTTTATATTGAATGCTGTTCCCAATACAGTGGTTGAAACATTTCCTGTGTGAATGATAAAAGGAATTTTATCTACATGTTTTACATCAAAGAATGCCTCTCCTGATAAAAAAACCTCTCTTTTGTTTTTACCAAACTGATCAGGAAACTCCAGCGAACTGGCAGCATTGAGCCAAACCTTCGTGCTGTCTTCCAGCAAAAGAAACTTAGATTCAGAGCGGTCGGTTGCCTTTTTCGTTAACGATGAAACCGACGCCTGTTGGTTTTCGGATGATCGGGTTTCTTTTATGATCCATATTGTAACCGCAACAACAATGGATGCTGCAGCCAGCAGGCGGGAAAAAAGAATCAGCCGTCGTTTTCTTTTATTTTCTGCAAGAGGCATAGAAAGATGCTGAGGTTCTGTTAGCACCAGGCGGCCATTTTCATCCACAAAAGTGCTGACAGGGGCATCTTCTTTTAGTTCGTTATAAACCTTCCTGATAAGCTGACGAAGCTGTAATTCATGCTCGGAACGATGGATATAAGAAAAGAATTCCTGCAGTTCTTTTTTTGAACAACTATTCTCTGTATACCGCATAAATAAATAGCGCAGCCTTTCTTCCATGATGGCAGGAGGGTTCGCCTCCATATAAGTAGACGAAGCCCGGTTACATTGTTCCTATTGCTTTTTAAAAAAAAGTGGAAAAAAATTTACCGCTCATTGTAATAAAGCGGCGAACTGACTGAACAGCAGTAAATAGCTGGTTCTTAACCGTGTGCCGGGATAGCTGCAATTTATCAGCTATCTGCTGGTAATCGAGTCCTTCTTCCTTATTCAATTGATAGATCAATCTGCGTTGCGGAGATAGTTGGGTGATTGCTTTTTGAATGATCTGGTTGTATTCCTTTGCCGTTATATACAACTCCGTTTCATTCATGATCTGTTGCAGACCTGTCCATATTTTTTCTTCCAGGCGATGATCAGCTGCGGCTTTACGGAGAAAATCAATTACTTTATTTTCTGTAAGCCGGTATAACCAGGCTTCCATATTATTGATGCCAGCCATATTCTCCCGTTGCTCCCATAATTTTAAAAAAACTTCCTGGATAATATCGCTGGCGGTTTGCTCGGACTTGGTAAGTCGCAAAGCCAGTGCATATAGCCTGTGTTCATGTTGCCTGAAAATATCTGAAAACAATATTTCCAGTGCCTTTTCGGGATTGTTATGATCAGCAGCAGTCAAAGCAGAGCGTAATAAGCAATTAAGTAAGGCAGTTGCCTGTTCTAAAAATAATGAAAATTTAAACGGAGTGTACACCAATTTTTCTTGAGATAAAAAATTTAAACAGCAAAAAGCTGCAACAACATTTATTCTTTGCACCGCAATGACAGATTACGTTTCCGGGAAAAAATGTTTTCTTCTTGCTGTTTTCCTTTCTTGGTTTTGAGCAATCAATTTTGGAAGCGTAGCTTTGTAGTTATCATACTGCTTTTTGCAGTTGTATTGTTCAATATTTAAAATAAAAAGTTATGGCATTTACTTTATCGCCTCTCCCTTATGCACATGATGCGCTGGAGCCGCATATAGACAAACAAACCATGGAGATCCATCATGGCAAACACCACCAGGCCTATGTTGACAATCTGAATAAAGCCATTGCAGGCACCGAACATGAGAATAAAACTTTAGAAGAATTGGTGGAAAAGGCAGGCAGTATTTCTGCCCCGGTACGTAATAATGCCGGTGGCCATTGGAATCATACTTTTTTCTGGAATACACTTGCACCCGGAGGTGGTGGTGCTCCATCAGGGAAATTGGCCGAAAAGATCAATTCCACTTTTGGATCATTTGAAGAGTTTAAAACAAAATTCAACCAGGCAGGTGTAGGTCGTTTTGGAAGTGGATGGGTTTGGCTCATCATTAAAAAGGATGGCAGTTTTGAGATCACCTCTACTCCTAACCAGGATAATCCTTTAATGGATGTAGCAGATGTAAAAGGTGTGCCCTTACTTGGTGTAGATGTATGGGAGCATGCTTATTATTTAAAATACCAGAATAAGCGTCCTGATTACCTGGCCGCTATCTGGAATACGATCAATTGGAAACAGGTGGAAGAACGATTTACCGGAATATAAAAAAAGAAATGAGCCGTAAAAAATTACGGCTCATTTCTTTTCAATGAAGAAAAAATAAATTTATTGATCCCACCATAGCCTGTCTGTCAGTGAATTTACTACAGGAACATTGGCTCCATTTTCACTCCTCTCCACAGTAGGATATTCCAGCCGACGAATGAATGTATTCAAAACAGCCCCTTGAGGTAGTGTAAAGTCTTTATATGCATAATTAAACCGGCGGGCATCATTCCATGCTTCAGGGTTAAGATAAGTCGCTACATATTTTTCTTTAAAAATCAATCCTCTTGTTAAAGAAGCCGCACCAACTGAAGCAGCCGTGATATAATTAGTTCTTTCTGTACCTGCAGGCACCTGCAATTTATCCATATTAGCATTGATGCCAGCGAGGTAAGCAGTATATGCCCGTGTCGGGTTACTGCTTAACGCAGCTTCCGCCTCTATAAATTTAAGTTCGGCATAAGTGACAATCAGTAATGGAGCTAACTCACTGGTCCACGGAGAACTAGTGGCAACATAACATTCATCCTTTACCGTATTATTACCCGGAGGTCTGTTACCAGCTCCATTAACTGTACCAATAAAGGTGTTATTAACAGTAGGGTCAGTAATTTTTCTGATCCTTGGATCAAATACACCATAGGTTACGCCATTCAAATGATCAACCAATTGCTCCGATAGCCAGCCGCCTAATGTTAGGAGTGTATTATTTCTTGCAACCTGTGCCCAACTATTTCTTTGTTGAAAAGAAGCCATTCCTGCATCATCAGCATTGGCAGTATACGCATTATCTATTGCTGTTAATACCGAAGCAGCATTATAACTGGGTAGTTTACTTACTTTGATCAGCATTCTTGCTTTTAAAGCATAAGCAGTTTTGAGCCACTTGGCCCTCGCACCGCCATGAATCAGGTCACTTGTTGCATTCAATTTAATAACAGCGTCTGTTTTTGTTAACTCTACAATCGCTTCATCCAGTAAACTCAATGCTTTAGTATAAAGTTCCTGGTGAGTATCGTATTTAGGAGTAAGCTGGGCTGGGTTGAATGCATCAGAAAAAGGAGCAGCACCCCATAGGTCTGAAACAAGATTTATATGATAAGAAAGTAAAACATCTGCAACACCAAGATATTCACTGGTGCCTTGCTCTATCGCCATTTTTCTTAGATCAGAAATATCCGCCATAGCATAATACAACGCATCCCAGGTACCCGAATAATCAACCATCTGGTAAATGTCGGAAGAAGCACCTGCAGAAGGGTTAGCCAGGTATTGTACATAGGTAGAGGTAATGCTGCCTACATTGTAATTGTTGATACCAGTCTTATGTGTGGCCGTGGTCAGCAATGTAACCAATGTAGGTTTAAGAACCTGAATAGGGTTACTATTCAGATCGAAGTAACCCTTACGGCAACTCTGCAGGCTAATGATGCCGACAGAAAAAAATAATAAAAGGGATATATTTTTTTTATTCATAACTGTTTTTTTAGAATCCCAGGTTAAGGGTGAATAATATTGTTCTCGCTGCAGGATAAGTAAACCCGGAAGAACCATCTACGTTACTTCCGCTATCTGCTGAAAGACTTTCGGGATCAAGTCCGTAATAATCTGTGATCAGTATTAAATTATTTCCTGTAACGGATACCGATGCATTCCTGATAAAGGACTTAGATAACCATTTTGCCGGTAATAAATAAGAGAGGCTGGCTGAACGCAAACGGATCCAGGAAGCATCCTGAACAAATGGTTCAGAAATTGCCCTGTAATAATTACGGTAATAACCTTCTCCATAAGCTACACCGTCTGGCCCTGTTCCCTGATCCAACCATACTTTTTTAGTGTTGGGTGTACCGTCTGCCAATACTCCTTCAAATACTTTATAGGATCTGCGGTCTGCCGTATAATCGGCTATACCAAATGCTACATTAAAATTTTCAAGACGGTTAAATCTTTCCATACCCCAACGTGCATCTATCAACATGGAGAAGGAAATATTTTTGTAGGTAACTGTATTAGAGAGGCCACCTACCCAGTCTGGTTGTGAATTACCCAATAATTTCTGGCTTGAAGATACCAGAACAGGAAATCCATTTGCTCCGATTATTATGGGTCTTGATTTATCTGTTCTTATAGGGTCTTCTTTATCGTTCCCATAATAACGCTTATAGTATGTGCCATATATATTGCCGTATGCTTCACCAGGTATAAGTTTCATGGTCACAGGCGAATAGAGGTATCCACCGCTTGATCCTCCATAAGGAATTTCAGTTAAGCCTTCTCGTATGCTAAGGATTTTATTCCTGTTGGCGGAAAAATTAAGGTTTGCATCCCATGAAAAATTAGAATTCTTGATTGGCGTACCGCGAAGTATAAGTTCTATTCCTTTATTACGCATACTTCCTGAATTAACGGCTGCACGTGCATAACCTGTAGCAGCAGAAACATTGACATTCAGGATCTGATCCTTACTAATAGAATGATAATACGTAAACTCAAAGCCAAGCCTGTTCTTCAGGAAGTTCATTTCAAGACCCCCTTCATAGGTATTGGTAAACTCGGGACGCAGATCTGGGTCACCCAGGTTGGCACCCCTGGTGAATCCGGTGATACCTGCGGGCAGACTTCCGTACGCAACATAACCGGTTGAAGTGCTGTAAGGCAATGCGTCTTTTCCGATCTTGGCGTAAGAAAGTCTTAGCTTACCATAACTAATAAATTCAGGCAGATCCATATGCTGGGAGAAAAGATAACTCAGGCTCACCGAAGGATAAAAGAAAGAATTGTTTGCTTTACCAAGAGATGATGTGATATCATTTCTTCCAGTAATGGATAAATACAGGTAGTCTTTATAGTCAAGTATTGCTTCTCCAAAAAGACCCATCAGCCTGTATTGGCTCGCATTATCTTCTGCTGAAAGAACCGCAGCATTTCTTAAGTTAAACCAGTTATACATACCCAGCTTTGTTCCTACTACGCCCCTATACGTAGATTTTTTATCTAATAACTCCTGACCGATATGTAGGGTACCATTAAGATCTTTTGCGATCTTGGAGGTAAGTGTAGCAAGAAAAGTAGAGTTGATAGCACGCACATTAGTGTTATATTCTCCAACAACACCATCTCCGTTATCATACAATCTTTCGCCTGCAATACCCATTGGCCCTGGAGCTGTACGAAAACGATTGTCCGTATAAATATCACTACCAATCCTGTAAGTAAAATTTAACCAACTAAAAGGATTATAACCTAACGATATACTACCAACAAAACGGTATACTTTATCTTTAAGCTTATTGGTTGCTGCACCATAAATGGGGTTATTCGTGCCGCGCCACAATTGTGTTCCATCCGGGTTGAGATAATCTCTTACATCCCATCTACCGGAAAAATAGGTAAGGCTTTCACCAAAGCGGTCCGCATCATATCTATACCCGCCAGAGTTTATATAATTCATATTCATCGAAGCCTTGAGCTTTGAGCTTATTTTTACATCCGTATTCAATCTGCCGGAAATGTTTTTATAATCTGTGAAAGGCAGCATACCTTCCTGGTCAAAATAAGAAACAGAGGAAAAGAATTTTATAGCTTCACCGCCACCTGTCATGTTGATAGAATGACGCATTTGTTTTCCTGTATTGAAAGCGTTCTTATAATTATCAAATAATTCATCAGGATGGGTTGGATCAGGTGCAACATTTCCCGGACCTGTGCCAGCTTTCGCTTCTGCAATAGTAGGTCCCCACGCTGGCCCCAAACCTATCGGCGTATAAACACCGAGGATACCAGCTGTATATATCTTCTGTATTTTGGGTGTTTTATTGATCTTATCAAAACCATACGTACTGGTTACATTCACCCGGACACCATCACCTTTTCCTTTTTTGGTGGTAATTACTACCACTCCACTGGAACCACGCAATCCATACAAGGCTGTAGCTGCACCACCTTTCAGGATATTGATAGTCTCAATATCCTCCGGATTGATATCTGATGCCCGGTTACCTACTGATCTTACATTATAACCAGAACCAGAACCGGCGGTGGATGTACTGTTATCTAATATGATACCGTCAATTACAAACAACGGATCACCTGACTGAAGAGGATCAATTGAGTTGACACCCCTGACACGTATAGTAGCACCTTGCCCCGGTCCACCCCCTACGCTGGAAATAGTAACTCCCGCTATTTTACCTTGCAGCGCATTTAGCACGTTAGGTTGATGATTAATATTAAGATCCGCCGATTTTATTTCCTGGGTAGCATAACCCAATGCCTTCTTTTCTTTACTAATTCCTAAAGCAGTTACTACGACTTCTGACATAGCTGCCACATCCTGTAAAACAACTGTATAAGTTGTCGCACTGCCAATAGTGATTTCAGAAGGAACAAATCCAACTGAAGAAACCACCAGGACAACATTATTACCCGTCACCGTAATATTAAATTGTCCCTTGTCGTCAGCAGTAACACCTTTCGCAGTTCCTTTTTGAACAATAGTAGCTAATGGAACAGGCTCACCTTTAGTATTTTTTATACTTCCACTTACTTGTCTTGATTGAGTAAAAGCACAAAGTGGAAGTAGCAGTAGACAGCTGGCGACCCACAAAGCATAAATTTTCTTTTTCATTTGCAGTTAATTTTTGGTAAGGAAAATTACAATTATTTGCTTGTAAAATGCAGTGCGTTTTTATGCAAGTTGTAAAATAGAATCATACATCAAAATAACTGTCGTTTGTTACATACCGATCATTAAAAAAATCCTGTTGCAAACAGGATTTTTTATAAACTTTTGATCATTTGCATTTTTGTAACTCGTATTACAATGCCGGGCAACCGAGGCAAAAATAAAAGCAGCGGCGATTAGCTGATGAATGCTTTTTGTTTGATTACTTTTTTAAGTGTTGGTGGTTGCATATTATCTGCTCCAAAAAAATTATGTGCTGCTCCATTACTATGGAACAGGATCATACCCGCTGCCACCCCAGGGATGACAACGGCTTATTCTTTTGACAGATAACCACATTCCTTTCAGCAACCCATGTTTTTTTAATGCCTCCACCGCATAGTGTGAACAGGTGGGAGTGTATCGGCATTTCGGTCCGAACCAAGGAGAAATGATCAACTGGTAAATTTTTATCAGGGCGATAAAAGGAAGACTAAGAATTTGAAGTATTGTTTTCATCAATCAGCCTGCTAAGCTTTTTCAAAATTAAATCCACTTTATCATTTACCAATTTGTAATCAGGAAGTTCATTGATGGTATAGATCAGGAAAAGATGCAATCCTCTATTTTTCTTTTTTAGCTGATCCTGCAATAAGTTTTTTTGTAACCGGTACGCTTCTCTTGTTAGTCGCTTTACTTTATTCCGGTCAACTGCTTTTTTAAAGTTCTTTGCCGACACACCTATCCCAAATTGTAATCGTTGTGTTTGAGTACCGGCTATCAATAAATAATATACCCGGAATGGTGAAACGGTAAATCGTTTGCCCTCTTTGAACAATTGTTCAATAGCTTTCCGGCTTTTGAGCCGTTCATCTTTTCCAAGTGTGAATTGTTTTGCCACAGGTGGTGCAGATTTACACCGATATTTTGAGAAACTAAAATAGCCCACTTGCGGGGCTATTCAAAGTATAATCGCTTGTAAGCCTCCTTTACTGAGGCGGAAGTATTACTTTAGTTTACTCTCATCAGAAACAGTCAGTTTCCTGCGGCCTTTTGCACGGCGGCTGGCTAAAACTTTGCGACCATTTGCTGTTTGCATACGCTTACGAAAACCATGCACTGATTTACGGCGTTTGTTATGAGGTTGAAATGTACGTTTCATAATTATTTTTCTTTTTCACTTTTTAAAATCATGGACGGTCCGGAGGAGAACAACGGACCAGGGTTCAGGTTCACCGGCAGATCACCACATCCACCGTTTGTGAAAGGACGGCAAAGGTAGGGGAACAAGGGCATAACTGAGATAGATAAGAAGAGAAAATTTGCAGGCCGGCGTCCCCGCCTTCATGATGCTTTAGTTGTCACACCCGGTAGCTATCGGGTCCCAGGTTCCAGTTCCCTGATCATCAATTTATTGAAGCCGTAACTCTACATGTTTGGAAATAACCGCCTCTCCAAAAAAAGTAGTGGCATGGCTGTCAAAATCTTCTGTGGAATCGGTAGTGTAAAATTCCCGTTGCCGGTTCTTACTGCAAAGGATCTCTATTTCAGGATGCCGCTGTAAATAGTCAACAAGGCTTTTGGCCACAATTTCCCCTTGCGAAATCAATTTTACCCCGATGGGTACATATTCTTCTATTTTCTTTTTCAGTAAAGGATAATGCGTGCAGGCCAGCAGCAACACATCGATTATTTTCCCTTTTTCAAATATGTTGTGCAGGTGTTTCTTTATAAAAAAATCGGCTCCGTGTCCTTCATATTCATTATTCTCCACAAGCGGCACCCACATAGGACAAGCTTCCTGGTAAACCCTGAGGTCGGGGAAAAATTTATTGATCTCAACAGGATAGGAACCCGAAGCCACCGTTCCATTCGTAGCGAGAATACCTACATTCTTTGTTTCTGAAAAATTGCCTATGATCTCTGTTGTTGGTCGTATCACCCCCAATACTCTTTTGTCGGGTGCTATTTTTGGAAGATCGTTTTGCTGAATGGTTCGGAGTGCTTTTGCTGATGCCGTATTACAGGCCAGTATCACCAGTGAACATCCCTGCTCAAAAAACCATTCCACACATTGAAGCGTATACTGATAAACCGTATCAAACGACCGGTTGCCATACGGAGCTCTTGCATTATCACCTAAGTATAAGTAATCATATTGCGGAAGCTTATTGATTATTTCTTTCAACACCGTCAACCCACCATACCCGGAATCAAAAACACCGATAGGATTTTGTGAAGCCATATACAAATTTAAGAAGGGCAACCATTTATCCGGATAATAAAAAACCCTGTCTCTATTGAGAAACAGGGTTATAAAATTTTGAACGTGCAGATTAATTGCCAGTCTTGACAGCAGGCTTATTACCTGCAGGCTGATTTTGAGCAGGTAGTTTAATACCCAGCTCGGCCAGCACCGACATTGAAATATCATCTGCTTCAGGAGCTAGCAAGAATATATCGGTATTCACTACATGACTATATCCTTTTTTCTTTGCAACTGCATCAATGGCTTTCTTTGCTTTTGCATAGTAAGGTTTCAGTAACTCCTGTTGTTTGAATTGCTGTACCTGTTGTACTAATGATTCAGCACCATCCAATTCATCTTTATACGCTTGCAGATCTTTTAATATCTGGTCTCTTAATCCTTTTGGTTTTGTAGTATCGGCATACTGGATCAATTTTGCCTGGTACTCACTTTGAACGTAAGTGATACGTGGTAATATTGAATCTTGTATGAATTTTTGTCCCACTGTATCCATATTTATTTTAGTGGGGCCCAATTCTGGCATCAGTCCTACTATATCATCAATACGGATGTAAGCGATCTTTGTTTGGGCAGAAGCATTGGCTGCTATCATCATCACCGCCACTACTGCTAATACTTTCAATTTTTTCATGAGTGTTTTTTTTGACTTTTCAATTGACCACCGCAATCCGGGTGTTTCTTATTTGCTTTTTAAAGATTGAGTTTAAATATGTTTGGTTGTCTCGTGTAAACTTTTTTTAACATCCCGATAATTTCAGCGCCTGCTGAAAGAAGAAGGATTAATTTTTTACTCCCAGGTCTCTCAGTACATCTTCACTCTTGTCCAGTTTGGGGTCGGCAAAGATAATGGTAATTCCCTCACTTTTATCGAGCACAAAATCGTAGCCCCGCTGCACCGATAATTTCTGAACAGAGTTATAAACCTTGTCCTGTATGGGTTTTATCAGTTCCTGTCTTTTTTTAAAGAGGTCGCCTTCAAAACCAAAACGTTTACGCTGCAGGTCTCTTAACTCCTTTTCTTTTGCAAAAAGCTGGTCCTCCCGCTTCTTTTTCAGTTCATCACTCAGCATTACCTGCTCAGCCTCAAAGTCTTTGTACATCTTATCCAATCCGGATTGTTTTCCATCAATATCTTTTTGCCATTCTGCTGCCACATCATCCAGTTGTTTTTGTGCCTGTTTGTATTCGGGCATTTTATCCAGGATATACCGGGTATCTATGATGGCATATTTCTGAGAAAATCCTGCCATGCTAAATCCGAGCAGGCAAACGATAAAGAACATCTTTTTCATTTCAATAAGTTTATTGGTTATGAAAATGAACTGCTGTTAATAATGATTGATTGTATTGCTGATTGATAACATTCTTATTCCGGTTCAAAGCCCAACATAAAGGTGAATCGGGATGCTCCCTTAAATCCTGATTGCCCTGGTTGAATACGATCTAACCCAACTCCATAATCAAAACCGAGCAATCCAAACATCGGCAGGAAGAAACGCATACCTACACCCACACTACGACGCAAACGGAAAGGATTATAATCTTTATAATTATACCAGCCATTTGCCGCTTCAAAGAAGGTCAATGCATAGATAGTGCTGCTTGGGTTGGTGACCAGCGGGAAACGCATTTCTAACTGGTATTTATTAAAAATAGTAAAGAACTGCGTTGCATTTTGCTGATCAGGATTTACTGTGGGATCAGATGACTGATAAACCGGGTAACCACGATGTGCAATGATATCATATCCTAGCAACCCAAAATTATTGGTCAATCCTGCATCACCCACCTGGAACCGTTCGAATGGTGAATATTCCAGCTTGCGGTTATAGCGACCCATAAAACCATACTTGGCAGCCATCTTCAATACAAACTGGCGGGTTTTATCAGCACCCAATGGTTTGCCGATAGGAACATACCACTCTGCATTGAAACGCCATTTATGATATTCAGGCGTTTTATAAGGATTGCTGGAGTTAACAAGATTCTTGTTCAATAATGAATACGGCGGTGTCAACTGTACACTCGTCAGGAAACTTGATCCGCTTGTTGGATAGATAGGGTTGAATACGGAAGAACGCTGTAAGGCAATTTTAAAACTAACATTATTGGAAGTACCATTCCTGAAGTTTTGATCAAAGATGGGATAGTTGCGCAATTTGTATTGCGTAAAGTTCAGCGAGAAAACCAGGCTGAAATAATCATCCGGCCATTTCAATTGCTTACCTAATGCCAGCGTAAGACCACTTGTTTTCAGGTAATTGGTATCTGATCTTTTACGATCTATTTGTCCATATTGATTAAACGCATTGGAGTATTTGCTGTTGTTGATACCAATGGTAAGCGAATTTCTTTTTTTACCTCCCAGCCAGGGTTCTGTAAAAGAAAAACTATACGAACGATAAGCTGCTCCATTGGATTGAACCCGCAAGCTTAATTTCTGACCATCACCGGTAGGCAATGGATCCCATGCAGAACGCTTGGTGATATTGCGGATAGAAAAATTATTAAACGTAACACCTAATGTTCCTGTTAATCCTACTCCACCACCCCAACCAGCAGATAATTCTAACTGGTCAGATGATTTTTCTTCCAGTTTCCAGTTGATATCAACGGTGCCATCATCAGCATTCGGAACAACGCCCGGATTGATTGTTTCCTGGTTGAAATATTGCAAATTGCCCAACTCTCTTTGTGAACGGATCAAGTCAGAACGGCTGAACAATTCACCCGGAACCGTTCTTAGTTCACGACGGATCACATAATCTTTTGTTTTTTCATTACCTGCAATAGTAACATTTTTGATCCTTGCCTGCGGACCTTCTTTTATTCTTATTTCATGGTCAATGGTGTCATTATATACTGCAGTTTCTACCGGTTCTACCTGGAAAAATAAATAACCATCATCCATATATAAGCCGCTGATATCACCACCTTCCTGTGTTAATTGCTTGCCTAATCTTTTATTCAAAATGTCAATATTATAAATATCTCCTTTTTGAATGCCTAGTACCACGTTGAGAATAGAATCAGGATATTTTGAATTGCCCTTCCAGGTGATATTGCCAAAATAATATCGTCTTCCCTCTTCTATTTTTAAATCAATATTCAGGTTGCCATTTTTACTGGGGTAAATCGCCGTGTCTGCGATCTGCGCATCCCGGTATCCCTGGGCATTGTAGTAGTTCAATATCTTTTCCCTGTCCTCTTCAAATTTTTTGGGGTCGAACTTAGCTCCACTAAAAAGTTTGAACCTGAAATAAGGATCCACTAATTTTTTTGTCTTGCTTAGGGTAAGAAAGCCCCAATCTTTTGTATACTGGCTGAAAGAATATTTTTCTTTGATTCCAAAACGGCTGGTATCAGATGCCGGATGCAGTGTAAAGCGGCTTTTTTCTTTGGTACCTTTCATTTGCTTCTTCAATCGCAAGCCGTCAATGTTCTGGTTACCATAAAAATTCACATCATTGATGCGGATCTTTTCACCTTTATCAATATAGATCGTCAATGCTTTTGAATTAGCAAAGGTGGGGTCATCCTTCTCTTCAATCCGAACCGATACATTCTGGTATCCCTTTTCACGATAAAACTTAGTACCTGCTTCAATAATATTCCGGCGCATGTTCTCTGTAATAATGGTCTGCTTTGCCAGCGCCATCTTTGTCTGCAACTCTTCTGCTTCTGATTTTTTGGGACCAATGAATTTAAAATTTCCCAGGCGGGGTCTTTCCTGCAGGTTGATCTCGATGCCTACTTTATCATCCTCAATTTTGGTGATGAATATTTGAACGTTGGAAAACAATTTTTGCCTCCACAAATTAGCAATGGCTTTGGCAAAAATATCATTGCCGGGATGCATGAATTTATCGCCCACCTGCAACCCTGAAATGGAAAGCACAATTGAAGTATCCAAATGACGGATCCCGACAATGCTTATACTATTAATAATATATTCTTTAGGTATGCGGGCTGTTTCCCATTCTAATAATTTGGGATCGACAGAAGTGGGATTTGTTGGTTCTTGTGCATTTACAGTAAGTACGGATACAAACGCAGTTAATACAAAAACAGTAATCCTTGATAAAAATCGTTGCATGGTTGATTGTTCAGGTCAGTCAGAAAAAATTTTCTCAGCGGTTAGGGTAATGATGCAAATCTTTTGTTATCTGTGGTTTATCGCCAGTCAAACAGTTTGTTCCGCCGGCAAATTAACGGTAAATACCGAAAAGCTTTGTTAAAGAAAAGGGGTCATAGTAGTCATTAAGGTCAATCAATTCACGTTTTAAGCAATGGCCCGATTGACTCATTAGTTTACTGACCCACGGATTCTTGCGACACCTGCTCACTCGTCTTACCAAATCTTCTTTCCCGGTTTTGATAATCCAGTATCGCTTCATATAAGTTCTCTTTCCTGAAATCAGGCCAGCGAACATTGGTAAAATAAAGTTCTGCATAGGCGAGTTGGTACAACAAAAAATTGCTGATCCGGAATTCGCCACTGGTTCTTATCATCAATTCAGGATCAGGAAAGCCACTGGTACATAAGTATCGTTGCAACACATCCTGATCTATCGCTTCCACATTTAACTTACCTTGTTTTACTTCATAAGCAATATTCTTCACGGCATTCAGCAATTCCCACCGGCCACTATAACTCAGGGCCATGATCAGGTTTAAGCCAGTATTGCCTTTGGTCATCTCCAATGCCTCGTTCAATTCCTGTCGTGCATAGTCCGGCAGCATATTCATATCGCCTATTACATGCAGTTTGATATTATTCTTATGCAGGCTTTCGACTTCTTTCCGTATAGTACTAACCAGCAATTCCATCAACCCGATCACTTCGTATTCAGGCCGGTCCCAATTTTCGGTTGAAAAAGCATACAGGGTCAGGTATTCAATGCCCAGCTCAGCACTTCCTTCTACAATATTGCGCACACTTTCTACCCCATGAAAATGGCCGTACAACCGGTCTTGTCCCTGTTCTTTAGCCCAGCGTCCATTACCATCCATAATGATAGCAATATGACGGGGCAATTGTTCTTTATTTATTTTTTCCAAAAGCTGGGACATGCTGAACCCTTATTGAATAAGGGGCTCAAAGGTAAGTAATCCGGTCACAAGGCAGGAACAAAACTTACTTAAAAAAGAAGATGGGAAAAACACAGTATAGCCAATTATACTATCAATGTCCTTGTTGTAAGCAAATCATCAATTCGCAGTCGGACATTTATAGGACTGAAGGTTAAAGGAGATCGTAAACATCGCTGTTACAAACTGGTCTTTCTGTTTACTGTTACCCCTCTGCCTGCCCGGAATACCGATAGGTTCTCCTATTTCATAGGATCGATCACTAAGCAGTTGGGCATTGGAAGGACTGCCATCCGGGTTGGCTGGGAAGATGGCCGGATCAACATATGTGGTACTTACATCATCAAGATAATCTGTGTTAGTGATGCGATGTACAATTTCAAAACCTATATTGACCCTTTCATTCAATGCATATTTAAGACCGGCGCCAATAGGAAAACTGATCCCCATTGAATTGTATGGCTTACGATCAGGATAAGCAGATGTGCCCTGTCCTTCTGTGCCCAATGGTCGCAGGAAAATTTTTTGCCCTCTCAGGTATGCAAATGGATCGTAGCTGAAAACGCCGGCACCAAACGTAACATAAGGAGTAAAATTCAATCCGGGTTCACCGGGCATAAAGCGAAAGAAATTAAAATCACCCTGTAAGGCCAGCTCCCATACATTGCTGTTAAAGCTCAGGTTGCGGCGATACATGTATTCGTTATGCGTATTGTATTTATCAGAATATCCCAGCCGGGCAAAGCTGGCTCCGAGACGAACAGCAATGTAGTTACCAAAATTTTTACGGAAAAAAAGGCTTCCTGCCATTTTAGCCCGGTTCACTTTAGCCCTGGTATTTAAATCACCAAAATAATGTGCAGCTCCCAGGCCGATACCAAATTCACCTTCCTGGCGGATAGAATTTTGAGCCTGTAATGCAGGAGTGATGAGAACAGCACAAGAAATGGAAACAATAAGTATTGCCAATAACTTCTTCATAACCTTAAAATATGGTTCGGAAAAAAATAGAACGGAAAAATAGCTATTTTCTTTCATTCAAAATGAGAAAAATCACTACGCAGCCTGTCATGTAGCAGAGTTAACAAGGCAATCACTCCGAAACGGTCATTTCTGCAACTGAAGCCCGTTGTTTGCACGTTGTTAATTGTTAATTCCGTTTGTCCAATCCCCAGGTCAATTTATTATGCAATGTTTGCAGGAAATTATTTTCGCTTAAGCGTAAAAGCCTTGCCTTGAATGTTTCTTTTCGTACTGCCAGTGAAACCTGTTTTCCTACAATCTCTCTTCGTGAATCAAGGGCACAAATAATATTTTCCGACCGGCTTTCTACTTCAAACGAAATAATATTATTGTCCGGAACTATGATAGGGCGAACATTCAGATTATGAGGGGCCACCGGCGTAATAACAAAACTACCCGACTCTGGAAATACGATAGGCCCATTGCAGCTTAATGAATACCCGGTAGAACCTGTAGGGGTGGCTACAATAAGGCCATCGGCCCAATAGGTATTTAAAAATTCTCCATTGAGATAGGTATGGATCTTGATCATCGAAGCCGTATCTCTTTTGTGAATGGAAAATTCGTTCAATGCATAGGGCACATTCCCAAACAAAGGCAAATCGGCATCTACATGGATCATTGTTCTTTCATCCACTACATATGTTCTGTTTGCAATTGCTTTTACTGCACTGGCTACATTCTCTCTGCCAATACTGGCAAGAAAACCAAGACGACCAAAGTTGATCCCCATGATAGATATCGGCGTATCTCTCACCAGTGTAATAGTATCTAATAATGTACCATCACCACCAAGACTTACAATCAATTCAATTTCTTCCGTAAGATCTTCGGCAAAAGAAAAGGTCTTTATACCGGCAGGAAGATTGATGATAGTTTTGATCTGCTCGAAGTATGCCTGGAAAACGACAGGTTCAATTTTTTGACGCAGGAGTTCATCAAAAAACAATTGTACATCTTCATGTTGCTCTTCTTCGAGTACCCTGCTGTAAATAGCCGCCTTTATCATGATTTTAGAAAATAGACTTGCGGTGTAAAAATAGCCCGTTTTGACCTAACTGGTTGAAAGTCCATTCCAGCTTTAGTGTAAAGTCATAAGAAGTGAAAATATCCAGGCCTATGCCTGTTGAGTATAGCATCCGGTTAGGTAATGAATTAAGACCAGGTTGAGGATTGTGAACATAACCAGCATTGCCAAACACCTTTGCAAAAAAACGGAAAGGTATCCGTTCCGGTAATCCTCTTTTTTTACCAGGTATATTGATCCCCAGGTTTAATATTTCACGGGTAAATGTTGTTTTTAAAAATCCTCCGGCCACTCCATCCACTACATAATATTCATATCCCTGCATAAACGCATCACCATAACCCAGGAATCGCTGCGAATAGTAAGATTGCTTGAAGGGAGCTTTAAGACTACCATAAGCAATAACATTTACGAATGCTTTTTTTCCGGTATGCCAGCTGCCGGATGCTTTAGCGGACAGGTGCCATACATTGACGATACTGTTTAATCCTTTTTTCCCTAACGCCAGTTCAACGGCATATCCTTTTGTCGGGTAGGGAATATAATCGAGGTCATAATAACTCATGCGGTAATAGATCTCCGGGTACTCTATCCTTCGTCGTCCATTTTTAAAGAAATCCGGGTTAAGCTTAACAATGGTATCCTTCACATCTTCCATCGTGTAAGCAATACCGATGCGATGACGGGTTTTAATAGCCCGGCGATACGTAAGATCTGCATTCGCACTTATAAAGCTTCGGAGATGACCATTCTCAGCTTTTAAAAATACCTGCTTATCATCAATGGTATTATAATTTACCTCGCGGTTCTGACCAACAGCAAATCCCGTCGTCAATCCCCATTTCATTTTTTTATCAATATATAAACGATCGTAGCTAAAGGAGAATTGTTTTGTATAACCTCCCACAAACCACAATTTAAATTTATCGCCTAACCCCGTTACATTATTGTGCAACACTTTGAGCCCATAATTCACTCTACTAAAACTTGCATTTTTTTCAAATAGCCATTGGTTAAGATTGCGGTCAACGGGTTTGAAATAAGGGACCGGGAAAATATACCAGCGTTCTCTTACCACAATGGATACATCTACAAGGTAGCCTTCCGATTTAGCCATTGCCACTACCACATCAATAAATAGTGCCGTGTTCATCAACTGGCGTCGTCCTTCTTCAAATTTTTTGACAAGGGTTTGCAATGAATATTCGTCTCCCGTTTTAAAAGGGATTTCCCGGAGAATAAAATTTTGTTTTGTCTTTTTATTGCCGGTAATAATGATGTCGCGGATAATAAAAGAAGTATTGTTACCGGAGGACGCTCCTGGTGCAACATTACTGAGTGAATCTGTTTGAATGATCTCATCACCTGATGGCTTCTGGGCACACAATCTCCCTCCAATGAAAAGAAGTAAGAAAAATAAGGGATGATATTTTTTAAATAATAGCATAGGCAGTTCTCGCCGGGGGAAGCAACTAAATTAACAGGAATTATACAACTGCCATACCAATAGATGAAAAACAATTAGATCTTCAGATAATTCATCAGGTTATCATAGTTGGTGCGTAATTCATTGGCATATAGCTCTTCGCCAAAAAAATGTTTTACTGTATAATCATAACGTTGAAATGTAGCCACAATATCTGATACTTCTGGTTTATTAATACGGATAGTGACTTGCATGATGCCCGTTTCGGGGTCGTTGGAAGTATTTAATTGGGTAATTTGTGCATCATTTGTTTCAACCAGCTTACTGATCTCATTAAACGAATATTGATTTGTATCCATTTCAAGCACTATCAACCCCCCGGGTTCGTTCAAGCTCATGAATTCTGAAGCATGCTTTAATAGATCAGTATATGCCACAGTTCCCACGAGATCGTTCTCTTCACTTACAATAGGAACAATACTTAATCCATTGTCAGCCGCCAATTGAATGGCTTTTAAAAAGTGTTCATCTTCTTTTACAGCTGTATTGGCGAAAGATTGCTGAAATTCATTTAAGGTTGAATGATCATTCTCGGCTTGCAGGAGGTCTTCTTCGCTGATAATACCCATATACTTTTCGCCCTCTACAATGGGTAAATGAGTAACATGATTATCATTCATGAGCTGCAACGCCTGGTACACCTTATCAGAAAGGTGAAGGCTGGGCAAAGTTTGAGATTGTAGTTCACGCGTTAACATGGATAGCGGCTTTGTTTTTCATAAGACCCCAACGATCAGGCAACTGTTGCAGGCTCGTTGAGCTTTTTCAAAAATTTATGAAGTATCGCATTGAACTCATCAGGTACTTCCATCATCGGAGCATGACCGCATTTGTCAATAAAATGAAGCTCGCTGTTTGGAATCAGTTTATTGAACTCACGGGCCACAAAAGGTGGTGTGATACTATCATTATTTCCCCATACTAATAACGTAGGTTGTTTGATTTGATTGAGTTCTTCCCCTAAATTATTTCTGATAGCACTCTTGGCAAGGGCAATAATCTTTATGGCTTTCAGCCGGTTATTGGTGATACTGTACACTTCGTCAACCAGCTCTTTGGTCGCCGTTTGAGGGTCATAAAAGGTTAATTCAGTCTTTTTCTTTATGTATTCGTAATCTCCTCTTTTGGGATAACTATCACCCATTCCATTTTCAAACAGGCCGGAACTGCCGGTAAGTATTACTGATTTTATTCTTTCAGGATGTTTCAATGTATGAACCAGCGCTACATGTCCTCCCAGTGAGTTTCCTAAAAGATGAACATTATCAAGGCCCCTTGTTTCCAGGAATCTATGTACAAACTTAGCTAGTCCACCTACTGAAGTATGCAGAATATCCATTTCCAGCAACGGCAGCATGGGCACAACTACTTTGTAATGCTGGCGAAAATATTCTATCAGGGGCCTGAAGTTGCTTAATGCCCCGAACAGGCCATGCAAAAGCACCAACGACTCACCGTTGCCTTCTTCAATATACTTGAACTTATCCTGTTGTTTAATTTCGTAATCCATGGGGCAGTCAATTCTTTGCTCTCTTCCCTAATCAATTTCGGGACTAAAATAATCGTTTTGTCGCAAAAAGTCAGCAAATCGTCTTATAAAAAGGATGCCGCTCTGCGCAAATATAGTCGCATACGCCATGTTTTGAAAAGTTGTTTTTATCGCCGGTATCTGGGATTTACCCCTAATATGTGTTTGATGTTTATTTTAAACAATTTTCAATTAAAAACACATCTAAAGAAATCAATCAGGGATTATTTACAAACACACCCGGTATTATTTAGCAGGTATCTCTTTTGACATTCCGTCAAAAAAGTTTTGCAAGTCACTAAACATATCTTTAAAAACAGGAATAAGTGTTCCAAAGCCATTAATCGCCTTAGGTCCCCACGGTTGCACAAATGAATAAGTAACGGATTCCTGTATAGTTTCAGGTTTGATCATTTTTGTCAGCTCAAAATAAAAAAGCACGACACTGAAAATAGTGATCGAAAGACTGGCATACAAAATAATCCCTCCCAATTTATTCAACCATCCCAGTTTTACCACTTCAACGGCTTTATCAATGGCATTGGCACCCCATCTTATCAGTAGTACAACAATAAGGAAAACGACTGCAAAAGAGATAACCGGTAACCATCTGCCGGAAATATTAACAGCCGAACCGATATAGCCTGCTACTACCGTTGAGAGTTTCATAGCAGCTGCCAAACCAATGATAACAGCAATAAAAGAAAATATCCCAATGATCAATCCCCGCTGGTATCCTTTGATAACAGCAAGAATGAGTACAATAAAAAAGAGAATATCAAGAATCATTGTGATAATATGATACATGTAAACCGATCGGCAACCAGCTAGCTTTCGAAACGATACTTTTATTTGCTTAGCAATTCTTTTACCAATGTTGAAATCGTTTTACCATCCGCCTTACCGGCCAGTTGCTTGCTGGCAACTCCCATTACCTTTCCCATATCTGCAGGTGATGAGGCCCCGGTGGCACCAATAATCTTTGCCAACTCTGCTTTTATTTCCTCCGCAGACATTTGAGCAGGTAAAAATTTTTCGATCACAGCTATCTCTTCTATTTCTTTCTGAGCAAGATCGGCCCGGTTTTGCTGTTGAAATATTTCTAATGAATCTTTCCGTTGTTTTACCAGCTTTTGCAACAGCTTCACCTCATCTTCTTCTTTTAATTCACCACCGGCTCCCTCTGAAGTTTTAGCCAACAGTATCGCAGCTTTTACTGCCCGGAGACTTCGTAAAGCAGCTTCATCTTTTGCCAGCATGGCTGTTTTCAGATCAACCATTATTTTTTGTTCAAGACCCATAGGTAAAAGTTTATGATTTTTTGTTTTCTATTTTAGTTGTAATCCACACCAAAGAAAAATTTTCAAAACTGAATGATACGGGTTAAGCACAATACTCAGTCAGCTTTATTCTCTTTCAATTGTTTCGCCCTGAACTTATCATAAAAATCATGAGCAAATTTTTTCATATCGTCCACCATTTCTTTATGATTGGTAGCCCGGCCATACGTATCTGCCATAGTCATCATGGTTTGATAAAAAAAATCGGCCATTTCATCCACCATCATGTCCTTTGTCCAGAGATCGATACGTAATGCCGCCTTATCTGCACCATCCCATAAGGACAGCATAAAGGCTTTGGCTTTTTGAGTGTTTTCAGCGGAGGTATCAGAAGCGTTCCAACTGATGCCAGCGGGGACTTTGTTTTCATCCATTGTTACATCTATCGTAATTGTAGACCGGGTCATAGTTTTTTAAAATTAGGGATGACAAAGGTAGCTGAAATCAACCTACAGCTTTTAAGATACAATTCCATAATTGTTCGGCTGATCTATCCCAGTTATACTGCGCCTGTACCTGAAAACCTTGTTGAATGAGCTCGTTCCTGCGTCCTTCATCTTTATAAAGCAACATCATTTTATCTGCTATGTCAACATAATTTCCGGGGTCGGCATATAAGGCAGCCTCTTTCGCTATTTCCTGCATGGCAGAGTTTGTAGTGGTAATAACCGGTATTCCTGACCGCATCGCTTCCACAACAGGTATTCCAAACCCTTCCCATAAAGAAACATATACCATTGCATAGGCAGCACCCAGCAGTTTTACCAATTCACCCTCCGGCAAATAACCGGTGACAATAACATCATCCCTGTATTTATATGTTTTTAAACTTTCTGTAAATGGTTTGTAGTGCCAGGCAAGCCTTCCGGCAATCACCAGTTTCAGGTTACTTTTTTGCTTTTTTTTAAATACAGAAAACGCTTTTAAAAGATTAGTGAGATTTTTCCGGGGATGTACAGCGCCAACGTACAGGAAATATTCTTTGTCTTGCGTATACTTATTTTTTACTACTTCTTTTTCAGCGCTGTCAAGGGGATGAAAAATAGTTTTAGCCGCATTGTAAATAACGGATATCTTATCACTGGGAATTGAATAATTCGCTATTATATCTTTTTTAGAAAAATGGGAAACCGTTACCACCGCTGCTGCCTTCTGTAAAAATTTTGGTGTGTACCTTTTATAAAAAAATAAATGTGACCGGGGAATAAAAGCTGGAAAGTGTAAAAAAGAAAGATCATGTACCACCAGGCACTGCAGCACTTTGGTTGTTAATGAACAAAACCCGTCAGAAGAAAGGAAGATATCGGCCTTATATTTTTTAAGCACCGCCGGAATTTTAATATCATACCATAATTTCCATAATAAGGGATGACGTGCAGCAGGGCCGGCAACGATTGGTGTTATATTATCGGAAAAAATAAACTGTTGATCATAAGGTCTGTCAAATATGAAAATGAATTGATGCTCCGGGTGTAAGCGTGTAATTCGTTTGAGGTTTTCGAGCAGGAAATAACCATATCCGTCCAGGTATTCGGTTAACAGGAATCTTGTATTAACAGCAATCCTCATGTAAGTCGTCAAAGTTAGTAGCCAGCCGCATCACTTTCTTAGTAAAAACCCTTAATAATCAAACAAAAAATAAAATAAATTGATGGAGTATGTCTTTCTTTTTTAAGTAGTCCATAATTTCACACTACCGTTTGATCGGGTGGGCAAAGATTAGCAGATTTATACTCCCTATTAAATTCGTTGATTAAAATTAAACTGTAATAAGAAATTATTAAGCCGTTGTTTAATTTTTCAATTCGAGAGTAATTAAAGATGGGAATAATCCGATATTGACAATTTAATTTAAATCAGCTCTAAGAAAAGGCATACTTGGTATAAAATTTGATAATGTTAATGCCATATTTATTGAGCTCTTTTAACTTCACACAGGTTCATTTGTAATGGTGAATAAGCATTGTGAGTTTGGTAGTTTATTTCATCAGGTGCCTTAGAATTTTTCTTTGTCAGCTTCATGAAAAAAGAAGCCAACTGTCCTGTGTCAGTCAACTTTTCATTAAACGACCTCTTAGGTGGAAGAGGATGGTGGCTTGTAAAAGGGGCCTTGGTTCGGGGCCCCTTTCTTTTACCTCCCTTGCACTTATAAACTTCTCAGCCTAAAAGGCTTGAAACCGGAGCCCTTATGGAGCTCCGGTTTCTTTCTTCGATCTTCTTTCTTACATTTGTTACTTACTAATTTTATCGCATGGAATATAATACTACCAGGAATGAGCTCATCATGAGAGAATATGGGCGTCATGTGCAGAAGATGATTGAGCATGTTATGACTATTGAAGAACCTGAACGGCGTCAACGCAATGCCCATGCTGTAATTGAATTAATGGGGTTTTTGAATCC
>DASVOE010000131.1:0-2028 GCA_036383515.1 Chitinophagaceae bacterium | reverse complement strand
TTGACGAATGTATTGGCCAAAAGACAACCCGATCTTACCATTGTATTGGAAAATGTATTTGATCCTCACAATATCTCTGCTGTGATGAGAACCTGTGATGCAGTTGGTGTGCAGGAAGTATATATTCTTACGAGCAAAATTCCCCGTCATAAAAAATGGGGAGCCAAAAGTTCTTCCAGCGCAGCCAAATGGCTTACCGTTCACCAGTATGATAATGCTGTCGAATGTTTTTCATCGCTGAGAAAACGATATTCAAAAATTTTAACTACTCATCTCAGCAGTGATGCCGTAAGTTTATATGAAATCAATATGACGGAACCCATTGCTTTGGTTTTTGGCAATGAGCATAGCGGGGTTAGTGATGAGATAAGGGAGCTGGCAGATGGTAATTTTATTATTCCACAAGTGGGCATTATCCGATCCCTGAATATAAGTGTAGCCTGTGCGGTCACTTTATATGAAGCATTCAGGCAAAAGAGTAGTGCGGGTCATTACAACCGGCAGAACATGGATGACGTCATGAAACAAGATTTATTGCAAAAATGGAGCCTGAACAACGAGGAAACTCCTGCTTTTTAAGAAGAATTAAACACTATAAAGTATGAAGCGTTTATTTGTTTTTTGTATTGTTTTATTATCAGGAACATTTATTTCAGCCCAATCCGTAAAAAAAATCAAGATCACCGATCTTGAAAAGACGATGACAGAAAGTAAAACACCTTTGATAATAAGTTTCTGGGCTACCTGGTGTGTGCCTTGTGTTGAAGAGATCCCTTATTTCCAGGAGGAAGTGAAAAGGCATAATGCCGCGTCAGGATCAACCGACAGCATTGTATTGTTATTGGTCAGTCTTGATATGGAAGAACAATATCCCGCAGGATTATCTTCTTTTATTAAAAAAAGAAAATTTACAGCATCAGTAGCCTGGCTGGATGAGACCAATGCAGATTATTTTTGTCCTAAAGTGGATACGAAATGGTCGGGCGCAATACCTGCTACTTTATTTCTCAATAATAAAAAAGAGTACAGGAATTTTTTTGAAGGACAACTTTCTTCCGAAAAATTTAAAAAAGAAATCATGGCTATGCTTTGACAGGTCAGGCTGTTTCTTTTTTTCGTGCCTCTTCCCTGATCCTGGTTACCAGGTAAAGAAAATAAACAGTAGCCAAAAGGCTTACAAGGGCAAGAATAATTCCCATTACGCTTTTGTGATACAGGGCTTTTGCCAGGCTAAAACCCACTAGTACCAGGAATCCAAAAATGATCAGGCGGTTGATGAAAGTCCGGGAAAGCATAAGCTTGGTTTTTGGTTTATTAAAGTGTGTGTCGCTTTTGGGATGCATCAATTATTTATTTCCATACAAGGACATAAAAAAACCTGTACTTTTTTGTACAGGTTCAGATCATTTATGTTCAATAATTATTGGCGTTTGATGGCACAGCCTACCGAGCGGGTCTTTTCCGGGTCTATCTTTTCTCCTTTTACAAGATTTACAATAGCCTGTTTCAAATAAGGTTGCCTTGTATTTGCCTCGGCAGCGTTATCATCTATGGCACCATGGTAAACTAATTTTCCTTCTTTGTTGAAAAGGAAACATTCAGGTGTACGGTTAGCTCCAAAGGCATCGGCCATCACCGAATTATTATCCATGGCATAATTGAATGAATAACCAATTCTTTTGGCATAAGCTTTCATGTCATTATAGGAATCGCCGTTTTCCCTGCTTCCTTCATTGGAATTTAGTAAGATCACTCCTATTTCATTCTGCATAGCTGTTTTTGAAACCTCTACTGTCCGTGATTCATATTTCTTAACAACCGGGCAGGTATTGCAGCTAAACATCACGAGAGTACCATTTTTTTTCTTTACATCATTAAATGAAACTTCTTTTCCATTGATGTCTTTCATTTTGGTATCAGCATTCGGAATAGAAGCGCCAATGGCCAGCGGATCGCTTACACCGTTTAATGCCATGACAGCAATAGCCATTAATGGTAAAGCTGAAAACAGGATCTTTTTCATAATAT
>DASVOE010000130.1:0-4658 GCA_036383515.1 Chitinophagaceae bacterium | reverse complement strand
GAGTACCATCAACGTTGTTCGAAACAAAATTTTATATCGCATGTTTGCTGTTATTAAACGACAAACACCATTTTTAGAGAACTATTTACAAGCCGCCTAAAACCTTTTTTTGGCAGTTTGTAGGTCTTAGAATACACAAAGATGCTTTTAAAACAGTCAACTAACTTTCTCCGTGTCCCGGTGCCTTCGTGTCTCGGTGGTTCAAAAAAATGTGTAGTAATTTAAGAATTAAATAGTGGGATGGGTAAGTGCAGAAGGAGAATAAAGAGTAGGATCATGTGTGAGTGAATATGAAGAGACAACTCTTTGTTCTCCTTTTTTATTGTTTAACGATCAAAACCAAAAATGCTATGTCAGATAAATTAAAACAGGATCATTATAAAGTGAAACCTACCTCATCCCCAGCTGAGGAAGAAAACAAAACAGTGTATATCGCTGGCCGTGGGGCGCAGTTCAATACGAAGAACCGTTTCCTGAAAGACGAACAGACAAGGGAACATATTGAAGGGATAGACGATTGGGAAGACGCATTGCTGCCCACTCAATACCTGGAGCAGGAATCAAAAAGCATAGTCAACAAAGTAGAGAGCAAAGATGTAGGAATGGGATACAGCATGAATCCCTATGCAGGCTGTGAGCATGGATGCATTTATTGCTATGCCCGTAATGTGCATGAATATTGGGGATATAGCGCAGGTCTCGACTTTGAACAAAAGATCATCATCAAAAAAAATGCGCCCCAACTATTACGAAAATTTCTGATGCGCCCCAAATGGGATGCTACGCCCATCATGCTGAGTGGTAACACTGATTGTTATCAACCCGCTGAGCAGAAATACCGGCTTACCCGGCAACTGCTTGAAGTGTGCAACGAATTCAATCAATCTGTAGGGATCCTCACAAAGAACTCGTGGATATTAAAAGATAAAGATGTATTGCAGGAGATGGCAAAGAAGAAAATTGTGTCTGCTATGGTTTCTATTACTTCATTTAATGAAGATTTAAGAAGAGCGATGGAACCACGAACAACAACGGCCAAACAAAAATTAAAAGTGATCAATGAACTAAGTAGTGCCGGTGTCAGGATGGGGATTATGATGGGTCCGATGATCCCGGGGTTGAATGAACACGAGATGCAACGCATCATGAAAGAGGCGAGGGATAATGGCGCCACGTTCACAGCATATACTTTTATCCGGTTAAATGGAGCGATCAAGTTTTTATTTCACGACTGGTTGTATAAAAATTTTCCTGACCGAGCCGACAAGGTATGGCACCTCATAGAACAAAGCCATGATGGCAAAGTAAATGATACCAGGTGGGGAGTGAGGATGCGAGGTGAAGGCGCCATTGCTCAAATGGTGGCGCAGCAATATAAAAAATATGGTAAGCTCTATGGGATGAATGCAGAGGAGTGGAGTTTGGATACAAGTATTTTTAGGAGACCGGGAGAGCAGGGGAGGTTGTTTTGAGAAAAGTCGAAAATTCCTATCTTGACGGAAGCCTTTCCTTAGTTACTCACATCTTATGCCTGCTAAAAGCTTATTCATTTCACTATTGACCATTGTAATAATTATAAACTTACACTTATCCCTGCATTAGCAGATAATTGAAATCCATCGGGAAGTAATTGCAGGGTTTGATTAGCGATATAAATATTTTTATTGTAGCCAGCCCCGAGGGCACAGGTTACTCTTGTTCTGTAACTGATAAAATAATTAATGGAGCTGGTGAAAGTAGCAAATCCGTAAAAGCCTGAATCCTGGTACCCGCTTTCGGATTGAAGGTTAAAGTTTATTAGTGTCCGTGTATTTGGATAAATGGCATGCTCGAAAAACAGGTTAGCTCCCGCCTGCTTAATAGTGGAGTTGTATTTTATTTCATTCACTACTACACCTGAAGTGAAATATTTTTCTGTTGATTTGTAAGAAATGTATTTCAGCTCTAACGACGCTCCATAATTATTCTGGTGTTTGAGGTTATGGGGTTTATAGGCGTTGAGTCCAATGGATAGAAGGGCAGATTTAATCAAAGGATTTTGTTCATATTTACTGATGGAGTTAAATTGCGTCTCTTCTTTATTGAAGCCGCCGATGGAAGGTGTGAAGCGAATGAATTTTTCTGAACCTGCCCGCCTGTAATTATTAAACGCAAAGAATAATACATCATTTAGTTCGACGAAGTAGTTGATATCTGTTTTGCTGATCAATCCCTTTTCCTGGAAATAAGTGTCAACAGATCTGAGAATGAACTGAGTTCTCTTCCGGGTATCCAGGACACGGGTATTATTGGCTTTTGTAATCGTTCGCCCCAGGTCATTCAATTCATCAGCAGTAAGCGGTCTTGATAGCCTCAACACATCTTCAAGGGCTTTATTCAACCAAAGTGCATTTTGCATGTCGGTGATGTTTTCCAGTCTTCCTTTTCCTATTCCTGTATGCAGGGCAAGCGAATAATTAGTTTGTTTCGTTTTTAAACGATTTAAAATGGCGATCGAATTATATTTTGTGGAAAGGAAATTAGCTGATGCATCTGCTCCCAATTCTATAAACGTTTTCTTGGAGAACCATTTATTCAGTATGCTGTAATAGGGTGCCACAGAAAAATTCCTGTCTTTATTCGTTTCAGAAGAGTTATCGTATTTATTGAAAGAGAAAGAAGAGGAAATATTTCCTTCTGTGGTCAAAAGTATTTTATCAGTGCTCTTCACAGTATATGTAGCAACATAAAAACTTCCGGCGGATGAATGATTCCGGGAAGTGCCGGGAATATATTTGGTTTCGCTAAATTGCCCGCCACCACTTACATTCAGGTTAATAGCCCTGTACCTATCAATCCTGTATTTAAAAGTTTTTAAAAGGGAATCATCCTGGCTGAAAAGAGTGTACGATGAAATGCATAATGATAAAAGGAGTAGAACTTTTCTCATAGTGTTTAGTTTTATGTCTCGAAAATAAAACCCGGGATTAAAAAGGGGTGTTAAAAGGATTTTGTCCACTGTTAATTAAAAACAAATCAATTTATTTATTAAAAAACAGTAGCTGAAGAAAAGTTGGAACGGTGATGGGTTACGATTTATACTTTCACATAAATTTTCTTTTTATCCATCCACCAGCAAATAACCCACATAAAGGTGATCACACAAAGGGCATATAATAAGGAACCCAATTCTGGCGGACCATGCACATGGATCAATACTTTTTTATACAACGCATTCCAGGGGTTGATACCATCTCCGAATTTTATTAATCCCAATCCTTTGGGTAAAAAGGCACTCAATGCAAAAACAAATAAAGCATTCTTACCAAATACATCAAAGAACCTGGCAAGTCCACCTTTTATATTTTTTGTCTCGATCATATAGATCATCGTAGCAATAGTAATGACAGCAAGTCCTGTTGTATAAATAGTATAAGAGCTGGTCCATATTTTCTTATTAATGGGAAATGCAAGGTCCCAGCAATAACCCGTTACTAAGAATGCTACGCCTATTACAAATAAACCCGTGAGCATCCGGTAAAGCCCATTAAGCCCGTTGGAAGGAGCACCGGGTTTTTCAAAATCAAATTGTTGCGGTTCTGGTTGTTTACTTTTATTCCGGATATAATCACCTACTAAATATCCAAAGATCACCTGTACGATAGCGGGAAGAGTACTCATCAACCCTTCAGGATCAAAAAGAATTCCTTCTCCTTTATACATATGAGCTATGCCTAAAATGTTTTTATCAATAGCTGTTCCGAACCACCCTTTTAAACTATAAGGATCTGATGGATTGCCCAATAAACACAGCATCCAGTAGATCAATAAAAATAATAAGCCAATATAGAAAGCCCTTCTTGCTTTCCCGTAATATATTATAATAGAAGCAAAGAAATAACAGAGGGCAATGCGTTGTAACACTCCAAAGATCCTTACACCACTTGCCGGATTTGCTGGATCAACCCATTGACGAAACACTAAAGAGCCATCTACCCATCTGAAAAAAGGCCACCAGTTCAAAAACAAGCCAATACCAAAAATGATCACCGTTCTTTTTATTACTTTTATCCAGAAGACCTTATCACCGGCCGCTTCGAGCCGTGGCATTACAAAGGAGATAGCATTACCTACTGCAAATAAAAAGAACGGGAACACCAGATCCGTAGGAGTAAGTCCATGCCAGGGTGCATGTTCAAGTGGTCCAAAAATATGACTCCAGGTTCCGGGGTTGTTTACGAGTATCATCAGGCAAACGGTGGCGCCTCGGAAGACATCAAGGGAATAGAAACGTTGTTGCTGCAAGGTGGTAATTTTTGTAGATGGAAGATAAGTGATTGATCGAATAGTTGAATGGATATGACAATATATATGCTTTAATTGAAGATTACGGGGTTAGTGGAAGATGACCGGGCTAGGACGAAACGTATTATTTGGATTAATCAATAAAAAATTGGTTTGCAGGTAAAGAAGCCGTGTTTTCAAATAGAAATAATGATCGCTATCATGGGCCACTATGAGTTTTTTGAAAGACGGAGGACCTTTAGATTAAATAGTTCATTGAAATAATGGATAGCAGAAACAGATGATGAATTTTGTGGAAGGAAAGTGGGGTGAACTTTACGGAGGCATAGATTTCTAGATCTATTCTGTGTATTAGTCCCCACTCACCATCCACG
>DASVOE010000129.1:0-99021 GCA_036383515.1 Chitinophagaceae bacterium | reverse complement strand
AATGATGCTTCAATAATAGTTCCGGTAGCTTCCCGGGATGGGTTGGCTTTAAGATCTAATAGTTCTGCTTCGAGCAAAATCTTTTCGAGCAGCTTATCAATGTTCAATCCTTTTTTGGCCGACAATTCCTGGCTTTGGAATTTACCACCCCATTCTTCCACCAATAAGTTCATTTGTGAAAGCTGTTCATATATCTTTTGCGGGTTAGCTCCGTCCTTATCAATTTTATTAATGGCAAAGATCATGGGCACACCAGCTGCCTGCGCATGGCTGATGGCTTCACGGGTTTGCGGCATCACTGCATCGTCTGCTGCTACTACGATCACGGCAATGTCGGTTACTTTAGCACCTCTTGCCCTCATCGCTGTAAATGCTTCGTGACCCGGTGTATCAAGGAATGTTATTTCTTTTCCATTGGGTAGTTCAACCTGGTAAGCACCTACGTGCTGGGTGATACCTCCCGCTTCGCCGGCTACTACGTTGGCACTTCTTATATAATCAAGCAACGATGTTTTACCATGGTCAACGTGACCCATAATCGTAACGATGGGTGAACGGGGTGTCAATTCAGTTTCTGCATCATCATCATCGTCCTCTTCTTCCATCTCCATTTGTTTTTCCATGTCGATGAATTCGACATCAAAACCAAATTCACTTGCTACTAATTCAATAACCTCTGCATCGAGACGCTGGTTGATAGATACCATGATACCTAACCCCATACACTTGCCAATCACTTCTGCAAAACTTACATCCATCAGGTTGGCCAATTCACTCACACTTATAAATTCAGTTACCTGCAGTTTGTTATCATCTCCTGCATCTCCTTTGGCATCTGCCAGTTCCTGTCTTTTTTCACGACGCAATTTGGCTTTAAGACTTTTGCCTTTGCCACCACCACCTGATAGTTTTGCCTGGGTTTCCTGGATTTTTCTTTGAATTTCTTTTTCGTCGATTAACTTGTCTTCACGACGACCGATAGCCGGACCTGTGCCACCGCGGTTATCTCTTCTTGGCGGACCACCCGGACCACGGCCCCGGTTATCGCCACCACGATTAAAGTTTCCACCACCCTGGCGTTTGTCTTTATCAGGAACGGCCGTTTGCTTATTATCTTTCTTTGCAATCGGAATACGCTTTCTCTTCCTGTTTTCTTCTTTCTTAGGCCGGGTATCATTATCAACCGGCAGATCGATCTTACCCAAAATTTTGGGGCCGGTTAATTTTTCTCTTTCAATATTTTCAATCACCGGCGGCAGATCTTCTTCTTCCGGTGCTACTACTTCTTCTACTTTGGGTTGTATTTCCGCTACAGGCTCTTCTTCTTTCTTTGTTTTTTTCTTTTTGATCTCAATGGGAGCTTTTTCTTCAGCCTTTGCTGGCTTCTCTTCTTTTTTCTTGACGATCTTCTTGGGTCTTGTAGAAGAGTCAATGGAAGAAAGATCAATCTTATCAAGCACCTTAGGTTGTTCAATTTCCGGCGCTTCTACTTTTGTAATTTCTTCTTCTTTTTTCTTTTCAATTACCGGTGCTAGTTCTGCTTTTTTCGGTTTTTCTTCCACTACTACCGGTGCAACAGGCTCTTCTTTTTTTACTACCTTCTTCTCCTCTTTTTTGAAAAGGATCTCTTCTTCTTCTTTTTTCTTCTTGGCTTCTGCGATGGCTCCTTTTGGAAGATCTACCTGGTCGCTTTTCATCTTGGCAGCTTTATCACTCTGGAACTCCTGCTGCAAGGAACGATACATATCCTCCGTCAGCTTGGACGTAGGCTTAAGGTCATCTTTAGGAAATCCTTTCCCGATCAGGAAATCAATTAAGGTATCCTGTCCGACATTAAATTCTTTTGCGGCGCCTAATAATCTTGGAAGTTTTAATTCTGCCATTCAGTTTTTTTATTTGTCAATTGTGACCCGATTGCTATCGGGTAGTCAATAGTGAATAAAGAAATTGGTTTGACAAACCATTCACTATTCACCATTACTGTTCTATTCTTTTTCAAATTCTTCCTGCAACACTTTCCTTACCTCGGCAATTGTTTCTTTTTCGAGGTCAGTCCGGCGTTCCAGTTCTTCAGCTGTTAATTTCAATACACTGCGTCCTGTATCACAACCTACCCGCTTCAATTCATCAATCACCCATGTTTCAATCTCATCACTAAATTCATCCAGGTCAATATCAAATGCATCTTCTTCTTCTTCCGTATCCCGGTACACATCCAACTCAAAGCCGGTAAGCTCCGTAGCTAGTTTGATATTTACACCCCGGCGGCCAATCGCTAATGAAACCTGGTCAGGTTTCAGGTAAACGTTGGCGTGATGTTTTTCCTGGTCCAGTTCCATACTGGTGATCTTGGCAGGTGTCAATGAACGCTGGATCAGCAACTGGATATTACTGGTCCAGTTGATGACGTCAATATTCTCATTCTTTAATTCACGAACGATACCATGAATACGGCTGCCTTTCATTCCTACACAGGCACCCACGGGGTCGATACGGTCATCGTAAGACTCTACTGCTACTTTAGCTCTTTCCCCCGGATCCCGGACGATCTTTTTAATAACAATAAGACCATCAAAAATTTCAGGTACTTCAATCTCCAATAATTTAGCCAGAAAGTCAGGCGAAGTTCTGGAAAGAATAATTACCGGACTATTATTTTTCATATCCACTTTCCTTACAACGGCCCGGATATTTTCCCCTTTTTTAAAGTAATCCTGCGGTATCTGTTCGCTCTTGGGAAGTATCAGTTCATTACCCTCTTCATCCAGCAACAAGATCTCTTTTTTCCAAACCTGGTATACCTCAGCGCTGATGATCTCACCGATCCTGTCTCCATATTTTTTAGCCAGTACATTTTTCTTCAGATCGCTGATACGGCTTGCCAAAGTTTGTTTGGCAGCGAGGATAGCCCGGCGGCCAAAATCATAGAGGTCTATTTCCTGGTATAGTTCTTCTCCCACTTCAAAGTCTGGTTCTATCTTAACGGCATCTGTATAACCAATTTGTGCCAATGGATCTTCCACCTGCCCGTCTTCAACGATCATACGACGACGGATGATCTCGAGATCACCTTTTTCTGCGTTTACGATTACATCGAAATTTTCATCACTGCCGAATTTTTTTCGCAGCAATGTTTTGAAAACGTCTTCTACCACTTTCATCATGGTAGGGCGGTCAATGTTTTCAGCATCTTTAAATTCCTGGAACGCCTCGATAAGATTGATACTTGCCATAACACTGTTTTTGAGCTTCTAGCTATTCGCTGCCGGCCACTCGTGGCTTGCAACTAGCAGCTTCTTAAAATTTAATTTGAATTTTTGTTGTTTTATGCCTCATCCCCCCGGCCCCTTCTCTAAAGGAGAAGGGGAGTCAGACTCCGCTTCTTTTAAAATTTTACCTGAATTCTTGTTGTCTTTATGTGATCAAATGGGATAGTATGTTGCACTATCTCTTTTTTCTTACTTTTCCCTTTTTCTTCTTCCAGTGTGATCTCCTGCTCCGTTACTGTCAGCAATTTTCCCTCTTTTTTATTACCATCAGTCATCATCACTTCTACTTCACGGCCAATATTCTTCAGGTACTGGCGATGTAGTTTCAGTGGTTCATCTAATCCCGGAGACGATACTTCCAGCGAAAAATCACCAGAAGGAAAGAAGCTGGTTTCTTCAATGTCTTTATAGAGTTTACGGTTCAGTTGCACTAGTTTTTCGATACTTATTCCCTGGTCGGCATCAATGAACACTTTAATATTATTAGTAGGCTTTATATTAAGTTCTACCAGGAAAAAGCCGGGTTCAGGTGCGATCAATGCCTCTATTTTCTTTTCCAGTGCCTGTATTTGTGCTTCGCTGCTCATGTTATACAAAAGAAGAAGGGAACGACCTCGTTCCCTTCTAACATCTTTTTCCGCTGCAAATGTAAGGGAAATACTCCTTATCACCCAAATCAGAATATGGAACGAAAGAAGTTCCGGGTTGCTCTATCCATACTCCTCTTAATTCCCAACTTTTCGGTAAATGACGGCTGCCTGCCGGTAAGCTCCGTGCCGGCCTTCTTATCTTTACAGTCCGAATTGTCCGTACTGGTTACCTAATTAAAATGACTCCCGGATGAAATATGTTTTGTATTTCCTGCTGATCTGGTTCCTGTATCAGTTTATATTTAAACTGGTCATTCCTGTGTATAGTGCCAGCCGTAAGATCAAAAAGGGATTTAGTGAAATGCAGGAAAAGATGTCCTTCGACCGGGCTCAGGATGAGCAATACCAGCAACAACAAAAAGCGTATCCGCCTACCGATGATAATACTAAAACTTCGCCAAAACCTGCCGCCAGCGATTATATTGACTTTGAAGAAGTGAAGTAAGCCTTACAACACTTCCGGCAACACCATCAGCATGTTTTTTCCCGGAGAAATATGAGCTGCCTGTAGCCCTGCTTTTATAGCAGCTTCGACATTGGGTAATGTATCATCAATAAACAAAGTTTCCGGTGCTATCAGGCCACCATCTGTTAATATGAATTCAAACGCAGCTATATCTGGTTTGCGATGACCAATAAGGTGCGAATACCATGCTTTTTCAAAAAGCGTATCGAAGTTGAAATGAAATAGCTGCTGAAAACTTTTATGAAAAGCGGTATGATGAATAGCATTGGTATTACTAAAAAGAAAAAGCCGGTAATGAGTTGAAAGTTCTTTCAATTTTTCAATTCTTTCCACCGGGAAATCAAGCAGCATGGCATTCCAGGCCGCATCAATTTCTTTATTGCTGGCCGTGATGCCCGTCGTTGTTCTCAATTCATCATAAAATCCTGCATTGATGATGGCACCGGTTTCCAATTGCTTAAATAAGGGATTAGCATGGAGCTGGGTAAAATATTCATTGAAATTTTTTATCCCTAAGGCAGTGAATGCCTGAGCCGATTTATCAAAATCCAAATTCAATATCACACCACCGAGATCGAACACAATATTTTTTATAGCCATGCCGGATTATTTCTTTTGCGAAAATAACCAGGATAATAATTCCAGCTCTGCAAAAGCAGCATCCCAGCTATTGTGGTTGGCCTCAGGATAGAGGGTAAATTTCACCGTTGCTTTTGCTTCTTGTAATGCTTTCACCATTTTCTCAGATAGTTCGGGCGGCACCACATCGTCTTTAGCGCCATGAAAAATCCACCATTTTGTTTTTTTCATTTTAACCGCCGTTGCCGGTGCTCCTCCTCCGCATATAGGCATAGCGGCAGCGAACAATTTTGGATTTCTTCGCACGATCTCAAAAGTTCCCATGCCACCCATTGATAAACCTCCAACATAGATCTGTTTCTTTTGCACCGGGTATTCCCGAATGATCTTGTACAATAATTCCTGCGCCAGTTTCATGGCGATAGTTGGCTCACCATCTCCTTTAAAATGAAAGTTCCTTTTACCATCCTCTATTTTGAAATCAACATTACTCCAGAAACTGTTGACAGGACATTGCGGAAAAACAATAATAGCAGGATAGTTTTTTCTTATATCGTCCTTCAAAAATAATTTGGATCCGTGTATTAACTGGGCTTCATTATCATTTCCCCGTTCTCCTGCACCATGTAAAAAATAGATCAGTGGATATTTTTTTGCTGCATCATAATTCTCCGGCAATAGCAACCGATAAGGTAATGTATCGTTGCCCGATATGTAAAGATGCTTTTGATATAGGTTAAGATCCTGTGCTGTAAGATGCAGGCCGATAACCAACAAACAAGACAGCACAACGACTATTTTTTTCATACAGCAGGGTTTATCATTTTACCCAATTTATCCTGGCAGACTTAACATCTCTTGAATTGCCCCCGATCATGATCACAAAGGCACCGGGTTCCCAATCATAGTTGAGATCATAGTTATAAAACTTCAGGTCATCGGGAGTGATCTTGAAATCGATCGTTTTTGATTCGCCCGCTTTCAATTCAATTTTTTGAAAACCCTTCAGTTCTTTTACCGGTCTTGTTACAGTACCTACTACATCACGGATATATAATTGAACTACTTCCTTGCCAGTTGTTTTGCCGGTGTTGGTAACGGTAACCGATGCAGTTAATGTTTGATTACCTTTTAAAGAAGTATTGCTGAGTTTCACATCGCTGTATGTAAAGCCGGTATAGCTTAACCCATATCCGAAAGGATATAACGGATCATTACTTACATCTAAATAATTAGAACGGAATTTTTGAAACCATTTTCCTTCCGGTAATGGGCGTCCCGTGTTCTTATGATTATAAAATATAGGTACCTGGCCAACGTTCTGCGGAAAAGTAGTACTTAATTTCCCGGATGGGTTTACATCACCAAATAGTACATCTGCAATTGCATAACCAGCTTCGCTGCCACCGAACCATACATTTAATATTGCTGGTACGTTTTCCTGTTCCCATTTCAATACTAAAGGTCTGCCGGTAAATAAAACAAGAACAACTGGCTTTCCTGTTTTTAATAATGCTTTTAACAACGTTTGTTGTGCTGCCGGTATTTGGATATTGGTGCGGCTGCTGCTTTCTCCAGTCATTTCTGCAGATTCACCCAATGCTGCTACAATAACATCGGATTGGTTGGCTATCGTCAATGCTTCCTGCAATAATTGTTCGGAAGTTCTTCCATCGCGGTGAAAAGCTTTACCAAACATGCCGGCTCTTTGCTCAAACAAACTGTCATCATCCAGGTTAGATCCTTTAGCATAACTGATCTTTGCATTGGTCCCCGCAACTGCTTTCAACCCGGTTAATAAGGAAGTAGCTTTTGAAAAATCAGCGGCTACGCTCCAGGTGCCTGGCATATTTTCTTTTGCATCGGCCAATGGACCTATCAATGCAATGTTGTTTGTTTTCTTTAAAGGCAATACATCCACCCCTGCCCCTCCCGGGAGGAGGTTGTTCTTTAATAACACAAAACTTTGCGCAGCAATATTTCTTGCCTCACTACGATTAGTAGTCGTAAAAATTTCGGTCTTTGCCCTGTTCTCATCACAATATTTATAAGGATCATCAAACAAACCCAGTTTGTATTTTGCTTCCAGTATTCTTCTGCAGGCTGCATCGATCTGCGCCATTGTCACTTTTCCTTCCTTCAACGATTTTTGTGTAGTGTTTAAAATTCCCTCACCCACCATATCCATATCTATGCCTGCCATCAACGCTCTTGCTGATACGGTCTGCAGATCACCAATGCCATGATCAATCATTTCGTTGATGCCGGTATAATCAGTTACCACAAATCCCTTAAAGCCCCATTGTTTACGCAGCACATCGGTCATCAGCCATTTATTAGCGGTGGCAGGCACTCCATCCACTTCATTAAATGATGCCATCACACTTCCCACGCCGGCATCTACAGCAGCTTTATAAGGAGGGAAGTATTCATTATACATCCGCTGGTGGCTCATGTCTGTTGTATTATAATCTCTGCCTGCTTCCGCTGCACCATATAAAGCATAGTGCTTTACACAACTCATGATCGTATTGTTTTTTGTAAGATCATTTCCCTGGTAACCTTTTACCATGGCCTTTGCTATTTGTGATCCGAGATAAGCATCCTCTCCGCTTCCTTCAGCAATTCTTCCCCAGCGAGGATCACGGGCTATATCTACCATAGGTGAAAAGGTCCAGCAGATGCCATCGGCACTTGCTTCTGTAGCTGCAATCCTTGCACTGCGTTCAATTAAATTCATATCCCAGGTGCAGCTTAAACCGAGTGGAATAGGAAATACAGTTTCATAACCATGTATCACATCCATCCCAAAGATCAAAGGAATTTTCAGCCGGCTTTCTTCTACAGCTACCCGTTGCACTTCTTTAATTTTAGCAACGGACTTGATATTAAAAAGCCCTCCTACTTTTCCTTCTTTAATTTTTTTGCCGATATCAGAGCTTTTAGCCTGGCCGGTTACAATATCACCACTGCCCGGTAAATTCAACTGGCCCAGCTTTTCCTCTATTGTCATTTTCTTCATCAATGCATCAATGAAAGGTTTCATTTTTGGATCTGGTGACTGCTGCGCCAATGTGCCCGAATAAAAGAATAGACAGATCCCCAGTATAAAAACCGAAAGAGTTTGTTTCATTTTCATTGTATTGTATTTATGCTGATAGATTATTTAAAACTGATATCGCTTTTTTTGATCGTGTATTCGATCCTGCTGTTATGGTATTTGTCAATGATCTCCATTTTAATCACAGGATCACTCTCCCATACAATGGTGAGTAAACCATAATGATTGTCCATTACCGGTCCTTCTATCCTGTTCACATTTTGTGTAGCAAAATCCCAGGTAGAAGTGATACCACTTGCCGTGATATCGTAAATGGGATATAGACCTGGTTCATTCAACCGGGATATTTCTGCATAATGCACATCGCCTGTTAAAAAAAGTATACCATTGGCTTTTGTTTGTTTGATCAACGCCAGCATTCTTTTTTGTTCATGGGGGAAATTCGCCCATGCTTCATATCCATTGAATTCAATTCCAAATTGTGATCCACTGCAGATCAATCGAAGATCCGCTGGTTTTTTTAATTCCTGTTCCAGCCATTGCCATTGCTGGCTACCCAGCAAGGTGCTATCAGTAGAAGTATGTGGTTTATAATCCGGGGTATAAAAATAATGATCACGGGGTAATTTAGTCAGCGTATCGTAGGGAAGCAGGTTATTTCTGAATGTACGTACATCTAATAAGATCACCTGTATTACTTTATCTCTCACCTTAATGTATTCTGTTTTATAAACTCCTTCATGTTTTCTTCTTTCGCTTTCAGCAGGCTCTTTAAAAAAATTCATGAAAATTTCTTTGGCCTCTTTTTTATACGGGTAATACATACCAGCATCATTACGTCCAAAATCATGATCATCCCAGGTGGCAAAGATCTGTGTGCTGCTATCCAGTTTTTTAAATTCTGGTTTTGAACCGAGAAGATCATATTTATAGCGGAGCGTATCCATATTATCGGTGTCACCATAAATATTATCACCTAAAAAAATAAAGGCTGCAGGTTGCTGATCGGCTGCCTGGCTCAACACCGGTTGTGGTTCACTCTCGTGACCACAGGAACCAAAGGCAATTTTTGTAACTACCGGAGTTTGTTGGCAGCCAAACAGGGATAGAGCAACAAGGAATAATAAAAGCAAATAGTTTTGAGTTCTTCTCATTGTACGCTGAATTTATTTAGCCAGGTGTTTTTGTATTTCTTGTTGCCAGATCTTATACCCTTTAGCATTCATGTGCAGCTTATCATCAATAAAGAGATCTTCCATCGGGGTGCCATCTGCTTTCAGCATCTTATTATATACATCCACAAAAACATTTTTTCCTTTTTTCTTTAAAAAATCCCGGATCAGGTTATTGGCTTCTACCATTTTTGGCATCAGGTACTGACGGCTGGGACTTGGTTTGATCGAAACATATACTACCGGAATTTTCGGGTAATGCTGGCGTATGAGGTGGTATAGTATTTCAAATCGTTTCAGCACTATCGCCGGTGTTACCGTATCGGATGATGCAAGGTCATTCTCCCCACAATAAATGACGATCTGCTTGGGGCGATAAGGTTGAATAACAACTCTTGCATAATGAATAACATCTTGCAAGGTAGAGCCACCAAATGCCCTGTTGAGAATAGGATAACCCGGGAAATCGCTTTGAATGTTTTTCCATAACCGGAAAGAAGAACTGCCAATAAATAAGATCTGCTTCCCGCGTGGGGTATGAATGCTATCTTGTTTTTTAAAAGCATTGATCTCGTCTGCAAAGGGCTGAGCCCAACCTGAGATGCCAGTTAGGATAAGCAGGATGATTCCTATTAATCCAATACTCTTTTTATTAAACCTCTTTCGCATATTTTGTCTTTACCCGGTTTGACGTTATTCCACCTTTATAACTTTTGTTCTTTCTGACACACCGTTTTCATTAATGGCTTCGATACAATAATAATAAGCTTTCTGCGAATCCATCGCTTTCATCCAGTATTCATTGTTTGAATGGATCATGATACAGGTATATAATTTTTCAGGATGAGTGCCGTAATAAATATTATAAGCAAACGCATCATCCACCGGTTTCCATTTTATAAATGCACTTCTTTTATCTTTCTCTGTCCGCAAAACAATGAATCCCTGTACAGCACCTGGTTTTTCGCCATTTCCATTACCAAATACCCTCAATCCACTGATCGCAAACTTACCAGTGGGCATGTGAATGTTTTCGAGCCTGATAAATCTTGCCTGTACAGGTGATGAAAGCTCCACATAATCATGTGGTGTATCTGTTTTGTTATTGCTTTTATCAACCAATGTCTTCCATTTCTTTCCATCCACGGAATAAGACAAGATATACTGATGAAACAATCCTATTGTTTTACCTAAAAAGATCGAATCCATTTCTTTTGGAAATGATACATTCTGGTCAGCATAATTGATCTGAATTGCGTTTACAGTAGACAATTTTCCGAGATCTGTTTGTATCCACTCTCCTTTGTTGCCGGTTGTTGCACTCCAGTATGTTTTTGCCAGTTCATCCACCGCATTGTTAGGAAGATAGCCTCCTAATGTTGAAGATACCTGTACGGGTTTGTTATAGTTGAGGAGCATCCATAGAGGTCGGGCCCCCTCCCGACCTCCCCCGTTGGGTGAGGCCACCTGCCCACTAACCTCGCTTTGCGGGGTGTTTTTATTTTTATTAGAATTTTGTTTTAGCAAGGGTTGTGTGTTGGGTTCTCTCCCTTCGGAGGGGTTTGGGGAGGCCGTTGGAAGATAATGCGGGTAATCACCAAACGATGTATTACACCACATCATTCCATCTTTATCAAATCCTGTGGGCCATATTCCCAATCTTCTTTCAAACGTATTCTTTACAGATATCACCGTAGTAGATACATGCCAGTAATTTTTATAATTGTCCTGGAAAGTTGCGCCATGCCCGGCACCTCTTACAAAACCACCCAATTTCATACTCAGTGGATCTGATTGGGCTGTAAATGGACCCAGCGGATTGTCGCCTACCAGCAAACCATCAGCATAACCACTGAACTCCGTACCCGGTGCACCATATTGAAGATAGTATTTACCATTATACTTCGTCATGTGTGAACCTTCAATGAAGGGATCAAGAAAAGTATTGTCCATGTGCTCACCAAACCGTTGCCAGCCATAGCGCCAGGGCTCCAGCAAATACATTTCTTTTCTCGTACCAATGGGCTGCAATGTTTTCCTATTTAATTCAATGCCATACATCGGGAATTTATTACTGCTTCCGTTGTACATATACAATCTGCCATCATCGTCCGTAAAAAAAGAGGGATCCCATCCACCGATCTCGAATGAATCTACCAGTGGTTTCCATTCATTGGCTTTGGGATTGGTGCTCATCCAGATGGTAAACTTGCTGGTGTAAGTAGATCCAAAAACGATCATGGTATCACCAATAATACCAACGGCGGGTGCACATAGTTCATCATAGGTATTCGTATTCCAGGGGCGTAAGAATTTTTTTGAAATAAATTTCCAGTTTAGCATATCGTTGCTCCACCAATAACCCCATTGATTGGTGCTGAATAAGTAATAATCATTTTTGTAATTAACGATCACAGGATCTGCAGTGGCCCGGTGTCTTCCCCATTCAGAAAAATTGGGTATGGGAGTATACCCGTAATCAATATTAATGGGGTTGCAATAGGTTTTTTGCTGGGCAGTAACAGCAGTTGTAACTGCAAAGGCTATGAGCAAAAAATAATATACTTGAATTTTCACGCTTCTTCTTTTGCAGGTAAATGGTTTAAAATTCTTTCCCGAATTTTTTTATTCTATTTTTCTATACAATGACCACCCCGGTCGTTTATTATCTTACCACTCATTTAATCCGCCCCTCCGGAAAGGGGATAGTTATCTTTGAGAGTAAGCCTTGCTCACTATTGACTACCTGATAGCTATCGGGTCACTTCTTCAGCCACGGACTTTCAAATCCCAGCTTCTTCAATCCATTTTGTATTTCAGGAGAACTCATAAATAATTTCCACAATAAGCCACTGCGGTAATTTTCTATCATCACGATGATAGGACCCTGATCAATCGCTAAATGCGATGCAGCCACCCAGTTCTTTGTTTCATTAAATGCATCCACAAATCCATATTCACTCCATATCTTATTACCCAGGTCGTTATAAAAATGTTTCAATGCTTTCATAGAATGCTCCGGTGTATAAGGAAACGCACTTAATGCAGCAGTAGGACTAATAGTGCCGCCATCGTTGGTAGGTGAGTAAGCATCGTAACCATTATATGTATCACTGGCGGTTAATCCCCAGCAATTTTCTCCGTATCCTTTAAACTGCTTTGGATTGTCTACGCAATAAGAATAGTTGATGAGCGTATGATTTTTATTCTGCTCCCAGTAATCAGCATACCGGTCTTTCAGTCCACGAGGATCTAATCCTAAAAAAGAATATTGTGAAAAGAATAAAGGTCCGCCATAATCAAACCCTAATGGCAATTTATAGCCGTAAAATGTTTTCCCATTCTTAAAGAAATTACTTTCAGCCCAGCCGCGGTGATATACAGCAGCACTCACTCCATATTTTTCATTAGGACATGAAGCTGCAAGTACATACATGATCAAACATTCATTAAATCCCCTGACAGGAAAATTCATCGCCCATCCATTATTAGGACTCCAGTGCCAGTACAACACTTCCTGTCCTTCCTTCGTAAACCAATTCCATTCAACTTCATTCCACAACCAGCCGATGCGATTGCGCAATTCTCTTTCCGTTCTGTTATCGCTGTTAAAATATTGTCGTGCACATAGCAATCCCTGGAACAGGTAAGATGTTTCTACAAGGTCTGCTCCATCATCTTTGCGGCTAAACGGAATGGTTTTACCGGTGGCGCCATCCAGCCAATGCGGAAACACACCATGATATGAATTTGATTTCAATAAAAAATTGACCATCTTCAGTAAAAACCTGGCTGCGGTATCTCTTATTATCCATTTTCTTTCCGTAGCAACGATCACTGCCATCACACCAAATCCGGTGCCGCCGGTAGTGACTACTTCACTACCGTAGTTGTAAGCCACATTACTTCTTTCTCTTGAAAGACCACTTACAGGATGAGCAAAATCCCAGAAGTAACGGAAGGTTTGTTTTTGTACGAGATCCAGTAATACGGAATCGGATAGCTGAGCAGGTGCTGCAACAGCAGTTTGTTTTTGTGCAAAAACAGGAAAGGCAATGACTAAAACAAATAAGGTAAGAAAGCTTTTCTGTTTCATCGCAATCGTTTCAATTGTTTAGAATCGTTTTCTAAAGGTAGGGTGCGGTAAAACCCAGTGATAACATCCCTGCTTTTATTTCCGGGCAACTGGTAAATAAATTCCATAACAAACCTGTCCGGTAGTTTTCGATCATCACCATAATAGGTCCCTGGTCTATGGCTAAATAAGAATCAGCAAACCATGCTTCTTTCAATGAAAATGCATCTTTAAACCCATAAGTGCCCCACAGTTTATCACCCAGCACATAATAAAAAAACTTCAACGCTTTCATTGACTCGGTGGGTGTATAAGCAATAGAAGACAGGGCTGCAGTAGGTGCGATGACGCCAATATCATTGATAGGCGAACTGGCTGTATAACCATTGGGTATATCACTCGCCGTTAATCCCCATACAGAATCGCTATATCCAAAATGTCCCTGTGGATTAGCCCTGCAATAATTGTAATTGATCAGGGTATGATTCGTTGTCTGCGTTTGGTAATTAGCATACGCATCGCTCAGGCCAGTAGGTTTTACCCCCATGAAAGTGTAATGCTCAAAAAATAAAGGCCCGCCGAGGTTGGCACCTAATGGCAATACACTTCCATAGTACGTATTTCCATTAGTAAATCCATTACTGCCGTTGCTTGTCCATCCACTGGTATATACAGCAGCAGGAACACTGAAGGTAGTGGAGGAAGCTGCCAGTATATATGTGATCAGGCATTCATTCCATCCTTTGATGGGCATATTGATCTCCCAGTTATAATTAGGACTCCAATGCCAGTACAATACATTTTGATTATTATTCCTGAACCAGTTCCATTCTACACCATTACAAATGGAATTGATATCATTGCGCAATGTTGTTTCACCGGCATCTGCAGCATTGAAATATTGACGGGCAGTCAGCAATCCCATTATTAAATAAGAAGTTTCTACCAGGTCAGCGCCATTATCTTTTGTACTGAAGGGGATAACAGCACCATTTGTTCCATTGAGCCAATGCGGAAAAGCTCCATGAAATTTCTGTGCTGTGTTTTTTAAAAAGCCAACTATGGTTTGCATCCGGCTCAAACCTTCTGCCCTTGTTTTAAAGCCCCGATCAACCCCGGCAACAATAGCCATGATACCAAAACCTGAACCTCCTGAAGTAACTGTTTCACCGGAAGTATTTCGTTCTCTTGCCAGGCCGCTTACAGGATGTCCAAAATCCCAGAAGTATTTAAACGCCTGTTGCTGCACCAGGTCGAGCAATGCATTGTCTGAAATGATCGGGAATTTTCTTGAGGAGTCAATAGCAGTAGTAAAATAAACATCAGTAGCACTACCCAGGCTGCTTCCTGCGACTGATTTCAATGAAGTGATCACAGAAGCTTTATGTTTGGTAAGGTGTGCTAATGGCGCTGCAGGTTGCAACACTACTACACTGTCAGACTTTTCATAAGTAATATTATAATTGACAGCAGTACCTGAGTTTTGCTGAAGAATAATATTCCCCGTCACAGTGGACCTGTTAACCGGTGCGCTGAACCGAAGCTTAATAATAGATGCCCTGCTTGCGTTATAAATGTTATTGGCCCCTTCAACATTATTTAAGGTATAACCAGTAAGACTAAAAAATGCAGGCGAAGGAGGGGGTGGGGCGGAAGAAGAACCTCCTTTACCACAACCTGTCCATATCCACAATATCAATATTGATCCTGCAATTTTTTTCATTCTCTTATTTAAAAAACCAATGTGTTGATAGAATGGGGCAGGGCTGTTATCTCAGCAGCTTTCCCATTTATCCATAAGAAATAAGGAAATTTTGCGCTGCCCTGGTTCATCACTACTACAACTGTTTTACCATCTTCATTACGGAATGCAGTAGTCAGTAACTGGCTGCGGCTGGCTGAACTGCTTATTCTTTTGGCGCCGGGTGTAATGAATTTTGAAAAATGGCCGATATAATAATAAGCATTCGTATAAATTATTTGTCCTGTCTTTGTATCGCCATGCACCGGAGCAAAACAAAAATTCTGTACATGATTGGGGCCTCCGGTTTCATCCAGTAAAATATTCCAATCTGTAAATCCTACCATTCCATTATTAAAATCATTGATCATTGAACGGCCATATTCCTCACCTAATACCCATGCGTTATATCTTTTTGCATTAAAACTTTCAGCGCATCCTTCGGTGAAGAATATATTCTTATCGGGATAAGATTCATGTACCCGTTTCAGGTTTTCATACATGGGAGTGCCGCCACTCCAGTCTTCATACCAGTGAAACCCAATGCCCCATATATATTTGGAAGCTTCGGGATCATTAAAATATGTTTGTGCCCTTTGATAAATAAGATCCCGGTTATGATCCCACACAATTATTTTTTTATCGGCTAATCCTTCTTTGTGCATCGTTGGGCCTAAACTATTTTTTAAAAAGTCTCTTTCTTCTTCGGCAGAATAAATACAGCTTTCCCAGCGCTGGGTAGCCATGGGTTCGTTCTGCACGGAGATGCCCCAAACAGGCACGCCTTCTTTTTCATATTCCTTAATGAATTTTGTATAATACATTGCCCAGCTATCATAAAAATCTTTTTTCAGTTTGCCACCGTGCAGCATGTCGTTATTGTCTTTCATCCAGGCCGGCGGGCTCCAGGGGCTTGCAAATAAATTCAGTTTGCCACCGGCTGCCTTCATCGCTTCTTTGATAAAAGGGAGTTTATATTTTTTATCATGCTCAATATTGAATGATTTTAATTCTTTATCGCCATCGGCTACATACGTATACATATCGCTGCTGAAATCACAGCTATTGATATTGGTGCGAGCTACTGTATAGCCAATTCCTTTTTCTTTATCAAAGTACGCCTGCAATACCTCCTGTTGTTTTTCTTTGGGAAGTTTATAAAAAGTTTCAGCGGATGCATCAGTTAATGCTGCTCCTACTCCCAGGTAACGCTGGAAGGTTTTAGTGGGATCCACAAATACACAGATCTGTGTTTCCAGCGGCTGACCCATTTCTTTGAATTCAAGTGTATCTGTAGCCGACAACCTGTAGTTACTGCTGTCTGCTGTGGTATACACCACGATTTTTTTCCCATCCGTTGAAAATGCTGAAGTGCTGTCAGTGGAACCGGAAGCAGTCTCTTTCACCCGATTTTCTGTACAGGAAAACAAAACAAAAGCAAGACATACAAATCCAATAATTTTCATTGGTTATTTTTTAAGTGATTGTAAATTTTTTCACCAGATAAAGGTGCCTACGGCTCCTGCGTTCAGTGAAGTGAAAGCTATTTTATCTTTATAATTTATATTAAATCCCATTGCAACGCTTCCTTCGTTCACCACGATCAATACTTTTTTACCTGACGGCGTTTTGAATGCCACATTAGGAAGATTGGTAACCGTTCCGCTGCTGATGCGTACAGAGCCTGCAGGAACAAATTTAGATGCATGCGCTACTATATAATAACTCACGTTCCGGGTATAGGAAGGTCCTCCTATTGTTATAGCACCTTTACATTCTGTACAGCCACCCGGCGTATGGGGACCGTAGGAAGAGTTATTTGCCAGGTTCCATTCCAGTGCCACCTTACTCCAGTTGCGCATGGAGCCGATAATCACATTTTTCAAGTGCCATTTCAGATCGCCGTCAAAACTTCCATTAGCTGCTGTCCATTGTTCGGTAAAGTAAAGCGCTTTATCCGGGTAAGCAGTATGCACCGTAGAAAGGGCGCTGATATCACCGCCATATAAATGAAAAGCAGAACCGTTGATATATTGTCGTGCTGCCGCATCATTCAAAACAGCAATGGGGTAACCGGGGTTATCACAATTATGATCCCATACAATTATTTTAGTAGCAATACCTGCAGCCTGGAAAGCCGGACCTAAATTATTTTTTATAAAATCGGCTTGCTGAGATGCTGACATGAGCATACTTGGATTATTACCACCATGCTGTGGTTCATTCTGAATGGTGATCGCATCAATAGTAATCCCTTTTGATTGCATGGCCTGTATATATTTTACAAAGTAAGCTGCATACACACTATAATATTGAGGCAGCAGGCTTCCTCCGACAGAACTGCCATTATCTTTCATCCAAACCGGCGGACTCCAGGGCGATCCCATAATTTTAACAGAAGGATTGATCGCTATTATTTGTTTTAAAACAGGGACCAGGTCAACCGTATCCTGCGAAAGTGAAAAGTTGGCTAATGTTGGGTCTGTTTGTCCTGCTGGCATATCATCGTAACTAAATACAGATGCACTAAGGTCAGATGCACCTATACTTACCCGGAGATAACTTATTCCAATCGATCCGTTACCATTTCCAAATAGTTCATTTAATAAAGTAGTTCGTGAGCTGGCGCTAAGCACCTGGTTGATGAGATAAGCACTTCCCCCGGTTAATGTATAACCAAATCCGTCTACTGACTGGTAAGCTACAGCTGAATCCACATCAATATTCGGGTACGAATTGGCCGTGCTTACAAATGAAATAGTACTGGTCTGTTTTTCCAGTAACACGGATTGATCGCCTTTGGTCATCCACATCTCAACATCATTAGCGGGTGGTGGAACAGGAGGAGTAACAGTGCCGCCACCGTTTCCTTTTTTGGAGCATTGTCCGCAAACAAAAAGTGTAAAAAAAGAAAAAAGAAGAACCTGGGATTTCCTGATCATCCTGATTAAATTTTGTGTTCGTATGTATTATTTATAAAAAAGCAAACTGTTATTATTTCTTGCAAGAATTAATCTTTCATTTCCTCCGGCTGTTTTTATCCATCGTGCATCTCTTACTTCCCCATCTGCAGCAATGATATTTCCCTGTAGTTGAAAACTACGGCCTGTTTGATCGTATGAAAACAGCGTTGGTAATAACGCATCATACCGTCCTTCATAAGGAATCACTCCATAGAAGTTTCCTGCTGCAAGAAAGCTGCCATTTCCATTACCAGGTATTGGTAAAAATGAAAAAACAGGAGCCAGTTGCAATTCGGAAGGCAATTCAATTTTGGTAAAATTTCCTTTGCCGTCATTGATAAAACAACAGGATCCCAATGTTTCAGCTTTTAATTCTTTATAGTCTTTAAAAAGATCATATAGCATGTATTGAATCGTTTTGCCCGCCACTTCGCTGTAATGCAGGTAAGCTTTTTTTAACACGGGGAGCGATCTTTCTAATTCATCTTTAGCCAAAAAAGGATATTCCTGGCCATCAATGGTATAAGCCATTATTTGTTCGGTAGAACCGTTCTTATCAAAATCCTTACAATATAATTTCAACGGCCCGTTTTTGCCGGCATAAAATTTATTATTATGTCCCCAATTACCTGCGAGTATATCTGTAAAGCCATCTCCGTTTACATCAGTAGTATATATTGTTTGCCACAAACCTGTTGATTGTGCTATATCAGTGGCAGCAAATATTCCTTTATTGTTCATGAAAATTTTTACCGGCATCCATTCCCCGGTTACGACAAGGTCTTCCCAGCCATCTTTATTGATATCGGTAAAAGAAGAACTGGTTACCATTCCTATACTATCCAGTTTTATGACAGAAGCACCAGCTAATTTAAAATTTGCTTTCCCATCATTGATCAATAAATAAGAAGATTGTGGCTGCCCGTATTGTTTAGCATTAACCAGTCCGCCTACAAACAGATCAACATCTCCATCCTTATCTATATCCGCTATGCTGACACAGGATTTGTTTTTTAATAATTGCGGTATCGTTGTTGGTGCCGGAATAAAATTTCCTTTGCCATCATTGAGGTATAAATGATCTGCCAGTTGCGGGTTGCCATCCGTATATTCATTGCCACCGCTTACTACATAGAGATCGGGGTAGCTATCATTATTCGCATCAAAAAAAACAGCATCTACCTCTTCGCTTTGTTTTGCCGGAGAAAAAATAGCGGTATCATGTGTTACAAACCCACCCATGGCATTCTGTATCATCAACTGTCCTGACTGACCCGATGCACCACATACATAAAAATCCTCGAGACCATCTTTATTGACATCTGCTATGGCAAGTTTGGGACCTCTTGTCGATTGCTGGTGAGGGATCAGGTATTGCTTGTTATAATCAAGGAAATCGTTTTCTGTATGCTTCCAGTTGCAACTTACCTCGCTGGTAATATCTTCAAAAGCCTGTTTAACCGGAGGAAAGAATTTTGCATGATCAAATACACCGCCTGCTTCAGCCTGCTTTACTTCAATAAACCCTTTTGCCGGCACATTCTTTAAAACCTGGTATTTCTGGTTGGGCCATACGATCAGCATACTATCAATATACCGGGTGCTGTCCACACCAAAATGAAGTTTGGTATCAGATGAAGATTGAAACCCTCTTGTCAGCATGAGTTGCTGGTATTGTATTTTGCCTTGTATGAACAACCAGGCTTTTGCGCCAATACCAAAACTGTTTTGATCATTGCCTTTAAATGATATATCGACAGCATATTTTTTAGGCGCATTATTTTTTAAAACCAGGGCAGGAGCGTTAATGCAATTAACTATCAAATCAAGATTGCCATCATTATCCAGGTCAGCATAAGAGGCCCCATTAAAGTAACCTTTCATTTTATCAGTGCCCCATGCATTACTCACATCGTTGAATTCAAGTCCTCCGGTTCCTTTGTATAAAAAAGGGTGAGAAGCTCCATCCGGCATTTTTTCGATAGCCTGGTTATCATATTCCCTGGTTTTATCTATATCCATTTTCATAACCAGGTCAGATACGAACCGAACATAATCCAGGTCAACGGGTCGTTTTACAATGCCACTTGAAATAAAAAGATCTTTATTGCCATCATTATCAAAATCGGCAAACAGCGGCGCCCAGCTCCAGTCTGTTGCACCCACACCACTCAGTAATGCTGTTTCGCTGAAATTGATGCCATTGCCATTGTTTCGTTGCAGGCAGTTTTTGGAATACTGGTTTTGATAACCATGCTCCATTAATTTATACTTGTATGTATCCGGATTCTCATCGCTGCCATAGGTTTTCAACACTTTTTCATCATACGGAAGCATGTCTACCGTTATCACATCCAGTTGCCCGTCGTTGTTGTAATCTGCTACATCATTGCCCATGCTAAACCGGCTGTAATGTTTAAAATGTTTTGCACCGCTCTCGGTAAAAGTGCCATTGCCGTTATTGATATAGTAATAATCATTTTCATGAAAATCGTTGCCTATATAAATATCATCCCATCCATCATTATTAATATCGGCCACGGCTATTCCCAATCCGTAACCCAAACTGCTTTGGTAAATGCCGGCCTGCGCTGAAACATCTATGTATTTGCCAGCTGTCGTTATATCATTTCTATAAAGCCTGTCACCGGATACGGCATCATACTTATGCCTGTTGCTGGTGTCGCCAATATTGGAATTTGGTTTTTGCGAATGATTTAAAAGGAAGCAATCCAGGTCTCCATCCCGGTCATAATCGAAGAAAACAGCCTGTGTGCCGAAACCGGAAAAATCCAATCCCAGTTTTTGAGAACTTTCGGTAAAGCTGTTATTTCCATTGTTAAGAAATAATTCATTGTGTCCTTTGAGGCCATGATGAAGGCTGGAGGCTGTGACATATATATCAAGGTTTCCATCTCCGTTTACATCAGCCATCGTTACACCGGAACACCAATCGGCACTACCCGCTACTTCTGCTGAAGCAGTGATATCTTCAAATATAAAATTGCCTTTGTTTAAATAAAGTTTATTGTTACCCTTACTGTTGGCTGTAAAATAAATATCGGGAAGACCATCATTATTGATATCTCCGGTAGCTACGCCACCTCCATTATAATAGTATAAATAATAAAGGATGTTGAACACATCATGATCTACCAGGTTATTGGCAAAGCTGATATGTGTTTGAGAAGATGGCAAACTTTCAAAAAGAGTTTCCTGCTTTTCTTTACAGGAAAGAAACGGGCTGCTTAGTGCTACAGTAATTAAAAAAGATAGAAAGGCCGAGTTTTTACCTGGCATAAAAAAATATTAAGACCCTTATGAAGATTAAAAAGGGCTGAAACAAAAATTGCTCAGCCCTTGCTCTGCTTGCTCTACTTGAAAACGAGAGAACGTTTATAGTTTACTGGCAAATAAAGCTTGTACTTCTGCAGCTGTTAATGCTTTATTGTACAACCTGAATTGATCCAGCGAACCCGTATAGCTTTTAATCCAGTCATCCGTTGGCCCATCTATACCCGCATGTTTGTTCCATCCGCCAAGAACTAATTTTTTGATGGAAGTAAGATCCACTGCACCTCTTGGGTTGGCGCCATTTTTTACATCTGTTGCCGATGCCGGGGCTGGTGTCACTACAGCACCATCAAAATAATAAGTCATTTTAGAAGTAGCCTGGTCATACACAAAAGCAAGGTGGTGCCAGTTACCATCTAACAAAGGCTTGGGAAATTTGCTAGCATCCGGCCATTCAAGCCATTGATCCATCAAACCCAGTTTAAGTGTAGTGGCGGTAGGACTGCCATGCTCCATCATCAGGAAGATAGCACTGTGATGCCAGCCATATTTATCATCCACCAGCGAAAAAACAAACTCAGTCCGTCCTGCGTCGGTGTTCTTTAGCCATAATGAAATAGAAAAACTGGTTGACTTTGCAAAATCATTAGCCGATGCATAAACAATTGTTTTGCCATCAGCTCCTTTCATCCCCTTACCTGTAATACCTGTAACAGAAGAAAATCCATTGGAGGCAGGAAAGTTTGCTTTCACACTATCCACCGCATTTCTTAACTGGTCAGCTGAACTCCCGTCCATTGCTGCATAAAATCGCAGGGGACCATTCGGAGGATTGGAATCCTTGATATAATCACCAAGGCCAGGTCTTTTCATTTTCTGGCAACTGCTTATTGCCAGTATGATCAACGCTGACGATAAGAAAAACATTATTTTATTCCTCATAGTCATATGTTTTATTAATTATTAAAATAGAAGATTATGGCCATTGTGGATTTTGAACAAGGTTTGGATTGGCGTTTAATGCTGATGTGGGAATGGGGTAATAGCGGTGTTTGTCCTGGTATCCCAGTCCGCTCAATACAGTAACTGCATCACCCCATCTCACCAGGTCAAAGAATCGTTCAAATTCCATAGCAAATTCAACTCTTCTTTCTTGTTTGATGGCGGTCCGCATTTGCGCCTGGCTTACAAAAGATATATTGCCCAAACTAGCCCTGGCCCGAACTGCATTCACCCAATTCTTAGCATTGTCCTGGTTGGCAGCTCCTCCTATTTCATTGGCAGCTTCAGCAGCCATTAATAAAACATCGGCATACCTTATCACCCGGTGATTAACCCATGTATTCTGCGCTTCATTATTAGGTGTTCCCAGGCCTGCGGCCAGGTAATCATTGTAATTGTTATATACTTTTTTATTCCAGTACAAAGCGTTTGATAAATTAGGCAATGTCAATCCATAACCACCTGTATTAGTTCCCCCATCTGGCTGACCAGAATAGAGGATCGTTGCGTCTTTTCTTACATCGCCTGTTTCGTAAGCACCAACTAATGAAGCGGTCGGTGTGTTCCAGCCCCAGCCAAGGTCCCATGCACCTGATCCACCTCTTACTCCCTGGCATTGACCCAGCCTGCTCCAATAAATGTTACCATCACCAGCCGTTTTGGATGCCTGTATCTCAAATACAGATTCGCTATTCAATTCACCTTCTTTTTTAAATATTTGCCAGTAGGGTGTTGCCAGCGCATATTGATTAGAACCGATCACCTGGGTCAAAAGATTTAATGCGGCAGTCCATTGCTGACGATATAATAATGTTTTTGCATGCAGGGCTTTGGCGGCGCCACTGGTTAATCTTCCTTTGTATTTTACTTCCCAAGTTAGCGGTAATACCTGTTCGGCAGCGGCAAGATCTGCATCGATCAATGCATAAATTTGAGCCACTGTTGATTTGGGTTTATTACCATCAATAGGGTTATTGATCTTAAAATCAATCTTGGGAACATCCCCAAAGGTTCTCACCAGGTCAAAATAGGAATAGGCCCTCCAGAATTTTGCTTCTGCAACATTGATCAAAGAAGCGGGATCGGTATAATTACCTTTTACAGCTACATCCAGTGCGTCATTACACAGACCGATAAAAACATAGTGCTTATCCCAATATAAACCGGCACCCCAATCATCTTTGGTGTACACAAATTGATCATAAGTTGTATGCCATGCACTTGCCCCCGGATCAGCTACTATTTCAGCATCATCAGAACGAAATCCATTCATGGCCACCCAGGGTATACTTTGAAAACCATCACCGCAATAAGGCTGTGCAGCGGAGTTACGTATGGCACCATATAATCCAAGTACCTGGCCTTCCAAGGCTCCTACTTGTATATCATCAACATTTACAGATAATGGTCTTCTATCAAGGAATTTTTTGCATCCCGGCAAAATAGTAAGAGCAGGAATAACAATCATTGCTCCAACGATCAGCTTTTTAATATATCTCATTTTTAAAAAGTTTAATTCTTGTAACATTAAAAATTAGCATTGAGCCCAAATGTAAAAACGCGAGGCAATGCACTACCAGCACCGCCAAAGTCCATTCCAACGGAAAGTGCATCACCTGCATATTCGGGTGAATAACCCAGGTTATGTTTCCACGTTTTCAGATTCTGTGCGGTGAACGATAGTCTTATGTTCTTAATACCTGTAACCTTTGGAAGGCTGGCAAAAGTGTATCCAAGGCTAACATTCCGGATACGGAAATAACTGCCATCTTCTATACCATAGGTAGAAGGTGCACGGTTCACTAAATGATTTTGATTGATGACAGGAACCCAATTAGAAGTGCCGGGGGCGGTCCATCCTTCTGTATAATATTTCGGATAATTGTACACCGAATTCTTTTGTTCAGAAGTACCCCATACTCTGTAGATCTCGTTACCATAACATCCTGCAAAATCAATTCCCAGGTCAAATGCTTTGTACTTCAACGCAGCGCTGATACCATACGTAAAGTCAGGAGTGGGATCACCAATGAGTGTTCTGTCCTGCTCATCCACTACGCCATCACCGGTTAAATCTTTATACTTCAGATCACCTGGTTTTACACCGCCTCCATTGATCGTGTTAACGGGTGAGGCCAATATATCAGCATACGACTGGTAAATACCATCTGCAACCAATCCGAAAAAAGAACCAATCGGATATCCTGTTTGTGTCTGGTTAGGAGTTTGTTCGCTTGAGGAAAACCGTTGACGGGTAGGATATTCAAGATGTAATACCTTGTTTTTATAAGTAGTCAGGTTTCCACCAATGGAAAAACTCAGGTCATTACTTAATTTCTGGTTCCAGAGGGCAGAAAATTCAAACCCTTTGTTTTCAATCGTACCATTATTGGTAAGTGTAGGCAAAATACCTGATGGCTCTAATAACACGATCAGGCCTTTTGTTTTCTTATAATAATAGGCTGCTTCAAAATGCAATCTTCCTTTTAGCATGTCTGATTCTAAACCTATTTCTGAAGAGCTGACAGTTTCCCAATGTAACTTCGGATCAAATAAATAATCGGGAACATATACCGGTATCAGGTTGTCGCCAAATACGGCAGAAGAAGTGCTCGAAATAGTAGGATAAGCGGGGTAATCTTTTCCTTGTGTAGTGAAGTTTCCTAATAAACCAGTAGAGGCTTTTAATTTCAGGTAACTGAATATTTGCTGGTCATCCATAAATGATTCCCTGCTGATCTCCCAGGCAGCTCCGACGGCCCAGAAATTCTGGAATTTTTTATTATACTCACGGTTAATCTGGCTGGCCCCATCCCTTCTGTAACTACCATTCAGGTAATACTTATTTTTATAATTATAGAGAAGCCTTGCTAAGCCTGATACCGTAGTGTATTCGCTCTGGTTGGTCGGAATAATACTTTTTACATCCCCAAACCCTGTATTGAGATACCAGAATCTTTTATCATTGGGGATCATATTCACGTTTTGTGTTTTTTGACTCACTGTTCCGCTTACTTGTTCAAACTTGTGATAATAGGTTGTAAAACCTGCGGTAGCAGTTAAAGAGTGATCGCCAATTTTCTTTTTGTAGGTAGCTATATAATCCTGTTGAAATGCTTTGGTATTGATCAGATCCTGCCGCACTGCCGTAAGGCTGTTTTTAGCAAATACCTGGCTGGCGAGTGGTTTAGTTGGGTCATACAGATTATACAAAGGCGTATACTCCCTGTTGTTGCGGTAGCTGAGATCAGCATACCAGGTGCTGCGGAAGTTCAGGTCTTTTGTGATATTGATATCGATAAATGCATTACCCACAAACCTGTAACGGTCATCTATTTTCTTATTCCAGTTGTTTTCCAATGTCGCCAGTGGATTAGTTTCTGAATTTTGAATGATCGGGGTTGTAGCATATAAATTATAATTGCCTGAATCAATGCCATAAGGATTTTTGGTATAAAACAAAGTAGGGCTGGAAGGAATAATAGGAAGGGCTCTCCGGGCATTTTCTAAAGCGTCGCTGTTGTAAGGAAGTTTTTCCTTTGAACCGATCAGCATAAAGCCCAGTTTCCATTTTTTATTGACCTTGAATTCATCACTGATATTCAACGTAGCTCTATCGTACCTGACATGTTTTACCAGGCCTTCATCATAAGTATAACCCACTCCCATGTGGAAACGGTTTTTATCTGTGCTCCCATCTACGCTTAAATTAGTTGACGTAAAATTAGCAGTACGGGTAGCTGCATCGATCCAGTCTGTATTACCTGTATATGCAGAAAGACCGGGACCTCCCACATTATTTACAAAGCTTAATAAGGAATTAGCGGAAGGATCATCAGCCACCCTGTTATTAGCTTCGGCAGTCAATAAGGACCGGAATTCATTTCCATTGGCCAGCGGAATCTTATCCACTAATTTTTTTCTTCCGTAGGTTGTATTGAAGTTGATATTGATCTGCCCGGCTTTTGCTTTTTTAGTAGTTACCAGGATAGCACCTGCTGCGCCTTTAATACCAAATATGGCGAGGGAAGATGGATCTTTTAATACTTCTACACTTTCGATCTCACTGGGATTTACAAAATCCATGTTGTCACTGAAAATACCATCTATAATATATACCGGGCGAACGGAGCCAATACTGATGGTTCCTCTTATTCTTACATCCGGAGTAGCGCCGGGAATAGCGCTATTTACAATTGAAAGCCCTGCTACTTTTGATTGCAGAGAAGCAAGCGGGTTGGTGTTGGGTTGCGCTGCAATCTCATCACCTTTTACTTTAACCACAGAACCTGTCAGGTCTCTTTTACTGGCCGTACCATAACCGATGACAACCACTTCATCAATCTTCCTTTCGGATAGTTGCAGCGTGGCATTAACAGTAGTCTTGCCTGCCACTGCTATTTCAAAAGTTTCATAGCCCACGGAACTAAAAACCAAAACAGCGTCGTCGGGAACAGAGATAGAAAAATTTCCGTTGCCATCTGTAGTGGTGCCGGAACGGGAACCTTTTACTGATATGGAAACACCGGCGAGTGGTTCTCCGCCTGCCGATGTAACTTTCCCGGTTACCCTTATATCCATAGCACGGATATCATCGGGGGAGATTCCTTCTTTTAAAACAACCAGGTTACTTCCCAGTATTTTGTAGCTCACTCCCGTGTTGGCCAGTATCCTGTCCAATATTTCGTTTAACGGAGCTTCTACCACGTCTACATTTACACGGGGTTTTCCTTTGATGGATTCTTCACTGAAGAGAAAGCGGTAATCACTTCTTTTTTCAATGGCGAATAATACTTTTTTAATCTCCGCTTCCGTCATTTTCAGGGTGATCCTCTCTTGTGACCATCCTTTGGCAGAAACCTGGAGGCAAGCAATAAGCAGCAGTGCAATCAAGAGTTTCATAATTCTAGCAAGCTTTACGTACAGAACCTTTCCTGAAACAGCAGTTGTTTCGTTTTTTTTCATACTTTCCGTTTGAAGGGTTAATAATCCGGATCCTCCATGAGGATCCGCTCTAAAACATGTTAACCTGGCGGGAGATGTTGCCGCATTTCCCGCATTTTATTCTCCTCTTACGAAGTGTTATTAGCATTCATATAGTCAATCGTTAGCGGTGAATAATAAACTTGTTCCCCAATTGCTCATGGCGAAAAGGGACAGATATTTTTAACGCCTCTAAGGCCTGTTCAATCGTTTCGTTTTCAAAAATGCCGGAGAATCTTCTTTGCTTTAACTGCTGATCAGCAATTTGTATACCTACGTTATACCAGCGTTCCATTCTTACCGCCAGTTCATCAAAAGATTCATCCCGGAATACCAGTTTATTGTTTATCCATTGTGTTTCGGCAACAGCGCTGTCCTCCGCTTCATATTTCAATTTATTAATCGACATTACCGTGTTAGTTACTGCTGCCGGTATTTCAGTTTTCCCATTTTCATGAATTGCTTTTTCGATTATGGTGTGGTTGTCGATTACCAGTTTTTCACTGGGTGAAAGAATAATCTTATCGTTGGGTCTGTTCTTGATCGTTACTTCAATACTTCCCCGCAACAGGCTGGTTTCTGTTTTCTTATCTTCCGGGTAGGCCTTCACATTAAAAACAGTACCCAGAACTTTAATATTTATAGTGGAGGTATGAATGATAAAAGGTTTCTCTTTCATTTTTTTGACATCAAAGAAACCTTCACCGGTCAGGGCAACCTCTCTTGTATCAACTCCGAAATCTTTATTATAGGTGAGTTTACTTCCTGCATTGAGTATTACGATCGAGCCGTCGGGTAATTGCACCCTTGATTTGGAACCGGGGCGGGTGGATATTTCATTTTCCAGTTTGGCTACCGGGTTGTTATCAGCAGCAGAACCACCCGGTCTTTTATTAAAAATAAATAAGCCGGCTACCACTACGATAGCTGCCGCTGCTGCCCAATACCATTTTTTTCTTCTTGTTGAGGGAATAATGACTGGTTCATTCACCAGTCCGTCACCAAAAGGGATATTTAATTCTGTCATCCTGTGCAGGTGCAGCATGTAGCTGTCTTCTTCCTGCTGTGTATCCTTTTGGGGTTGATGTTTCCAGAGGTCTTCCAGGTTCTGGATGGCATATTGCCATTCGGGATGGTCATGAATAAGATTCTCCAGTTCTTTTAATTCAGCCTCTGAAGCTTCGCACGATAGTTTTTTAGAAAGTAAAACCCAAAATTTCTCCTGGCTCATCAGCAATAGTTAGTGTAAAACATTAAGACAGTCTAACTCAATGTTTACCCCTAAGCCAATCCATTATTTATTTTTTATACTCAACTGGGAGGGAGAAAAGCCTTTTACTTCAAAGTGCATGCATTTGCCGATGCGGCGCAGCGCTATAGCCATCTGTGCTTCGATGGTTTTTACCGACAGGTGAAGCAGTTCGGCTACTTCGCGGTATTTAAGTCCATCTTCTTTGATCAATTTAAAAATAATGCGGCAACGGGGAGGCAGGTCATTTACCGCCTGGCGGATCTGGCGCATCATTTCCTCGGTCATCATCAGTTGTTCCGGGTCAAAATAAACACTGTTCAATTGTACCAGCCAATCTTCTGATGAAAGGCTTTGTTGCCTTTTTTGTTTACTGATGCGGTTAAATGCCAGGTTTTTGACAGTAGTATAAAAATATAAGAGGGGGGCTTCTATGCTGCCAACCTGGTCTCTTTTTTCCCAGATGCGGATAAAAAGATCGGAAACGAGTTCTTCAGCTTCTTCGTTTGATTTTAAAATGGAATACGCAAATTGCCTGAGACGACTGTGCAGCAGGATAAATAGTTCTTTGTAAGCAGCCTGGTCGTTATTCAAAGCAATAGCAGTGAGCAATCGTTTTATGTGATCGTTCTCAAGCATATGTAAGCAGTGTAAATCTAAGGAATACATGGAATATTTATTTTGATTTAATTACCGTGGTTTTTCTATTTTTGCAAACGCTTAATCGTTAAAAAGCTCTTTATTTATTAATTCATTTGCTGTTTTATACAAATGGACCCTTAGCTCTTCCGATAGCAATCGGAATGGTTAGAGCATCCCGATTATATCGGGAGGGTCGCAGGAAAAAGTTCTTTATTTATTAACCCATTTGCTGTTTTATACAAATGGACCCTTAGCTCAGTTGGTTAGAGCACCTGACTCATAATCAGGGGGTCGCAGGATCGTGCCCTGCAGGGTCCACACACAAATAAAGGGTTTCAGCCAATAGTAGTTCGAAACCCTTTTTTATTTGCACAGGACTTGCACAAAATGATTCATCCTTATTGAATTGCATACGGTCACGAGATAAGAAAGCTTTTACTTTTGTTTATTATCTCCGGCCTAATACAAGAAAATAACCAAGGCTATGTGAGTTTACGACGAACTTATAGCAATATGTACTTGGAAATAAAATAATCGTGTAAGATTAACCTAACTACTTAGAGCACTTAATATTTTTCGAATGCATCGTAATTTGGTGCAATTTTCAAAAATTGATATAGTGTTGCGGGTTGCAAGACCTCTGCAATTTGCCCTGCTTTATTTATTACATAATAGTCAGGTACCGAATAGACATCATACAACTTACAAACAGCAGCGTCCGTCCATCCATCAGCTTTTAAATTAATTCCTTCTAAACCAAGTTCTTTTACAAGCGACTTCCAATCGGGCTCGCTGCCTTCAACACAGATATTGAGGAATACAACATTCTTATATTTCTCTCTTATTGCTCTGTAATATTGCTTAAAGTTTGATATGCAAGGACCGCAGTGCACCCCCCAAAAATTTATATATACAACTTTCCCTTTAAAATCGCTTAATGAAACAGATCTGCCATTAATGTCAGGCAAAGTAAAATCAAGTGCAGCGCTTCCAACTTGTAGATGTTTTATTCGGTCATAGTAGAGTTGCAAGTAGTTTAGATACTGCTTATTTCCCGTATTTTTTGCGTAATGCTCCAACCCAAGCTGAAAATCTTTGAATTTCCTATTTGACAAATAGGTTTTGAGCATAGTAAACAAAACCCAATCTCTTACAGAAGTAGTAGGCACCAAATAATAAACATATAAGAAATTTCTTTGCTCATGAGATTCATTGAAATCCTTGTTACTGGGAGGGGTTGAAAAGAGGCTAAAGCTTCCTTGTGTGCAATAATAAAAAATAAAGTCACGGTACCTGGCTGAGTTATTAAAAAGAGAGGTATCGATTTGCTTGTAGCTGTAAGGTGCTGGAGTTTTCAACAGACTTTTGTATTTATAATTTGCAGGGATCGTAGCCTTGAGACCAAATGTTGGTAATAATCCTTTTTTGTATGCCTGCATCTCAGAAAGTACAGAATAATAAATATCGGTAATTATTGGGGCTGCAACGTTGGGATCCATATCGTTTGATAAAAGGCTAGCCAATTGACTATTGTAAAAACCTGTAAATTGTCTGACGGCCTCATGATCATCAATGTCGCCTTCACTTGATATTTTTTTCATATCCCACTTATTAAAAAACCTCGCTGCTTCGTTAATCACTAAAGTGCGCTGTGGATCCGGGACCTTCATTTGTAATCCATTTTTACTCTCAAGTATTTGCAATGAATCATTGTGTACGATATTACTAAAAAGCTTTATTGAATCAATATGAAGGCTTACTGACTTTAGGTAGGGATAACTAAGATCATATTTAAAAAGACCGTTCTCGTCAATAGGAATAGTAAAGGAGGTATCCCTGATAAGGCTAAAAAGATATATATCCAGGGATTTTTCTGCATAGGAAGGAAGATTACCTTGAATGAGACAATGAACAGCATCTCGGTTGGTTGTTTGAGCCTGAAAAGGCCAGGGTATATAAACTAAAAAAGTCAGTAGTAGCCATTTTACAGTCCAAAATTGTTTCATCACGAACTCTTTGATTCTGTCTAAAGTAAATAAGATATTCACTATGGCACATGCTTGAATTTAATTTTACAACTTATATAACTTCCACAGCCAAAGCTTTACCCGCAAATCTTTTTGAACTGTTTATATAACCGGGTGTTTTTGAAGTGTATTCATACCCAGCGCTTCTGCTAAGAGCCCCATTCATAAAAAATTACTATCATCTGAGTAATAGCCGATACACGAACCGTCTTTATTAATAAAGAAAAGATGAGCTAACGTTCATTCACCCCCTGCTGAAGTTCTATTGGTTTTCTTCCTTTCGATCCATGCCCTAAGGGCTTTCTCCTCCCTAATATAATTGGGATATTGTAATAACTATGTGTTTATACTTAGTTATAAAGTGAGAAAACATATAAAAGAGAAAAAAAGGGCAGCCCGCTATTATAGGTTGGTAAAATCCTGAATTACTTTTGGTCAGCATCCTAATAAAGAGTCCATCTTATGAAAATCCTTATGACCACCGCTTTGCTTGTGCTATTACTGGCTGCACAAGCGCAAGTAAAAATTGGCAACAATCCCGGTACCATTAACGCCAATTCACTTCTCGAAATGGAAAGCACCAATAAAGGCTTTCTTCCACCAAGAGTAGCATTAAACAGTTCAAGTTCTGTTTCCCCTCTTTCGGGCACTGTTCCTGCCGGTATGCTTGTTTATAGCACGGGTGGGACTTTGGCAGACGGATATTATTACTGGAATGGTACGGAATGGAAATTAGTAGCAACCAGTGAATTAAATGTTGTTACAAAAACAGCAACAACTACTCTTACCAAAAAAGAAACATTTGTGCTGGCAAGTAATGATATCACCTTAACATTGCCCGCCATTACATCAGCAGACAATGGTTTAGCTATTACAATAAAAAATGTAGGAACCCATATTCATGTCATTACTATCCAGGGGAATGCCGGAGAAACTATTGATAGCGAAAGCACTTCAACACTGACAAAGTACTGCGCTCAAACTTTTGTAGCAACAGGTGGTAACTGGGTTATAAAAACGAAAGAAAACAGGGCCGACGAATTACTGGACGTCAGTGATCATAGCAGCTGGACTACGCTGCAGGAAGTAGTTGAGTTTTTGAATGTACACATGACCGGTCCAACAGTAGTAAGGCTGGGTGAAAATAGTTATGATGTACCAGCCACACTCGTTATTGATCTGCCTTATCCGGTTACCTTCCAGGGTTTATCATTCGGAACAACAACCATTGCTGCGGCCAGCGGACTTGCCGGCAAACCCATGTTCAGGTGCGTATCTGATTGTAATTTCAAAATGCTGCAGTTTGATGCCTCTACATTGCCTGGTTATGGAACAGTAACGGGAGAAGATGCTATCCGGTTAGTAGGAAGCGGTACTTACCATGAAGTAAAAGATTGCTCCATTGACAAATTTAATAATGCTATTTACGATTCAAGTAATGCAGAGCTTTGGCTATTTGAATGCGATATACTTAATGCAAAAGCTAATGGTATATTGGTGAATAGCAGCATGGATAGTGTCGTCATAAAGGTTGCCGAAACAGATTTTATACATTGTAAAGTAGGGATAGACCTGGAGAGGGGTAATAAGGCTACTATCCAATTATTATCCGGCGGATATTATAATGCTTCTTCGTCTGATACGGCTATTGTTTACGATCCTTCCACTTTTACTTCATTCAATAACATACATGTATCCGGAAATTTATGGAACAATGTTGGAAAATATATTTATGGATTTGATTTTAGCCGTGCTGATGGAAGAGATGCCAATGCTTATATTGAAGGTAATGCCGGTGAGGGAGATCATAGCCCCAGTTGCAAGATCACTGTAAATAATAATGTTTCTACAACAACGGTTACCACTACGGGAACCTGGGTAAAAGCCGTCTGGACCAATACATCGTCTGTCACTACAAAGTGGACCGTTGCAAACAATAAAATCACTTATCAATCTGCAAACAGACGAAATGCCTATATTATTATAACAGGTAGTTTTTCTTGCAGCTCGCCTAATAAGACCGCATCTGTGGGATTTGTAAAAAATGGAAATACAGCAACTATACTCGGTCAAACCGATGTGCGCCTGTCCACATCTGGTCAACCGTACCAATTTTCAACCGTCGTTTATTTGCAGGATGTAGGGCCGGGTGATTATTTCGAACTATACTGCAACTCCTCTGTCAGCGGCGATGTTCTTACATTCCACAGTGTGCAATGGTTAACGGATGCGAAATAAGGTTTACCCAACTACCAGCAGCCATGAAAACAATCATCACCTATATAATAGCAATCCTTTCCTGTAGTTGTGTATATGCACAAAGTGCTTTTACAAACATGGGTAATTTTCAGCTGCATGCAGGAGCTTCCGTAAGCGGATTTGGAGATTTTACCAATACCTCTACCGCTGGTTTGATAAATAACGGGAGTCTTTATATAATGGGAAACATCAGCAATGACCAGGCATCCATGTCCGCAGCCTCTGGTACTTTATACCTGAATGGCAACAGCCTGCAATCATTAAACGGTTCTCAGCCTTTTAAAACATATAATCTACAAACAAACAATAACAGCGGGATTATGCTCAATGCTAACTTAAGTGTAGCTGGCCTGCATACTTTTACCGCCGGACTGATCTCTACTTCTGTTACACCCTATCACCTGGTATATGAGTCTGGTTCTTCACATACAGGCAGTAACGACAGCCGTCATGTAACAGGTTGGGTTAAAAAAATGGGTAATACTAATTTCACGTTCCCGGTTGGTGATCTTACTTATCACCGCCCGATAGCGATATCTAATTTATCCGCTGTCTCCGAAATAAATGGTCATTACTTTACTCCATCCCAGCATACGACTAGCCTTGCGCCACCCCTTGTGATGGTAAAAGCCAGCGAGTATTGGGAGCTGGATAAAATCAGTGGTGGCACCGCTCAAATCACCGTGAACTGGGATCACTCCAAAGTGCATATGGATAATGTTCTTCTCAGTGATATCCGGGTGGCACAATATACCGGAAGCAACTGGACAGATGCCGGAGGCACGGCCAGTGGCAACACAACTGCAACCGGTACTATCACTTCAAGTGCACTCAGTTCTTTTGGAGCGATTACCCTGGGATATCATTCTATTCCTCTTCCGTTAAAAATTATCAGCTTTACTGCGGAGAGAAGATCGGGTTCCAGTTTTCTCCATTGGATAAGTGAAAACGAAGAGAATGTAGATCGTTTTGATGTGCAGCGCAGCGATGATGCCAGAACTTATAAAACAATTGGCATGGTAGCGGCCCGTAATTCTCCCTTCACGCAGCATTATGACTTTGAAGATCCATCGGCATTGCAGGGTATTACGTATTACCGGGTAAAAGCAGTTGATCTGGATGGAAAATTCATGTATACAAAAATCGTAGCGGTTACTGAAACCCAGGTGTCTCCTGTTTCCTTTTATGTGCTGAATCCTGTACGAAGTGTAATAACCATTTTTAATAAAACCGGGTGGGATGGTTTATTTGAATATCGCCTGTTTAATGCTGGTGGCCGGTTGGTATTAAAAGGCAATACCATTATGGGAGCAAATGGAAGTGCTGTTCTACCACTTCCGTCACAATCTGCTGCCGGGGTGTATATGCTGGAGATAAGCAACAGCCGGACGCATTTCACTCAAAAAATATTGGTAGAAAAATAGAGCTATCTCTAAAGACAGGAATGTAACATGTAACGGCTCTTGTAAGATCAACACACTCTCTCATTGTCTTTCCTTCAACTATTCGTTTCCGGGATAGTAACAGGGTATGCCCCACGCATCGATTTATTTCCATTGGAACTGAGTTATCCGGTAGAGCTTATTCGTTCCAGCCTTATCAAAAATGAATTACTATATTTGCGTTCATTATCTGACAGTTAGATAATTGAGGTTATCCGAATTTTTTGAATAGTGAATTGAATAGATGGTCTGGGGTTACTATTATAAACAAAATGATTTATAGCAGTAGTGCCCGATTGTATCCCTTGCAGGATCAAATAACCATCACAAAGTCCCGCAACGACACAAAGAGTAGTAATGCAGATTACTTTGTGCAACCGTATTGCAGGTTTTTTTATTTGCTATCATACAAGGTTCTTTAACCTTTTATTAACCGGGATGAAAATACATTTGCCCACTACTTAAAACTTATGAAGAAGATTTTATCGTTACTAGCCTGTGCCCTGTTTACCACTGCTTTATTTGCACAGGATACAACAGTTGTTCCGGCTAAAAAGAAACCCATTGATCTGAGTAACCGTGCCAATGACCATTTACTGCTGCAGTTTGGTTATACTAACTGGGCCAGTGCTCCCGATAGTGTGAAGACCAGCGGCTTTTCAAAAAGCTTTAATATTTATTTCATGCTGGATTTTCCTTTTAAAACAAATCCTAAGATGAGTATTGCCATAGGTCCCGGCATTTCTACAGATCATATTCTTTTTTCGAAAACGTATGTGGGTATAAAAGATCTTACCCCCACACTCCGCTTCTCGGATCGTTCGGATACGGATCATTTCAAAAAAACAAAGATCGCTACTGCTTATCTCGAAGCTCCTATAGAACTTCGGTTTACACCTGATCCCTTAAACCCGGGTAAAAGCTTTAAAGCAGCTATCGGTGTAAAAATCGGAACGCTGATCAATGCCCATACCCGCAATTCAAAATATGAAAACAGGAATAATAATACGCTCAACGATTACGTGATGAAAGAATCGAGCAAACGTTTTTTTAATAAGAATCGTTTTGTTGCCACAGCAAGAGTGGGGTTGGGTCATTTCACGTTGTATGGAAATTATCAACTCAACAGCCTGTTCAAGGAAGGAGCAGGGCCACAGGTAAAACCTTTCTCGATCGGCATTACTTTAAGCGGTCTTTAAACTTTCTATTAATATTTATATTGAAAGCGATTGGCGACAGGCCGGTCGCTTTTATTTTTTACTTTTGTGCGCCGGTAAGATAGTAAGTCGGTAAGTGTTTTTCATTTACTTCCGCCTCCTGCCTTCCCGGCCATTTTATTATGCTGGATAAAAAAAACAAGATCGCAAAAGAAGAAAGAGCCGTGCTGGTGGGTGTAATTCAAAAGGAACAGACGGAACCACAGGTGCAGGAATACCTGGATGAATTGTCTTTCCTGGCCGAGACAGCCGGAGCCGTTACTGTAAAAAGATTTACTCAAAAACTGGCACATCCCGATAGCCGGACTTTTATCGGCAAAGGAAAATTAGAAGAGATTGCTCATTATGTAAAGGATAAAGATATCCGGCTGGTGATTTTTGATGATGAGCTCAGCGGCGCACAGATCAACAATATAGAAAAAGCGCTGGAAGTAAAAACCATTGACCGCTCCGATCTTATCCTTGACATTTTTGCCAGCAGGGCTAAAACCGCACAGGCCAAAGCACAGGTAGAGTTGGCCCAATACCAATATATATTACCAAGACTGAGAGGTATGTGGAAACACCTGGAGCGGCTCGGTGGCGGCATCGGCACCAGAGGCCCGGGTGAAAGTGAGATAGAAACGGACCGGCGGATTGTGCGGGATAAAATTACGTTGCTGAGAAAACGATTAGCCGAAATAGATAAGCAGTCCTTTACACAACGAAAAGACCGGGGCGAATTTATACGGGTAGCTCTTGTAGGTTATACCAATGTAGGCAAATCTACCATTATGAATTTGCTGAGCAAGAGAGAAGTGTTTGCAGAAAATAAATTGTTTGCCACACTGGATACCACTACCAGCAAAGTTGTTTTTGATACCACTCCTTTTTTATTAAGTGATACGGTGGGTTTCATCCGCAAGCTGCCTCACCATTTAGTTGAAAGTTTTAAAAGTACGCTGGATGAAGTAAGGGAAGCTGATATTTTATTGCATGTAGTGGATACTTCGCACCCGGCTTATGAAGAACAGATAGGAGTAGTGAATAAAACGTTGCAGGAATTAAAGGCCTTTGACAAACCAATACTGACCATTTTCAATAAAATGGATCTTTACGAAAAACAAACCTTTGATGAATGGCTGGAAGAAAGAACAAAGCAGGAAATACTGGAAGATCTTCGTGACCGCTGGAACAATGAAACCAATGGTAATGCCATTTTTATTTCTGCGCTTGAAAAAAGAAACCTGGAATTGCTTCGTTCGGCAATACTGGAAAAAGTAAGGGAGATGTATCGCATCCGGTATCCGTATTAAACGGAATTTCTTTATTAGAGACCCTAAATCCCTGAAGGGGACTTCACAGCGCCAATCAATTTGAAGATCATTTTCTTATCGCACAGCTCAGTAAATCCTTTCACATGTCCGAAAAAAAATATACCTGGCATAAGATCGCCGATCATATCAATGAGCTGGATTTTGCGGCTAATGCTATTGCTGTGATTGAAGTAAAGGGGAAAAAAATCTGTATCGGCAAATATAATGATGCTGCTTTTGCCTTTTCGTATAAATGCCCGCATGCCGGTGGTATCCTGGCAGATGGTTATATAGATGCATTGGGTAATGTGGTTTGCCCCCTACACCGGTATAAATATGATATGAAGAATGGACGCAACACCAGTGGTGAAGGATATTATTTGAAGAACTGGCCGGTGGAGGTTCGGGAAGAAGGGGTTTTTGTGGGCATAGAGGAGGGCGGAGGTTTGTTTGGTTTTTTCAGGTAAAAGTTGGGAGTGGATACCTGATTAAAAACTAAAATCCCTATTTTTGCTGCCCCGAAACAAATCGGGTAGGGAGATTCCCCTTTAGCTCAGTTGGTTAGAGCATCTGACTGTTAATCAGAGGGTCGTTGGTTCAAGTCCAACAGGGGGAGCAGAAACAATAAAGAGCCTGTAAGTTTAATGCTTACGGGCTCTTTATTGTTTAGAGTTACTAATACAGCATACGACCTCCCTAATTAAAAGGTGTCCTTTTGGTGTACAGGCTTGAAAAATCAGGTGTACATTTTTTAGCTCCAAATACAAAGATGATAAAAAGCTCAGCAGAAAGGCCGCTTACTAAATTATATTATAGGGCTATATAAAATACGGATTCAATTTTTCATTTTCTTTTCCCCGCAACAGTAGCCGGTTTTTATTTTTTAAGCAGTCATTTCCTCTTGCCGGTTTCATTCAGTGCTGCTTTGATTCCTTTAGCAAGTTGCTCAGCATTGCCCGTACCCCAATAGTGAAGGAAAAATATCCGGGGCGTTTCATGTACCATGTGATTATGTACAGCCACCACCTCAATCCCATTTTCCACCAGCGCTTTTATTACAGGAGTCACTTCATTTTCAAGCATTGTAAAATCTCCGGCAACCGCAGCTTTTTCAGGTATGCCCTGCCAGGCCACCCAGGTATTGAATCCCATAAATGTACTTACCGGTATACCATGCTCGTGCAAGGCAATATCGGGTCTGCCAATCGTGTATTTATATACTCCTTTGTTCATTTCACCTTTATGACCTATGATCGAATCCAGCCTGGCAATATTAATAGTATTGATTACACTATCTGCAGGGCTTGCTTTCGGATCTTTTCCTCTTGCTTCTTTTACTTTATCAAAAATTGCTTTGACGCTTGCTGATAAATTTTCCAGTTTCCCTTTTCCGTCAATATGCATATACATCACACCAGGCCGGTTGCGGACAAAATGATTGTGTATGGCTGTGATGGCAAACCCTTGCCGGATCACTTCCCGCTGCACTGGCTTCAGATCGGTTTCAGTAACAATAATATCTCCCATTACCATCGCTGTATCACCACAGGGTGTAAAGGCAGCCCAGCTTCCCAATCCCATTGGAGGAGTTATTTTAAAACCATCTACCCTAATATCCAGATCATTTTGAGGAACAGTTATTTTATACTCGCTATTTTTTTCTGTTCCTTTCATACCTGTTAGTTGCTCAATTTTTGCAATATCCAATTTACTGCTGCCGGGTGGACAGGAAATAATATCCTTCTTTCCATGGGTGGATGAATTGTCTTCCGTAGCGGTTTGCTGATGGCAGGCCATTAAAAAGATAAGGCCTGCGCATAAAAAAAACAGAAACGATTTCATAATTAGCGATTTTATTTTTTAACGTAAATCTCCAAACAAATTTGGCAGCTCCAGCTGGGGATGCAATAACAGGTCTGCCGATTTTAAATTATCCAATTTGCCCTATCCTTTTTTATACACTACCTGCCAATCAGTAACCACTATTATCTACAATTCAGCACAAGATATTTTATTCTTTCATGACCGGCGTGCAATAGCAGCTTAATTTGCACCTATGGAAGAAGATTTTGAATTACCAGTCCACTATAACAATGACGAGTTACATTTTCCAACCCGTCTTCTTAACTATGGTTATAGTTATAAACTGGAGGTGATCATTGATGGTGATCCTGTTCTTTTTGAACCGGATGAAGAAAGAAACTGGAGAGCTGTATTAACGGAAGAAGATATATTCTCCAATAAAAAAATAAATGCTAAGCTCTTAGAAGCTATTGCTGTGGCTATGGATTCATTATTGAAATAAGCTCATCGGTGTTTTCAAATTTCCTCATTTTAGCAACTTGCTGTATACAACACCCGGAGGAGTGATGCGAGAGAAACATGTCATGTAAGGTATATTTCCCTGCCCGGAACGGGTACATTTGCTCTTGTTTAAGTTTATCACCCGGGCTATGTTTGTACCAGAAGTTGATTGATACAATATCAATCATTCCAATATCCGGCTGAAGACCCGATTTCCAATCCTAAAAAAACCAAATCCAATATCGGTCAACTTCTATTTTTTCCGTCAATTAATTCTTAAATCATTGCTTTATCGCAATGATTTTTTTATTTAATTCACCTCTTATATAAACATACATGGTACATGAAGCTAGTAGTACTTCCTTTTAACCTGCAATGAAACATCTGTATTTACTTATACATTGACATTTGTGTCAACTTGTTTCAAGAACGAGGCATTGCATTAAATAAAAAAGGGCTGCTTTGAGGCAACCCTTTTCATTGTCCGGAACCTTTATTAATTTTTGTCCATTAAAATTCGTACTGATTTTATTCTCTTGTGCAAGCCATCGTATACATTCAACCAGTAAATACCCGCTGGCGTGCTAGCTGAACGCAGCATCGTTTCTGTTTGATCAAACTGGCTCACTTTCACTCCTTTTGTTTGAATGAGTTGGCCGGCAGCATTATGAAGTTCCATCCGGTAAGTACCCGCATCAAGCCCGATCAAGCGAACTTTAATATCATTCGTTACCACGGGATTCGGCGCTACGATCACATCACCCTGCACTTGATCATTGAAGCGGACCGACACAACGTGAGAATAGGTAAACCGGCTATCGTTGTCAACAGTTTTTAACCGGTAATAGTTCGTGCCCGAATAAGGATGCTTGTCTGTATAATTGTATTCATTCCGTTGCTCATTTTTGGCAAACACAACGGCAATAGTCTGGTAACCGATCCCATCAATACTCCGCTGCAATTCATAAAAATTGACATTATCTTCCGTTACAGTAGTCCAGTTAAGCAACACAGTTTTTGCAATAGCTTGTCCTTTGAACTCAAGCAGGGTGGAGGGTAATGTGATATTACAACTTGCAAAAGAGAAGGCATACGCTTTGCCCAATCCATTATTATCAAAAACGAGATCGAAGGTTGTTCCCAGTGTGTTGCCCAGGTTCAATAAACCAATTCCGAAGTCCAGTGAATTGGACGGACCACCCACAATGGCTCTTACACCCTGTGTAAATCCTTTGGTGTAACCGCCACCTGCAACACTATAACCGAGGAGAGCAGTGGTGTTAACACCCAATAAAGGTGAAACAACCGGGGTAAGGCTCCAGAAAGGAGTAGTAATATAAGTTCCATCACCCTGCCCCAGGTATATATAGGCTGCACCGCCTACTATATCAGCACCAATCAGGGGTATTGCCGTAGAAAGCGGTTCGCCAACAATAATATCAGCAATACCATCGCAGTTTACATCCAGCATGTTATCAATACTGGCAGCATACAACAATGAAACATTGATTGTTTGTCCCGTCAATATACTCAGGATAGAAGAAGACCGGGGAGAATTAATGGTTTGAGAAGGAGGAACAGGTGTTGTCGGGTTTGCAGGGAGTGAATTACTTTTAATAAACACATGCAGTTGTCCCGCTTTCACTTTCAATCCGTTTAACACATTACTTACCACATTGCCCGCCGGAGCTCCAACCAAAATGTTTCCATTCCTTACCCTCGTTGAAGTACGAACTCCTTTTACTTTATAACCAAAGAGGTCAGCTGCATTACTTAACAAGCCGTCATTGTCTGCAGACAGTTTCGCACCAATAGCTGTGTTTATGCCAGTCCCGTTACCATAATATACATAGGCACTTCCTGCTAATATTTTACCATTGAAAATACCTGCCAACGATGAAAGGTCGATGCCGGCAGGTGCGCCCACCACTACATCAGGATTACCATCCATATTGTAATCTCCTATTCCATCAACACTAAATCCAAATAATAAACCGGTTGAATTGGTTAAAGGAAATAAAGGCAACCCTAACAATGTTGGCGTGGGAAGACTAAGATTCACCGGGTAAGTTGTTCCTAAATTGTCGGAGTAATAAACAAAGGCTGCTCCGTTCTTTAAAGAAAGCAGATCAATGCCCTGGTAAGCCGGTGAACCAATAACGATATCTGCTTTCCCGTCGTTGTTAAGATCATTGGTGATTGCAACAGAGTATCCAAACAATGAGTTTACACTGATATTATTAATAATGGTACTGAAATAACTATTCCCCTGTAAACGGATCTGTAAAAATGGAGTTGGATTAGCCACATTAAAAAGATCTTCACTCCTGTAATAATATACTTTACCTGCTGTAACGTTTACATTCACATCGCCCAATAATCCTGCAGCAGTTGTTTGGTACCTGTCCATTGGAGCGCCAATCAGAATATCATTCTTTCCATCACCACTCACATCACCAGCATCCACACTCAGTCCAAACAAGGCTCCTGTTACGGCAGTAGTGGGTTGTAATGTTTTACTGGGTACTACTGGCAAACCGGTGGAAGATCCGAGATAAATAAATACAGCTCCTACTCCCGTTAAACTTCCTGTTCCTGTTATTACATCTGCCATGCCGGGAGCACTTACTGACACGTCATCATAACTATCTCCATTAATATCTCCCAACCCGGTTACGGTATAACCATATAAGGTCTGTACCTGTAATTGAAGATTCGTTAAAAGTCCGGGTAAAATACCATCTGCTGAAGTGGTCCACTCCGGGGTTTTATTTAAGGGGTCAACTGTGATAGGGTATGCAGCATTTTTATCATCGACCACGATAGAAAGTATACCGGATTTTTTATCCAGCTGCATTTGAGCAAACAGGTTTTGTCCGTTTGCATCCCAAACTTTCAGGTCCTCATAATATAGTTTTACATCTTTTGCATTCGCTGCTGTATGAAAGAACATTCTTTTATTATCTACTGCAACTTCGAGATCCGTTTGTAACGCCAGGCTGATCATCACCCGGCCCTTACCAGTTGGCCTTTCGTGGATAATAAAATTTTGTCTCAACCCGTCTGCATTATTGATGTATTCTATATCTATTGCTGCAGCATGATACGTAATAGCATTTTTTTTCTTTATCACCCCAAAGGCGGGTGCTGTTACCAGACTCTCTTTTTCTCTTCCAATGCCATTGAATATAAAATTCACCTCCCAGCCCGGGCCTTCTTTTTTATCACCGATTTCCCGAACACTATAACCCAAAGGTTCTACCAAAAAATGAATATGATTTTTAGGGTTGGCTACTCTGAAATGATCATTTTGGGGAGCCGGGTAAAACTCATACTCCATTTCACGGATCACCGCCGAAGCTTTAGAAAACCAATCCGCAGAAACACCGTCGGGCAGATCAGTAGAAGCAGATGTCGAATTGTTAGTCGTCTGTTTTTGTTGTGCAACAATAACAAAATGAGAAAAAATCATTGTAAGTGAAAGGATGTAAAGTTTAGTCTTCATAACGTCGGGTATTTTTTTGAATAATTAGGGCAATACTTATCCGGTAGCAGGTTTTCTGCTTTAAAAAATTGTTACCGGGGATTACATACTGGAAGCAAGAAGATGAATAACTGCAGCGGAGTTCCGTGGCGGGTAGTTAACCGTTAGTATTCTTCATTAAGGGACGGATTCCGGGTTGTTATATCAACAACTTGTTAGTGGTGTTTCAGGGATACTGGAAGATTACTGAGCAACTATACGTTTAATGCTAAAATAAAAGTACTGTTCAAATAATGATGTTTTTACCTGTGCAAGTTCAATAGATACTCTTATCAGGTCAAACAGCTACGTAGGTGTATATACCTATTGATTTGTTGTAATATCTTGTGTAAATTACCTATATAACTCCATTTACAGCCTCGTTTACAATTGAATGGCAGTTTGAAATTTTGAATTTGTGACCCTGTGAGACAGAACTTATCCTAAAAGGCAAATATGAGAATTTCAAATTATTCTTTCTATGAGAATGGGGCGAACAATGATTTCCAGCTTCTTGCTTCGTCACTTGGAACAACTGCAATAAAAAATACCATACAGATCCCTCTCGCTGATGGTACAGGAAGAATCCGTAAAATAGATTTTGAAAAAGGATTGCATGTGCGGGTCTGGGAATTAAAACTGACCAAGCCCTTTCAGTTTGACTACCATGCTTTAGAAAATACAACGGAACTTTCTTATACAATTGTCTATTTGCTGTCACCTCATACGGTTACACTCAGCGCTGCAATTCCGCTAAAAGAATCCAGGCTTCACCAGGATATGAATATTATATTATTATCCAACAATACAAGCATCAGTTTTAGAACCCAGCCAGGGAAAGAAGTGAAAGCGGTGGAGGTTACTATTACCGAAGAATGGATGAAGGAGCAGTTTCCTGAAGATGACACGGTTTTTAATGTATTTGTTGATGTAATGAAAAATAACCGTGACCCTTTTCAATACCCAGATCGGACCTCTGCTGATGAATTCAGGATGGCATCTGATCTTCATACGCATGCCCTTACTGGCAATAAAGGTTTTCTTCACCTGAAATCAAAAACATTCGCCCTGGTTGCTGATTTCATAACCCAAACGTTTACACATTCACGTACATTTTCAGAGTCTAACAGTTTACACCAGGAAAAAATGATGAAAGTAGAAAAATTCCTGGAAGAGCATTTGGAAAAGGAATTGCCCTCTCTTGAAATCATTGCCCGCGAGGCGACATTAAGTCAATCAACACTTAAAAGACATTTTAAATTAATGTTTGGAAAGAGTCTTTACGAATACTACCTGGAAAAAAAGATGGAACACGCCAAACAATTATTATTGGAAAGTCCTGTTACGGTTAAGGAAGTAGCCTATCGCCTGGGTTATGAAAAACCCAGCAATTTCATACAAATGTTTAAAAAAGTTCATTCCTATTCGCCGGGTCGTCTCAGGAAAAATATTGCATAATAAATATAGCTTGGGAGAATGTCTGCGTTCACCCGGATATAAATACATCGGTGACCATTCTATTTATTCTTTCATAAACTGAAACGTTTTTCCGCCCATGTTTATAAAATATATTCCCTTTCGCAAGGAAACAATATTAAACTTGTAATGATCAACTCCTATCATTTCTTTGGCAATTGAATACTTTCTTCCATAAAGATCAGTGATAGAAATTACCTGGCCTTTTAGTGCCTTTATGAAGACAAAATCACTGGAAGGATTAGGATAAACAAATACCCCGTTCATTTCTTCAATTGATTCAATAATTCGTACAATAGAATAAGTTATAATGCCTGTGGCGCCTATCATTTTCAGCCGATAGGCATAACGTCCTCCAGCCAGCCCTTCGTCTGTATAATGATACTCTCCGGAATTATTAGTATGCAATTCATACTGCCTGATATCTTCCCAATCCGCCTGCGCAGAAGATCGTTGTAAAATAATCCTGCCTTCGTCTTCTTCTTCTGTTGTTTTCCATTGCAGGTTTATTTTATTCTTTTCCCTGAACGCTGAAAAATAAAGCAGGTGGATCGGCAGCACCGGGTTATAATCAATCTTCATCCTGATATGATCAATTTCCGCATCCGGTAATGCCGCAATTAAAGCGATAATACGGGCAGAAAAAGCTATTCCAAAATTAGTTGAGTTGACATCGGCAGGGCTAAGACTAGTTCCCCACAAATCAGCGCCGCCGCCATAACTTCTATATGCATCCACATCGCCCCAATCGCCGGCTTTCGCATAATTATTCCCGGTTATAACACCTCCTTTGATCAACCTGACATCATTATCTCTTATTGCTGCTGTCAATATCAATCCGGTACCTCTGCATTCTGCTTCGACAGTTATTCCGCAAATCATTGCATAGGAAGGTATGTTGAAATTAAACCCTGTAGCTTTCAGGTAATAAGTATTTCCGTTTAATATGGAAACAAGTGCACCGGCACTCGCCCGGGAATTGTTTGAGGTTTGAGCATTTCCCGGTGAAGAAAAATTATATACACCAATGGAATTATCTGTACCAAAAATGCTTGCATTTGCAAAGCTTGTACTTATACATTGTGCGTTAGCTGTACCGATAAGGAACAGGAGGGTAGAATAAAGAAAGAGTGGTTTCATAGAATGGATAGGTTCGTTATGATAAAAGTGATAAAAGTTTTACCAGTCTTATACCTTTATCAGTTCGGTTTGCATTGCTAAAAGGCCAGCTATAATTATTGTCTTTATACCTGGTTTGTTGCTTACTTTAAAAGCCGCTTGTTACTTAGGTGTTTGCGTATGCTATGCTAAACATTCGATGCATGCTGCCTCAACAAAAAACAGGTTTCCTTAACGAAGTCATCACTGAGAAAGCTTCTATTGGCATAGACAAGAAGTGATTTACCAGGATGATTACATATCATATTAGCCAAATTAAAATCATGGAATTAGAATGATGCAGTATTCTAATTTTGCGCTATGGAAGTCAAAAACTTATTGAATCCGGAGGTGAAGGCGGAAATTATTAATCGTATAAAAAGATTAACCCCAGCTACTCAACGCAAATGGGGCCAGATGGATGTGGCGCAGATGCTGGCACATACCCAGGCTCCACTAAAAGTGGCCATCGGCCAGCACCAGTTAAAAGGAGGTTTTCTTATCAGGTGGTTTGGCCCTTTATTCAAAGGCATATTGTATAATGACACCCCCTATAAAAAAAATATTGCAACCGACAAATCATTTAAAATTGCCGGCCAGCGGGAATTCGAAAAAGAAAGACAACAGCTGCTGGAAACTATTGAAATTTTCTGTGAAGAATATTTGAGAAAAGACCGCCATCCTTATTTTGGAAAATTAACTACTGAACAATGGGGAAAATCTGCCTGGAAACACCTTGATCATCATTTACGACAGTTTGGAGTTTAACGAGGTTTAGTAAAACAAACATGCCGGTCCATACAATTGGCAAACAATTTATTATTCCTTTGTTTTATCAATATCACTAACAGATACGGTAACGTTGAGGCGTTACAATTTTTTCTCAATGCTGTTAAACTGTTGATTTTTTTCCCCGTTTTTATAGCTATTTGTTTTTGTAATCGGTCTGCGCTTCATAATAAATTGCATGAAATTTGTGGAGTAGTGACGATGTTTTTACAACCTGCTTCTATAGAGGAATTACAAACGCTTGAGCTACCTGCGTTGGTGGATATGCTGGTCACTCATACCGGAATTTATACTAAACTGCTTGCCGAAGAAGGTTTTTCTGATCAACTACCTGGCTGCAAAGAAGTTATTATTAGCATACAGGCTGCTATTGATGCCAAATTGAATTTCAAAAAAAATGAAGACGCAACTATACCAGCTATAATCTTTCCTGAAAGTAACACTACCACTTCTGCAGAAAATTAATTTCATAAAAAAAGATGGAGGCCCATACTTCATAAACATACTTTCAACAATCTTTTGTTGGATGGAATATGGTAATAGCAGAATGATTTATTCATTTTATAGCGCATCTACAACAATTGGTTGTTCCCTGGCCGGCAACTGAAAATAAAAACCATTCATTACTAATCTTAAAATTGAGTGTTAATAGCAGCAGTGCAACAACAAGCCTCTTTTCCTATGAAAGAACCAAATGAAAAAGTTAGTATATACAAGACGGTCTTGCTTTGTCTTTTATAATTAGCTGCTGCAAATAAGTGTAACCCCCTACTTCGCTTTGTTTAGTTTTTCTGCTCACTAAAACCTTTTATCTTACACATTTAATATCCGGTTGTCTTTATTCAAACAATATGAAAATTAACCCGGTACTTAGAATGAAATGGAAACCACGACTGAGAGGCTTTTCCATTCAACAACGTTTGCCGCTCCTGATATGTGTACTGCTGCTCACCATCATGATCATCTTTGGTCTTATCTCTTATTTTTCTGTAAGAACCGCTGCACTTCGAACAGGTCGTGAACGTTTACATTCATTAAGCGATCAGTTAAGTGATTTGCTTTCACAGTCTGCGCAGGGTTTAATTGCAGCCAACCACAACGTAGCCAATCATCACTCCATCAAAGAATACCTTGAGATGCTGCCTGCTGCACCCGATTCAGCAGTTGCCACTATGCAAAAATTATATCTCGATAGTGCTTCAGTTTTAGTAGAACTGACAGACCAGGATTACCGCCCAGTGATCCGCAGAAGTAAAAACGGGATAGATAACAGGATCAATTTTGATTCACTCCTGGCATTGACTAACCCGGATACCGGGGGTATAGGAAAAATGGTGCTGGTGCATGATTCCATTTATTATTCAGTTACTAGTGCCATCACCGAAAAGGATAAAGTAATAGGTCACCTGGTAAGATGGAGAGTTGTAAGAAATACTTCTGCAGCCATTGAGCGCATCACTCAACTCATCGGCACACAAGCCAAACTTTATTTCGGCAATACAGATAATAGTTTATGGACCGATTTGATGAAGCCTATTTCCAACCCTGTGCCGGCGGATGCCAAAAAAACAAGCAACTTGTTTGAATATTATGGCGACAACCATAAAAAAGTGGAAGGCGTATCCACTACTATAAAAAATACACCGTGGATGGTGCTGGTACAGTTTTCTCAACAATCCATGCTGCTATCTGCCAACCGTTTTCTTGGCTGGGTTATTTTGATCGGGAGTGTCCTGGTTTCCATTGGCATTTTTATTGCCTGGCATATGAGCCGCAATATTACAAGACCTCTTAACCAATTAACGATAGCGGCCTCTCATATGGCAAATGGTAATTATTCATCCACCGTAGCAAACGATCGCCGGGATGAGGTTGGTAAGCTGGCCCGCGCTTTCAATGCAATGGCAGCTAAAGTAAATAAAGCCAACAGCTCATTGGAACAAAAAATAATGGAGACCGTGCAGATGAATGAGCAACTGCGTGAACTTTCTGCACACCTTCAAAATATAAGAGAGGATGAACGCAAACATATTGCCCGGGAGATGCATGATGAGCTGGGGCAATTTTTGACGGGGCTGAAGATGGATATCGGCTGGTTGAAAAAAAAATTACCACATGGTAAGGATACAGCGGCCAGCCATGAAAAGTTAATAGAGATGAGTACAATGGTTGATGAAGCTGTAATATTTGTAAGAAAACTTGCCGCTGAACTCAGGCCCAGTATACTGGATGATCTTGGACTGATAGCTGCTCTTGAATGGCATAGCCAGGAGTTTACACGTCGCTTCAATATACCCGTTAAGTTTCACTCATCTGTAAGTAACGTAGATGCATCACCCATCATTGCAACGGGTTTGTTTCGGATGTACCAGGAATCATTGACCAATGTGGCCCGTCATGCGGGAGCACAGCATGTATTTGCTCACCTCGTTGTGTCCGATACCGGGGTTCATCTTTCCATACAGGATGATGGGAAAGGATTTGATCCTGGTAATACGGGAGAGAGAAAAACGTTAGGTCTGCTCGGCATGAAGGAAAGAGCCGCTATGATAGGAGGCACTCTGGATATTATCTCAATGCCGGGACAAGGAACTACTATATTAATAAATACTCCTTTACAGGAAGTATCTTCTCTTTTTACTACCTCTTCTTCAGCTTCTGGAAAATGAAACGGGGATAGTGACGACTGTCGAACTTTCACGACCTGCCGAATTCAATGATTTCATATGCCTGTTCGTGATCATTTTTTTTAGTGAGGAGGGAACGACCGTATTCATGAATAAGAAAATTTTATTCAGGTTGCCCGGTATGATGACTTCCTTTTTTTTCAATAACCCTTTTATAGCAACCCTTGCAACTTCCTCCGGGCATACTACTGCTGCCCTTACCAGGGGACTGCTGCTTTTAATTACTGCTGTTACTATTGGGTTCGTATTCATGGCCCCGGGACAAAGTACACTCACATGTACATTATCCTGGTAAAGTTCTCTTTTCAGGCTTTTTGAAAAAAAGTAAACAAATGATTTGGTAGCGCCATATACCTGTTTGCGGGCCAGGAAAAAGAAACTGCACAGGCTACCCACATTCAAAATATAAGAAGGGTTGTTTTTTTTCAGCATTCCCAGGAACAATCGTGTAAGAACTGTTACAGTCATTATATTTAAATTCAACTGCCGCTGGTAAAAATCAATACTCCCTTCGGCAAATAAGTGAGTGCTGCCGATCCCCACATTGTTGATAAGCATGTTTACGTTCAGGTTCATCCGGCATACCTCATCAAAAAGGAGCATGCAGTTTTCTTCACGGCTAAGGTCTTTCCCAATAGCTACCACTTCTATAGAATAATTTTCTTTTATCCATTCAGCGAAATTATACAGGTGTGGTTCAGGCAATGCGACCAGGATAAGATTCATTTTACGGGATGCACACTCTATCGCCAGCGCTTTACCCAATCCTTCGCTGGCACCGGTTATTAAACAATAATTGTTCATAGACATATACTTGTATTTATACTTAACATTTATTGAGGCCTGGAAAATAAATACCGGAATTTGGTCACCAGGCCTTTGACCCTGAAAAATCCTTTTTTCAGGTTTACAAATTCGTTCAACAGAATGGTTACCGGGTTTTCTGTATCTATATTATGCGTGATACCATAAACGGGTTTCACTGTTTCTTTTGCATAAGTTCCAAACAGGTGGTCATAGATCATCGTGATACCGCCCAGGTTTTTATCCAGGTATTCAGGATTACTTCCATGGTGTACCCGGTGATTGGAAGGAGTATTAAAAAGCCAATCCAGCACGCCAAGTTTTCCAACTCTTTCTGTATGAACCAGGAAATTTTGAATAGCAGAAACGGATTCGAAGAACAGGACCATTTCAGGAGGAATACCTAATAAACATAGTGGCGACCAGAATAAGAAACGATAAAAGAGATGAATGAAATTAGTGCGCCACCCGGTTGATAAATTAAAGTTTTGCGACGAATGATGCGTAGAGTGTGCAGCCCAGAATAACCTTGTTTTATGACCTACCCAATGATAGAAGTAATGAAAAAAATCACAGCCCAAAAAAGCGACGACCCACAACCATGCAGATACAGCAGGTTTAAAAATCGCAACGTGATAGAGCAAAGAAAAATAACTGAAAGAAATCGATTTTTCTACAATGCCCAGGAGAATAATACAAATCCCCAGTGAAACATTCGCCATCGATTCGTTGACCAGCTTTTTGGGAGGTCTCTCTCGTAATATCAATGCAAATTCAATAAAGAATGCAGTAAATAAAACAATAGCACCAACGATATTCAATGTAAACATAGCCTGCTTATTTATTTGAAAAATAATTTTTTCTTGGTTGTGGTTGGTTGTTGTAAAAAGTGAATTGTTTTTTCTATTGCTTCATCCAACGGAGTGATCGAATAGCCCAATTCCTGTATTGCTTTCTCACTCGAGAACATGTAATCAGAAAATATATAGTTCACCGATTGGGGTGTAAAAGCGGGTGGATGGCCGGTGATCCTGTAATTCAGTAATTGTAATCCAGCCCATGTTTTAATTAATTTATTTGAAACCGGAAGTATCTTTCCTTTACTGTTAGCAATAGTTCGTATCCGTTGAAAAAAATTCAGATAGCTGATATTGTTTCCCCCAAGGATATATTTTTCACCGTTTTCTCCTTTTTGCATCGCCAGGATATGCCCCTTAATGACATTTTCCATAAAAGCAAAACACACTTTAAAAGTGCCTGGTGAAGGAATAAAAGCGATACCCTTTTTAAGAAATTTATCAATCACAGCGTTGGCAGTAATGGAGTGGGAAATATTTCCTGGTCCATAAATTTTAGAAGGATATACTATAACAGCCTGCATTCCCTTTTTATCGAACTGCATGACTGCATCTTCACCCATTTTTTTTGACAGATCATAATCAATTCCAAACCGGGTGACACGAATATGCTTTTCATTGACCGGTTCATTAACAGATGGCCCGAGTACACCACAGCTACTTGTATAGACTAATTTTTCTACCCCGGCTTGCCTGGCTGCTTCCAATACATTCAGCGTGCCTTCCACATTTACCTTATAAAAATCGGAAGGGTTGCTGCTCCATGCTCCTACTTTTGCTGCAACATGATAAACCTGCCGGCATCCTTTCATCGCAGCGCTTAAACTTTCTTTGTCGAGAATGTCGCCCTTCATGATGCGGATATTTGAATGCTGCAGTAATTCTTTCGCAACATCCAAACGGATTAATGCATGAACCTCGTTTCCCATTTTCGCCAATGTATGAGCCAGGTTATTACCTACATACCCTGAAGCGCCGGTGATCAAAATTTTCATCTTATAGCTTTTACCGGTTTTAAAAAATGGTATACAGGTGGGATTTCATAAGACAATGAAAGAGCAAGGTGCAATACAATGGCCGGCCATACGGCATTCAATAGAATGCAGTAACTGCAAAGAATTATTCCGAAAGGGATACAGCCCCATCTTTCTTTTTTGTTGGTGAATACATGAATTAAAACAGTGAGTCCTGTGCTCAATAGAATGGAGGGCAAAACACCTATCCATTTAATACCTTCAAAAAGTACAACACCACGGAAAAAATATTCGTAGGCAACCAGGAAGAATATTCTTACTATAAAATACCCGCCGAATATATTTTTATATTCTCCGGGTATATTTTCACTCCTGATCGAGATGCGACGGCTTGCCCTGAACCCCATTATTGAAATAAGGATCACTAAAAAAAACAATACCAGCAACCACAGGAGCATTGGTATTCTATTGCCCGGCAATACCGTTTCAAGAGATGATTTAAATAAAGCAAAAGGGATAACTCCAAAAACTATTATGCCTGCGAGATGTAATCCAATAAGATTTTCTGTATTTGCTGTCAATACACCATTCGTATCAAACAACCTGTTGCTTTTACTTCGCTTCGCTTTACCGGTTATGATAAACATAAGGAAATAGCAACCCGCATAGATTAATATAGTTCCGGAATCGTTCATGGTAAATTGCCTGTTGGATGTGCCGCTACTATAAGCATCGAAGGGCTATGCCTATAGTAGCAATTCTGAAACACAGCCATTTTTATGAAAAATTTATTGCCGCGTAAGTGTCAATTTTAGTTTGTCACCGGGCACCTGGGTATCTGTATTAGCAATTACTAATTTTTTACAATCAAAACTTTCCAGCAAAACAGGATCGCCATCAATAACCATAGCACTGGTTCCTGTTAATGACCAGGTTCCATTGTCAGCGCTGGTAGGACTGCATACCACCCCGGCATCTGCAATTTGGTAAGTACCCGCCGCATTGAATGTATAAATATCGTCTTGTTCACAGGGATCAAACAGGATATTGTAATAATCAATTTCTGTTGCCGTTGGAGATGATTTGTAAGTAGCGGCGGTTATTTTGTAAGGTCCTGCAATGTTCGCTGCGCTTGTAGTGCAGGGTGGTGCAGGAGTATCCTTCTTCGAGTTACAGGATAAAAGAAGGAGAACGGAGAAAGCCATAAAGGTTATCTTTTTCATAATTGATGATTTAATAGAGATGAATAAATACTGATGATGTATGACGTAGAAATTTATGTACTAATGTTTCTTTTGTTTCCTTTTTGTATTCAGCGATCCTGCTATTAATTTTACCTGGAACCCAACTGGTGATTGAATGGAATTGAGATTGGCATATACACCGGCACCCAAACCCAGGTAGGGCAAAAAAGCCCAGTTGAAATCTGCTTTCAACACGGCACCAATAGTTGATTTATTTTCTTTCTTAAAAGAATAATTAGAAGAAATGTAAAAGATATCATTCACTACCGGTTTCGGGGTAAAACTTACTTTCTGCCCGTTTACAAAGGAGATGCCCGCCTCTGTAGTAAACCATGTTTTCCTTCCTGTTTCAACATATTTGCCGGCAGTGATGTTGAAGATTTTCATTTCATTGTAAGGAAAGTCATCATAAATCGGGAAAAAAAGTACAATAGTATAACCCTGCTCATAGTTAGCGGGTAAATTTTTAGGATTTAATTCCATATACTGGTAAGAAGCAGTAGCTACCCAATTTTTATTCAGTATCGCCTGGATTCCTACATCCACTGATGTTCCACTTCCGCTGCTAACACCAGTACCTCCCTGTAAATAAATCTTTTTGAACGCATTTTTCTTTTCCTGGCCATGTGCTGCTAAACACAGGATACAGGACAAAAGGAGTAGAGTGGTTGTGTTAAGCAGGTTTTTAGTTTTGAGTCTCATAAAAAACAATGTTTAGAGTGTAAATGATGCTTGTTTATATTTATTTTAATTGATGAGGTAAACATACTTGCTTGCTTTGCCGGTTAATAATTGAATTTTGCAGTTGCCGGGTATCTAGTTGCAATTTTTGCAAATCGGTGTCCGTTTACGTATATCCCACCTCGTTTTAGTGTAGTAAAACTTACTGAGTGATAGCCCATGCATATCGTATAAAAATTAAGGAGAAGTATCGTGCATAGGTAATCCGTCCCGCACAAGCCTTTTCTGCTACACCGTTACTTCTGCACCGGTATTTCGGCTACTACGGTTTAGGTTACAGCATTATAGTTGACATGCGACACCTATTTCGGTTTCGTTGTTTTTGGCTGAACAAAAAAATCGATGAGATCGTTGATTGAAACTAAAAGTTATCCTGACAATTGAATAGTAAGAAATCGTCATTTTATTAAATCAATTGCTGTACGTTTTTATTTGGAGATGCCTGGTAAAGAAAGTAGATTGTAAAGAATATGGTAACGACTACCGAAATAATTCCTTCTCCTGTACTGAGACCATATGTCCGTTGTTTTGCCTATAGGGAATTTGATACAAAGGGAATTGATTTATACAGGCCTTTACCTGCCATGCATGAATTCCTTATTACTTTTAACCTGGGTGGCAATGGAGTTACATATAAAATTCCCCAGGGAGGAGATGAGAAATCGCCCTTTTTTAATGATATTAATTCAGGCATTACTGTTACGGGAATGAATGATCGTTTTAACGGTACAATTGTTTTTAACGGACATTACCGGTTATTCTCCATTCAGTTCATGCCAAATGGATTTTACATGATATCCCAGTTGCCGGCAGCAGTTTTTACCAACCAGATTATTGATGCAATGGCATTCTTAAATAAAAATGCAAACACGTTGCTGCAGCAATTACAGGAATCAAAGACTGTTTCTCAAATGGTAGCACACGCTGAAGTATTTTTAATTGACTATTTGAAAAAAAGTAAAGCAAAGGATTTTTACAACTCTATACAGTCAACAGCAAACCTGATTGTAACAGCGGGAAGTAATTCAAGTATTGAAAAACTGGCGTTGGATGCCAACATGAGTATAAAGACCTTTGAACGAAAATTTATTGAACAGGTAGGCGCATCACCTAAATTATTTTCACGAATAGTCCGGTTTAATAAAGCGATCGCTATAAAAATGAATGAACATAAAAAAAGCTGGACATCTATAGCACAGGATTGTGGTTATTTTGACCAAATGCATTTTATAAAAGATTTTAAGCTTTTTACAGGAGATACGCCTACTACTTTTTTTAAAAACACGCCTCCGCCTGTTGAGCACTTCATCAACATAACGGATTAAGAGAGCCGTTGGCTTATAATTGACCGTTTCTTTTTTCTCATTTTCTCTGTTTGTTGCCCTTCTCCTTACTGTCGGAATCAGCATAGTAAATTGCCGTAGTTACACCCGCCGCAATTCATTAAATGCAATTAGGTTTGATCATTCAATCAGCAATAAAAAATTTTAAGTAATGGACTGTCACTTAAAACAGGGAAAAATAGTTTTAAATATATCCATGTCACTGGATGGTTATATTGCCGGGACAAACGTTACCCCGCAACAACCAATGGGAGATAACGGCCTGCTGATCCATGACTGGATATTTGCCGGCAAAACGGATGAAGACGCTGCTATTCTTAAGGAGATTGTTGAAACCTCCGGAGCTGTAATAATAGGCCGGCGAACTTATAATATGGCGATAAAGAATGCCTGGGATGGTGTATCTCCTTTTAACGTGCCCGCATTTGTGATTTCTTCATCAATTCCTGAAAGGAAAGCTGAGGGGTTTGTATTTATAACTGGTGGTATTGAAAATGCAATAACCGAGGCAAAAAAAGTAGCTGGCAGTAAAAACATTTGGGTAATGGGTGGCGCTACTATTGCACAGCAATTTTTAAAAGGAAACTATCTTGATGAAGTTAACCTACACATTGCACCTGTGCTATTGGGTGAGGGCATAAGATTGTTTGAGCAAATGGGTAATGAAGTAAAGAAATTAAAAAGAACAAATACGATTTCAACAACGGGGGCTATTCATCTCAAATTTGATATTTGCCATTAACATATAAATCATAAAGTAGTGTACCAGTTTGAATTTTTCACGCAAAGCCGCAAAGTAACCCAAGACGCAAAGACTGTATCCTTAGCGACTTATTTTCTTTGCCCCTTTGCGTGAAATAAAAAGTACCTGATAAATTTTGAAAAGGGTGCATTACAAGCCATAAATTTTTTCTTTACGATCAAAAAATCATCTTATTTTTGCTCCCTTCAAATAAATGAATATGAAAATCTGCTAAGGTTCGCCTCCATTGTATCAGAACCTGACACTACGGACAAAAAATGGGTAAGCAACATTTCGTTGCTCAACTCTTATTTAAATTTAATTTGCATTTTCTCATTTGTGTCCCCGGCTGATAAATTTTCCATTTGGATTTATTGTTTAACCGGGCACAAGTTATCAAACCTTATCACTCATGTCGCAACCGACTATTTATACCAATAAATTATCTCATTTTTTTGCCCTGCTCAAACAATCATTGCGGGGTGCAGAACACGACTATACACAGGGAAGCATTCGTGGAGCTATTGTACTACTTGCCATCCCGATGATCCTTGAACTGAGTCTTGAATCCGTATTTGCTGTAGTAGATATGTATTTTGTAAGTCACCTGCCCAACAGTAAAAATGCCATGGCCACCGTGGGTTTAACTGAATCAGTTATTGCTCTTGTGTATACCATCGCCATTGGATTAAGCACCGCTGCTACAGCCGTAGTGGCACGCAGGATCGGAGAAAAAAACCCGGATGGCGCTGCACATGCAGGCGCACAGTCATTGCTGATTGCATTGATGGTTACGGTTGTGGTCAGCATTGCCGGAATCATTTATGCAGCTGATATTTTAAAGATCATGGGTGCCCGCGAAGAAGTGATAAAAGAAGGTACCGTCTTTACCCGCATCATGCTGGGTGGAAGTGTGGTCATCATTTTATTATTTCTTATCAATGGAATTTTTCGGGGGGCAGGTGATGCTGCTATGGCCATGCGCAGTTTATGGATCGCCAGTATCATCAACATTTTCCTCTGCCCCATGCTCATCAATGGGTATGGTCCTTTTCCTGAGCTGGGATTGAAAGGCGCTGCTATTGCTACCACTATTGGTCGCGGCATCGGTGTCATCTATCAATGTTATCACCTTTTCAGTGGCAAAAGAACTATCAAGCTAAATGGTTCACATTTTAAATGGGACCTTCCTGTAATCAAAACATTATTTACTGTTGCATGGCCGGCTACGCTACAGTTCTTTATACAAAGCGGTAGCTGGATCATACTTGCCTGGCTCGTATCTGTTACCGGTAGTACAGATGCCACTGCCGGCTACCAGGTGGCTATCCGGAACGTTGTATTTTTTATTCTGCCTGCGTGGGGATTGAGTAATGCAGCGGCTACTTTAGTTGGTCAAAACCTGGGAGCCCAGCAACCTGAACGGGCAGAGCAAAGTGTTTTTTTGACGGCTAAATACAATGCCTTATTTATGGCATTGGTAACGGTACTCTTTGTTTTCTTTGCATCACCTATTATCAGCATATTCACCCGTGAGCCCGAAGTACATCGCTATGGCACTATGGCCTTACAAGTAATTGGTGCCGGTTATATTTTTTATGGAATAGGTATGGTGATGATTCAGGCATTGAATGGTGCCGGGGATACCAAAACGCCAACCTGGATAAATGTATTTGGATTCTGGATTTTCCAGATACCGTTTGCCTGGATACTGGCGAAAGAAGTGAACATGGGCCCGACCGGGGCTTTCATTGCCATCCCTGTAGCAGAAACTGTAATGGCGCTGGCGGCATGGTATTATTTCAAAAAAGGTAAGTGGAAACAGATAAAAGTGTAAAAAACAAATACGAAAGGATAAAGTGCGGGGTGAGATGGCTGCTGAAGATTTATATAGTTTTATGCCGTCGTTTTGAATTTCATACTTAGTACTCGTATTTTGTATTGCTTATGAATAACACTTTTGACCAGAACCGCATCCGGCAGATATTTTTTATACTCCTGTTATTATTATTAGGGCTGCTGCTGTTCCTGCAGCTCTATTCTTTTGTGCCGGCTGTGCTGGGTGCTATCACCTTATATATATTAATGCACCGCTGGATGTTTTATCTCACAGAAAAAAAGAAATGGCGCAAAGGATGGACAGCGGTATTGCTTATGCTCCTTTCTTTTGTTGTTATTCTATTGCCGGTAGGTTTGCTGGCCGAAATGCTCTCTTCCAAAATTGCTTATGCCATACAACATTCAACTGAATTGATCGCTGCATTAAAAAAGCTGACCACGGATGTTGAACAGCGGTTTGATATTTCCATTGCCAGTGATGCCAATATCAATAAGCTTGGAAATACCATTACACAAAGCTTGCCCCATATCCTGGGTACTACTTTTAATGTACTTACTACGATCTTTTTTATGTATTTCATTCTTTATTTCATGCTGGTGAATGGAAGAAAGATGGAAGATGCCTTATATGAATACATTCCTTTGAAAGATGATAATGTTGCAAGGCTGGGTAAGGAAGTAAGCATGATGGTAATGTCGAATGCGATTGGTATTCCGGCCATAGCATTAGCACAGGGTATAGTCGCCTTAATAGGTTACCTGGTATTGGGAGTGAAAGAACCTTTCTTTTGGTTTGGAGTTACCTGTATTGCTGCCATGTTACCCGTAGTTGGTGCTGCACTGGCGTATGTACCCATTTCTTTGATCTTCCTGGCGCATGGGCAAACCTGGCAGGGTGTTACCATGCTCATCTTTGGCTTTGGGATTATCGGCACCGTTGATAATGTATTACGTTTTACCTTATTAAGAAAGCTGGGGGATGTTCACCCATTAACAACCGTATTCGGAGTGATCATTGGATTAAATCTCTTTGGTTTTATTGGTTTGATCTTTGGCCCACTGCTGATCTCATTATTTATATTGCTATTGAAGATCTATTCCAGCGAATTTGTCACCAAGCAAAGAGATGCACACCCGGGCATGGAGAATTGATTCTCTTTTTAATGGGTTATTTACAGGTATTGTATCAATTAGTATATTCCCACGTAGGCTACTGGCCATTGTTTACGTACTTCTTCGCTAAAGACTATAAAAGAGTGTTTTATTGCTTGCAATTAGCAGGGTTGAATAATATTTTTGATGCGTACACCGTTTAAGAATCCGAAATCCGTATCCCGTTGCGAAAACTATTTGTACCCATATCCCTTTGCTGTGCTTTTATTGCATTGGCCTCCTTCACAGGTTCGCCGGTTATTTACACAACAGCGGTTGATAATAGACCTTCTCACCGGGATGATGTTTCTTTCAGCAATGCCTCTTCTGTTTTATTATACAATGAACTTAATCTCAAAGAAAAGGGTTTATCTCAAAAAGCATTTGAGTATGCCTATAAAGGTTACCTGAAGTTAACGGCACAAAAAAAAATAACGACTGGTTATTTAACGATCTGCGATCTCAGCCAATCTTCTAATAATAAACGATTGTATCTTATTGATCTTAATTCTAATACTATCGTGATGAATACCTGGGTAGCGCATGGCCGTAACTCAGGTACTGAATTTGCGACACGGTTTTCAAATAAACCTTCCTCTTTGCAAAGCAGTCTTGGTTTTTATATAACAGGACAAACCTATAACGGCGAACATGGATTGTCTTTACGTATTGATGGCCTGGAACCCGGCTTTAATGATAAAGCTTACAAAAGAGCAATCGTGATACATGGTGCTGATTATATTGGTGCAGGTAAAGTAAATTCTTCTTATATGGGCCGCAGTTATGGCTGTCCGGTCGTATCAAAAAAAGAAAGTACGTTATTAATACAAACAATAAAAAACGGAACCTGTCTTTTCATTTATAACCCGGTAAAGAACTACCTGAAAAGGTCTAAAATACTAAACGATTGATTGGACACACAAACAAGGATGGATGAATAAAAAGCTCAACTTACCCTATGGTTGGGCTTTTTTATTTTCTATTGTTTTCTCACGGAGAAACAATGAATATGATAAGAATTAAAAAAGTTGCTTTATACTTTGGCCGATGACAATACCTCCCATCCATCCCATCACTGCTACTACAATCCACCCTACCACCTGCATCCAGATAGAATGCTTATACAGGGCAAACAATCTTTTCTTCGTTACGGCTATCAGCATAATGGCTAAAGCAACCGGTAATATCAATCCATTCAATGCGCCGGCTGTTACTAATATATAACTGGGTGGCTGCTGCAAGGCAATAAAAATGGCGGTGGAGATAATAATGAATCCCGTGATCAGCCATCGTTGATTTTTTTCAAAAGCAGGACTGAATGTTTTCCAGAAGGAAACAGAAGTATAGGAAGCCCCGATGACCGAAGTGATAGCTGCCGCCCACATCACCATTCCAAAAAATTTGTACCCGGCATTACCCGCTGCCTGTTGAAATACGGAAGCCGCAGGATTTTTTTCACTTAATACAGCGCCACTCCATACTACACCCAGTGCCGCCAGGAATAATACATACCGCATGATGGAAGTAATGATAATACCTGTGACTGCACTACGGTTTACCTGTGGAATAGCTGCTGTTCCTTTTATATTCGCATCCAATAATCGATGTGCGCCTGCAAAGCTGATATAACCACCAACAGTTCCGCCTACTAAAGCAACAATCATTTTAATATTGATCTTCTCGGGCCAGAAAGTATGCAGGATCGCTTTTGTAAAAGGTGGGTTTGAAGCAATCATTACATATACCGTTAAGCCGATCATCGCAATACCTAAGATTTTTACGAACAGGTCAATTGCTTTACCGGCCTCTTTTGCCCAGAAAATAATTAAAGCGATCACACAACTGATCACCGCACCCCATTTGGCATCCAAACCAGTCAGCACTTCAAGACCCAATCCACAACCAGCAATATTGCCTACATTAAAAGCTAATCCACCGAAGGCAACTAAAAAAGCAAGAACATAACCAAGCCCGGGTAATAATTTATTAGAAAGATCCTGTGCCCGCATCTCGCTGACTGTGATGATTCTCCAGATGTTCAACTGTGCACCAATATCAAGCAGGATAGAGATAAGGATAACAAAACCAAAACTGGTAAGCAATTCTTTAGTGAATAAACTAGTGTTGTTTAAAAAGCCGGGACCAATAGCAGAAGTCGCCATCAGGAACGCAGCACCAAGTATAGCGGAGTTTTTTTTCATACCTTCTTACTACTTAATGGCATCATGAATAGCTTTAGCAAATTCCACAGCATATTTACCATCACCATGTATACAGATTGTTTCCGCATTGATCGGAATTATTTTACCAGAAAAACTTGTTACGGTGCTTTCTGTGGTCATTTGTACTACTTGCTTCACTACCTGGCTAGTATCTTCGATCAAAGCACCCGGTTCTGACCGTGGCACCAGGGATCCATCATCCCGGTAAGTGCGATCAGCAAAAACCTCGCTGGCTGTTTTTAATCCCAGCAATGCAGCTTCATGGATAGAAGCGCTGCCACTTAATCCAAATAAAATAAGTTGTTCATCAAAATCTTTTACAGCTCTTGCTATTGTTTTAGCAAGGAGTTTATCTCTTGCAGACTGATTATATAAGGCACCATGCGGTTTTACATGCGTAAGTTTTATGACAAACGTATCGGCGACCTCGTTAAGAATGATAAGCTGTTGTTGAACGAGTTCAAATACGTCCGCTTCGCTCAGCTCCATTTCAGTTCTGCCAAAATTATTTTTATCCAGGTAGGAAACATGGGCGCCAATAGATACCTTATGCTTTAAGGCCAATTCAATCGTTTCATACATCGTATTCACATCTCCGGCATGAAAACCGCAGGCAATGTTGGCGGAAGTAATAAACGGCATAAGTACGCCATCATTACCGATGCCTTCGCCCATATCACAGTTTAAATCGATCTTACGCATTCATAAATTGTTGCAGCCGGAATGTACAGGCATCCTGAAGCTGTTGTAAATGTCGTTGCTGTTTTATGAAAAGGTCTTCTGCTATTGTCAGATCTGTAAATTGAAAATGAATAGCATCACCAGGTTTCATTTGCGCCAGTTTACTATGATGGGCGGTAATAACATGGGCCACTTTCGGGTAACCGCCCGTGGTTTGATGATCGGCCATTAAAATGATTAACTGTGCCCCGGGAAGTAATTGTATGGTGCCAAAATTTACTCCCGATGAAACTATTTCTTCCGTTGTGTTTCTCAATAAAGGTTCACTTTTTAATTGATAACCCATCCGGTCCGATTGCGTGCTGATAATAAATGATTGCTGGGTGAATTTTTCTTTGGATGTATCCGTAAGTGTATCCCATTCATTTCCCGGAAGCACATATATTTCTTCCGTATGATCATAATTCCACGGAGTATCTGCCTGCCAGGGTAATACGATATATTCCTTTTTATCGATCAACTGGCAAAGGTCTCTTGCTATTCTAAACCCGATCTCATCATCTTTTTGCAAGGCTCTTCCTTTATGTCCGCCGGCTACTGCTTTTATATGTGTACTATAGCTGTCCAGCCATTTTGAAAGATTGAGACCACCATGCACAGCGAGGTAAGCCCTGGCACCGTTTTTAATTCCATGAAATTGTAATATGCTGTACTTACTTACTAATATCGGATGCAGCGAAGGAACTTCTTCACCATTGATGCTGGCTGAAAAATCAGCGCCACTCACGGCAATAAGAGTGGGTTGTTCAAAGAAAAAAGAGGAGGCCGGAAAATGTAACTCGATCACGGCTTCATTACTATCATTACCCACCAGTATATTGGCCACTTGTGCTGAAAGTTTGTCCATTGCACCGGAAGGGTTAATGCCAAGATGTTGCGAGCCATACCGGCCTACATCCTGTATAGTATCTAATAACCCTGCTTTGATAATTCGTAAGTTCATACATTAGCTCTATCCATTCTCCTGCCGGAGAGGATCGTTTTCAAGTTCATAAAAATCATTCCTGGTTATTGAAATGAACTGAACCCTGTCGCCTGCTCTTAATAAAGTGGGCTCCTTATCTTCCGCATCAAAAAGTTTAACGGGTGTTCTTCCGATGATCCGCCACCCCCCGGGTGAAGCCAATGGATATATACCCGTTTGTTTACCGGCAATGGCTACACTTCCCGGTGCCACCATTTCTGGTTGTGGTTTGCGGGGCATTGCTATCCTTTCATCAATTTCACCCATGTAGGAAAAGCCAGGCAAAAATCCAAGCATAAACACCCGGTATGTTCTTGAAAGATGAATAGCCATCACTTCTTCCACGGTAATATTATTGGCTTTCGCCACTGCCAGTATATCTGTTGCAAACACGGGATCATAACACACCGGGATCTTTATCTGTCTTTCTGCAGTTTCTTGCTGCAATAATGGTTGCTCCAGCCATTGCTCAACTGTTTGCTTCAGGTGTTCGTATACGAGTTTGTCTTTGGGAGTCTTTCTTTTCAATGCTGCAAGGTCATAATAAACGGTCAGTGAGCTGTAGGCAGGTACTATTTCTATCACACCCTTTAGGTTATCCTTTAATTGCTGTGTTCTTGCGATCACCTCTTTGTTGATATTTTCATCAATACTATTTCCATAATCGATGGTCAGGGCGGTATCGCCAAGGGGGAAAATATGATATGCAGGAGCGTTGAATCCCATCTCTTAAGATGATTTGAAGATAGCAACTTAACTTTACTCTCCGATGTCAAGGATCAATAAAAATGATAGCCTCAATCTTCTTTCTAAGCTTACGGTCCGCCGTGCCTGGAATGGTTTGAAAGTATTGAGCAGTTATTATATCAGTAAATGGACAAAAAGACCCGTGCAATGGGGTTACCCGGTTTCTATTTCATTCGAACCCACTACTTCCTGCAATCTCCGCTGTCCTGAATGTCCCAGCGGCTTACGGGCATTTACCCGTCCTACCGGGATGTTGAAACGGGATTTTTTCAGCGAAACGATAGACCAGCTTTATAAAGAACTCTTATACCTTGTTTTTTATTTCCAGGGCGAACCTTACCTGAACCCGGATTTCCTGGATATGGTACAATATGCTTCGCAAAAGAAAATATATACCGCTACGTCTACCAATGCGCATTACCTCACCGATGCAAACGCCAAACGAACTATTGAAAGCGGGTTGGACCGGCTGATCATTTCCATTGATGGCACCACGCAGGATGTCTACCAGCAATACCGGGTAGGCGGAAGGCTAGATAAAGTAATTGAAGGAGCAAAGAATATCGTGAAATGGAAGAAAGAATTAAAAAGCAAAACTCCTTTTATTGTTTTTCAATTCCTGGTAGTAAAACCCAATGAACACCAGATAGAAGATGTGAAAAAACTGGCCAGGGAGATTGGTGTGGATGATGTATGGTTTAAAACAGCACAGGTTTATGATTTCAACAATGACCCCAACCAGCTAATTCCTGTTAATGAAAAATACAGCCGCTACCGTAAAACAGCAAATGGTTATGAATTCAAAGGTAAACTGGCCAATCAATGCTGGCGACTCTGGCATGACCCTGTTATTACCTGGGATGGATTGGTGGCGCCCTGCTGTTTTGATAAAGATGCTCAGCACCAGTTGGGCGACCTGAAGAAAAAGCCATTCAAAGAGATCTGGAAGAACGGAGAATACACTAAGTTCAGAACCCAATTATTAAAAGGCAGAAAGAATATTGATATTTGTGCCAATTGCAGCGAAGGAACTAAAGTGTGGAGTAACGATTAATTTTAAATCTGCCATATGCCAATACCGTCATCCATCACTACCAGGCTGCAATATCAGCATAAATCTCTTATCGAACTTATTGATGGCTTAACGGACGAACAGATCAGAAGACAGCTAACACCCGGAAAGTGGTCCATTTATGAAAACATCGTTCACCTGCAAACCTATCAGCATACATTTATTGGAAGGGTAAAACAAATACTCGCTGGAAATAACCCTGAGTTTCCCCGGTATACAGCAGAAGCAGATCCTTTGTTTCATGATAACCTAGCCAAATCATCAAGGGAAGTAATGCAGGATATGCTAACTACCCGAAAAGAAATTGTGGCGGAGATTCTTTTATTACCGGAAACAGATCTTTCAAAAACAGGCACCCACCCTGCCTTTGGACAAATGACCCTGGTTCAATGGTTGAATTTTTTTCTGCTACACGAGTCACACCATCTTTTTACCATTTTTAAGCTGGCAGCAGAACTCAGAAAGATGCAATAGCTGGCTGTTTGTTTACCAGCTCTTCATTTCCTTATAAAGCGTGGTATAAAACGAAGTAAATCCTTCCAAAAAATTGCGAAGGGATTCAGAAAATATTTTCATTGATCAACGATTTTTAATACTGCCGGCAAAGCAACCGATTTTTCAGCTGCGTGCCAATACCACTTAGAGGTAATTTAGTTAGCGGTTGCTGCTTCTTGAATGTTAAGGAATGGTCAATTAAATCAGGGAAACAAAGATAAATTTGGAATATTCAATGTTGCAACATTAATTTTGTGGTAGATTTTATCTCACACTAAAAACTTAATACAATGTCAGATTTAAGAACAAGCGTTGACCAGTTGAACCAAATGGTGCTGGAAGGAAAGATTATCGATGCCTTTGAAAAATTTTATGCCGATGATGTCGTCATGCAGGACAATGATTACCCTGCCCGTGTAGGTAAGGACGTAAACCGTCAGTATGAAGAGGCTTTTGTAAACGGGCTTACGGAGTTTCGCGGTGCCAAAGTGCTGAACACCGTGATAAGCGATGACCTGGCTGTAACTGAATGGTGGATGGATTTTACACACAAAGATTTTGGAACCCGCACTTACCGGCAACTGGCTGTTCAACGCTGGAAAAATGGAAAAGTGGTAGAAGAAAAATTCTACTACAACAATTAAGACAGCAAAGTTCACAGTTTATGTAAAAAGTTTTGGGTGGGGTCTTTGGCTTAACCTGAAACTTTTTACTTTTACCACACACGACCAAGCTTAAAATTGAAGACCATGTATATTAGCGAAGTCGTATTCGAAAAAATTGATCCAATGGGTATTGATAAAGACATTCAGCAAGCCAAGTTCCGGAATGTCCACCAAAAGGCGGGCATTAATCTTATTTATACCCTGGGATGGATTAGAGATAAAACAAAATCCATTTTTGATTCAGAAGATATTACTCCACAGCAGTTCAACATTCTGCGCATTCTCCGCGGCAGTTTCCCTCAACCTCTTTCGACCCTGCAGATCAGGGAAAGAATGCTGGAGAAAATGAGTGATACCAGCCGCATTGTTGACCGACTGATAGCAAAAGGTCTTGTAAAAAAAATCACTTGTAAAACCGACCGTCGCCTTGTTGACGTAATTATATCAGACAAAGGCAAAAAATTACTGGAGCGGCTCGATACCCGGCAGGATGAAATAGATAGTGTGTTAAAAAACCTTACTGAAAAGGAAGCCACTACACTAAGCGACCTGTTGGATAAAATACGTAAGAGTGAATAGCCTATTTTTACATATTAAGACTCCCGGTGGCAAACCCGCCATCAGGATTTATTTATACCATTATCATCCGAAATTGAAAACATGAAACGATCCGTCATTCTTGCTTTAGCTCTTACCTTATCTTTTTCTCAACTTTTACATTCGCAGCCCAAATATGAATTCCGGGGCGTATGGATAGCCACCGTAGATAATATTGACTGGCCTGCCAAAGGAATGACCGATCCTGAAGCCCAGAAGGCGGAGTTCATAAGACAGTTGGACCTGCATCAGAAGAATGGGATGAATGCAGTAGTTGTCCAGGTTCGCCCGGCAGCAGATGCTTTTTATCCTTCCCAATACGAACCCTGGAGTCAATGGTTGACAGGTGTGCAGGGTCAGCCTCCTTCCCCGTATTATGATCCTTTGCAGTTTATGATTGAAGAATCGCATAAAAGAGGAATGGAATTTCATGCCTGGTTAAATCCTTACCGGGCCAATTTTAATATTAATTCAGCTTCTATTGCTCCTAACCATATCACCAGGATACACCCTGAATGGTTTTTGACCTATGGCGATAAAAAGTTTTTTGATCCGGGTAATAAAGATGCGCAGGAGTTTGTGGTAAAAGTAGTTCGTGATATAGTAAAGCGCTACGATGTGGATGCGGTGCACATGGATGATTATTTTTATCCCTATCGTATTGCAGGTAAAGAGTTTCCTGATGCGTTATCTTATTCCAGATCGGGAAGCCCGTTAAACAAAGATGACTGGCGCAGAAGTAATGTAGATTCAATTATTAAAAAATTGAGTATTGCTATTAAACAGGAAAAAAAGCAATGTCGTTTTGGGATATCTCCTTTCAGTGTATGGAGGAATAATGATAAGGACCCGATAAGAGGAAGCGATAGCAGGGCCGGTCAAACCAATTATGATGATCTCTATGCTAATATTTTATTATGGCTGGAAAAGGGATGGATAGATTATGTAGCTCCTCAATTATACCTTGAGATTGGTCATGATAAAATTGCTTATGAAAAGTTATTAGCCTGGTGGAGCCGCAACAGTTATGGTAAACATATTTATATCGGGCACGGCATTTATCGCACCAAAGAAAAAGGAGGCGCCTGGAAAAATCCAAATGAATTGCCTAACCAGATAAAACTATTACGCAGGTACCCGAATGTGCAGGGAAGTATCTACTTCAACAGCAAGTCTTTTGACAGCAATCCCAATGGATGGAATGACAGCCTGCAAAACAATTATTATAAATACCCGGCCTTACTTCCTCCCATGCGTTGGATAGATAACGAAAAACCCTGGGCGCCCATTGTTGAAAAAACGCTTTCTAATGATTCAGTAATCCAGTTTTCTGTAAAGCCAGATCCAAGAAATCTTGTGCCTATAAAATATTATGTAGTTTATAAGTATGCTCCTGAATCAAACAGTGAGCCTTTTGGAAATTTGCCAAAATACATTTCAAAGTTTGTCATGCAGCCGGATGGTTTTCAATTTACAGATATTCTTTCTGCAGCTCATTTTTCTTACCGGTACCTGGTTACTGCTGTGGGTAAAAATAATAATGAAAGCGATCTGAGTGAAATTGCTATACTTGTACAACCGGATGGAAAATGGCAGTTCTATAAACCATAACCTTCTCTGCCCGTGCAGGAATAAACATACATTTTCATTATTTATCTTTGCAGCCTGCTTTTATTTTTTAAAAGCAAACTTGTGAACCAGTAAACTTTTAAACTTTTCGCCATGCCCGGTTATGAACTCTGGAGTGATAAAGAAAGAAAGGAAGTAAATGATGTGTTAGAAACCGGTATCCTGATGCGGTATGGATTTGACGGACCCCGTAAAGGCATCTGGAAATCGAAGGAACTGGAGGCCGCCATCAATGAAACTTTTGGAAGTAAATATGCCCAGCTTACTTCAAGCGGCACCTCTGCGCTCACCACAGCGATGAGTGCATTAGGTATTGGTTATGGTGATGAGGTGATCACTCCATCCTTCACCTTCGTTGCTTCTTTTGAAGCGGTGTTAAGTGTTGGCGCCATCCCCGTATTAGTGGATGTGGATGATACATTGACACTGAATCCTGATGCTGTAAGAAAAGCTATTACATCCAAAACAAAAGCGGTAATGCCGGTACATATGTGTGGCAGTATGGCCGATATGGATGCATTACTCTCCATTTGCAAAGAGCATAATCTTATCCTGTTGGAAGACGCCTGCCAGAGTATAGGAGGAAGTTATAAAGGAAAATACCTCGGTACTATCGGTCATGCCGGTACTTTCTCATTTGATTTTGTAAAAACAATGACTTGTGCAGAAGGTGGTGTGGTGATGACAAACAGCGAGGATATTTATATAAAATGCGATGGCTATACAGATCATGGACACGATCATAAAGGTGTGGACCGGGGCGCTGATCTTCATCCTTTCATTGGTTATAATTACCGGATCTCTGAATTACATGCAGCTGTTGGCCTGGCACAGATCAAACGATTACCGGAATTTCTTTCCATTCAGAAAAAAAACCAGGAACAACTAAAAAACATACTGGCCCAGGTTCCGGAAGTTACTTTTCGCCGCATTCCTGATCCCGGTGGTGACAGCTGTAGTTTTGTAAGCTGGTTTTTACCAACGGAAGAAATAACAAAAGCGGTGATCATTGAAATGAAAGAACAGGGAATACTGCCGGGTAGTTTTTACTGGTACGATAACAACTGGCATTATATCCGCAAGTGGGATCACCTGAAAAATTCTATTACTTTAAATGCATTGCATCCGGATGTGAAGACGCAGGTAATGCAACAGGCCAATAAAGACTTTTCTTCCAGTGATGCAATACTCAGCCGTTGCATTTCAACGGCTATCAGTTTAGCATGGACCGAAGAACAGATCAAAGAAAAAGGAGAGAAGATAGTGAGTGTGGTAAAGAAAATTCTACTTAAACAAAAGATCTCTGCCTGATTTTCCAAGTTGAATATTCGTTCCTTATCTCAATCAAAGGATTGATCTGGCAGCATCAATACTGCTTTAATGCATTCGGTTTCTGCTCCAGGTAATTTACATATTCAAGCGATCCTATACGTAATCGCAGGGAAATACTTGTTATTTTTTCTACCTGAAGTTCCTTTTTGCAAAAGAAAGAAAGTTGTTTTGAATAGAAGTTTATCGGAACAGGTGGCCGCAAAGAATAAGCGGCCGGGGCTGAATAACCTGGAGTAGGCTGTCTTTTATCCGGTAATGCGAATTTATTAGCTATTGTCTTCCAGTAATTTTTTAGTGAATCACTGCTTTTTACCGATTGATTTTGTGGAAATGAAATATTTTTCCCGGTAATTTTTTGCCCAATAATTTTTCCATAAAACATTAAAAGGCACACAACAAGAAAAACAAAACTCCGTTGCCGCATCGTTTCACTCATTTGTATGTAATTTACGGCCTGATTTTTGATTATTGGCCGGATTTTTGAAAAAATGAGCCAGCCACACTAAAACAACCAGAGAGGATATGGCACTTAGCCAGAGTTTACAACAAAAATTGCTGCAAAAGCTTTCACCACAGCAGATTCAGTTAATGAAACTGTTGCAGGTGCCTACTGCCAATCTTGAGGAAAGGATCAAAGAAGAATTGGAAGAGAATCCGGCATTGGAGCTTGATGAAGAAAAACATGATGAAAATGCGGATGAATTGAAAGACGAGTTCAATGACAAAGAAGAGGAATATGACGATAAGGATGGAAGCACAGATGAATACGAGAATATTGATGTAAGCGACTATGTGAATGAAGGTGATGATGAAGTGGCTGATTACAAGCTCCGCGATGATAATTACCCGGAAGATGATGAAAAAAGACAGTTGCCCGTAAAAACTGAGACCAGTTTTTATGAATTATTGCTTGATCAGTTGGGTCTTTTAAAGCTGGATGAAAAAGAAAGAAAAATATCAGAACAAATAGTAGGGAGTATAGATGAAGATGGTTATTTAAGAAGAGAGACCGCTGCCATTGTTGATGACCTTGCCTTCCGCCAGAATATTAATGCTACTGAAGAAGAAGTAGAAACAATCATCAAAAAAATTCAACAGTTTGATCCGCCCGGTGTTGCAGCCAGGGATCTGCAGGAATGTTTATTGATACAGCTATTACGGCTGAAAGATGAAGGTAAACCTGTTGATACCGCCATAAAGGCTATTGCGAAATACTTTGATGAGTTTACAAAAAAACATTATGAAAAAATTCAGCGGGGTCTGAACCTTGATGAAGACCAACTGAAAGAAGTAATGCAGCAGATCATCCGGTTAAATCCAAAACCCGGTGGAAATGTCGGGGAGATCAATAAGGCGGAAAGTTATGTAGTGCCTGATTTTTTTATTCTCAATAATAATGGCGCTCTTGAGCTAACCCTGAACAGCCGGAATGCTCCCGAATTACGCATCAGCGAAGGATACCGGGATATGCTCAAAGAATATGACCGGGGAGCTAAAAAGGACAGAAGGCAGAAAGAAGCTGTTCTCTTTATTAAACAAAAAATAGATGCCGCTAAATGGTTCATTGATGCTATCAAGCAACGGCAGCATACACTACTTAGCACAATGAATGCGATCATGGAGCATCAGCATGAGTTTTTTCTTACAGGTGATGAGACTACGCTGCGACCAATGATATTAAAGGATATCGCCGAGAAAACAGCTCTTGATATTTCTACAGTCAGCCGGGTGGCCAACAGTAAATTTGTTCAAACTGAATTTGGCACTTACCGGTTAAAATTTTTCTTTAGTGAATCATTGACAACAGAAAGTGGGGAAGAGGTTTCAACCCGGGAAGTAAAGAAAATACTTAGCAATCTAATTGAAGGAGAAAGTAAGAAACGACCACTTAGTGATGAAAGGCTTACGGAGTTATTACAGGAAAAGGGATATAATATTGCCCGGAGAACAGTGGCTAAATATCGTGAACAGCTTAATATTCCTGTGGCCCGTTTAAGAAAAGAATTATAGATAACCCCTCTCTTATTTTTCAAGGTTCTTTTTTACCCAGGCTACCTTAGCTTTTAATTCACTGTTGTAGACCGGGTTAGCAGCATACTTGACGTATTTCAAAAAATCATAGTAAGTTCCTTTAGGATATTTTTTGCGCCATTTGGGATACCGTTTATCCTGCCACTTTTTATAGTATTCAATACACTCTTCCTCTGAGTCAAACTTCATACACTTATTTCCTTTTTTATAAAACCCAAAAAGATTATTATAACGGAGACAGCATTTTTTGCAATTTAACCAGCCTGTTTCCTGTATACTTTGGGCCATCACAAATTCAGGATGTTCGATACCCGCCTCTTTAATTAAATTATACACGGCCTGTAGCCTTGATTTATTACCTTTTTGAGAAATGCCATGCTGGAAGCTAAAAAGAAGAATAAGAGCAAGCAGTATTTGCTTCATAGAATATTATTTAGTGCCAATCTCAATTCTCTATAGAGCAGATTCAGAAACTGGTTAGTAATCAGGTCTCAATATACAAAAAGCTATGTCTTTTTATAGAATCCCTTACTTTGCAAAAAAGCATTGCTGATATGAGCACAAGATTAGTGATAGATCAACGTAATGAATTGAAGGAACTGCGGGAATCAGATTTTCCGAATCAGCCAGCACCCATCCGGATAGCCGCTTCTCTTTTTTCCTATATTTTTCACCCGGTGTTTATCCCGGTATATGTTACCATATTCCTCGTATATCTTCATCCTTATTTTTTTATCGGCTTTACTTCACAAAGAAAACTCCTGGTAGTAATACAGGCGGCGTTGATGTATTCCTTCTTTCCCATCGTTACTGTGCTTTTATTAAAAGCATTAAAATTTATTCAATCAGTTTATCTCAGTACGCAGAAAGACCGCATCATTCCACTGGTAATTTGTGGTATCTGGTATTTCTGGGTTTGGAATGTATGGCGCAACCTGGATGATTATCCCAGGGAAATTGTGGTTTTTGCAATGGCTACTTTTTTGGGTTCCAGCATAGGACTGATGATGAATATATATATGAAGGTGAGTCTTCATGCGATTTCTGTTGGGGTTGTGCTGGGCTTTATGTTCTGGCTTGGTTTTTCTCAAAACATTAATGCAGGGATATATATTTCCGCAGCACTTCTTATGACAGGCATTGTTTGCAGCTCCCGTCTTATTATTTCCGACCATAGTTCAAAGGAAATATATGGTGGTTTATTGGCCGGAATGGTCGCTATACCCATAGCCAATTTGTTTGTTTAAAAAAATAATCCAAAAAATATTAGTTTTTATTTACTAAATGTTTTAGCTTCGTTTTCTTCTAAAAATTTGTGACCCGGCAAACTGTAAACCCTAATTTTGAATCATGGCAAAAACTGAAAAAAATACCGACATGTCAACCAACAACGAAAAGCTAAAAGCTTTAAAGCTTACCATGGACAAGATCGAAAAAGACTATGGCAAGGGAAGTGTGATGATGATGAATGAAAAATCAGGTGATGTCCAGGAAGTCATTTCCACCGGTTCTATAGGATTGGATGTTGCTCTTGGCATAGGCGGTTTACCACGAGGAAGAGTAATTGAAATATATGGACCAGAGTCGTCCGGTAAAACAACAGTAGCAACACATGTTATTGCTGAAGCACAAAAGAAAGGAGGCATGTGTGCTATTATTGATGCAGAACATGCATTCGATGCTGTTTATGCGCAAAAGCTTGGGGTTGATGTTGACAACCTTTTAATTTCACAACCTGATTATGGAGAGCAGGCCCTGGAAATCGCTGACCGGCTGATCTTGTCCGGCGCCCTGGATGTAGTAGTAATTGACTCTGTTGCTGCCCTGGTTCCTAAAAGTGAATTAGAGGGTGAAATGGGAGATAGCAAGATGGGGCTTCATGCAAGATTAATGAGCCAGGCTTTACGTAAGCTTACAGCTACTATTTCCAAAACAAATACCATTTGCATTTTCATCAACCAGTTAAGAGAAAAGATCGGGGTTATGTTTGGTAATCCTGAAACCACTACAGGTGGAAATGCGTTGAAATTTTATGCATCCGTTCGTTTGGATATACGTCGTTCTACACAGATCAAAGATGGTGATGAGGCCGTGGGCAACCGTGTAAAAGTAAAAGTGGTAAAAAATAAAGTCGCACCTCCTTTCCGGGCTGCTGAGTTTGATATCATTTTTGGAGAAGGTATTTCTAAAAACGGGGAGATCATTGATATGGGTACTGAATTGAATATTATTCAAAAAAGTGGTAGCTGGTATAGTTACAACAGTGATAAACTGGGACAGGGCCGTGATGCAGTAAAGCAATTAATGATTGATAATCCTGAATTGGCTAAAGAAATTGAAGGAAAGATCCGTGAAAAGATAAAAGAAATGCAGGCCAGCTAAAAGAAAGAGTTAGATATTAGTTTACAATGGGTTAGTAAATACGCCGCCCCGATATATCGGGGCGGTTTTGTTTTCTTCACAATATTTTTACATCGTTTATGTAAATTCAATGTTTAAACATTGTATATTTGCATGCAGTTGTTTGAACTTAGACATTCAACAATTGTTTATACACCACACATGACAAATCAGCTAACAAAAAGAAATCCCTGGATCAAACGTCTTTTGATAGTAGGCTTAATCGCGGCTACGGGCTTTGCTATAATCTACTGGGTCGTAGCGACAGATACTTTTTCTGATACCAAGGACAGGAAGCCGGCCTATACCGTGAATGCAATAGATTTTATAAAGGAATTTAATACTGATGATTCCGCTGCCAACAAAAAATATAGTGACAAGATCGTAACAGTTACCGGCACGGTTTCTGAAATAGAAGCCGCCGACACTACATTAAATATCAAATTTATAGATAGCACCAGTAGTTCTTATATCATTTTTGCTTTCCAGGAACAATACATAGCAGAAGCCAAAACACTTAAGGTAGGTGATATCACTTCTATCAAGGGATCTTGTAGCGGTGGAATTTATAGTGATATCCTGGAAGCAACAGCTATCTCATTCAAAAGATCAACTTTAAATAAATAATAAACCTTACTTCAAAAAACATCTAAATGAAAAAAACAATTTTATTTCTTTCTTTCGTAGCCATTACAGGCAGTCTATTTGCGCAAAAGAAAACTACAACATCAGCAACCGTTGCTTTTGATGCCAGCACAGCTATTGATGCTTTGCCAAAAGCAGAAAACAAAACAGTGATCGCAGCCGTGGATACAAAAACAGGAACTGTTGCATTTGAAGCTTCCGTAAAAAACTTTGCATTTTCTAACCCTATGATACAGGATCACTTCAATGGCGCTAATTGGCTTAACTCCGACGCATTTCCCAAATTCAGTTTTAAAGGAAAGATTGTTGATCAATCCAAAGTAAATTTTACAAAGGATGGTTCTTATACAGTTAATGTAGCAGGTGACCTTACCGTAAAAAATGTAACCAAACCATTAACCACTCCCGCAACAATTGTTGTTTCCGGCGGTACGTTGAATACAACAAGTTCTTTTTCTATTAAACTGGCTGACTATGGCATCACGGGCGTTCCCATTGATGCAGGAAAAGTTGCTAAAGAACCTAAGATCATTGTATCTGCCGAATTGAAGTAATACTTAAGTATCTTTATAGCATTCGATGCCTTACCTTATTTATGGTAAGGCATTTTTATTTCAATATTGGTATTATGAGTACGAGAAAACTAAATAGTCGCAAACGAATTGCCCTGGTAGCACATGATCATAAAAAAGCAGAACTCATCGAATGGGCCGTTTATAATAAAACAGTTTTAAATAAACACCGGCTCTATGCCACCGGTACTACCGGCACATTGATTGAAGAAGCATTGGACCAGTCCGTAACTAAATTTCTGAGCGGCCCGCTAGGTGGCGATCAGCAAATAGGAGCACAGATAGCTGAAGGCAAGATTGATGTGCTAATTTTTTTCTGGGATCCTATGGAAGCTCAGCCACATGATCCGGATGTAAAGGCCTTGCTTCGTTTATCCGCTACCTATAATATACCTGTTGCATGTAACAGAGCCACTGCAGATTTTATGTTTACGTCACCGCTTATGCATGAGGATTATGAATCTATTTTACCCGACTATTCTTCCTACACCGCAAGGAAACTGAAGTAATGAAGTAAATTTGCAGGAGAGATATGAAATTTCAACTCAATGCTCCATTTGCCCCGGCTGGTGATCAGCCTGAAGCTATTCATCAATTGACAGAAGGGATCCTTCAGGGAGAAAAATACCAGACATTATTAGGTGTTACTGGTAGTGGTAAAACATATACGATTGCCAATGTGATACAAAACGTGCAACGGCCAACGTTGGTTCTTACTCATAATAAAACATTGGTTGCACAACTCTATGGCGAGTTCCGTCACTTTTTTCCGGAAAATGCGGTAGAGTATTTTGTATCCTATTACGATTATTACCAACCAGAAGCTTACATGCCGGTAAGCGATGTATACATTGAGAAAGACCTTAGCATTAACGCTGAACTGGATAAACTTCGCTTAAGGGCCACTTCCAGTTTATTAAGTGGAAGAAGAGATATTATTGTTGTTGCGTCCGTCAGTTGTATTTATGGTATGGGTAATCCTACAGATTACGAAAACGGAATTATCAGGATAAATAAAGGACAACAAATCTCCCGGCAGGGGTTTCTTCATTCATTGGTTAATTCATTATATAACAGAACAACGCTGGAATTCAACAGGGGCACTTTTCGTGTAAAAGGTGACACCGTTGATATCAACCTTCCTTATACGGATTATGGCTACCGCATCACTTTTTTTGGTGATGAAATAGAAGAGATCGAAAGCATTGAGGTAATAACCGGTAAACGAATAGCGGTAATGGATAACGCCGCTATATTTCCTGCCAATTTATATGTAGCTCCCAAGGACATCATGCAGCAGGTTATTTATGAGATACAGGATGAAATGTCGGCCCAGGTTGAATATTTTAAAAAAACGGGCAAACTGATCGAAGCGCAACGATTAAAAGAAAGAGTAGAATATGATCTTGAAATGATCAAAGAGTTGGGCTATTGCAGTGGCATTGAAAACTATTCCAGGTTCTTTGACAGGCGAAGACCCGGTGCACGACCTTTTTGCCTGCTTGATTATTTTCCAAAAGATTTTATCATGGTTGTAGATGAAAGTCATCAGACCATTCCTCAAGTAAGCGGTATGTATGGCGGTGATCGCAGCCGTAAACTCATCCTCGTTGATTATGGATTCCGTTTACCCTCTGCGTTGGATAATCGTCCACTGAACTTTCATGAGTTTGAATCATTGCTTAATCAAACTGTATTTGTTTCTGCCACACCCGATGATTATGAATTGGAAAAAACAGGAGGTACAATCATTGAACAGGTAGTGCGGCCCACCGGATTACTGGATCCTCCCATTGAAATCCGTCCAAGCGTAAACCAGATTGACGACCTGCTGGATGAAATAGATAGACGGGTAATAAAAGGAGACCGGGTTTTGGTAACCACGCTGACCAAGCGGATGGCAGAGGAAATGGATAAATATCTTCACCGTATCAATATAAAATCTAAATACATCCACAGCGAAGTGGATACCCTGGAAAGAATAGAGATACTTCGTGAATTAAGATTAGGAGTGATAGATGTGTTAGTAGGAGTGAACCTGTTACGGGAAGGATTGGATTTGCCAGAGGTTTCGTTGGTCGCCATCCTTGATGCAGATAAAGAGGGTTTTTTACGCAACGAAAAATCATTGACACAAACAGCCGGCCGGGCAGCCCGTAATGTGGATGGTCTTGTTATTTTTTATGCAGATAAGATGACAGAGAGTATGCAAAAAACGATTGATGAAACCAATCGCCGTCGTGAAAAACAGGTCGCCTACAATATTGAACATAGCATAACGCCAAGAACCATCATTAAAAGCAAGGAGCAGGTTTTTGCCCAAACATCTGTATTGGATATCAAAGGCTACGATCCTAAAAACCCTTATTCGATTGCCCCGGATGAAGACCTGGTAACAGTAGCGGCCGAAGAACAGATAGAGTATAAAACCATTCCTCAAACGGAAAAAGCGATCTCAAAAATTAAAAAAGAAATGGAAAAAGCCGCAAGAGATCTTGACTTTATGGAGGCGGCACGTCTTCGTGATGAAATGTTTATGCTTCAGAAAAGGCTGGAAGAGATGAAAAAATAACCGGCCTGGTAGTTTTACGAATACCTCTTGGGTACTTCTTCCCTATTTTATCAAATAGAGCTTTCCGATTTTGTACTGGGCGAAATGCCTGTATATCTTAGATGCAGAGAAACCAGACATCCAATATTTGTAAAAAATCGATAAATCCAATATTTATGAAAAGACGTGTCCGCAAAATCGCAAACTTCTTTGCCTTCAATCTTTTGTTCTTTGCTTTATACCTGAATTTTATTCATAAGGATAAAGTTGCTGTTGTTGAAACAGGGGTGCAACAAAATGCTACCGCGGCATTCAGTGGTACTGTGTTAGTAGAAAATCCTGCTCAATACCTTCACAAATCAACGGAAGCAAGCTCTTCAAACGAGGCAGCACAGCCTGCTTTGAAAAAAGAAGAAGCTAATGTTGCAGCATTGAAGCTTTCTATCAATTAATCTCTTAAGCAAGCAGTTAGTTTATACAGAATACCCCGGGTCTCCACCCGGGGCATTTGCCTTTTAGTTCATGCCTGTTGTCTGCTGACCGAAAGCATTAACTTAGCGGCATGGCAAAAAAGGTTTTTCTTCTTGATGCAATGGCTCTTATTTTCCGGGCCTACTATGCACTCATCCGCAGTCCCCGTTTAACGTCAAAAGGCAGGAACACTAATTCACAGTTTGGGTTTACCAATGCATTGGTCGATCTGATCACTAAGCAAAAGCCAAGTCACATGGCGGTATGTTTCGATACGCATGCACCTACTGAACGGCACACGGATTTTGCTGATTATAAAGCCAACCGGCAGGAAGCCCCTGAAGATATTTTAGCTGCAATACCCGATATTAAAAAAATCATCAAAGCATTTAATATTCCCTGCATTGAGATGGATGGCTACGAGGCTGATGACATCATCGGAACATTAAGTATCCAGGCTGCAAAAGCCGGCTACGAAGTCTTTATGGTAACACCGGATAAAGATTATGGACAATTGGTTTCTGATAAAATTAAAATATATAAACCCGGCTACCAGGGCGGTGATGTTGAAATAATGGGGCCCGAAGAAGTTTGTGCAAAATGGAATATTAAGGAGGTGGCACAGGTAATTGACATATTGGGATTGATGGGCGATGCTGTTGATAATATTCCGGGCATTGCTGGTGTGGGTGAAAAAACTGCTGCTAAATTATTGGCAGAATATGGTTCCTTAGAAGATGCACTGGCAAATGCAGATACCATCAAAGGTGCATTGGGCGAAAAAATACGAAAGGGAAAAGAAGATGCTATCCTTTCAAAAAAATTAGCGACGATCATTACTACGGTTCCGGTTGAATTTCATGAAGAAGATTTCAGGTTGAAAGACTGGAACAAGGATGCTTTAAAAGAAGTATTTGCTGAATTAGAATTTAAAACGCTGGGTAAACGAATCCTGGGTGATGATTTTTCTGTTGCCGGATCAATAGCAAAAGGTGTAGTGGAAAAAGAAATACCACAGGGAGTGCAAACAGATCTGTTTGGCAATATTGTAGAAAGCCCCGAACCTAAGATTAATAACCAGGAACCGGCAGATTCCGGAGAAGGATCTTCAGATGGATTGGCCGCCGATAAAAACATCAACAATACGACACATTACTACGAAGCAATTGTTGACGAAAAAGGAATTAAAAAACTGGTAGCAGAATTAAAGAAACAGGACGAGATCTGTTTTGATACAGAAACAACCGGCATTGATGCCAATGATGCAGAATTAGTAGGCTTGAGCTTTTCCATAAAAGCAGGAGAAGCGTTTTATATTCCCTGCCCTGTTAACCAGGATGAAACAAAGAAAATACTTGCGCATTTTATTCCCTTATTTAATGATAAAAAGAAAATATGGATCGGGCAAAATCTTAAGTACGATATGCTGGTGCTGAAATGGTATGGGATTGAAATCGCAGGAAATATTTTTGATACGATGCTGGCACATTATGTTATTGAACCAGACGGTAAAAGAGGCATGGACCTGCTGAGCACCAAATACCTCGGCTATGAGCCGGTGCATATAGAAGAGCTGATCGGGAAGAAAGGAAAGACCCAGGGTAATATGCGGGATGTAGAACTGGAAAAAATAAAAGAGTATGCAGCTGAAGATGCTGACATTACCCTGCAGTTGAAAAATGTTTTTACGCCTTTACTCAAGAGTAAAGAAGTTGAAAAAGTATTTAATGAAGTTGAAAGCCCTTTGGTAAAGGTGTTGGTTGATATGGAATACGAAGGAATTAAAATTGACACCACCTTCCTGGCAGATTATTCAAAGGAATTAGAAAAAGATGCAAAGAAAGCAGAAGAAGGGGTTTACAAACAAGCAGGGGTTCGTTTTAACCTTGCTTCTCCAAAACAGTTAGGTGAAGTTCTGTTTGACAAATTAAAACTGGATCCTTCAGCAAAAAAAACAAAGACAGGTCAATACCAGACAGGTGAAGATGTTTTATTAAAACTTGCAGCGAAGGGTCACCAGATCGTTGATGATATTCTCACCTTCAGAGAATTAACCAAACTCAAATCAACTTACGTTGACTCATTACCCTTATTAATCAATCGCAAAACGGGAAGAGTTCATACTACTTACGGACAGGCCGTGGCAGTAACGGGCCGGCTTGCTAGCAACAACCCCAACCTGCAAAATATTCCGGTAAGAACAGACAGGGGTAAAGAAATAAGAAAGGCTTTTATCCCGGCGGATGATAAACATATATTACTCTCTGCTGATTACTCGCAAATCGAATTAAGGATTGTAGCAGCCATCAGTGCAGATAAAAATATGTGTGATGCCTTTAAAAAAGGTACAGATATACATACCGCTACCGCTGCAAGAGTGTATAATATTCCAGAGAAAGATGTGACCAAAGAAATGCGCTATAAGGCAAAGAGTGTGAATTTTGGTATCATCTATGGACAGGGAGCTTTTGGACTGGCCGATAATCTTGGTATCTCAAGAACAGAAGCCAAAGAGATCATCGATAATTATAAAAAGGAGTTCCCGGGTATTCAAAAATATATGGATGATACGATCAACTTTGCACGGGAGACTGGTTATGTTGAAACATTAATGGGAAGAAAAAGATGGTTGAGAGATATCAATTCGGCTAATTTCACGGTCAGGGGTTTTGCAGAACGAAATGCGATCAATTCACCGATCCAGGGTACGGCTGCCGATATGATAAAACTGGCGATGCAAAAAGTAGCTGCCGCTATGAAAAAAGAAAAGATGCAAAGCAAAATGATCCTGCAGGTACATGATGAATTGGTATTTGATGCGTTGAAGTCAGAAACAAAAGAGCTCAAACCACTTATTATAGAAAACATGCAGATAGCATTACCATTGCCACACGAAGTTCCCGTGATTGCTGAATGTGGTGAAGGTGTAAACTGGCTGGAAGCACATTGATTTTACCAAAGTCATAAATAATTGCAGGAAGAGGCCCGTAAGTTTGCGCTCAACATGAACCCTGTCATTTATTATTGTTATGATGCTTATTGCGGATGGTGCTATGGTTTCAGTCCTGTAATTAAAAAAATTTCAGAAGAATACAAAGACAAATTAAGTTTTGAAGTTTTATCAGGAGGCATGATCCCTGCTGATAATCCCCGGCCCATTGCTGCCACCGCCAGGTATATCAGCCAGGCCTACCAACGGGTAGAAGAATTAACAGGTATTCAATTTGGACCTGATTATCTCTGGCACATTTTCAATCCCGAAGAAAGTGACTGGCGGTCACATTCAGAAACAGTTGCTATTGCTTTATGTATTTTCAAAGAGTATCATCCTGATCTGCAGGTTGTCTTTGCGGCTGACCTGCAGTATGCGCATCACTTCGAAGGCCGTGATCTTACTGATGATGAAGCATACCGTCATTTATTGGAGAAATATCATATCCCGGCTGATGAATTTTATAACAAACTTCATGATGCTGCGTATAAAGAAAAAGCACATTATGAATTTGCACTTTGCCGCCAGCTGCAAGTGAATAGTTTTCCCGCAGTCCTATTACAGGCCCATGAAACAAAATTTTATTTGCTGGCCAGAGGATATACTCCTTATGAAGAGCTGAAAGTTAGAATAGAGAATGTACTGACTGAAATAAGGCAAAACGAAAATGAGCTCCACTAAAAAAGATATTCAAAACAGGGAAGACATATTATTGTTGATGCAGCATTTTTATAATAAGCTGCTGAAGGATCCTTCCATCAGTTATCTTTTTACGGACATTGCTAAAATAGATCTTGCTCATCATTTGCCCATTCTTGTTGATTTCTGGGATTCGTTGCTTTTTCGGTCGGACACTTATCAAAAAAATGCGATGCTGCCTCACATGAGTCTGCATCAAAAATCGCCGTTGCAGAAACATCATTTTGAAACATGGCTTACCTACTTTAAAGAGACTGTGGATGAATTATTTGAAGGAGAAATAGCTCTTCTTGCTAAGGAACGGGCCACAAGCATCGCAACCGTTATACAAATAAAAGTAAGACAGCAATCGTAGCCCGGAAACTCCTTTCATCCAGCTTTTCTCTTTTTCTTAGTTTATTTTTTTTCCCGCATTCAAGAGAATTTGTAACTTATCCGTCCAAAAACAAATTATATGAAACACATCACCTTAACCATTTGCATTGCCGCGTTGTTATTGGGTGCCTGTAACAGCGACACAAAAAAAGAAACCTCCGCCGATAGTACTGCAACAGCTGCCAAAGAAACTACTCCCAAAGAAAAAGAATGGGTCCCCATTGATTCTGCCACTATGATGAAAGCTATGATGGAATATGGTACTGTTGGAGAGCCACAAAAAATGCTCGCTAAATCCAACGGAACCTGGAATGCTAAAGTAATTATGTGGATGGCAGATGGCGCACGGCCTGATACCAGTATGGCGACATCCACCAATAAAATGATTATGGGCGATCATTACCAGGTTTCAACCTTTAAAGGGAACATGATGGGTATGCCTTTTGAAGGTGAGAGTACAACAGCCTACGATAATGCTAAAAAATTATTCGTTAGTACATGGATTGATAACATGAGTAGCGGAATCATGACTATGGAAGGTCCCTGGGATGAAGCTACTAAAACAATTACCATGACAGGAAAAATGGTAAGCCCTGTTGACGGAAGAGTGTGTCAAATGAAACAGGTATACAAGATGGTGGATGATAATACACAGGTAATGGAAATGTATGGTCCCGATTCTCAAACCGGAAAACAATACAAGAGCATGGAAATTACATTTACGAGGAAAAAATAAATACTTATTAAAAACCCGGGAATAATTTCCGGGTTTTTAATTTTATCTCTTCCCCTGCTTGTTCATACGCTTTTCTTATCCATTTCAGCAATAAGATATAAATGTATATTCTATTAAAAATTCATTACCCTGAAAAATTCAAGCCACGGCCCTATCTCTTCTTTATACTGCTTGGCCATTACTCTTGTAATTTGTGAAATGTGAGTAAGATCATGAATGACCCAGGTTGATAAGAGTTGTCGTAGTGTAACGGGGCCCAATACCGGGTGCAACCCCTGCTTATCCAACGCTGCTTCGGTTAATTGCAACGATCTGAACCATTCCATATTTTTCTTTCGCAGTAAAGCAAACTCTTCCAGTAATTGATCGATTGTTTTCCCTTTACTTTCCCTTTCTTGTGCAAACCTGTCATACGGTTCAAATGTTTTGGAAACGCCATGATCGAGTATGATCATGGTTCTATTTCGCCAGTCCGTTTTTTCTCCATGGATCAAATGGCCAATTATATCATACGGAGAAAAAGTTTCAGGGCCTTCGTTGTTTATTACCCAGTCAGCGTGTAAGTCACTAAGTAATGTTTTCAAAACTTCCGGCGTTCTTTTTAAAATCTCAATTGATTTCTCCTTGTTGTAGTTCATACATATTTACCAATTCCAGTTATGAATTAAGCATATCATGCAACTCTTCGTTTTTATTTCTCAGGTCTATCCCGCCTTCAAATATGGATTTCATATTGGCAAAATGAAAAGTCCATCCTGTTTTACAACCTACATGGTAATAATGTTGACCGTGGTCGTCGGTTGGAATATTCTCCTGTAATAATTCAACAATAGTTTCTCCCAGTTCGTTCTTGATAGTGACTGAACAAATACCCGCTTTACCAAAGCTGAATTTGAAAAAGTCCTTTCCATTCAGTTCCAGTATTGTTCCTTCCTCCGTCACGGAATCAGGATAGCCATGCCATCGCCACTTATAGGTATCACCCTTTTCAACCAGTTCATCATTTTGCCGCAATGTTCCATCGGGGCGACGGTATTCACTCCACCGGAGAAACCAATACTCAATTCCTGCACGGGTGGCCCATCCTCTATATAATTTTTCAACAGGTGCGTTTACATTGATGCGAACTGTAAACTGGCTCCAGTCTTGCGTTGCCATAACAAAAGATTTATTGTACAGGAATACTGTGCAGGCCAATACGATTGCCCTCTGTATCAATGATCACAGCCATATTGCCATACTCTGGTGATATTTCTGTTTTAGGCACCATGATACTCCCACCAGCGCCCTCTACTTTATCCAGGATATTCTGAACATCAGGATTACCATTCAGGTAAATAAGCGGACCATCTGTAGTGGATGGTTTATGAAATCCTCCGCTATCTACTACGGCGCCGCCCACTCCCATCCTATCATCAATAGGAAACATCCTCATTTTTATATTGGGCATATCCAAAGGCGAAAGCGTTACACCAAAAATAGTTTCATAAAATTTTGTTGCTCTTGCCAGGTCGGTTGCAGGAATTTCAAACCAGCTGATCGCATTTTTCATAAGTAATAACTTTTTTCATAGTTAGTTTATGTCTTTCCCATCTTTCAATTTAGCAATATATCCTTCTACGGTTTTCTTTGCTGCATCATTTGGCGCCAGTGGCAATGCTTTTTCAGCCGCAGCAATTGCCTTTTTATAATCTCCTTTTGCTGAGTAGCCAAACATAAGCCCATTATAGACAAAGAAAACATCGCCATTCTTTTTCTGGTTGGCAATAAATATTTCCATCGCCTTATCCAATCTTTTTTGTGTGATCAATGCACGGCCATATGCTACATATTGATTTACGTTGGCAAATGTTAATGCTTCTGCCATTACTGAATCAGCTTCTTTTAACCGGTTTAGCTTTTCATAGGCTGTTGCCAGCGTTCTTAATGTGCTATAGGTTTTCAGGTTTGCTGCCCGCTGACTCCAGCTTAAGGCATCTTCCAGGTTTATGTTTTTATTCAGGAAATAATTAGCGGCAGCTACCAGGTTCAACTGGTTAAATCCTTTTTGACTGGTCACTTGCTCCCGGATAGTCGCTAACACAATATTATCAACATCTACTTCCACTTTGAATGGGACCATTACTTTTTCCCACATCATCGCTATGGTGCATCCTTTTTCTTTGTGTTCAATAAACTCATATTTCAACCATTCCACACTTTTATCAAGGGCTACAGGTTTTACGTTAACCCTCAATGCATCATTCTTTTCCTCATAATAAAAACTTCCCCAGGCTTCTGATTGGTTGGAAAATATGATTGTAACATTATCCGCACCCATTGCCATAAATAAACCATACACACCAGCTTTAATAGGTTGACCTTCTACTTTTACGTCGTGTTCAAAAGTGATGGTAGTATTATCATTAGCGCCTGCCCGCCATGGTGAAGTGTTTTTGTTGGTGATAAAATTACTGGTACTAAATCCGTATGTAACCACATTGCCATCACCCCATATTTTACCTTCCCGTTTATTTACATCGGGCCGGCTATATTTTATGGTAATATCAGTGATACCAACTTCCTCAGTAATTTTTGCCCTTGGATTACCGCCACTGGGAGGCAGATCCATCTGGGCGATGACGGTTTGTGATGTTACGAATACAGTAGTCAAGATGAAAAGTAAATGTCTCATGTGCAGTTATTTTAAATGTTTCTAAAATTAGTATTATAACGGTGCTTTGGTTTCTTTCATTCCTTTGCTTTGTAAATACTCCAGCAATTCTTTTGCACCCTCGCCGCCACGTTGTGCATGATGCAATAAAGTAAGTCCATGCGGTCCTCTTGCAGCTAGGTATTCCGGGAACATTTCCAGGTAAGGTTTTACAATTTGTGTTTTCCCCAGCATGGTCAGCACAAACATATTTGCCCGGGCTCCCAATTTTATCAGGTGATTGGCAATGTCTTTATTACCTACATGCCCGGCACCTTCCAATGCCGTTTCAAAATCACCTCCACCCAAATCCCAGGTAGCATATAGTAAGGTAGGAAACTCCAACAACATTGATTTTACTTTATCCAGGTTATTATGGCCGGCACTAACAAAATCTTTTACTTTTTCTGCAGGCAGGGGATCAACCGTTGGTGATTTAACAACAGGTGTATTCTGCGATAATACAAGTTGTGGGATGGCAACAAAGCTACCAGCCCCCAAAGCAGCTTTGGCTAAAAAGTTTTTCCGGTTCATAAAAATGATTTGTTTAAAGTTCCATAAAGAAATTGGGGAAACCCGCCCGTTCATCATTTCTTACGACGATACTCAAGATCAAAACTGGTAGCCCATGTTTTACCTCCATCAGTGCTGTTTTCACCGTGCTGCCTGACTTTATCATTACTCAATTTTATAAAAGTCATTCGCTGGATAAGCCATGAACCATTGGCCTGTTTTTGATTATCGGTGGTTACGATCATGGTATCTTTATTCCACCTGCTATTACTGTATTCAGTTAAACCACCCTTGTTATCCACCCAGGTTTGTTGCCACATTTTTGTAGCTGTATTGTAGGTATTAAAACTTTTACCGGCATAGCCTTGCTGCGTACTCGTCCACTCTTCCAGTATTACACAACTATCCAGCACCAGGCTGATCTTGCTATCGCCTCCTTTACCTTTTGGGCCATACGCTTCCCATTCACCTATCCAGAAATCAAAGAACCGGTTGACGGGGTTAACTGCACATGGTTTTATATTGGCTTGTTGCGCATGAATGTTTTGAATAAACGGCAACGTAAATAGAATGATAAGTATTTTTTTCATACCCGATGTTTTGAACAAGACATCCTCATCACACTTATTGCTGAATCATTTATCCTTTATTATTGCCTCATAGCACAACAGTTTTCCGGCAAAAAAAGAAAAAAGGCAATACAGATGCAAAGTCCGTTGATCTTCCACAAGCGATCGCATTGTTTTTTTTATACTCCCCTGTTTTTACTCTTTCGGGGTTATTGGATGTGTAATTTTTTATACCTCATCATCCGATAGACAAAGCATTTTATGCATCCAACAACATTGCGTCTCGACCCCCGCTATTTCCAGGTTATCTTCCAGGCTCTCTTTTTAAGTTATGGAATTTTATTACTGCATTGGGAAGCAGACTGGATCCACTATGCCATCAGTATTGGCGGCTGTTTACTATTTCAGTATACTGCTGATTCAATAAAAGCAAGGCGGTTGTTATCTTTAAATGAGTTTGATCGTTGGGGATTCAGTGTATTGATCAGTGCGATGAGTTTATGCTTGTTGCTTAAAACAAATGATTGGTATATCAGCCTGCTGGCCGCTTTTATTACGGTTGCTTCCAAATATATTTTCCGTTGGAATCATAAACATATTTTCAATCCATCTGCTATCGGTATCGTGGCCACCCTTTTCTTTACCAAAGATGCCTGGCTAAGTCCGGGTCAATGGGGAAGCAATGCCGTTATTTTCTTTGGCGTTATAACGTTGGGTACAATTGTCGTAACAAGAGTGCAGAAACTGGATGTGTCTCTTGCTTTTCTCATCACATTTATCGGCTTACTGTATTGGAGACAAGTATATGTATTGGGCTGGCCGCTTGATTATTTTATGCACTCTGTAAGCACCGGCAGTTTATTGCTCTTTACATTTTTTATGATCAGTGACCCGAGAACCTCTCCCAATCATCCATTGGCAAGAATTATATGGGCAGTATTGATAGCGGTAACAGCATTTTATCTCGCTGCTTTTAAATGGAAATACAATACGATCATCTGGGTGTTGGTAGCAGCAGCACCATTAGTGCCGGTGTTAGATAAATTTTTTAAAGCCGGAAACTTTCACTGGAGTTCCACTTCTTTCTCCCTTCATTTTATTTCAAAAATTAAAACTATAGTTATGAATGCATTTACAAAAAAACTGGCTGCTCTCGTTATCCTTGTCGGAATGATCGGCCATGAAGCGGTTGCTTTTTGTGGCTTCTATGTAAGCAAAGCAGATGGCACGCTCAAAAACAAAACATCACAGGTGATACTGGTAAGAGATGGTAACCGGAACGTCATCACGATGTACAATGATTTTAAAGGTAACCTGAAAGATTTTGCAATGGTGGTCCCCGTTCCTGTAGTACTGAATAAAAAAGATATTAAAGTAGTGGACCAGGCTATTTTTAATACGCTGAACGAATACAGTAAACCGAGGTTGGTAGAGTATTATGATCAAAACCCCTGTAATCAATACAAATTGGAGGATAAGTTAAATGGAAGAGCTCCGGGTATGGCAATGAGTGAAGTAGTTGTTACTGGTTATGCAACTGAAAGAAAAAAAGATCTTGGTGTAAAAGTAGAGGCTAAATATCTCGTAGGTGAATATGATATTCTTATCCTTAGTGCCAAAGAAAGTTCCGGGTTAAAAACCTGGTTGGAAGAGAATGGCTATAAAATTCCTGCCGGCGCTGACGAAGTATTAGAACCCTACATCAAAAGCAACCTTAAATTTTTTGTGGTAAAAGTAAATGAAGAAGAAAAAAAGAAACTACCCGGTAATTTTTTACGTCCGCTGCAGATCAGTTTTACTTCTCCCAAATTCATGTTACCGATCCGCTTGGGTATGGCCAATGCTGATGGCGACCAGGATATGATCGTGTATGCATTCACCAAAAAAGGTAGAATTGAAAGTGTGAATTACAGAACTATTTCATTACCCACTTCCAAAAACGTTCCGTTGTTTGTAAAAAATAACTTTGGAAATTTTTATGCAAACCTTTTCCAGCATCAATGGGATAAAGAAGGTAAAGCGATCGCTATGCTGGAGTATGCCTGGGATGTAAGCCCGAAGAATTTTGTAAAATGTGATCCCTGTGTAGCAACAGCTCCTTCTGTTCAGGACCTCGTACAATCAGGTGTATGGTGGTTAAACCGTGACTGGACCGATTACAGTGATGTTGATAATGAAGACGAAGATTATTCTGATAATGTTTATTTCACCCGCCTGCATGTGCGTTATAACCGGGTAAAGTTTCCGCAGGACCTCCTGTTCCAGGTAACTCCCAATAAAGAAAACTACCAGGCCCGTTATATCGTTACGCATCCTGCTACAGGTAGTTTTGATTGCGAAGCCGGAAAAAAATATTTGAAAGAACTGAAGCAACGCCGGTCAGATGAAATGGATATGCTGGCTTATTTAACCGGCAAAGGTTATGGCGACTGGGATGTGGTAGCCACTGAAAATGAAGAAAAATTTATTCCCACTGAAGCTACGTATGCTACTGTTTCAAAAGAAATAAACAATAAGCCTAAACGAAATAATATGCTTTTGTTTGCCACTATTGGAGTGATGGGAATGGTTTCGCTTATAGGTTTCGGGCAACAAAAAAACAAGAGCTAGTTTTCCTGTGAAGTTCATTGAAAATAAAAAGCCCCGGTTATTCAACTAACCGGGGGCTTTACATTAACTACCATTAAACCCTAAAACTTATTGTTGCCTGTTACCACCGCCTTGTCCACCACGCCTCTGCATAGAAGGTTCAATTGTTTCCTTCCATATTTTAAAATTGGCTTCACCCAGCAAGGCCGTTAATTCTTTATCTCTTGCATCGGCAAAGGGCTGATTTTTTTCTCTCATTACCTGCATATCAGGACGCTGACCTCCACTCATCAATTCTTGTCTCACTTTATCAGTCGAACGATAATAGTTAGCAAATACAGAATCAATTTGCGTAAGCTTCGCTGCATCTGGTTTAAAAGCGCTATCGAGTTTAGCATGTACGGCAGCTACTCTTTCTTCCACGGTACGACGTTGAAATCCGCCACCCTGTGCATTAACCATTGTTATCCCTGTTATCATTAAAGCAAGGAGTAATACAAGTTGTTTTTTCATTGATTTATTAATTTGAAGTGTATGATTAAATCTATTTCTTTTTGTCGCCTTTATCTGCTTCACCCTTCCGGGCAGGTTTACCCATTTTACGAAACATCCGCAATACGGCTGAATCATATTTTATCTGCTGCTCTGGAGTAATACATAATGTTCTTACCTTTTTAAAATGATTGAATGTCTGCAGATCCAATGCCTTTTGTTTTTTTCCTATGGCATCAGCAGCATGATTAATTATTGAATCGCTTACGGTAGAGTCGCTCATTAAACGGAACAAACTGTCTTTCGCCTTACGCATTTCGTCAAACAAAGGACGAATTGTTTTCCATTGTTGTTCTTTCAATTGCTTATACTGCGCTATCTGGTTTTCATCAAAGCCTACTTCTTGTTGCAACATTTCTGTCAACCCACTTCCGTGGCCTGAATTTCTTTTAGGTTCTTCCGGCTTCTTTAACCAGAGAAAATAGACCAGTACGGCTATATTGGTAAGCAGTAAAACGGCTATGATAAAAATGAGATTCTTATTTCGGGATGGCTGGCTCATTGGGGATCAAGATTTTCAAAATCAAAACTACTGTTGGTGGCTAAAAGATATTCGTTATCAGTTGCCAACTGTTCATTACTCGCCTGTGTTTGAATAGAGTTAGTAGCATCCTGGCGCAATAACATAAAAGCATTAAATACTAATATAAAACAAAGACTGGCGATTACCACAACAGGTTTTGCCATAAAAGAACCCATCGTTTCCCAAATAGTCTTTTCGTTGCGCTGTAACCTGCCCATCAGCCGGGTATAAAAGAAGGGCCGGGGTTCTGCCCGCCGGATCCCATCCAGGCTGTTCAGGGTTTCTTCTATTTTTTTGTTTATCTCGGGTCTCATGCTAATGTGTTTTATTTGGACGTTGGCTGGTCTCTAAAACCTGTGCCTATTTCATGTCTTTATAATAATCTTCCAGCTTCTTTCTCAGGTTGGTTTTTGCCCTGTGCATCAGTGATTCAACCGAAGAAACACTGGTCTCCATCACTTCACTAACTTCCTGGTAACTAAGGCCATCAACCTTGTGCAGTGTAAAGGCAATGCGTTGGTTTTCCGGCAAACCGGCAATGGCAGCAAAGAGCTCGGCCGCATTTTCCTTTTTGTCCAGGATCACCCCGGGATGATGAAAATCCGGGGGGTGAACCACTACTTCGCTTTCCTCACCAAACAAGCTTTTTACGAAAGCAAATCGTTTTTTTCTCTTCTTCCTTCGTTCATGATCGAGTGCTTTGGCAATGGTGATACGATAAAGCCAGGTAGAAAATTTGGACTCTCCTTTAAAAGAACTGACTGATTGATATACCTGAACAAATGTTTCCTGGGCAATATCCTCTGCATCCTCTGCATTCTGAACGATACCCAATGCCGTGTTGTAGACCATACTCTGCCAGGTCTCAACAATGGTTTTGAAGGCTGCTTCGTCTCCCCCCTTTAGTTGTTCAACTAATAATCTTTCGTCCAAGCCCTTGGTTTTTGAAGAGGGAACGATATTACACAAATTTCCCCGTTGGTTTACGCTTATGTGTCAAACAAAAGTAGCTCTGTTTCCTGGCTTTAAAAACCGGGTCCTCTTTCACGTCGTTGGAAATTATTATGGGTAACTGGCTTTCCGAAATTTTTAAGGCTATAAGAAAAAGTAAGCATGAAGTATTGCTGTAATACTTTGCTTTGTGAATCTTCAATATAGTTTTCAGATACTGTTCTTACAATGCTTTGATTTTGTTTTAGCAGGTCAAACACCGTTAATTTTAATTCCGCTTGCTTTTTCTTCAGGAATTTTTTTCCAATGCCGGCATTCCACAACCAAAAGCTTTGGTTAAATCCTTCGCTCAGGCCTGAATAAGTCTGGTTACTGATATCGTTTTGCAGGAACCACCCGGCTTTTGATAATAAATTGAACTGGATACCTGCCGCCTGGTTGATGTACTTCGTGGCGGAGCTTCCTTCAGCATTGCTTTTGGCTGTATTAAAATTGACATTATAGGATAAATTAAAATCTACGTATTCGCTGATATTACTTGCCAGCACTACACCTGCATTGTACGTATAATTATCTGTCATGCTTTTTACATTATTAATCACGGCCGGTAGCGTGGAGTAGAAAAATCCTGTGCTAAGATTCAGATTCGTTTTAATAAATTTCAATGGTTGGCTGAATGTAAAAAAAGTACGGAGGCTTTTATATCCATCCAGGTTAACAGGTTTGGTGAGCTGTGCGTCCTTTTTCAAAACATTACCCTGCGTAATAGTTGAATCGCCCAGCCTTGCTATATAAAGACCATTGGAAATATAATTGTTCTGCGCCTGCAGGAAAACGTTGGCAAAAAAGCTCTGCCCCTTTTGTGTATTGGTAAATGTATAACGTCCCGACAGGAAATGAGAATAGGATTGTTTAAGCGTTGGATTACCCATACTCTTACGTAATTCATTACTGTTATTAACTACATCCTGCAACTGGGTTACACTGGGGAAGTTTGTATTTGCCCGGTAAAAAATACTGAAACTGCTTTTAGGAGATATTTTTTTACGCCATTGCAGGTTAGGAAGCACATTGGTAAATGATTGATCAACTTTTGTAACACTGGGAAAGGTTCTATCGCTTTGCAGCTTGGAGGTTTGTAAACTTACTCCTACAGAAAACTGGTTGTCCCTGTTATTACCTAGCCGGTAAGTAATTCCGCCATTATGAGTTGTCGTCGTATTATCAAACTTATTGGAAAGTGCCGTTACAAACTCTGAATACTTTCCACCCAGGTCATCATAAGAAAAGGTTTGCTGATCCGCTTTACTTTTTGAATAGGAAGGAGAGTAGTTGAATTGTAATTGCCCTTTATCACTAAGCGGCTCAGTATAAGAAATGTTGGCAGAAAGATTATAGCCATTGGTAGGGTTATCCGTAAACTGGTTCTGCAATGAATCAGTAACTATCCCATTATTAAAAAACCGGTAATTGGAAACAGAAAAGGTTTCTCCATTGTTCTTATTAAAGGTGGTATTCAATCCAACTGAAAAAGTCCTTCCTCTTTTAGCAAAAGAGTGGCGATACAAAATACTATTCCTGAGATTAAAGCCATCACGCATCACATTCCGGTTGCTGAAGGATGTGTTCGTCGTATCGGAAGAAGTAGTTCCTTTTAATAAACTCTCCATTGATTGTGAAATGGATTCATTTTTTTGAAAGTTGAGGCTTGGACTAATGATCAGTGAATTGCTTGAATCAAGCTTGTACTCCAACCGCAGGTTGATACGATGATTATAATTCCTGCTTTGAGAAAGGCTGCTCTGGTTATTAAAAAATGTTCCGTCTATTGCTTTTGAACTGGATGAATTCTGGTTGCCGTTATTGCTGTTATTAAAAAAATAACTTCCCTGTACATCCATTTTCTTCCCCCATTTATCAGAAAAGTTGAGACCTATTGCATTTGTTTTGCTGATGCCACTTTGCTGGCCTACTGAAAAATTTTCACCGCCTCCAAATCCTCCGCCTCCGCTACCTCCACGACTATATCCCCTACTACTACCACCAAAATTGCCACCACCCCGGTTACTCCCACCGCTGCTGGTAACCCCTAACAGATCCTGTGAAGCAAAATTTTGCTGGTTAATATTATTGAAGTTGCCGACTAATGATAAACGGCGGTTTTCTTTAAAGAAGCTCACATTACCGCCCGCAGAATAACGATCATCAGTACCAGCTCCCGCATATAAACGACCAAACTGGCCATTCTTAATACCTGACTTTGTAACGACATTGATGGCCCTCTGTGAATTACCGTCATCAAAACCCGTGAACTGGGCCTGGTCACTTAACCGATCAAACACTTGTATCTTATCTACAACCTCCGAAGGAAGATTGCGTAATGCTGTAGTAGCATCATCTCCAAAAAACTCTCTGCCATCTATGGTTACTTTTCTTACCTGTTCGCCCTGTGCGGTCACTGTTCCGTCCTTATCAACAGTAATACCTGGCATTTTTTTAATCAGGTCTTCCGTCGTAGCATCAGGATTTACTTTAAACTGGCTGGCATTATACTGTGTGGTGTCGCCTTTTTGCTGGGCAGGTGGCGTTTTTGCAGTAACAGTTACACCAGCGATCTCTTTGGTAGTTTTTGGGATGAACAAAGAGCCCAGGTCAACAGTTGACGCTGAATCATTGATCGCTACAAACTGTTTGAAATTTTCATACCCGATATAGCTGACCTGCAGGTAAAAAGAATCTTTGGGAATACTATTGAATTGAAACGCTCCTTTACTGTCTGAGATCGTATTGAAATGATTGGTTGAATCTTTTACTGTTGTTAATTGCAGTGTGGCGCCTGCTAACGGTTTATTATCTACAAGATCCAGCAATTTTCCTTTTATAACCTGTGTACGTGCTACGGCCGCCAGTAATAAAGCCATCAATAAAAACCTGATTTTCATTATATCGTCATTAGTTCAGGCTATTGGACGATAAAACAATGCCAAACCTTCGTAAACTCTTATTACACCGGGATAATACCAGCAAAAGGGAAAGGGGCCTTAATCCTGTACCTTTTTCTTTGCAGATTGCTCTTCGATCTTTTTATTGTACCGGATTATGTCCCAATACTCCTTTCCATAATCCACCAATATCTCTGAACCGGCTGGAATATTTTTTATTGCTTCTATGTATACTTTATCTCCATCTTCGATATAATTTGAATTATTCTTCAATCCTTTTACCTTACTTAACCCCTTTGCATCATTGGCATACCGGGCCAATGCATTGGGATGATGATAAGCGTCAATAACAAGGCTGGGTTTTATATAATAGATGTAGCCATTATTCCCCTTTTTGTGGTCTACTTCCTTCCAGGTGGTCACTTTCCCCTTGTATTCAACAATGCGTTCTCCTTTATTTATCATCTTCCTTGTAAATAATCCTTTGCCTGAGCCCGGAACAGTTGATCTTTTGGTATAAAGCTGTTTTTCTAACAATGCCATAATAATTTTATAAGGGCGCAAAAATAGGCTACCCAAGCCATTCATAACAAAGGGCTTTGGCGTAAGCCAAAACCCTGTTAGGTTCTCCCTTTGTTCTGGCAAGCCAGATCAAAAAAGTATACTCGCAGGCATCCCGTTGAACTATACTTATAAGAGAACTAATAGCAGTGCTGAAAATACCATGCCACTCCTTTTCAATGGTGAAAAAATATACCTGCGCTATCATTCCTTACTCAATAATGTTTGTGTCCGTTTGATTGCCAAAATCGGTTTATCTTGCAGCTCCTTAATAATTATCTATCTTATATGGAGTACAGTAAATTAGTTGCCGTGACCGGGTTGCCCGGTTTGTTTGAACTGATCAATAGCAAAACAGACGGAGCCATTGTCCGTTCATTAGACGACAAGAGCACCCGTTTTATATCCAGTCGCATTCACCAGTTTTCCCAGTTAGAAAGTATTGAAGTATATACTGTAAGGGACAACGTAAACCTGGTTGATATTTTCAATGCCATGGATGCAGCCGGCGGTTCCCTTCCGGACGAAAAAGATGCAGCCGCTATAAAAAAGTATTTTGAAAAGGTATATCCTGATATGGATTTTGAAAAAGTGTATACCAGCGATATGAAGAAAATGGTGAAATGGTTCAGTGTTTTAAAAAAGAATGAAGTAGAAATAAAACTTAGCGAGATCCCTGAGGAAGAAGAGGAAGAGCTGGTAGAAGAAGCTCCGGTAGTAAAAGAAAAGAAACCCGCTAAAAAAACAGTGGTGAAGAAAGAAGAAGTAGCAGAAGAAAAACCTGCAAAGAAAAAAGCAGCGCCCAAAGCCGAAAAAGAAGAAGCTCCGAAAAAAAAGAAAGCAGCACCCAAGAAAAAATAAATGTTGAATTGGCCTTATAAAGGCTCAGCAAAAAGCTACAAGGTTCAAGTCACTCTTGATGTTTGTAGCTTTTGTTATTAAAATGGATTTTATGAATTACTCTGCGGATATAAAAAAACTGCCCCGTCATTTTTTACCCAATGATTTCGGGGTTAAGAACTGGGAAGGACTCGAACCTTATTTTAAAGAACTGGAAGGCCGGACCATCCATTCGGTAAAGGAGCTGGAGCAATGGCTGAAAGATGCCAGTGAATTAGAAGCAGTGATCAGTGAAGATGCCTGCTGGCGGCAGATACGCATGACCTGTGATACGGAAAGCAAAGAACTGGAGCAGGCTTTTAATTTTTTTATGATGGAGATACAGCCAAAGATCCAACCCTGGTCGGATAAACTAAATAAAAAAATAATTGACTCTCCGTTTACAAAGCAACTCAATGAAAAAAAATACTTCACTTATCTCCGGAATGTAAAGAAGAATATTGACCTGTTTCGGGAGGCTAATATTCCCTTGCAGGCAGAACTAAATGTGATGCAGCAACAATATGGAGTCATTTCGGGTAAGATGACGGTAGAAGTAAAGGGAAAAGAATATACGTTGCAACAAGCGGCGAAATTTTTGGAAGATCCCGATCGTACATTGAGAGAAGAAGTATATCGCAAGATCAATGACAGGAGATTGCAGGACAAAAATGAACTCAATCATTTATATACAACCCTATTACAAAAACGTCACCAGGTAGCATTGAATACTGGTTTTGAAAATTACAGGGATTACCGGTTTGTAGAGTTGGGACGGTTTGATTATACCAAAGAAGAATGCTTCCAGTTTCATGAAGCAGTAAAGCTGCATGTGATGCCACTGGTAAACCAGCTTTATGAAATAAAAAAGAAAAAGCTTGGCCTGGATACACTTCGCCCCTGGGATATTGAAGCAGAACCTGAAGGCGTTCAACCGTTACGTCCTTTTGAAAATGGAGAAGAACTGACTGAAAAAACGATTGCCTGTTTCAACCAGCTTCGTCCTTTTTTTGGTGATTGCCTGCAAAAAATGAAAGCAATGGGTCATCTTGACCTGGAAAGCCGGAAAGGAAAAGCTCCGGGTGGTTATAATTGTCCATTGGCAGAAAGTGGCGCCCCTTTTATTTTTATGAATGCGGCCGGCCAACTGGATGATGTGACGACGATGGTGCATGAAGGCGGCCATGCTATTCATTCTTTTCTTTCGCATGATCTTGAATTGACAGGGTTCAAAGAATACCCGACGGAGATCGCTGAAGTAGCCAGCATGAGTATGGAGCTATTCAGTATGGATCACTGGCAGGTGTTTTTTAAAAATGAAGAGGAATTGAAGCGGGCCAAAGAACAGCAATTGGAAAGAGTGATCACCATCTTTCCCTGGATAGCTACGATTGATAAATTCCAGCATTGGTTATTCGAAAATCCTGCACGTACAGAAGAAGAAAGAGCTGGCCGCTGGCTGGAGATCCTTGAAGAATTTTCTTCTCCCGTAGTTGATTTTAGCGGCCTTGAGGAATATCGCCGGTATGGATGGCAGCGACAATTACACCTGTTTGAAGTTCCTTTTTATTATATCGAATATGGGATCGCCCAACTGGGTGCCATTGGTTTATGGCAGCAATACAAACAGGATCCGGCCGCTGCAATTAATAATTATATAACAGCCCTCGAGCTGGGAGGCACTCTTACACTGCCTGAATTATTTAAAGCGGCTGATCTTCAATTTGATTTCTCCCCCTCTCATATCCGGGAGCTAATGCAGTTTGTGCAAAAGGAATTGGAGGGATTGGTAAAATAACAGATAAATACCACAAAAGTGGTAGGTAAGAAATTTCAGAATATGAATGGGAGGGCATACATTTGGTTCCGCAAATACGAACAGTAACCGAATTTTAAAATAGCTACTAATCAGAGCCTTAACCTTAAGTCCCGATGTTTCTACACCGGGGCTTATTTTTTGTCCTTTATTCAGGAAGATTTATTTACAATTCTTACAAATTCCTTCGGCTACTACTTCAATGTGAGATGAGGTATATCCTTTGGGTAATTTCAATTCAGGTGTTACTACATCATCGAGACAGTATGTTACATTACATTGTGTACATACAAAGTGTACATGATGATCATGATGATGACCTTCTTTACAATCATCTTTACATAAAGCATAACGGATCGAATTGTCAGCAGTAGGAATGGTATGAATGATTCCTTTTTCCACAAACGTCTGCAAAGTGCGGTATACTGTTACCCTGTCAAATTTTTCACCGGCCTTCTTTTCGATGTCTCCATGTGCTAATGCCCCTGATTGATCTAAAAAGAGGCTAAGTATTTTTTCACGACTCTCCGTAACACTAAGGCTGTTACGTTTCAAAATATCTTTTATCCCTGTTGCCATACATTATCTGTTTTAAGTTACAACATTCGTTTTACTTGTTTTATCAGGTCTTTTACCTCACGATCTTTCATGCCGTTGTATACTTTTTTTACTTTTCCTTCTTTGTTTACCAATGCCCAATACTGCGTATGCAGAAAATCATCATCAATATTTTTTAAATTATTAAGCGGGTCATCAATGGTGTAGCTGATCCTGGCCATATTATATAAGCTATCTTTTCGTCCTGTAAGAAAAATCCATTGCTTTGTATCCACTCCCAGCGATGCTGCGTATTTTTTAAGCACCGGTGCTGAGTCAACTTCCGGCATGGATGTGTAGGAAAGGATCAGGAACTCTTTTTCTCCTTTGAACGCATCATATACTTTTTTCATGTTCCGGTTCATCTGGGGGCAGATACCGGTACAGGTAGTAAAAAAATATTCCGCTACATACACTTTACCCTCTACATCCTTATTCGTTACTGTATTTCCATCCTGGTTAATAAACGCAAAAGGCTGAACCTCTGATATAGTATCATTTCTTTTTATCCATTTTTGCACTACCAGGTAAAAAACGACAACCAATCCGACAAAAAAAGCCGTATAAAAGATTCCTTTCTTAGACATCATATTAATAACAATTAAAGAGGCCGTAAAGTTAGCAACGGTCAAAGGATTTAATTCGAAAAGAAAAATTAGCAATTAAGATTTTGCAACATTGTTGCTTTTTAATACTTTTGCTGTCCTTCATGAAATACAAAATAAACTGGGATGCATTGGGGATTGGGGCTTCACTGGCCTGTGCGATTCATTGTGCTTTACTGCCGCTACTAATCAGCAGCCTGCCACTGTTCGGGATGGATATCATCAATAATGAAACATTTGAGATTAGCATGATCGTGCTGGCTTTTGGAATTGGAAG
>DASVOE010000128.1:0-25985 GCA_036383515.1 Chitinophagaceae bacterium | reverse complement strand
GTGGCAGTATTAAAATATCCTTTAATACTATACCGCCGGTAATGATCGGGTGATTCATAATAATAAGAAGTGCCGGTAAGACTATCACCCTGCTGGATGATCTTTACTTCCACTTTTTGTTTATTGATCCTGCCTTTCCAGACACCGGTGATCATCTGTGCGGAAACGGGAACGGCTGTCACCAAACAAAGGCAACTTATTAGCGGGGAAATGAGACTGAAGTATTTCAGTTTTATTCGTTTTAAATGATAAGGGAAGACCATTATATAAACGATCTGGCAGGATAAATATTTTAAAAAGAAAAACTTATGATCCGGCTATAGGAGATTTACCTCGTTAAATTCTATTATCATCCTTTGTAAGGACAGCTGGGAAAAGGCTGACAGCCATTGCAGGAGCCGGGTATTGCAACATTAATAGGGAGCATCCGGCACTAAAAGGGTATTCTTTTTTTGTATACAGGTTCGTAACTTTAGTTTATGCCATTAGAAAATATATTAAAAAGCCACCAGCATACGTTTGCTACCATAGTTCCCTTTTCTCCTCAAAAGGATAAACTATTATTGCTTGACTTTTCCGAAAAGAATACGGATATAACCCATGATCTTTTGAATGATACGAACAATTATACCCATTATATTAATAAACAATTAGCAGATGCCGGTGCCAGGTATGGCGTTGGAGGTTATGCAGAGCATCGTCCTCTTTATAACAGGAGCAGAGTGTTTGATGGAGTGAATGAAGAAGATGAACCCCGGCGTTTACACCTCGGGATAGATATCTGGGGTAAACCCAATACAGCTGTTATAGCTCCATTAAATGGCATCGTTCATAGTTTTGCTTTCAACAATAGCTTTGGTGATTATGGCGCCACTATGATTTTATCGCATCAGCTGGATGGTTTCGTATTTCATACGTTATACGGTCATTTAAGTATGAATTCTATCCGGGATCTGCAGGCAGGTCAACGGGTGGAAGCCGGTGACATTATCGGCGAATTGGGTATTGCTATTGAAAATGGTCACTGGCCTCCTCATCTTCATTTTCAGTTGATCATTGACCTCGAGAACCGGGAAGGAGATTATCCCGGTGTTTGTAAATTATCGGAGAAAGAAAAATATCTCGCTAATTGCCCCGATCCTGATCTCATTTTACAAATCAATCAATATGCAGGTTATGTATTGAGCGATCAATAAAGGATGAGCTTTTCTACCATTGTTTCCCATTCCTCTTGTAAAGACAGTGCTGGTCTTTTTCTTCCGGCACGGCTATACCAATAGTCTGCATTAAAGATATCACCTTCTTTCCGGTGTAAATAAGCATGTATCCATGCAGCATTTTTATCCTCTATATCCTGGATGATGGTGTGTGCTTTCTCCCAATTGCCCTTCGCATCATACCAGAGTGCTTTGAGATGATTAGAAATAACCTGGGGTGCTGAAGGTAATAACAGGCTTTCTTTAAATTCGTCAATGGTCATACACAAAAATAGCAACACGGTTGATGGGTTGTTATTTTATAATTTACTTTTTTAAAAACTATGAATGCGTGTTATGATAACTTAGAAACTCCGTGACCCCTATTTTCATAACCGGTTGTTTTTGTTGATTAATAATTAGCTTTACAATTTTCAAGACAAAAGTTCATGGCAAACCCCAATCTTAATAATGATGCTTCATCCCTAAGTCCTGCGGATAAAGAATTTGAAAATAATATCCGCCCTTCTCATATGGAGGAATTTTCCGGGCAGGCACAGGTAATAGAAAACCTCCGCATCTTTATTAAAGCAGCAAAGATCAGGGGCGAAGCATTGGACCATGTTTTATTTCATGGTCCCCCGGGTTTGGGTAAAACAACACTCTCAAGGATCGTGGCGAATGAACTGGGTGTAAACATCAGGGAAACATCAGGGCCTGTTATTGAGAAACCGGGTGACCTCGCCGGCCTTCTTACCAACCTGCAACCCAATGATGTTTTATTTATTGATGAGATTCACCGGTTGAGTACTGTGGTAGAAGAATATTTATATGCAGCTATGGAAGATTACCGTATTGATATCATGATTGATAGCGGCCCCAATGCAAGAAGTATTCAACTCAGTTTAAATCCTTTTACATTGATCGGCGCTACTACAAGAAGCGGTTTATTGACAGCGCCCTTACTTTCCCGTTTTGCTATCAAGTCCAGGTTAGAATACTATAACGCTGAAACATTGAATAAGATCATTCAGCGTTCTGCAGGTATTTTAGGAACAAAAATTTCGAAAGATGCTATTGTTGAAATAGGTCGTCGCAGCAGGGGCACACCCCGGATCGCCAATGGTTTGTTGAGAAGAGTAAGAGATTTTGCCCAGGTATTAAATGATGGAGAGATCGACCTGGGAATTACCCAGCATGCCTTAAAAGCGTTGAATGTAGATGAGTATGGTCTTGATGATATGGACAATAAGATTTTGTTGACAATCATTGAAAAATTTAAAGGAGGCCCGGTCGGCATTACAACTATTGCAACAGCAGTAGGTGAAGAAGCCGGTACACTCGAAGAAGTGTATGAGCCTTTTTTAATACAGGAAGGTTTTATGCAACGGACACCAAGAGGAAGAGAAGTGACAGCAAAAGCGTATGAACACCTGAAAAAATCAAAACCCAATTCACCGGATACTTTATTCTCATAAAAAAAGCTACCCGGAAAGGATAGCTTCTCAATAATTTCACCCCTTTAGGGATGGGGGTTATTGTACTACCAGCCTGAATCCATTACCATGAATATTGACGATCTCAATTTTGGGATCGTCCTTCAGGTACTTTCTCAGCTTGGCAATATATACATCCATACTGCGTCCATTAAAATAAGTATCGCTGCCCCATATTTTTTTCAGGGCCTGCTCTCTTGGCAACAAGTCATTCAGGTATTCAGCAAGCATTTTCAGCAATTCATTTTCTTTGGGCGATAAAGTTTGTGTTACTCCATTGTGAATGAGCTGGCGGAGTTTAGGATTGAAGTGATAAGTGGAAAGATCAAATTCTTTATTCTCACTTTCGCGGTTGATCTCTTCATTTCTTTTCAGGATCGCTTTTATTTTAAGCAGCAATACTTCGCTGTCAAAAGGCTTGGTGATATAATCATCTGCCCCCAATTTATAACCCTGGATAATATCTTCCTTCATGGTCTTTGCACTAAGAAAGAATAAGGGAATATCGGGGTCAACATCCCTGATTTCTTCGGCCAATGTAAAACCATCCATATTAGGCATCATTACATCCAGCAGACAGAGCTCATATTTTTCCCGTTGAAAAGCAGCCAATCCCAGGCGGCCATCTCTTTCCAGCGTTACATCATAATCATTCAGCTCAAGGTAATTCTTTAATACACTTCCCAGGTTGGGATCATCTTCGCACAACAAAATTTTTGGTTTCTTAGCATCCATGGTTTGTATATTTTAAATTCATTAAAGCAAATAAAAATAAATCATTTACCAATCATATGAACATTCGAATAAGATTTTGTTAAGAGTTGTAATATCCAATATATGAGGTCGATTCTCTACATTTGATGTTTATTCCGGACAAATCATGCATATCACACCCGATAACAGGCTTAAAAAACTGATCGTAATTGGTGATCGCTTACTTATCAAGCTTACCCGGCCGGATGAAAAAACGGCCAGCGGACTTTATTTACCACCCGGCGTGCAGGAGAAAGAAAAAGTACAACAGGGTTATGTGATCAAAACGGGACCGGGCTATGCTATACCTATGCCGGTAGAAAATGAATCCTGGAAAGGTGAGGAAGAGCAGGTAAAATATGTACCACTCCAGGCAAAGGAAGGCGACCTTGCTATTTTTTTGGTAAGCGCTGCCACCGAAGTGATGTATGAAAATGAAAAATATTTCATTGTGCCGCAAAGCGCTATTTTGATGCTGGAGCGGGAAGAAGATCTCTGAATTTATTGACTACTTTCTTTTTTACATTTAACTTTCAATCAAAATTATTGTAATGGGAGACAGTGAAAAATTCTTACAAAGAATTAAAGATGGTTACAGCTTCAAGGGCGAATCTTTCAAACTGGGTTGTGCTATGCTTGACGGGAACGTAGTAAGTGGCGCTGATGTTTGTATTCCGATGAAAACATTAAACCGTCATGGTTTGATCGCCGGCGCCACCGGTACAGGGAAAACAAAAACCTTACAGGTGCTTGCCGAAGGCTTAAGCGATGCAAGTATTCCCGTTGTAATGATGGATATCAAAGGTGACCTGAGTGGTATTGCTGCTGCGGGCACTGTCAACGATAAAATAACAGAACGGGTACAAAAACTGAATATTGAATTTAAACCAACAGCTTACCCGGTTGACCTGTTAACATTAAGTAACCAGAAAGGTGCAAGACTAAGAGCCACAGTAAGCGAATTTGGTCCCGTACTGTTATCAAAGATCCTTGGGTTGAATGATACACAGGGAGGATTTGTCGCCATGATCTTTAAATATTGTGACGACAACAAACTGCCGTTACTGGATCTGAAAGACTTTATCAAAGTGCTGCAATATGTGAGTGATGAAGGGAAAGCGGAAATGGAAAAATCGTATGGCAAAATATCAACCTCATCTACCGGTACAATTCTTCGCAAAGTGATCGAACTGCAGCAGCAGGGAGCCGATGTTTTCTTTGGCGAAAAAAGTTTTGAAGTAGACGACCTCATGCGCATCAGTGATGATGGAAGAGGAATGATCTCTATTGTAAGAGTTACGGATCTGCAGGACAGACCCAAGTTGTTTTCTACTTTCATGTTACAGCTGCTGGCTGAATTGTATGCTACCTGCCCCGAAGAAGGTGATATGGACAAACCAAAACTGGTGATGTTCATCGATGAAGCACATCTTATTTTCCAGGAGGCCAATGATGCATTGCTGCAGCAGATCGAAACGATCATTAAATTGATCCGTTCAAAAGGAATCGGTATTTATTTCTGCACGCAAAACCCAATGGATGTTCCGGCTTCCGTGCTGGCACAATTAGGATTGAAAGTGCAACATGCCTTAAGAGCTTTTACCGCCGCCGATAGAAAGGTGATCAAACAAACAGCAGAGAACTATCCTGAAACTGAGTTTTATAAAACTGAAGATCTTATCACCCAGTTAGGTACCGGCGAAGCGTTGGTAACAATATTAAATGAAAAAGGAATTCCTACCCCATTAGCCCATTGTATGATAAGGCCTCCGCAAAGCCGGATGGATATTTTATCGGAGATGGAAATAGATACATTGGTAAGCCGGTCAAAGATCGCTGCTAAATACAACCAGGTAATTGATAGTGTAAGTGCTTATGAAATACTGACAGAGAAATTAAACGATGCATCCAAAAGATCAAACGAGGAGGAAGCAGATAAAAAAGAGAAAAGCACTGGAGCTAAAGAAAAAAGTATTTTAGATAACCCGGTTATAAAGAGTATGACAAGAACGGCCGGCAATACTTTAGTAAGAACGTTGCTCGGGGTATTGGGATTGGGAGGAAGAAGCCGTAGCCGCAAGAATTTATTTTGAATTATCTGTATGTTCAAAACCGCACAATCGATTTAGGAGTATATATTTTTCAAATCAATTACTATTCATGCAAACGAATCAGCCCTCTCCCGAACGTATTATGCAGATTGGTCTTGGCTTCTGGGCTTCTAAAACTTTACTGACTGCGGTAAATTTAAAACTCTTTACACTGCTTGCAGAAAAAGGAAAACTCAGCGGACCTGAAATAAAAAAAGCATTTGACTTTAAATGCACTGACAGGAATGTGTATGATTTTCTTGACACACTTACTTCATTTGGTTTTTTACAACGGGAAGGTTTGATGGAAACGGCAATGTATTCAAACGGTCAGGATACCGGAGTTTTCCTGGACAAAAAGAAACCCAGCTATATCGGGGGCATATTGGAGATGGCCAACAACAGGCTATATCCTTTTTGGGGAGACCTTGAAACAGGATTAAAAACCGGCCAGCCCCAAAACGAAACAAAAAAAGGTAGCGATAACCTGTTTGCAACATTATATGAATCCCCGGAACGATTAAAGGAATTTATACATGCTATGAGCGGAATCCAGATGGGGAATTTCATGGAGTTTGCACAAAAATTTGATTTCAGCAAGTATAAAAAACTAACGGATGCAGGAGGTGCAGGCGCTATGCTCTCCATTATGGTAGCGAAACATCAACCGCATATGCAATGCCTGAGTTTCGACCTTGCCCAGGTAAACCCCATCGCCCGGGAAAATATCAATCACTTCGGATTGTCGGAACAAGTGAAAACAGTGGACGGGGATTTTTTTAAAGATGCATTGCCTGAAGCAGATATAGTGGTCATGGGTAATATCCTGCACGACTGGAACGAAGAAAAGAAACTGGCATTAATAAAAAAGGCATACGATGCATTACCGTCGAGCGGAGCATTTGTTACCATTGAAAACGTAATTGATGATGAAAGAAAACAAAATTCATTCGGATTGATGATGAGCCTGAATATGCTGATCGAAACAGGATCTGGATTTGATTATACGTTTAATGATTTTACAGGATGGGCAAAAGCAGCAGGATTCAAAAGCACTTCACTGATATCGTTAACCGGTCCAACAAGTGCAGCTATTGCATTTAAATAAAGGACTATTATAGGAACGTTACACTGTTTGTGGCTAACGTTAGGGTGTTGTGTGAGACTTCATCTATCCGCCCCGCCAGGGCGCCAAGCAACTATGTAAAAGCGGTAATTTTTATTTTGCCAAAAGGTTGTTGACTTGCATTGTTTTGATAGTTTCTATTTGGTTTTTGTATGCGTCGTCAACAAGGGTACTTACAAATTCATTTAGCCATGTTTCTTCGAGAGTAACGTTTTCAACTTTTGCCTCTTTAACAAGTTTGTCTTTCACAATAGCTCTTGCATCCTCTTTGATTGTTAGCTCATTGAATTTATGGTTGTGATGAGATTTTGAGCCAATAACTTCTTTCGCTCCATCTTTGTTTGTCCAAACAGTTACTCCATTAAGAAAAGTATGAAGCCAGCCAATACCAATGTCAAACACAATGAATATACGGTCAGATAGTCGTATTCCTTTAAAATAGGTGTTGCCGGCGTAGCTGGTGTATGCGGTCGTAACCAGCATATTTTGTTTTTCATTGTATGCTACTCCTGCCTGTCCAGTTTGCAGTGGGAGTGCTTTGTCAATAAGTTTTACAATTTCGTTCATAAAATTGTTTAATCGCGTTATGGCGTTGATTAATTTTCATCAAAAGGGTCGATGCTAAAATCAGGATCATTATCAATATCTCCACATTCTTCAGTGTATGGATTATAAGAATCCATTTCTTCAGACATCATATCAGCTTCCCTTTCTTGTCTTAACTGTTCTTTATTTGCCTCCATTTCTTTTTGCTGCTGAAGCCATAAGTTATGATTGTTATTTCTTTTTTGAATTGCTTCCATTGAAAGACTGAAATCAGGATTAATAGCTTGCAATTGGACTATAACCTTATCTGGCAAGTTAAAATGGTCTAGATTGGCCTGACACCAATTTATATATTCTTCATCTTCCTTGAAAACGTCCAACAAGGATTTGCCTTGATGTTTACCAAATGAAAAAATGGTGTCGAGTTGATAAAATTTCATGGCGACTCGGTTAAAATTACCGCTTACGTAGACGGCTTGCTGCTGTGCTGGGGTTTTATAACATCCAGCCCGGAGCTGAAGCCCCAATTGAAACTGATGATAAAGTTAAGAACAAAAGACGAATAGAATTACGTCTGTCCAAACCGCTGATGATAGCGATCAAAAAAGATGAAGATTTATTCGTCAACCAGCATAGCAGCAAACATCTATGTAAAAGCAGCTGTTTTAGCCTGTCAAAGTCTAATTGTTCCTAATTTTTATACAAGCTTCAAAAATGTCTAAGACTATTTGTGCAACTTTTGTGTCCAACAAATGTCCAGTGCCTGTTAAGTGAAATGTGTTGTCCAGCGATGTTGGTTGAGCTGTTATTTTTATACGTTCAACTTCTCTGTCTCCATAATTACGACTTCTGTCAGTTTCTAATCTCAACCTTATGTAATCAGCTTCATAAGATTTTTGTGATTTTGCTTTACTGTTGTCATAGGATGGCCATTTTCCCTTTATCCAAATTGTCTTTGCTGAAAAGCGGTTTAACGTCTCTTCAATATTTGTTTCTAAGTCCTGAAATTTGCAAGGCCAGTTGTCAATAATTAAACTGTCAACTTCAGCATGTGTACCATTGTCAATTTTACCGTAAGGCACAAATAAAATCTGTTTATACTTGTCGCTGATGTATAAGTCACAAAACCTATATGGATGTGGGAAGTTGTCCTCCTTATTTGAATTTGATTGTTTATCTTTTTTCCAGAACATAGTGTCGTTTAAAATAGCCGTCAACACTACAATTTATAATATAAGAAGCAATCATCAAAAATTTATCCTTACTGCTATCTTGACTTAACCCAGCCGGCTGCATCCATTTCAATTTTATTTTCTGCCTGGAGAAATTCAATCACTTTCCAGGCAGTTTCTTTTTTTACACCTGTAAGTTTTAATAAAAGATCTTTTGTTTGCAGCGATTCATGTTTCACCATATGAATAATACGATGGTGAAGGTTATCAAACTCTTCCTGGGTTAACGCAACGGATTTTTTCCGCAGGCAATTATCACAAATGCCACAGGCTTTTATTTTTTTATCACCAAAATAAATACCGATGATCTGGCTCCGGCATTCCACTTCCTGGTTTACATACTCAATCATCTGCTGTACTCTTTTTTCAAAACGATCTTTACGCTGATTGAATGTCACCCTGTCAATGGTCAATTCCTCTGTTTTGATACGGGGCTTTAAATAGTAAACTTGTGGCAATTCTTTTTGTGGTTGATAATCTATAATACCCAGGCGATCCAGTTCCACCAGTTGTTTTTTTATGGCGGTGAAATCTATTTTAACCATACCAGCTATCACCTTTTCAGCAATAAAAACAGGCTGATCAAAAATGCCTTCATAGGCCCTGAGTAGTGATTTCAAAACGGGATCATACTGCGGGTGTGTTTTTTCGAAATCATACAAAGCAGCTTTTGTAACGGTGAATTGAACAATGGCCGGTCGAAAAACCTGTTCATTAAATGATAACCAGCCATCCTGTTCCAGCGCTTTGAGCGAGTAAAGTGTAGTATAATTGTTGAACTTAAATTTTTTCAGGAAATCTGCAATTTCAAAATCATAATACTGCCCTTCGCCATCACCTGTGTGGAGTTGCAGGTAGTTGGCTACAGCCTGGTATACTTCTCTTATATCTTTCAAGAAGGGGAATCGTAAGGAAGACATTGCTTTCAGTTCATCTATATCTCTTTCGTCGTATAATAAAACAGCATACGATTTTTTTCCATCACGGCCAGCACGACCGGCTTCCTGGTAATAATTTTCCAAACAATCCGGCACATCGGCATGTATCACAGAACGTACATCCGGTTTATCGATACCCATACCAAAAGCATTGGTGCAAACGATAATCCTGGTTCTATTTTGTATCCACTCTTCCTGTTTTTTATTTCTTTCTTCCTGTGTCAATCCTGCATGATAATAATCGGCTGAAATGTTTTGTAACTGTAAAAGTTCGCTGATCTCTTTAGTCCGTTTCCTGCTTTTACAATAAATGATACCCGAACCGGGCACTTTATTTACAATCTCAAATATTTTATTGATGCGGGAGTTTACATTGAAAACACTGTAAGAAAGATTGGGTCTTTCAAAAGATTGACGGAAAATTGTCCACGCAGGTTTGGAAATGGCCTCAAGCTTTTCACAAATATCTTTTTCTACATCCGGTGTAGCTGATGCAGTAAGCGCCAGCACAGGCACACCGGGTAATTCTTTCCGCAATGCAGCTATTCTTAAATAAGGAGGACGAAAATCATAACCCCATTGTGATATGCAATGTGCTTCATCCACTGCAATAAGATTTATGCCCATGCCGGGAAGATATTCCTGGAATAAAGACGTTTCCAATCGTTCGGGAGAAACATATAAGAACTTGCAATTGCTTTCAGTCACCACCTTCAATACATTGATCACTTCTTTACGGCTCATGCCTGAATAAATAGAATAGGCCGTGATATTTTTTTTACGCAGACCCTCTACCTGGTCTTTCATCAATGCTATCAGTGGCGAGATCACCAGGCACATTCCTTCTGTAGCCATAGCAGGCACCTGGTAGCATAACGATTTGCCGCCACCGGTTGGCATTAAGGCCAGTGTATCTTTTCCTTCTAAAACAGCGTGGATGATTTCTTCCTGCAAGGGACGAAATGTAGTGAAGCCCCAATGTCGTTTGAGAACTTCGTGAATCGTGGGCCGTGCGTCGTCAGCAAAAGGTCGTAAAGACATTACGATATCATTTTTGAAATCATTTGAAAGCTATGGATCATTACATCCGGCTGTTTGTGCATTGATTCCGGGAACATACAATAAAAGTTTCTCTAAAGCTAAGTAAATAACCAGTTCAGGTGATACTCACGATTCACTACTGGTGTCTACGATCATATCACCTTCTTCACAAACAATCTAACGGAGTTAATAGCAAGTACTACATCACTCAATCCCATTACAAGTGCGCCAAAAGTGGGCGTTAAAAAACCAAGCGCAGCTACAGGTATAGCTACAATATTATAAGCAAAGGCCCAGAATAAATTTTGTTTGATGGTGAGATAAGTGTGTTTGCCCAATCCTAGTGCAGTGGGCAAATTCTTTAAGCCATTATTCATTAATACTACCTGTGATGTTTGCATAGCGATCTGCGAAGCATCATTCATGGAAATGCCGATGGTTGCTTTGGCTAATGCCGGTGCGTCATTAATACCATCACCTACCATGGCGGTTGGAGTAGCAGCTGCCAGCTCACCGATCTTCACCAGTTTTTGTTCAGGTGTTTGTTCGGCAATAACTGTATCAATTCCTAATTGTGAAGCCAGTTGCTGGCACTTTGCCAACCTGTCGCCGCTTAATAAGATTGTTTTAATGTTTTTACTATGGAGATAATCAATCACCGTTTTGGCCTCCTGCCTGATCTCGTCCTTTACATCTATCCATCCCAATAATACTCCATTGCGGATGATATATATGTTATGTGTATCATCATTGATCAAACCTTCGGCAGCTCTGAAAGAACCGGCGGTATATTTATTGCCTTCTTTATCCTCTGCCTGCATACCGAGGCCTTTTACTTCTTCTATTTTTTTCCAGTTTATTTCTTCTTTTGTTTTCCATTCATTGATTATTGCTTTTGCAATGGGATGATTAGAATATTTTTCAAGGCTATAAGCAATCTTCATAAATTCAGACGCTTCATTCACCAGCGACGAGTAGCCAGCAATCACAAACTTTCCCGTTGTCAGCGTTCCTGTTTTATCAAAAACAACTTGTGTGATGTCTTTAAATAATTCAAGACTGGTAGCATTACGAAAAAGGATGCCTGTTTTAGCAGCACGACCAAGACCAACAGCAATAGCAGCAGGGGTTGCCAGTCCCATAGCGCAGGGACAAGCAATTACCAATACGGCAATACTTCTCATCAATGCAGGAGTGAATTCTTTTAATATCATCCAGTTCACGATCATTGTGATAGCAGCAATACCTAATACGACCGGGATAAAGATCGCACTGATCCTATCGGCCATTTGCTGTACAGGTGGCTTTTCACCTTGCGCCTGTTTTACCAGGTTGATGATCCCTGACAACACCGTGTCATTACCAACTGCTGTCACTTGTGCTTTTACTGTTCCATCCGTAATAAGACTGCCACCAATAAGTTTGTCTTTAGCTATTTTATGAACTGGTGCACTTTCGCCGGTAATGATCGCTTCATTTACCCGCACTTCACCCCATAAAATTTTACAATCGATCGGTACCTGCTCACCACTTTTGATAAGGATAAGATCTCCTACATGTAAAACGGTATTCTCTACCTGGAAGATCTGTTCTTTATGTTCATGATCAAAAGCGATGATATTCGCCATCATCTTTTGCGACTTCGCTAATTTCTTTAATTCCCGTTGCGTAGAAGCAATAGAAGCCTCTTCTAAATAGTTGCCCAAAAAAACCAAGGTGATTATAGTAGCTGCGGTTTCGTAAAACATATACTGCTCAGCCTGTGCTGAAAGCGTTCCGTATAAACTGTACACAAATGCAGCAGTAGCACCAACAGCGATCAATACATTCATATTGGGCATGCCATTGCGGATACTTTTCCAGGCACTCTTACCAAAAAAGCTCATGCCCACGATGTAGACAGGTAAGGTGAGTCCTAATTGTACCCATGGATTCATCAGCCAATGAATTTCTAATCCCGGGATCATGTGTAACATGAGTATCGCTGTAAACGGAAGACAGAACCGGAAACGCTGAACATGGGTGGCGAGAAATCCTTTACCAGTTTCTCCATGATCATGACCACCATGTCCGTCAACATCTAATTTCTCATCCACCACTTTATAGCCGAGGTCATGAATCCCTTTGCTGATCTTTTCTTCTGCCACTGGTGCATCTGCATCAAAGATGACATCACCTGTTGCGAAATTCACTTTCACATTCTTCATACCCTGTTTTTCCAGGTATTTATGAATATTCAATGCACAGGTAGTGCAATCCATTCCTTCTACTTTCCATTGAACTTTTTCCATGCAGCAAATTTACAAACCGGTATCCCCTGAATTTTTCGATTAGCGAAATATGTTCACAACCATGTTGCTAAAATGAAAAACAAGCACAGGTTTTACAATGTATTTTTTACTTCTTTTCAGGCAGTGGGCTTTACATTTGCCCTATGGAATGGACTTTTTCCCTGGATAACATCAACAAGGTTGCAAAATCATGCTGGGATGTAATCAACACAAGATCTGTGATCGCTTTTCATGGACAGATGGGGACTGGCAAAACCACTTTTATTCACGCTTTATGTAATGCTAAAGGGGTGAAGGATGTAGTAGGAAGCCCTACCTTTTCGATCATTAATGAATATGGATTTGCTGAAAACGGTATGGAGAAAAAGGTCTATCACATTGATCTGTATCGGCTGAAAAATGAAGAAGAAGCCATTAATGCCGGCGTTGAAGATTGTTTTTACAGCGACCATATATGCCTGGTAGAATGGCCCGAAAAAGCACCGGGTATTTTTCCGGAACAAACAATACATATATTCTTAGAGCTCGTTGATAACAAAACGAGACGCCTTAAAATCGCTGATATTTGAGTACATTTGAGTCAATACGGGTGCAGCCAGGTTGGAATGGTCTCCTAACCCGTAACTCATAACTCGCAACTTTTTTCATGAGCCAGCAAAAACCCAAGATAAGCACTTCCTTCAGTTACGAAACATTAGAAGAAACCCTGGATATAAAACCCAAGGGATCACAAATGCATTTGGGTATTCCCAAAGAAATTGCTTTCCAGGAAAACCGTGTGGCCCTGACACCTGATGCCGTGAGTGTATTGGTGAGCAATGGACACCAGGTAGTGATTGAGCACAATGCCGGTGAAGCTTCGCATTTTCGGGATAAGGATTACAGTGAAGCCGGCGCTAAAATAGTATATGACAGAGCGGAAGTATTTAGAGCACCGGTGCTGGTAAAGAGTGCACCTGTCATTGATGAAGATCTTCCGTTGTTACAACCCAACCAGGTTATTATATCTCCTATTCATTTGTCTGTATTAAAAGCAGAATTGCTGGAGAAGATGATGGCTAAAAAAATAACCGCCATCTCTTTTGAAAACCTGAAGGATGATAGTGATTCTTATCCCATCGTTCGCAGCATGAGTGAGATAGCCGGTAGTGCGGTAATGCTGATCGCAGCCCAATATTTAGGTTCTGCCAATCATGGTAAAGGAGTGTTATTGGGCGGTATCTCCGGCATAGCTCCCACCAAAGTCATTATCATCGGTGCAGGTATAGTTGGAGAGTATGCTGCAAGAGCGGCACTTGCGCTGGGCGCTTCAGTGAAAGTGTTTGATAATAGTGTGTATCGTTTAAAACGTTTGCAAAATAATATTGGTCATCGTTTATGGACATCCGTAATTGAACCCCGCATGCTATCCAAGCAACTTAAGACTTGTGAAGTGGCAGTGGGTGCATTAGGTTCAGAAACGGGTCGCACTCCCATGGTAGTCACCGAAGAAATGGTGAGTAATATGCGACCGGGTGCCGTGGTGATTGATGTAAGTATTGACCGGGGTGGATGTTTTGAAACATCTGAAATTACTTCTCATGAGCATCCCATTTTTATGAAGTATGGAGTGATCCATTATTGTGTTCCCAATATTCCTTCCGGTTTTGCCCGGACAGCTTCACAGGCTATCAGTAATGTATTGATGCCTTTATTACTTGAAGCTGGTGATGAAGGAGGTTTTGAAAAACTTGTATGGCACCAGGTGCACCTGCGTAGCGGCATTTATTTATTCAAAGGGGCCCTCACTAATTTTTATCTCAGTGAACGGTTTGACCTGAAGTATACCGATCTCAATTTGTTGATCGCCAGTCAGCGGTAACAACTATCCCCTCACATTATCTCTTTTTTTGCCGCCTTTTTCTGAGGCAATAGCAATTTTTTATAAAAAAACTTACTTAAACGTTTGTTTAAATTAAACATTTGTTTAGTTTTGCCCCTCGTTTTTAAAACGCCACCATTATGGAATACAATGAAAAGCAGGTACAGATCATGGAAACAGCTGAGACCCTGTTTGCCGAAAAAGGATTTAATGGTACTTCGGTCCGTGATATTGCGGACAAAGCCAAAGTAAATCTTGCTATGGTCTCCTATTATTTTGGATCAAAAGACAAGTTGCTTGAAGCGCTGTTTACTTATCGTGGTGAAGGTATCAAGCTCAAACTGGAGAGCATGATTGAAAACAAAGAGATGAGTGCTTTGGAAAAAATGAACTGGCTGATCGATCATTATATTGATAAGGTCATGAGCCAGCAATGTTTTTCCCGCATTATGGCAAGAGAGCAGGTAATGAATCATACAGGCGCTACTGCTGAACTGATATACCAGATGAAGAAGCGAAACCAGGAGATGATCAGCCGGTTAATTCATGAAGGACAGAAGAAAGGAGAATTCAAAAAAAATATTGATGTGCCATTGATGATGGCCACCCTTATTGGTACTGCGAATAACCTGGTAACGACACAATATTATTACCGGGAGATCAATAATCTTCAATCCATGCCCGAAGAAGAGTTTCAAAAGCATATCCGGAAAAAACTCAGCCAGCATTTAAAAAAAATATTTAAAGCAATACTGACAAATGAAGAATAAACTGAAAGGCCTGGCCTTGATTTTTTCTTTCCTGTCATTGCAGGCTACTGCACAGGAAAAAAAGATACTGACACTGAATGAAGCCATTGACCTTAGCCTTCAAAATAGTAAACAATTAAAGATCAGCCAGGCGAAGATCGAAGAAGCGACTGCTGCATTAAAAGAAGCCGTGGAAAAGAAGCTGCCCGACGCAGGAGTTTCAGGCGCCTATCTCCGGTTAAACAGCGCCAATTTTGACCTGAAAACAAAAAGTAATAACAACAGTGGTAGTGGCAGCACCAACGAATCACCCAAAGTAACACAGGCAGTTTATGGCCTTGTCAATCTTTCATTACCCATCTATGGCGGGGGAAAAATAAAATATGGAATAGAATCTTCCGCCTTTTTAGAAAAAGCAGCGCACCTCGATGCGGAAGATGATAAAGAGGAAGTGATTCAGACCACTATCGAAGCGTTTGCTACATTATTCAAAGCAAACACAGCGGTGATGCTGATGAAAGAAAACCTGCAGCAGGCACAGCAACGAACCAAAGACCTGGGTAACCTGGAAAAAAACGGGTTGCTGGCCCGGAATGATCTGCTGAAAGCCGAATTGCAATCTTCCAATGTTGAATTAAGCCTGTTGGATGCAGAGAATAACTGGCAATTGGCCAACGTAAATATGAATCTCATGCTTGGATTGCCAACAACTACTGAACTTGTCCTGGATACGGTAGGCATTAGAAGCAAAGAGGATAAGAGAGTGCTGGTGGATTACATTCAATCTGCTATGAGCAACCGGAAAGATATTACTGCTACGGGTTATAGAAAGAAAGCAGCAGAGTCAGGTGTAAAAACAGTGAAGGCAGAGAAATATCCAAGCGTGCAATTGACAGGTGGTTATATTGCTGCGGATGTTCCTCATGTTTTTTCTGTAACCAATGCTGTGAATTTAGGTGTAGGTGTTTCTTATAACATCAGTTCACTCTGGAAGAATAAAGCTAAAGTGCAACAAGCAGAAGCCAGGGTAAAACAATGGGTAACTTCAGAAGCAATACTGGATGATGATATCCGGCTGCAGGTAAATCGAAATTATTTATCATTACTAAGCAGCCGTAAAAAAATTGAAGTGTATGCCAAGGCTGTAGAACAGGCACAGGAAAATTACCGCATTGTTAAAAACAAATTTGATAACAGCCTCGCTACGATTACTGATCTGCTGGATGCAGATGTGGCACAACTGCAGGCAAGATTAAGCTATACGCTGGCAAGAGCGGATGCATTTGTGGCTTATAACAAACTATTGCAGGCATCCGGCATCCTGAGTACTGATCTCAAAAAATAAAAAGTTTACTATTTAATGAATTTATATGGAAGCAAAGAACGAAACACAACCAACTAAGAAAAAAAAGAACCCCATTTTTATCATCATACTGGCAGTACTAGTAATAGGTGGTGCGTGGTTTGGTATTTCCAAATACCGTCACAGCCTTCATCATGAAGATACGGATGATGCCCAGGTAAGTGCTGATATAAGTCCCGTCATTCCAAGAGTAGCTGGTTATGTAATGGAAATACAAGTAAAAGATAACCAGCAGGTAAAAAAAGGCGATACCTTAATGATACTCGATAACCGCGATTATGTGATCAAAGTGGAACAGGCGGAAGCAGCACTGCAGATCGCACAAACCAACCTCGGTAGTGCCAGGGCCATCACTTCTGCAGCCAAAGCAAATATTGCTACATCGCAGGCATCTGTAGGTACAGTAGATGCGCAGATTGATGCGGCGAAGGTATCCTTATGGCGTGCAACCCAGGATTTTGATCGTTATGCGAACCTTATTAAAGATCATTCTATAACTCAGCAACAGTATGAGCAGGCATTGGCAGCAAAGCAAACTGCAGAAAAGCAATTACTGATTTTACAGGAACAAAAGAAACAGGCGACACAGCAAACAAATGCAGTAGCCGTTCAAAGTAATGCAACTGCTTCACAGATTAATGTGGCGGATGCTACCATTCACCAGAAGCAGGTAGAAGTAGATGCTGCTAAATTGAATCTTTCTTATACGGTAATTACAGCTCCGGAAGATGGGCTTGTGTCAAAGGTAAATGTGCAGGCAGGGCAGTTTGTACAAGCAGGTCAATCGCTATTCAGTATTGTTCACAGCGATAATGTATGGGTAATTGCCAACTTCAAAGAAACACAGCTGGATAAAATGAAAGAAGGACAGAAAGTGATTGTAAAAGCAGATGCATATCCAAAGCATGATTTCGAAGCAAAGCTTACTTCTTTTTCTCCTGCTACAGGTTCTACGTTTGCTCTATTGCCGCCGGATAATGCCAGCGGGAATTTTGTGAAAGTAGTTCAGCGTTTACCAGTGAAAATTGAGTTTACCAATAACGCCGACTCATTGGTAAAAAAATTAAGACCAGGTATGAATGTTTATGTGGATGTTCATTTAGATTAAATTATGGTGCAACAATCTTCTCTCGTAGAATACGGTTCAAGACGGGCTATCATTACCATCACAGCAATTCTTTGCGCATTGCTGGAGATAGTTGACACAACCATTGTGAATGTGTCGCTACATGATATGCAGGGCAATCTTGGTGCTACAACAACCGAAGTGGGCTGGGTTATTACAGCTTATGCCATTGGTAACGTTATCATCGTACCAATGACAAGCTGGTTATCGATGCAGTTTGGCCGGCGCAATTATTTTGCGTTCTCTATTATGATATTTACCGTTTGTTCTTTTTTATGCGGTAATGCTACCGGTATTTGGGAACTTGTTTTCTTCCGGTTCATGCAAGGATTAGGCGGCGGTGCTTTGCTGGTTACATCACAAACTATCATTACAGAAAGTTATCCTCCTGAAAAAAGAGGTATGGCCCAGGCCTTTTATGGAATGGGAGTAATTATTGGCCCTACGCTCGGGCCGCCATTAGGCGGGTTTATTACCGATCATTGGGGATGGCAATGGATATTCTACATCAATATTCCTTTGGGTATCATTGCAACATTACTTACGTTGCAATATGTAAGAAGTCCGAAGTATGGCGAAAAAAGTGCAGCAAAAGATGTGGATTGGGCAGGAATTGGTTTACTGGCCATATTTGTTGGCTCGTTACAATATGTATTGGAGAAAGGACATGATGATGATTGGTTTGCCAGCAGCAACATTATATTTTTCACCGTAACCGCAATATTAGGAGGGTTCTTTTTCATCTGGCGGGAACTTACATTCCCCAACCCGATAGTGCGGCTACGGGTTTTAGGAAATAGAAACCTTCGCATTGGAACTATACTTTCATTCATTCTTGGTTTTGGTTTATATGGTACTACATTTATTATTCCATTATATACACAGCAGATATTAGGATGGTCGGCCACACAAGCGGGCATGCTGATGGTACCCGCTGCATTAACTACTGCGGTCCTAATGCCGATGATGGGGAAGATGTTGGAGAAAGGAGCCAAGCCACATATCCTGATATCAATTGGTATGCTGGTGTTCTTTGTATTTTGTTTCTGGGGTTATAAAATACTGACACCTGATACAAGTAAAGACAGTTTCTTCTGGATGCTCGAAATGCGGGGTGTAGCAATGCCACTTTTATTTATTCCTATTACATTAATGTCGTTAAGTACATTGAAGGGGAGACAGATTGGCGACGGTGCTGCCTTTACAGGTATGATGCGGCAACTAGGTGGTTCGTTCGGTATCGCATTGATCACAACATTCATGGCGCAACAAGTGATGGTACATCGTAGTGATCTTGTAGCAAGGATAGATGTTACCAATCCGGCAATAATGTCGAGAGTGAATGCTTTACAACAAGCTTTTATTATAAAAGGAAAGACACCTGAAGTCGCCCTACAAAGTGCATATAAAGTAATGGATGGGAGTGTGATGAAGCAAGCTGCTGTACTTTCTTACATGGATGTATTTCTATACACAGGTATTTTGTTCCTTATCTGTATTCCTTTTGTAATGTTTGCGAGAGGAAAAAAGAAAGGAGGAGATAAGATCGATCTGAGTGGCGCACACTAATCGTCGGAAGATTATTCTCTTTTTATAATATTGTGAAATTCGGTACAAAAGCAGGGTAAGCAAAGTAGCAATATAGATAGCAGGCTAATAAAATTATTTATAATCCCCAACATTAATCCTCTTTCCGCAAAACTTATACTCCACCTCATCATTGCTACTCACCACTACCAACCGGTTTTTACAATAGGTAGCAACAAGATGATGATACAATTCAATGCCAGCCGTATCAAGATTGGTACAGGGTTCGTCCAGCAATACAATCGCTGAATCAGAAAAAATACATTGCGCCAGCTTTACCCGTTGCTTCATCCCCGAAGAGTAATATCGTATTTGTTTATTCTCTGCTTTTTCTAAACCCAGCAATGAAATAATCGAATCAGCAGTAACGCCGGCAATGAAAGGTTTGAAACCATGATGAAAATCCAGGAACTCCCGCAGCGTCATTTCTTCAATCACTTCCAGGTAAGGAGCACAAATGGAAACCTTTTGATAGATGTTTTCAATTGAACAGGGAGTATTATTAATGGAGTATTGAATATTTCCTTCGTTGAAATGTAATGATCCTCCAATCACCTGCAGCAACGTACTCTTGCCCGAACCATTGGCTCCGGTGATAGCGTAAGAAGTACCTGTTTCAAATGTGTATGTGAAATGACGAAATATCCAGTCGCGGTTGAAGCGTTTACCCGCATCAGTCAGCGATATCTTCATCCACACTGTTTTTGGTGAAGCGTTTGATGATGCCCCGCTGAGATTCACGGATGAAGGTGACGATCTCATCCCTTTCGTCAGTAGCTGGAAATTCTTCTTCCAAAAATTCGATCGCCTGTGATGTGTTCATGCCTTTATTATATAAGACACGATAGATATCTAAAATATGATTGATCTTATCTACTGTAAATCCTCTGCGTTTTAAACCAATCGAATTGACACCAGCATAGCTCAATGGGTTGCGGGCTGCTTTAATATAAGGAGGCACATCTTTACCCACCAGCGAACCACCACTTAAAAAGGAGTGCTGACCAATGTTTACAAACTGGTGTACCGCACACATGCCGCCAATGATAGCCCAATCCCCAATCGTTACGTGACCTGCTACCTGGGTATTGTTACTCATGATGCAATTATCACCCACAAGGCAATCATGTGCAAAGTGACAATAGGCCATGATCAGGCAATTCCTGCCGATCACTGTTTTATCCCGGTCTTTAGTACCCCGGTTTACAGTTACAAACTCACGAATGGTGGTACCGTCACCAATATATACGTTGGAATATTCCCCCTGGAATTTCAGGTCCTGTGGAATAGCAGCAATTACAGCTCCCGGAAAAATGCGGCAATTCTTACCGATGCGGGCACCTTCCATAATGGTCACATTGGAGCCTATCCAGGTGCCATCTCCGATCTCCACATCCTGGTGAATTACGGTAAAGGGATCAACTTTTACGTTGGTAGCCAGCTTTGCATTCGGGTGAATGTATGTATGTGGATGAATCATGCAGTTCTGTTACAAAAAACCTCCGCAAGGCGGAGATGCGCAAAGGTAATTGTTACGGGTAAAAACCGAACTTTTTTTACCCATAGTTTGTTAAAAGTCAGGACTTCAGGAATTTCGGTTCATTTCAGTCCCGGAAAACTCGCCTTCAGACCTTAAATTTGCAACTCGATAATGCACAATCCTCCGGACATACTAGCCTTAGCTTACAAGCAAACCCTGATGCAGGACCAGATGGTGTTGCTACAGGAAAGAGAACAACAGATCCCCGGCTCTGTTCAATATACGATTAACCGGTATAGTCGTAACCCGCAATGGAGCATTGAGGACACCGGGATGATGGTTTATCATTATGAGAAAGCTGAACCCAGGAAAAATTATCTTGAATTACGATTTTGCGTAAGCGGTAATGTGTATTGCCGCAAAAAGAACACAGAATGTGATATGTGTCAGTTCGGTGGTTCTAAAACCTGTGTAGAGAGAGTAGATAGTGTGGATGTAGTAAGCTTTAAGTTTTCTCCGGCACACCTGAGCCAGTTTGTAAAACCAAGAAAAGGTAATTCAGTACTCACTGATGATATCCTGAATTTCAACCATGTTTCTTCTTTTAGCAAGATCCTTCCTTTATGTGGCAAAACAAGATTGGTGCTGGAAGGAGTGTTGAATCATACTTATTCCGACAGCCTTGAAAATATTTACATCAATGCGCAAACCCAGATGCTGTTATTATACAGTCTTGACTGTATGCTGGGCGAAAAAGAAATTGATACGATAAATTGTAAATTCCTGGCCAATGAAGCAGACCGGGAGAAGATCATAAAAGCAAGAGAGATTCTTATACAGCATATCGGTGAGCCTATCACCATCAAAGAACTGAGCCGTAAAGTAGCGATCAATGAATGTTACCTGAAAAAAGGATTTAAAGAATTGTTTGGTACTACGGTCTTTGATTTTTATCAAAGCCAGCGAATGGAACATGCTAAATACCTTTTGTATGAAAAGGGATTAAGTGTAACAGAGGTTTCTATGTTGCTGGGTTATTCTTCTATTTCCCATTTTTCTACTGCTTTTAAAAAGCATACAGGTTTAAAACCTTGTGAACTGTTGTTGCGATAATAGCCCCTCTAAATCTTCCCGAAGGGGGGACTTACCTACACACAGCCCAAGCCTGTTGGAAATAACGTGTTTACTTGAAATTTTTTATAATCATCCTGATTGATAATATCGGGTTCATCTATCAGCAGGGCTGTGTGCTGATGGCCTTCCCTAACAGGGAAGGTCGGGATGGGGCTTCCTGTTGTTGCGATAATAAATCAGCACTTACTTTTTTTTATTCATTTTGATGGATAGCTTTGTAACGAATGAAGTTGTTCAGCTATATATTCACTTTTTACCTGGTGCTATTGGCCGTAATTCCGTGTTGCACATTTGACGGTTGCCCGGATGATAAGACACAAACCGCACAAAGCACCGATCATGAAAGTGGCGATGAAGATTGCGGCAGTTGTTCTCCTTTTTTTAATTGTGAAGGTTGTTCTTCTGTTACCATTAATGTAGAACCATTTTCATTTATTTCCTGTGTCATACCCGAACCCCAGGTTTATACTGATTTTATTCCTTCTGTAGTTGATGATATCCATTACGATTTTTGGCAACCGCCCCGGTTAGTATAATATGCCATCAATCAAACGGGTTTACGTTCCATTTATCAACAATTAATCGTTAACGATGAATAAATTATTGCTATTAATATCCATGCTTTTTTTTGCCCTTATTATATCCGGGCAAAGTAACCTGAAAATAAAAGTGATCAATGCAGAGAATAAAGAACCATTAGTTGCAGCAACCATTAAATTAATCTCCCAGAATAAAACAGGGCTAACAGATAGCAACGGTGTTGCTTTATTTCAAATGACAGAGACGGGCAAGCAGTCCTTTTTGATATCACATGTCGGCTATGAAGAACAGCAAATAGAAATCACCACTCCTTTTTCAGGTGAATTTTTTGAAGTTGCACTTTTACCTGCTGAAGAACAGGAAGAGGAAGTCATCATTCAATCCACCCGCAGTTCAAGAACCATCCGGGATATTCCAACAAGAGTTGAATTTATTGCCGGCGAAGAACTGGATGAAAAAGCAAATATGAAACCTGGTGATATACGAATGGTGTTGACAGAGAGTACCGGCATTCAAACACAACAAACATCTGCTACATCTGCCAATGCTTCTATCCGCATCCAGGGATTAGATGGAAGATATACACAGGTATTAAAAGATGGATTCCCGTTGTATGCGGGTTTTAGCAGTGGCTTAGGTTTATTGCAAACGCCACCGCTTGACCTGAAACAGTTTGAAGTGATCAAAGGATCGGCTTCTACTTTGTATGGCGGTGGTGCTATCGCAGGCCTGGTCAACTTAATTTCTAAAACACCAGTTGAAGAAAGAGAATTAAAATTCCACCTGGATGCCACTTCAGCCGGCGGGTTGAATACAAGCGGTTTCTTCGGAAAAAAGTTTGGTAAAACAGGACTCACCCTATTTGCTTCAAGAAATAGTAATGCTGCTTATGACCCTGCTGATATTGGTTTAACAGCCATCCCCAAATTTGAACGTTATACGGTCAACCCAAAGTTCTTTGTTTATTTCAACGATAAAACAACGATCAACATCGGGTTGAATGTGACCCTTGAAGACCGTACAGGTGGTGATATTGATTTTATCAAAAACAAAAAACCAACGGGATATTTTGAAAATAATAATACGGATCGTTACAGTTCGCAGTTGAGTTTTGAACACCGGTTTGGCAAAAGTAATAGCCTAACGGTGAAAAATAGTTTGAATCGTTTTCAACGTGTTATTTCAGCGCCGGCGTATGTTTTCAACGGTACACAGGATGCCAGCTTTACTGAGTTCACGTATGCTTCACATGGTGAAAAAGCGGAATGGATCACCGGCATCAATCTGGTTACTGATAACTTTAAAGAAAGAAAACTTACTGCTACGCCATTAAGAGATTACCAGCAGTTAACCGTTGGCGCTTTCGTACAGAACACCTGGAAAGTGAATGAGAAATTTAATCTGGAAACCGGCATAAGAGGCGATGGTGTAAAAGATTATGGCTTTGCTGTTTTACCGCGATTATCTGCTTTGTTTAAATTCAATCCGAAATTGTCTTCAAGAATTGGCGGTGGCCTGGGTTATAAAACGCCAACCATCTTTACCGAAGAAAGCGAACGGTTGCAATACCATCATGTGTTGCCGGTGGATGATAAAATAAACAAATTAGAACGCAGCTATGGCGTGAATGCGGATATCAACTTCAAAACAAAATTGTTCGATGGAGAGGTGAACTTCAGTATCAATCATCTTTTCTTTTATACCCGCATTCATGATCCTCTATTGTTGCAACCCGATGGTAGTAATTACCGTTTCAATAATGTAACGGGTCATATTGATAGCCGGGGTATGGAAACGAATGTAAAACTTGGATACAGCGATTTCAAATTGTTTTTGGGTTACACGTTCACCCAGGCTTACCTGCATGCAGGCAATGCAAAGACAGAAAATTTTTTAACACCGAGACACAGGTTGAATGCTGTATTGATGTATGAAGTAGAAGAAAAATGGAAGGCTGGTCTTGAAGCTTATTATTTCAGCCCGCAACAATTAAGTGATGGCACAACCGGTGAGTCTTACTGGATCACCGGTTTCATGGTTGAAAAATTATGGGAACGATTTTCCATCTATATCAACTTTGAAAATTTCCTGGATACAAGGCAAACCAGGTTTGAAACAATTTACACCGGCACAATTGATAATCCTGTTTTCAGGGACATTTATGCTCCACTGGATGGATTTGTGGTAAATGGAGGTATTAAATTCCGGTTATGAATTATCTTTAAAGAGGATAACATGACTATAGTTAACGTTGATGATAAAGGGCTCATTTTTTGTGTTAGCAAGTACCTGGCAGGCAGGTGATGATCATCAATCAATTTTTTTAACATCAAAATTATTTTTATGCAATGGAGAGGCAGAAGAACCAGTTCGAATGTAGATGACCGCAGGGGAATATCCGGAGGTGGCATTGCTGCCGGCGGCGGAATAGGAGCCATTATTATTTATCTTCTCTACACTTTTTTGAGTGGAGGAAATGCAGATCCATCACAGCTTCCTCAAATTTCCCCTTCCGCTAATCAAAGAGAACTGACACCCGAAGAAAAGAAAGCAGATGATGAAAGGGCTGAGTTTGTAAAAGTGGTGCTGGCAGAGACAGAAGATGTATGGAATAAAATATATGCCGAAAACGGACAGCATTATACGGAACCCACGTTGGTTTTATTCCGTGATGCAGTTGCTTCTGCCTGCGGCTCGGCCAGTTCTGCATCGGGACCTTTTTATTGTCCCGGTGACAGCAAACTTTATATTGATCTTTCTTTTTACCAGGAATTACAGGATCGTTTGAATGCGCCGGGCGATTTTGCCATGGCTTACGTGGTGGCGCATGAAGTAGGTCATCATATTCAAAACCTGAATGGCACTGCTGAAAAAGTAAACAGGCTTCGTCAGCAGCTGAGTGAAAAAGAATTTAACCGCTATTCGGTTATGATGGAATTGCAGGCGGATTTCCTGGCAGGTGTATGGGCCAATCATGATCAAAAAATGAAAAATATTCTTGATGAAGGTGATATTGATGAAGCATTGAATGCTGCCAATGCAATTGGTGATGACAGGCTGCAGCGGCAAGCTACCGGCCAGGTGGTTCCTGATGCTTTTACCCATGGCACTTCAGCACAACGCATGTACTGGTTTAAAAAAGGTTATCAAACAGGTGATATTAAACAGGGTGATACATTTAATGCGCCTGATCTGTAAAGCCGGAAGAAAAAGAACTCACTAGGACCCGTCTCAAAAGTCAAGTTTTGCCACGAAGGCACTAAGTCACGAAGGAATTCAATGTAGAAGATCAAGGCTTTGTGTATTCTAAGACCTACAAACTGCCAAAAAAAGGTTTTAGGCGGCTTGTAAATAGTTCTCTAAAAATGGTGTTTGTCGTTTAATAACAGCAAACATGCGATATAAAATTTTGTTTCGAACAACGTTGATGGTACTC
>DASVOE010000127.1:0-1852 GCA_036383515.1 Chitinophagaceae bacterium | reverse complement strand
CAGTTTCCAGTTATTCCCCATTGCTTTTTCTGTGGAATAGCGTTGTAACCTGGCGATGGGAATGGGTTCTTCCTCCAGTAAATTATAGACACAAGCACCTTCGCATAATTTTTCAACAGGACATACTTTACTGCAACCCGCTCCCATAATGTTGGATGTAAAAATGGTATGTGCAGAACCTTTAATATTCTCTGTTGCGATCTGTTTGATGAATTTGGGAACATCAATGCTGGTGGGGCAGCTTTTCATGCAAGGGGCATCATAGCAAAACAAACAACGATTGGCATCCACTTTGGCCGCAGTAATATTTTCATACGGCGGGTGAATGTCAGCGAAGTTTTCTTCGTATTGTTCCTGGGTCAACCTGTTATTGATAATTGCCATAATATTTTTTTGGACACGAATGGCACGAATGGAATAGAATGTCACGGATTTTATCTGTGCTGATCCGTTTAATCTGTGCAATCCGTGTTCCTGTATTATAATTCTACTAATTTTCCATACGTCTCCGGTCTTCTGTCACGGAAAAATTGCCATACACTCCTAACTTCTTCAATCATATCTAAATCAAAATCGGCAATCAATAATTCATCCTTATCTTCCGATGCCTGTGCAAAAATTTGTCCTCTTGGATCAACGAAATAAGAAGTGCCATAAAATCTGCCGAGGTTCCAGGGTTTTTCTGTTCCCACTCTATTGATGCAGCCCATAAAATAACCGTTGGCAGCAGCGTGTGCCGGTTGTTCCAGTTTCCATAGGTATTGTGATAAACCGGCAACGGTTGCTGAAGGATTATAAACGATCTCGGCACCATTCAGTCCAAGACATCTTGCGCCATCCGGGAAATGACGATCATAACAAATGTATACTCCCACTTTTGCATACTTCGTTTGAAAAACCGGGTAACCTAAGTTGCCGGGTTTAAAGAAAAATTTTTCCCAGAAGCCGGATGTATGCGGGATATGATTTTTCCGGTACTTGCCGAGATACGTTCCATCGGCATCAATTACCGCAGCAGTATTGTATAACACACCGGCCTGCTCTTTTTCATACACTGGTACAATCATTACCATATTGTATTTCTTAGCATATTCCTGCATTCTTTCAATGGTGGGACCTGGAACTGTTTCTGCTGATTCATACCAGGCTCTGTCCTGACCGGGGCAGAAATAAGGTGTATTGAATATTTCCTGCATACACAATATCTGTACGCCTTTCTTTCCTGCTTCTTCGATCAGCGGGATATGTTTTTGCATCATCGCTTCTTTTATTTCAGCAATAGTTCCTTCACCTTCTGTTTTCGGCAACGACATTTGAATAAGTCCTGACTTGATAATTCTAGGCATAGCTTTTAATTTTTAGCCACAGATTACACAGATCGACACAGATTTAGTAAAAGTAGTTTGTGAAAATTCGTGTAATCTGCGGCGGTTAAATTTTCCCTTCTACTTTATTTCGCTTAATAAATTTACCATATCCTTTCTGCAATAAACATTTTCCATCATCAATTGCAACCTGGCCTCTCAAAAGAACAGTTTTTACTTTTCCCGCCAGCTCCCAACCTTCATATCCGCTATAATCAACGTTCATGTGATGTGTCTTTGCTGATAGCTGATGTTTTTCATTCGGATCAAAGATTACAATATCAGCATCGCTGCCAACTGCGATCGTTCCTTTTTGCGGAAACATACCGAATATCTTTGCGGGATTAGTACAAGCTACTTCTACATATTTGTTTAAAGTGATCTTTCCTTTATTTACTCCTTCACTGTATAAAAGTTCCATCCTGTTTTCAATAGCAGGGTGACCATTTGGTATTTTGGAAAAATCATCCTTGCCCATAAGTTTTTGT
>DASVOE010000126.1:0-34601 GCA_036383515.1 Chitinophagaceae bacterium | reverse complement strand
AGGGCGACGTCGTGGGCGGGGAGAAAATGTAAATACATCATACCCTACAGCATATACACCACTGGTGATGGCTGCATGAAAAGCAAATTGCTTGGTATGTGTCAGAATGTTACTCATGTTTACAAACAAGTTGTAAATTGGATACAAATGTATAATAATAATTGGTTTAGACGGCCAAATTTTTTGTTATAAAAGCCAGTACCATGCCAGATTATAATCCCCTGCAACCAGAACAGTCGTTAGGAAAACAGCCATCAAAAAGAAGATCGGGATTCGGACGATTCATGCGGACAATCTTTATTTTGATAATACTGGGGTTCGCTACATTTATCTATTTCAAATATTTCTATGTGTTTGGCGACGGGGTAAAGAGTGGCTATCTCAACTTTGCAGTGCGCAAAGGAAATGTTTTTAAAACCTATGAAGGAAAGCTGATACAGACGGGCTATAAAGGAAACCTGCAATCCAACGAGTTTGAATTTTCCATCAAAACGAAAAAGGTATATGATATTCTATCCGTGAACAGTGGAAAGATATTTGACCTGCATTATAAAGAATATCATGGTGTGGTGCCATGGAGAGGTAATACAAGTTATGTAGTCGACAGTATCATTTCTATGCGGGAGCAGTAAACTTACTGGCCTGCGTATAATAAAAATATAGCCGGGTGTTTATGTATATCCGGTTTTTGTTTGTCCCAGTCTGCGATCGTTTTTGTTCTTATGTTTTCTTGGGGGGAAGTCAGGTCAACGGCTATACAAAGTTGAGTAGAGGACTTACAGTTTTTCAATATCGCCTCCACCAGCTGATTATTGCGGTAAGGTGTTTCAATAAATAGCTGCGTACAGTTTTTCTTGGCCGATTCTGCTTCCAAATCTTTAATTGCTTTTACCCGTTGTTGATTATCAATAGGCAAATATCCAACGAATTGAAATTGCTGTCCATTCATACCACTTGCCATTAAAGCAAGTAAAATTGAGTTGGGTCCCACCAATGGTTTTACCGCTACGTTCATTTGCTGTGCTATGGCTACTAATACCTGGCCGGGATCAGCAACCCCGGGACAACCAGCTTCGCTGATGATGCCAATGTTTTTGTTTTCGTTTAACCGTTGCTTAAAAATAGTAGTGTTCACCTCGTCTTTGGTGACCACATGCCATTCATATTCATCAATGATGATATCCCGGCTTAATTGTTTGAGATATCGCCTGGCGGTACGTTCATTTTCTACAAAAAGAACCGTGCATTTTTTTACAGTATCCAAAATATAGGCAGGAATGGCTGCCATACCTTCTTCATGTAAAACAGATGGGATCAGGTAAACAGTTCCCATATCAATTATTTTTTACTTTGTGTACGGTAAGTGTAGCGGCGATGATCGCATAAGCAGGCGCCAGAACGATAAGGAGATGCATCACATAAAATAAAAATCCATTGGCAATAGCCAAGCCTTTATGACGACCGATAAAGGATACACTTTGTGAAGAAGCGACACCGCTTCTTGCCAGGCTGTAATCTACCATGGAGAAACCATAATAATAACATTCCATCACCAGTGCAATAACGGGAGTTATCCATCCAATCACCGGGATCAACGATAAAAGTAATAAAGCAAACAGGTAAACGATCTGCCATCCGCAATTGCGCAGCGCCAGTATAATACTGCGACTGCAATCCTTCCTGAGTTCACTCCAGTTAAAAGAATGTTCTTTATTTTCCATAAGAGCCTCCGTTTTCTCACTCAGGTAAGCAAAAACGGGAGAACCGATAATAAGGATGAGGTATTTAAAAAGGGAGAAATAAAAAAATACAATGATCAGGCGAAGCATCACCCCAGCCATTACAAAAAAGAAACTCAGCCATTCACTGCTTTGCTCCTGCAGCCATAATTCAATACGAAGCTGAAGGCTGATCCAGGAGACTACATTATTGGCAGATTGCCAGAAAACGATCATCCCTGTAATAAAGAGAGCTGTATAAATAATACCCGGAACAATGATCCATTTCCAGAACCGGTGCTCCCTGATAAATTCATACGCATCTGACCACGATTGAAAGGCAATAACAATTTCTTTAAGCAAAGCCTTAATTTGAGGCGGTAAATATAAACAACTAGGATTAAAAGTATTTGAAGAGATGTTGAACAAGTTACCGCTTACTTTTTACCAGCGAAAAGACGTGTTGCAGATCAGCCGGGAATTGCTGGGTAAATTATTGGTCACAAACTGGGATGGTGTTACCACATCGGGACGCATTGTGGAAGTAGAAGCCTATGAAGGAATCATTGATAAAGCCTCACATGCCTATAACGGAAGAAGAACGGCACGCAATGAAATCATGTATGCTGATGGCGGCATGGCCTATGTGTATTTATGTTATGGCATCCATCATCTTTTTAATGTAGTGACACACAACCGGGATACGCCGCATGCCATATTAATCAGAGCACTTGAGCCCGTAAAAGGAATACCAGCGATGTTACAACGAACCGGTAAAGAAAAAGCAGATAACACATTAACAAGGGGGCCGGGGAATGTTTCAAAGGCGCTGGGTATACTCACTATGCATAGCGGTTACTCGTTGCTGAGCAAAGAATTGTTTATTGCTGATGATGGATTTTCTTTTGGCAAAAATGAAATACAAGCTTCACCCCGCATCGGGGTGGATTATGCCGGAACTCATGCGTTATGGCCGTATCGTTTTTATATAAAAGGAAATCCGTTTGTAAGTGGGAAACCAAAATGAAATTATCTCGCTGCGACGCTGCGTTTTTCCGGAAAATTGTTTACTGTATTGATGAAAGCTCCTGATAGTTTAGTTAACTATTTATGTAACTTCTTTCGTTACGTCGCTGCGAGAAATAAAAACCTGCAGCCAAAAATTTTCTAAGAAAGATTATCTGTAATAATATCCTCTGTTTCATCCACCCTGCTGAATGCCCTGTTCATTTTATCGCGGTCAAATTCCTTTTCATTATTAGCAATAAAAATGGTAGCCACACCATTACCGATAAAATTGGTAATAGCCCTTGCTTCTGACATGAATCGGTCCACACCCAATAGCAAAGCCAGCCCTTCAACAGGAATAATTTTTATCGCTGTAAGTGTTGAGGCCAATACCACAAAACCGCTGCCCGTGACACCTGCAGCGCCTTTAGATGTAAGCATTAATATGCCAATGATCGTCATTATTTGCCCGAAACTTAATTCTACATGAAACGCCTGTGCCAAAAATATCATACACATGGAAAGATAAATGGTGGTGCCATCCAGGTTGAACGAGTACCCGGTTGGAACAACAAGACCCACCACTGGTTTGGAGCAACCCATCCTCTCAAGTTTTTCCATTAATGATGGCAGCGCAGCTTCTGATGACGAAGTGCCTAATACAATTAATAATTCTTCACGGATATACTTAAGAAATTTCAGAATGCTGACTTTATAATGCCGGAGCAGCAACCATAAAACTAAAAAAATAAAAATGGCCATCGTGGCATACACGGTGATCATTAATTTGGCCAGCGGAAGCAAGGTTTTAATTCCATACTTACTGATTGTAAAAGCCATACCGCCAAAAGCGCCGATCGGGGCCAATAACATTACTTTATGCAACGCCTTGAAAATATAACGGGCCACCAATTGTAAAAAATCAACTATCCGTTGGCGACCCTTGTAGCCATTCAGCAATATTCCTGCAATCAGGGCCAGCGCTAAAACCACGATGGTGGAATTGCCTTTTAAGAACTTTATCCAGCTAAAACCTTCCCGGTATTTACTTACATCTGCTGATTTGATGTTACCGGTGGTTATCCCTTCACCGGGTTGAATAATGAGAGCTACCACAATACCGATCACTAAGGCAAAACTGGTAACGATTTCAAAGTAGAGTAATGCTTTGCCGCCAACACGGCCTACTTTTTTAAGGTTACCCATACTCACGATACCTAAGGTAATGGTGAGAAATATAATAGGATTGATAAAAAGTTTGACGGTACTGATAAACAAGCCGCTTAAAAATTCGCTGAGTGTAGCACCCACCGTTAATTCCTGGCCCAGCAATTTTGTTTTAAATGGAACGGGGAGAACCTGCTTTAAAGCAATTTCGGGGAATAGTTCACCAATGACAATACCAGCTACAATGGCTATCAACACCCAAAAAGTGAGATTGGTGAAAATCTTTTTCATATTACAGTTTGGGTATGTTAGGTTTCTTATGTAAAATAGGCAATAAAAAAACGCAGTAATTGCTTTCTGCGTTTTACTATCAAATGAAGTAGCATATAAATCTCAGGTTATTAAAACCGTATGCCTGCACTGATGCCGGGTAAAAATATAAATCCGTCACCAGAGCCTACTTTCTCTCCTTCTGTTTTTAAATTTACCTGTGTGCCTGCGGCAACATAAGGAGTAAAAAAGAAATTATCGTTGATGACTACTGTGTAACCTGCTTCCAGTGCCGGTTGCATTGTCCATAGGTTTGTAGAGCCTTCAATCAATGTCTTCCGCCAGGTAATATCCATTTTCCATAAATCCACTCTTGTTCCGATAAAGAATTTATAGGGAAATGGTTTGAAATAATACCTGTATCCGAGGCCTCCGCCAAAGCCACCACCTTCTTCACTATCATGCGTAGTCGTTCGCTGAAGTTTGGCATTATTGTATCCAGCTCTTAAAAGAAAGGAGTGATGGATTTTTGCATTAAAAGCCAGTTGAAGATTGAAGACAGCTCCCTTATTATACCATTGAAACTCCCCGCCAATATCAGTAGTATTAAAACCTATTTCCTGTGAGCGGGCAGCAATAAAAAAAACAGTAAAGAATAAACAGAGTATAATTCCTTTCATGGAATATGATTTTCTTGTAAGATTAAATGTATGGAAAAACAAAGGAGTTAATTTTTCAGAATATGGGGCAATTCAGTTTCTTCATATTCGGATCCACATGTTTTTTGATATAGATAAGAGATATCTCAACGCCGCCTTTAGTATTAGAAGCAGGTTTTAAAGAAGAAGTATTCACATCATACGATGCTCCAAAACGCCATTCACCAAATTCCAGTCCCATATACGGAATGATGGCATCGCCAAAACGAAACCAGCTTCCAAAATAAACATTGGTAGGGTTTTGTTCGTCATTATTAATGTTCATAGCATAAGCGCCACCGATCATTGTATTATGCGCTTTTGCCTGCAAACTGTGATTGGCTGCAATATGTATAAAATTGTAAGCACCGACCGGTATTTTGCCTCCGGCTTGTAAAGTGGTCCTGGCATTCAGCAAAAAATTTCCTTTCTGAAAACTTTCTTTCGGCCGGTTGATATGATACATAGAAGCACCTAGGTAAAAATTATTGTATCCATTGGTGCTGCCATTGTAAAATACACCTGCATTCAGGTCAAAATAACTAAGCTTTACCTGAGAGCTGGAAAAACTTTCACTTGTTACACCGGTAAATCCAAACGGAGTCAACTGGTCCTCAAAATAAACTTTATTCAGGTTGAGCATTTTGTTCATATAGGTTCCCTGGAAACCGGCGCCGATCTGGTGATAACCATTTTCATCCAATCCTTTGTGGTAAGCCAGTGATAAGCCATAATAAGTACTGTTCAGCACACCGTTTCCGGCTTTATCACTATATCCCATAATACCGAGACCAAACTGATCTGTCTCGGGAATACGGTTTTTCATAATGCTCATATCCAGCGAAGCTGTTCCTGTAATAAAAGCATTGTTGATAGAGGGCCATTGATTCCTGTAATTGGTAGCAAAACGAAATTCACCATCAAATTTTCCTGTTAATGCAGGATTTAATGTCATGGGTGAGGCAAAGAATTGGGAAAAATTGGGGTCCTGGGCAGTAGATACACTTACCATTATCACAAAAACAGCCAGGGTGGAAACAATTTTTTTCATTCAGCAATTATGTTTTTTCATGGTCCGATAGAAGAAGGATTACACATAGCAACGTTGGATAAGCTAAAAACGCTGCTATCCTCGTTAAAATTGTCTTTTCATCCCTGCATGCTATCCCCAGGTACGAACTCGAAAAATACAACAAAATAAAGACCCGGAGAAATTGAGTATCGCTGCTTTAAAGTTATAAGTTGTAAGCGGAAAGACTTAACAAATTGAAGGACTCCCGTAACCCATAACTAATAACACGTAACTTTCCTTACATCTGTACTTTAGTTCCAAATGCCAGGTCCCCGGCATCACCGAGACCCGGAACGATATAGCCCTTTGCCGTTAGTTCGTCATCAATATCGCCGCACCAGATTTTTACTGAAGGTTCTTCTCTTTTTACATATTCAATACCTACTGTGCAGGCGATGGCAGCTACAATATGGATCTCCCGTGGACGACCTTCTTCTTTTAAAAAATGAATTGTTTTTACTAACGAAGAACCCGTTGCCAGCATCGGATCAGAAATGATCACCACCCGGTTTTCCATTTCAGGACAGGAGATATAGTCAAGGCTGATCTCAAATGTTCCATCTTTATTATGTTTGCGATAGGCAGAGATAAAGGCGTTATCGGCCTGGTCAAAATAATTCAATAAACCCTGGTGCAAGGGCAAACCCGCCCGCAAAATGGTAGCCAGCACCGGTTGGTCTTTCAGCACTTTACTGGTTGCAATCCCCAATGGAGTTTGTATCTCTTTTTCTTCAAAAGCTAATACCTTACTTATCTCGTAGGCAATGGCTTCACCGATACGCTCAAGGTTGCGCCGAAACCGCATCCGGTCAGATTGGATTTCTACACTTCTCAATTCACTTACCCAATTACTGATAAGGCTATGTTGTTCACTAAAATTATGAGTCATGTGGTAAAGGTTGATAGTTGATGGTTTGTAGTTTTTTGTTGTCGCACGGGTGATGCACTTTTTCCAGGTGAAACAACTTTTAAACTAATAAACCTTTAAGCTTTTAAACGTACTTCGCCTTATTTTTGAACAAATCTAAATATAAATCTGCTCCCGTTAACACAGAGCTTGCTGAAGCGCCGGGATTAAAATTTGTTTCATGCTATATCGTGCTATTGGTTTAATGAGTGGAAGTTCACTGGATGGATTGGACATTGCTTTTGTTGAATTGCATGAAAATGCGGGGCAATGGAGCTATGAAATACTGGAAGCCGATTGTTATCCTTATAGCAATGAATGGATCGCTCGTTTAAAAAATGCGGTGGATTTATCAGCGTTGGAATACCAATTGTTGCACGTTGATTATGGTCATTACCTCGGACAGCAGGTCAATAAATTTATTGAGGCCCACCAGTTGCAGTATAAAGTGGCATTGGTCGCTTCGCATGGACATACAACCTTTCATATACCCGCTAAAAAAATGACAGCACAGTTAGGCGATGGTGCTGCATTGGCAGCTGAAACTCAGTTACCGGTGGTTATCGATCTCCGGGCTATGGATGTGGCGTTTGGCGGGCAGGGAGCGCCTATCGTTCCCATCGGTGAAAAATTATTATTGGGCGACTATGCTTATTTTCTCAACCTGGGAGGTATTGCCAATATTTCATTGAACAGGGAAAATTATACCGCCTTTGATGTTTGCCCGGCCAACCGGGTATTAAATATGCTGGTGGCAGAACTGGACAAAGAATATGATGCCGGTGGTGAAATGGCGAGAACAGGAGCAGTGAATGATGAACTATTAGAACAATTGAATGCATTGCCGTACTACCAGCAACCCTTTCCAAAATCACTGGCCAATGATTTTGGAACAGGAATAGTTTATCCCCTCATAAAAAAAGCAACATTAAAAACGGAAGATGCTCTCAGCACGTATGCCGAGCATATTGCAGTGCAAATTAAAAATGCAATCTCTTCCGACCCGATAGTTACCGGGTCCCGGCTTCTCGTTACCGGAGGAGGTGCTTTTAATACATTCCTGGTTGAGAGACTTGCTGCACATTTGAAAGAGCAAAAGATTGAAGTGATTATTCCGGATAAAAAACTCATCAATTATAAAGAAGCATTGGTGATGGCATTGATCGGTGTATTACGCTGGCGGCAGGAATACAATGTATTTTCATCTGTCACAGGAGCGCAGCGGGATAGTATTGGAGGTGCTTTATGGACAGGACAGGAGGCATAACAGACTCCCTTTTTTAATAGATGAAAAATCAGGAAAACAGTAATTCTTCTAAGTTGAAAATGCTTGCGCAAACAGGCATTAGGCAGTATCTTTCCGTTTTTAAAAAGAAAGGCATATCCCCTTATCAAACCTGTCTGTTTGTGAAATTCAACCCGCTGAATATTGCCCTCTATTATTTGCTTAAACCATTCATCTTTTCACTCTTCTTTTTTTTATCCCTGGCAGCAAAGGCACAATTGCGGGCTGATTTTAATACCGATAAAATCGGGGGCTGTTCACCTCTTTCTATTTTATTTACCAATACCACTACAGGCGCTTCAGGTGCCGCAACATACAGCTGGGATTTTGGAAATGGCAATACCTCCGTATTAAAAGATGCCGGCGCTGTTTTTTATGATGAGAAGACCTATACAATAACATTGACAGTAACTGATGGAACGCAAATAGCTGTCAAAACAAAAACGATCACTGTTTATAAAAAACCCGTGATTGATTTCAGCGTTTTGCCGGCATCGGGTTGTTTACCGCTTCAAAGTACGTTTACCAGTTCTTCATTGCCGGGTGATGGAGTAATGAGCAGTTATCATTGGGATTTTGGCGATGGCATCATTCAATCAACAAGTAGTTCTTTCATTACACATACCTACAATTTTTTGCAAACTGCTACAGCAGGTCTTACTGCTGTTAATAGTTATGGGTGCAGCAATACGATGATCAAACCGAATATTATCACTGTATATCCTCCGCTGGTTGTTTCTTTCACAGCCGATCAGACCATTACCTGTGATGCACCAGCAACTATTCAATTTACCAATACTACTACCGGCACAGGAACACTTAGCTATTACTGGGAGTTTGGAGATAATATTACTTCAACAGAAATGTCGCCATCGCATACGTATACAGTACGGGGAACTTATTCAGTTAAACTTTCCGTTACAAGTTCTACCGGGTGCACAGCCGTTTTGAACCGCCCTTCTTATCTCAACATTGCAAATTTCAATACCAGCTTCCAGGAGCCATCATTGATCTGTTCAAATGGCAGTGTTTCTTTTTTGAATACAAGTACACCCTCACCCAGTTTCTCCACCTGGGTATTTGATGGTGTCAATACAGTGAATAGTTTTTGGAATAACTCTGTGAGTTATGCTTTTGGTACACCAGGTCCGCATACAGTAGAACTCACCAGCAGGTTTGGTTCTTGTGCTCAAACAATAACACGGACAATAAATGTAAAACCAAAACCGGCATTAAATGGGTTTGTTATTAACCCGGCCAGTCTTTGTGGCGCACCAGTGCAGGTAAGTTTCCAGGATACAACGCAGGGCGCTGTCGCCTGGCAATGGCAGTTTAACTGGCCTACCAATAACCCCGGTACGTTTTCTACATTGCAATCTCCTTCCTATACCTACACAGCAGATAATGCTTACCAGGTAGGGCTAACAGTAACGAATGCAGATGGCTGTACTTCGTTTATCACAAAATCGCTGGGCATCAGTCGCCCGCTGATAGGAATTTTTTTGGATAACGGCTATACTGACAGGGGATGTGAGCGGCTGACCGTAAAATTTAAACCAAGAACAACAGAACCCCTGGTAACATATCAATGGAATTTTGGAGACGGACAAACTTCTTCGGATGCTGAGCCGATTCATACCTATACACAAAACGGAACTTATACCGTTAGGCTTACTTACACAACTATCAATGGTTGCACCGGCACCGTTTCATACAACAGTATTTATGTGTTTAAAAAACCAGTAGCCAATTTTAGTGTGCAGCCAACAGTATGTGGCAATACACCTGTTGTATTTAATAATACGTCAAGCGGAAGTGTAACAAGTTATGCCTGGAACTTTGGTGATCATGGTGGATTTATAGGAGCAGTTCCGGCAATACACCAATATTATAACGAAGGTGATTACAATGTAACACTCATTGCTACCAATGGGTCATGCAGCGACACGATCACTAAGCCAGCGATCATACATGTATCCCCGCCTTTTCCTAAAATAGGATCTGTTTTATATACCTGTGATGGAACAAGAGGCAAGGTTACGTTTACTGATGCTTCCCGGCAAACGGAGGGCTGGCTTTGGAGTTTTGGCGATAATACCAGTACATCTTATACAACAGCGCAAGCTACAGTAGAACATACTTATAATGCGACTGGCGTTTACCAGGTAATTCTTACTGCTACCAATGGAGCCTGTACTGTAAAAGATGCAACAGAAGTAAGAGTTTTATTAAAGCAAAACCCGGTACTTACACCAAACACGGCTTCGCTTTGTATCGGTAACTCATTAAACGTTCAGGTTACAGGATTGGAAAGACCTCCTTTCCCACCCAATACTTTTTTTTACGACTATCCGTATAATTATTGGGGTTTTTATAATAGAGATGGTACGCCTTTTTCAGGAAATGTTTCCGGTCAGCCAAACAATGTATTTCCCTGGTCGGCTACCTTGTCCAATTTTACGCATGGTAACTACGAACTGAGAGCGATTACTCAATCTACTTCTTACGGATGCAAGGATACCAGCAACTTTATTACTATTTCGGTAAAAGGACCTTCCGCTTCCTTTAATGTTATTGCAGATAATGTATGTTATAAAGAACTTGTCATACTTGAGGATGCTTCAACTATAAGAAATGGTGTAGCCATTACGCAGTGTGACTGGGATTTTGGTGACGGGGCAAGAACAATATCATTAGCAGGAGCCAGGGTAACGCACCGCTACAATAATCCCGGTGATTATTTTGTAACATTGAAAGTAGCTGACGCTAACGGTTGCACCTCCGTTATTAATCGTATAGTAAGAGTAAGAGGTCCGAAAGCTTCTTTTTGGACCTCGGGTACAAATGTTCCATTGAATACCACCGTATCTTTTTCTAATACTACTAATAGTTTTAACAGCGGCAGCGTCAATTATCAATGGACATTTGGCGATGGGGCCACCGCCGCTTCCTATTCGTCATCTCATACTTATACTGTTGCCGGCACGTATGTAGTTACTTTGATTGCGCAAGGTTCATTCTGCAGCGATACGGCAACGCAAACTATTATTGTCAATAATTTTAACCCGGGATTTACTACTACGACATCTTTTATAGGTGATCGTTCTGTGTGTCCACCGGTGATGGCACGGTTTATAAATACTTCCACCGGCTTTACTTCCACTCATTGGGATTTTGGAGATGGGTTTACATTGGATAACCAAAACTCACCAGGCCATATTTATCATTTACCCGGCACCTATATTGTTAAATTAACTGTTCGCGGTTTTAATGGTTTAACGAGTGTTTATACAGATACGATCCAGGTAAACCAACCACAGGCTACTCTAAAGGGTAATGATCTTACTGGTTGTATTGGTCATCAACTCACGTTAAATGCTCCTTCTCATACCAATGCTGTTTCTTATCTCTGGGATTTTGGTAACGGATTTGTTCAAACTGGTACCGACAGTTTTTCTGTTCATCAATACCAGGCTGCCGGTTCCTATATTCCATCACTTATCGTAAAAGATAATAACGGCTGCGCTGTTTCAGTTAAACTGCAGGAACCGGTGATTATTTACCCGGATCCTCGTATTACCGTTATGCCCACAGATCCTGTTACCTGTAAAACCAATGGCGTTCAGTTACAGGCTACCGGTGCCTCTTCTTATTCATGGTCACCGGCAACAGGATTAAATGATCCCACCAGCGCATCACCGTTGGCATTGCCGGCTTCAACTACTAACTACGTTGTAAATGGCATAGATAATAACGGATGCAAAGGAAGCGATACTATTACGGTTACAGTGCCAACATCATTTACGATGAAAGTGGCAAGCAATGCAGCAATATGTGCCGGCGATAAAGTACAATTAAATGTGTCAGGTGCAGCTGGCTATAAATGGATCAATAACACCGTGGGTTTAAGTAATACACAAATAAATAACCCGTTTGCTTCTCCTTCTTCATCCACGCAATACACCGTTGTTGGTTATGATAAATATCAATGCTATTCGGATACGCAGAACATACATGTTCTTGTAAATCCATTACCAACTGTGGATGCAGGCGCTGACAGGCAGGTAGTAGTGGGTTCCTACAATCAATTAATTGTTACCAACAGTAATGATGTAATTAAATGGAACTGGTCGCCCGCCGATTTTTTAAGTTGTACAAATTGTGCATCACCGGTCAGCAAACCGTATGAGCATATGGATTACGTGGTCACTGTTTACAACCGCAATAATTGTATGGCAAAAGATACTGTAAAGATTTCTGTTGTTTGTGCTGGCGGGGATGTGCATATACCGAATGCATTTACACCCGATAATAATGGTAAGAATGATAAATTCTTTATCCTGGGCCAGGGAGTTCGTATTATAAAATCATTAAAAGTATTTAACCGCTGGGGCGAGATAATCTTTGAAAAAAAGAATTTTTATCCGAATGATCAGTCGGCAGGCTGGAATGGAAAATTTAAAGGACTGGATGCACCTGCCGGCGCCTACGTTTATTTTGCTGAGATGGAATGTGAAGCGGGTTCATCCTTTATGCGAAAAGGAACGGTGACACTTATCCGGTAACATAACATAATTTTCACCCCTTCTTAATTAAAGGGTAGTGTACTAGTTTGAATTTTTCACGCAAAACCGCTAAGTAATCCAAGACGCAAAGACTGTATCCTTAGCGACTTATTTTCTTTGCGCCTTTGCGTGAAATAAAAAGTAGCTGATAAATTTTGAAACTGGTGCACTGCCAATTAAAGATTGGATCGCACAGGCCTGATATTTTTGTATCTTTAAAAACCACCTGTCTCTGTACTGCATGAAAATTGTTTTGATAAAACAGGATAACTATGCAAACAAGCACCGCAGATCTAAAAACATCGGCCAGCCCATCGCCGGTTCCTGGTAAAGGTTCGGAAACAGAAGCATCTCTGTTTAAAAAATTACAGGAAAGCTTTCCCAAACAATTTGAAAGCGTTTTTCCCGATAAACTGGCGCCACGAACAGTTATTATAGTTCCTTCCTTAACGATGGATCCTGAAATACTTTCCAAGGTCAGCGGAATTAATCATTACGAGGAACGGATGCTTTGTATGCTCATGTTGCTTCGCATGCCCCGCACGCATGTTATTTATGTAACCAGCCAGACAATTGATCCGATCATTGTTGATTATTACCTGCACATGCTGCCGGGTATTACTGGTTATCATGCGCTGCGCCGGTTAACTCTCCTCAGTTGTCATGACTCATCATCCAAACCTCTAACGCAAAAAATTTTAGAACGGCCAAGACTCATCAAACGGATCAAAGATTTTATACCTGCCGGGCATGACGTACACATGTCTTGTTTTATTGTTACACAACATGAGCGGTCGCTGGCGGTGCAGTTGCAGATCCCTATTTATGGATGCGATCCCGATCTTTATGAATTGGGAAGTAAAAGCAATGGCCGGAAAATTTTCAGGGAATGTGGTTTGCCTGTGCCTCCCGGTTTTGAAGATCTGCATTCAGAAAAAGAGATTATTGAAGCGTTGACTCAACTAAAACAAAATAACCCTGCGTTGCGGAAAGCTGTAGTAAAAGTAAATGATGGTTTTTCCGGCGATGGTAATGCTGTTTTTCCTTATAGCGGCTCTGAAAATTCAATTGATTTAAAAGGCTGGGTAAAAGACAACCTGGAACAACAACTGAAATTCGTAGCAACAGATCTTTCGTATGCTGAATTTTTGCAGAAGTATGATAGCATGGGAGGGATTGTAGAAGAATTTGTGGAAGGAGAACATAAAGAATCACCTTCGGTACAATGCAGGATTACACCAACTGGTGTAATAGAAATCATTTCTACGCACGACCAGGAGTTGGGTGGTGAAAGCGGCCAGGTTTATATCGGTGCACATTTTCCGGCTTCTACGCAGTATGCTGTAGAGTTGGGAAAAATGGGACGAAAAGTGGCACAGGTATTAAAAAACAAAGGTGTGTTGGGCCGGTTTGCTGTAGATTTTATTTCGGTAAAGGAAAAAGACGATTGGGTGCATTATCCCATTGAGATCAATCTTCGTAAAGGAGGCACTACGCACCCCTTCCTGATGTTGCAATTTCTTACAGATGGTGTTTATGATGAAGAGCAGGGTTTGTATTATACTTCACAGGGCCATTTGATACGTTATTATTTCTGTTCTGATAATTTAAAAAGCGAAAAGTATGTGGGTCTCAGCCCGCACGACCTGATTGATATTGCCATGGTCAACGATCTCCATTATGATGGCACTTCACAGGAGGGAATCATGTTTCATCTTATTGGCGCTTTGTCGCAGTATGGTAAATTGGGTGTAGTGTGCATTGGCAGTACACCGGAAAAAGCAAGGGAGTATTACGCAAAAATTGTTGCCGTGCTGGAAAAAGAGTGCTGATGAAAATGCTTTTTATGGTTGTACCATAGATTATTAATTTGAATTAGCACATTAAAAAAGTATGAAACCGCCACCAACTATTTATTTAAGTATTGCTTCTACTCTTATCCTGTCTGTTTCTGCAATTAAAGGGACCAGCCAAACCATTTCTTCCAATAATGATTTATTTGAATCCGATGATTCAATGACTATTTATCTCAAAGGGGATGTTCGTGATTTATTGAAAGACAGGACTGGATCTGCAAAAAAATTCCCTTTTACACTTTCTTATTATAAAAAAGATGCCGATGCTATTTCAATACCGGTTGAGTTAAAGACCAGGGGACATTTCCGCCGTTTGAAAGAAAATTGTAATTATCCACCTTTGATGATTGAGTTTCCTTCAGCCGGTGCGAATAGCGCAACTGTTTTTAAACATCAGAAAAAAATAAAACTGGTGATGCCCTGCAAAGGTGAAGAATATATAATCCGGGAATGGCTCGTATATAAAATGTATAACCTGCTAACGCCACTAAGCTTCAGATCAAGATTGGTAAAAGTTAAACTGGAAGATAGTAATAACAGGAAGACAGCTACTGTATTTTATGGATTGCTGCTGGAAGACGAAAATCAAATGGCAGAAAGAAATAAAACGACAATAATTAAAAGCGAAAAAAGAGTATCGCCACAACAAATAAAGAGAACAGAGTTCTTAACCATGGCAGTTTTTCAATACCTGGCAGGCAATACGGATTGGTCAGTTCAGTACCTGCAAAATATCAGGTTATTGGCTGAGGATGCTAAGTCTATGCCAATCGCAGTGCCGTATGATTTCGACCATGCCGGTATAGTCAATGCTCCTTATGCATTTCCGACAGAAGAATTACAAATGAGTTCAATACGCCAGCGTCGTTATCGTGGCTATTGTATGGCTGACTTAACGGCGTTTGAAGACATCATTAAAAAATTCAATGACTTAAAAAAAGAAATCTATAAATTATATACGGATTGCTCTTTGCTCGATGCAAAGTATATAAAATCAACTATCCAGTATCTCGATGAATTTTACGCAACTATAAATAATACAAAAGCATGGCAAAAAGATTTTGCCTATCCCTGCGATAAAAACGGAACCGGGAATGTGGTGATAAAAGGGCTGAAAGAAAATTAATCTGTGGTTGAAAGATGCAACCCTGGTATTTATATTTTCTATCTCAGAGCCCAAGAATACTTCTCAATCTCACATAACCACTTCTGCTCACCGGCACTTTCACGCCTGATTTCAATATCGCCACATGATTGTCTTTTTCATACGGATCAATGCGGGTGATATGCTGCACATTTACAATATACGAACGATGCGAACGGACAAACTGCTGACCATCGAGCACCTGTTCAAAATGGCTCATAGTTTTATTCTTTAAAAAATAGCCTTCGCTGGTATGTACTTTCACATAATCATCAGCTGCTTCCAGGTATTGCACTTCGTGCACCGGGATGATCTTGATCTTACTGCCATTTTTTACGACGATGCGATTACTTTGTGCCGGCGACTGCGAAGCTGTTTCCAGTAAGTCCTGTGTTGCTTTTTCGTTACTACTATTATTTTTCTCCATCCATTTGCTGATGGCTTTATCAAACCTCTCCTGGTTGAAAGGTTTTAATAAATAGTCGATGGCATGGGCTTCAAATGCTTTGATGGCATATTCATCAAATGCCGTAGCAAAGATGACAGCCGGCGGCTGTTCAATCAGTTCCAGCATTTCAAACCCATTGATTTTTGGCATTTGTATATCCAGGAAAATAAGATCGGGCTGGTGTTGCTGAATTGCTTTCAATCCTTCAAACCCATCATTGCATTCCTGCATGATCTCAAGTTGCGGATGTTTCTGTAAATATTCTTTTACGATACTTCTTGCCAGTGGCTCGTCGTCTATGATAATTACTTTCATGTGTCTGACTTTTAGGTAAGGCTTTAATTTTTTTCATAAGTGTCCGTAACAATGTTAGACACCTGTGGTATTTTCACTATGGTTGTAAAATTATTCCCATTTGCCTCCGTAATCAACAGGTCGGTGCGTGCAAACAAAAGATACAACCTTCTTTGAACAGATGTTAATCCAAAACCGATGCCCTGCTTAGGGGAAGATGTTTCCGGATCAAATGGGTTCATCACTTTTATTAACAGGTCATTTTCGACTTTGCTGGTGTAAATGCGGATCACGGTTTCACCTGTTGTATCATATAAACCAAACTTGATCGCATTCTCTACAATAGGTTGCAATAGAAGGGCTGGTAGCTTTAACTGATGGGTTGCTTCATCACTTTCGATCATTGTTGCAAGCCGGTTTCCAAAACGTACCTTTTCAATTTCAAGGTATAGTTGCAGGTACTGCATTTCTTCCTGCAGGGTCACCCATTGGGTTTCTTCTTTTTTGATAGTGCCTCTTAAAAAATCGGATAGTTGCTGCACCATCTTCCTGGCTTCTTCGGGCCGGCTGCCGATCAGGGCATTGATCGAATTCAAACTATTAAATAAAAAATGGGGTTGTAATTGCTGGCGCAATTTAAAAAGCTCTGCTTCTTTCGCCAGTTTTTCCGCATTGGCTTTACGGTTCTCATTTTCTTTTTGTTCAAGCTGGTTATACCATACAATACTGATCATCGTGATACAACCCAATAATAAAAAACCAATACTGAAACGGATAGGCATAGAATGATAGAGCATTTCATTATATCCTTCATAACAAAGACCTGCAGTTAACTTAAGTAACCATTTAGAAAGCACGAGCCATATAAGAGACGAGAGTAATACCAGCGAAAAAATGTTAACATATTGTTCGCCCCGGGGTAAATAATAACGAAGCGTATTCATGACCAGAAGGCAGCCTAGTAATAAAATAACGTTGCTGATAGCGCTGTCAATGATGGCTGCATTCCAGGGCAATCCCAGCCAGTGTAATACCAGCACATGATCGCCGATCAGCACCATCCAGCAAATACTGAAGATGATCGTAAACCGCCGTACAGAAAATGGAGTATTGGACATGATGGATTATGCCAGTTGCAACAGTTGATGTGTTGGGGTAAAAAAAATGTTCCCTGCTTTTTGATTCACCGTGTACATATAAGCGTCTGCATTTTCTCTTTCCTCAATGCGGGAATACAGTTCAGCGCCATCGATCAGCTCACTTAACAGGTATAGCTCACTTATATTTACAAACTGCCATTGCACCAATTGCTCTTTACGGTTGTAGAAAGTCTCTTCTTCTTTCTTTCCCATTTCCTGTGCTTTTCGGAAAGCTTCCTGTTTGTCTGTTGCGGCGATGAGTCGTAGCTGTTCATCAAATTGTGCTGTATGCTGACCTTCTCCACATACAATACGAAAGACAAATTTTGCCAGGTACCAGTTCATGTTATGTTGGTTTTGAAAAATATGCCATACCCCATCAATTCTCCCGCATGATCTATCTCTACCCGGGTATGGCATAAATTAGTTAAAAACTTCTAATATCAATACCGCCGAATATCACGGTTCCTTTCAGTAATAATATTTTTTCCGGGTTGTCGCTGGTGGCCGGCAATTGTCGTTTATCGTCTATTCCTCCAAAGATGGTGACGACTTCAGATTTGATAGCCCAATGTGATGGTACGATTAATTTGGTGCCTCCGAAAATAGTGGTGATCTCCAGTGTCGCCATTCCTTTAACATCCGATTGTATAAAATTTAATTCGGTGCCGCCAAATACATTTACTATGTCGCCGCCTTTAAAATCTTTACTCAGGATATTTTTCTTGGTACCACCAAAGATGGAAGTAGCATCTATAAAATCATTGTTATATTGTTCTTCACTCCATCCTGTAAAGGGATCTCCGGGCTTGTCGGGATTTTTTTTTTCGTAACAGGCCCGGCTGGGTTTTAGCCGGGAACGAAATATAAAGAACAAGCCAATGACAATAAGAATAACCGGCCAGAGATGACGGCGAAGACCACCATCTAAAAAATAATCATTGGCGAGAAAAGTGCCACCAACCAGCAGCAACACAAACCAGGCGGCTCCATGAAAACGATGACGAACGCCGATAAAAATACCGAGTACGATCAATAACATTTGCCAGCTGAATGCCCAGCGGGGAAAATCAGGAACATAACTTTTGGCCAGGGCCACTATGCCAACCAGGAGTAATAAAACACCTGTCCAGATATGACCATTTTTATGGTGTTCTTCCATTCTTTTTTCCCAGCGCATCCTTCTCTCTTCTCTTCTGTTTTCTAAATCACTCATGGTGTCAAATTTTAATCAAAACTATGGTGTAGTAGGCAGCTGATCAATAGTGAATGGGCCATATTACTGCTGAAATCGGTGAACAGAGGATAAAAGCCGGTCAATGACAATAATAAAAAACAGTTTCTATTAACAGCGAACGGAGTGTAAGCTATCCTGGTACTTTTAAGAAAGAGACACACTCCAGGCAATCTTGCAGGAGTTTGTTTCTTCTTTTATGCAGGTGAATAAAAAGGAGGTGATAAAAGGCATATTGATCTCTGATGCCGGGTTACCTGCGAGGTCATTTATGACAATCGTTCCGCTCAGGTATGTTTCCGTGGATGAAGTTTCAAGCGTTTTTCTTTTACCAGCAGGATTGGTGCTTCCCGTTTGTATTGTATATGGGCGATCCGCTAATTTCTCAACCAGGTTTTCCAGTAGCTCAGGCTGATCAAGTGATGTTGTTATGTGTAATAAGTTTTTCATTGAACAATGGCAGACTAAGCTTTATTTCCTTGTCGCCGGTTCTTTGTTTAAAAATGAGATGCTTATTGGGGATGGGGGCTTAAAAATAAAGTGTGAAAATTTTTGTAAGAAACACACTGAACGATTAGGCATGTATATTTTTATCCCGCTACGGCAACGAACAATTCGAGGTTACTATAAATATGCAGGTCTTAATTTTTTAATTCAGGGATTTTCCAACCCGGTTGCTTTTTTTAGAAGGATCGCTGTACAAACCTATTTTCTTTAGCAGTAAGTTGAAACGGGGATCGGGACGTAACGAATCTAATTTGGGATCTACTTTTATGCTACATAATGACTCTTCCTGTTTCTCATAACTTTTTTCAAGCCAGTAGAAAGCCTTATCATTCTCATGAAGCGCTGCATAAATTAAAGCCATGCCACGATAATCATTTCCACTCAATGCCGTATCTGCTTCAACTTCCCCGATAATTTTCAGTGCATCTTCTTTGCGCCCCGCAGTAGCATAGATATGAGCAAGAGCAATTTCAGTTTTCACCTTGTTCCCGGTACGACTACCCCAGCGCTGGTTTTCTTCGATAGACTTTTCAAACATTCCCTTGCCCATATAAGCAAGAGAGAGAAGACGGTGAGCCGGAACAAAAGTTGAGTCCAGCTCCAGTGTTTTCATCGCAATATCAATTGCCTCATCGTATTGCCGGGTGTAATAATAAAATATTCCTTTGTCCTTTAATATTCCCTGCGATATGGGATCTAATTCAACAGCTATTGAAATTTCCCGGAAAGCTTCTTCTATTCTGTCCATGAAGAGTAGCAATTCTGCATACCAATGATGACCGGTAGCATAGTTAGGACTCAGCTCAATTCCAATCTTGAATTCCTTTTCTGAATTTTTCCAATCCCATTCATTCAACATAAGTGAAATGCCCAATGAAATATGTGCTTCTCCCAAACGACTGTCAATTTCCAGTGCCTTGTGTATTGCTGCTGTTTGCCGGGGAAAAAGTTCTCTTCGTGAAATATTTGTGTATTCTCCCATCAGGCTGTATGTATCTGCAAGCCCAGCCCAGGCCAATGCATAGTCAGGATCTTTTTCGAGTGCTTTTTCGAAGTGCCGGATTGCAGATTTTAATCCTTGTTCATTTCTTTTTTTCCAGAAATAACGGCCCTGCAGGTAAAATTGATATGCTTCCGTATTTTCAGTATAGCGTTTCTGTAAGTTATCCTGTTCTTCTCTTGTAAGTTGAATTCGTAATGCAGCAACAATTTTTTCTGCTACTTTTTCCTGCATATCAAAAATATCATCGATAGTTCCGCGGTAGCTTTCGGCCCATAAGTGTAAGTCACGGATTGCGTCCACAAATTGCGCAGTGATCCGGAGATTGTTGCCTTGCTTTCTTACACTTCCCTCCATAATGTAGGTGGCGCCAGTTTCTATACCAATTGTCCTTGTATCTTTATTTGTGCTTTTGTACTTCATTGAAGTAGTACGTGAAATCACTTTCATCTCTTTTAATTTTGATAAGTTAGAGATGAGTTCTTCAGTAAGACCGTCACTGAAATATTCCTGGTCCGGATCGCTGCTCATATTCACAAACGGCAAAACCAAAATGGATTTTTGCATTACCCTTTTACCTTTACCTTCAAGATTATTATGATCAGGAATTTTTAACCCGGGATTACTGATAGCAAAAATTTCTACTTCTTCTTTTACATTTTTTAGTGCATACTTTCCCAGCGAAAGGGTTTGAATATCTTTTTGGTTTTTTATATCATCATACACTCTGCCCGAAATAAAAATACTGCCGGGTACAGCAAAGGATTCTATTCTTGATGCGATATTTACTCCATCGCCATAAATAGCATCGCCTTCTATCATCACATCGCCGGTGTGTATACCAATACGCAACGGCACAACAGGAACAGCCTGCATGTGCAATTGCAAAGCAAGCGCAGCCCGAACTGCTTCAATGGTACTCGAAAAACTGCAGAGGGCGCCATCACCCTGCAACTCCAAAATGCGTCCCCGGTGCGTGGCTACTTCTTCTTCCAGTTTTTTCTTTACTTTTTTCCGGAGCTCCATTGCCAATACTTCATCTTCCTGCATAATAGAGGTGTATCCAACAATATCGGTAAACATAATGGCTGCGAGCTGACGAGATTGAGACATAGTTTGCAAATAACAAAAGTAAATTAACAACTTTATACAAAGCTAAATGTATCCCCATCAAAGAGTCCTTTGTCGCTTAACTTCAGATGTGGAATTACCAGCAAGGCCATAAAGGATAGGGTCATAAAGGGGGAACCTAGGACGGAACCTGCTTCTTTAGCTGCTTTATCGATCATAGCGTATTGTTCGGCGACTTTATATCCATCTTCATTACTCATTAACCCTGCCACTGGTAAAGGAACGATCATTTCAAGATCATCTTTCACCAGGCTTACGCCACCCTTGTGTTCAATGATCATGTTCACTGCTTTACAAATACTTTCATCATCTACACCCACAGCAACGATGTTGTGACTATCATGTGCAACAGAAGAGGCCAATGCCCCCTGTTTTAACCCAAAATTTTTAATGAATGCTTTTGCAATGGGTGCATTGGTATACCGGTTCACCACTACGATCTTTAAAATATCTCTTTCGGTATCACTTATGATTTTTCCGTTCTCCACTTTAGGTGCAACGAAAAGTTTATTGGTGATGAGCTGGCCATCTAATGCTTCAATAATGGGAATCGTAAATGAAGGATCAGGACTATTGTGTGATACCTCAAAATCAGGAACCTCTTTTTTTGCACAGGAAAAATTGTTGATCACTGCAGACCGTGGACTGTGGATCATGGATTTTCCCTGCTCCGCTACCAATTCTCCATTGATAAATGTTTTTATCACTTCAAAATTTTCCAGGTCCTTCACTACAATAAAATCCGCCGCATCTCCTTTCTTTAATAAACCTATATCCAGTTTGTAATGAAGAACAGGATTTACACAAGCTGCCTTTAGTATGTTGAAAATATCAATGCCTTTGGCTACAGCTCTTGCACAAAGCTGGTTGATATGGCCCAGCACTAAACTATCAGGATGTTTATCATCACTGCAAAACATCATTTGATTGGGATAATCATGCAGCAGGTCAATCAGTGCTTCAAAGTTTTTTGCGGCGCTGCCTTCGCGGATAAGGATCTTCATCCCGTTCTGCAGTTTATCCAACGCTTCTTCTTTGGTAAAACATTCATGATCGGTTGTAATGCCGGCCCCGATATATTGCTTTGCTAATTCACCTCTCAATCCGGGGGCATGGCCATCCACAGGTTTTAATAGCCGGTGAGCCGCTGCGATCTTTTTCATCACCTCTTCATCTTCATTCAATACACCCGGAAAATTCATCATTTCGCTCAAATACTTTATCTCATTGCGTTGTAAAAGTTTTTCTACATCGGTTGCATCCAGCGCCGCACCAGCTGTTTCAAACAGGGTGGCGGGAACACAACTGGGTGCCCCGAAATTGAATTTGAAAGGAACTGTCTTTCCGTTTTCAATCATGAATTCTACTCCTTCCATACCACACACATTGGCGATCTCATGCGGGTCGCTGATAGTGCCAACGGTGCCGTGCACTACAGCTAATCTCGCAAACTCCGCTGGCACAAGCATTGAGCTTTCTATATGAACGTGACTATCTATGAAACCAGGAAGAATGAAATAGCTATCGGGTCCTGACCCGGTAGCTATTGGGTCGTGAATAGGTTCAATAGAAGCGATCTTTCCATCCTGCACCGTTATTGTAGCGGGATAAATTTTTTCTTGGAGAATATCTGCTAAATTTCCTGTGATCGAAAACGATGACATGCGTATTGATTTGGATAAAGGTAAATCACTAACTTCAAAGCATAAATCAATTGATGATCACCATGAGAAAATTACTATTGCTAGTTTGCCTGTTTTCATTTTTGTTATCAGATGCTCAAAAGAAAACGACCGTTAATCCTGCTGCAACAGAAGATGAATCTGTTTTATTATCCAAAACAAAATATCGGTTGGTCGGCCCCTGGCGGGGTGGCCGCAGCGGTGCAGTGACCGGGAGTTTCAAAAATCGTAATACATTTTATTTTGGTGCCACCGGTGGTGGAGTATGGAAAACAACAGATGGTGGCAGCAACTGGAAAAATATTTCGGATAAATATTTTGGCAGTTGCATCGGTGCAGTAGCTGTAGCTCCATCCGATGAAAATATTTTATATGTGGGTGAAGGCGAGAATACCATGCGTGGAAATGTGAGTGAAGGACTAAATGGAATGTGGCGTAGTGATGATGCAGGCCGTACCTGGAAGAATATCGGGTTGAAAGAAGGACGTCATATTATCCGGATTGTTATTCATCCCCGTGATCCGAATACAGTTTGGGTAGCCGTCATGGGTCATTTATTTGGACCCAATGATGAAAGAGGTGTTTACAAAACAACCGATGGCGGCAAAACATGGAAGCGAACGTTATTTATAAATAATCAAACCGGTGCCAGTGACCTGGTGATGGAACCCGGCAATCCTTCCGTTTTTTATGCGGGCACCTGGCGGTTGATAAGAACACCAAATAGCTTAGAAAGTGGTGGTGAAGGAAGTGGCATCTGGAAAAGTACAGATGGCGGAGACACATGGATCAACATCACTGCAAAAAAAGGATTGCCAAAGGGTGTGTGGGGAATTACAGGTGTTGCTGTAGCGCCTGCTAATCCTGATAAAGTATATGCTCTTATTGAAAATGAAAAAGGAGGCATGTTTGTAAGTGCAGACGGCGGAGAATCATGGACACTCACCAGCAACGATAATAATATCCGTCAACGGGCCTGGTATTATACTAAAGTGTTTGTAGATCCTAAAAACGAGAATACAGTTTATGCACCCAATGTAAATTTTATGCGGAGCCGCGATGCTGGTAAAACCTTTCAATCCGTCAATACTCCTCATGGCGATCATCATGATCTGTGGATTGATCCGGAAGATGGAAACAGGATGATCGTGGCAGACGATGGTGGTGCCCAGGTAAGTTTTGATGGAGGAGACAACTGGAGTACATACATGAACCAACCAACGGCACAGATCTATCGTGTATCTACTGATAATTCTTTTCCTTATAGAATACTGGGAGCGCAACAGGATAATTCTACTTTCAGAATTAAACACAGGACTTATGGTGCTGCCATTACAGATAGAGACTGGGATGTAACAGCGGGTGCAGAAAGCGGGTATGTTGTTGCTGATCCCTTAAATCCTGATGTGGTATATGGTGGTAACTATGGCGGTTATTTATCCAGGCTTGATCATAAAACAGGAGAGAACCGTGCGGTAAGCGTATGGCCGGATAACCCGATGGGTGCCGGTGCTGATGTATTGAAATATCGTTTTCAATGGAACTTTCCTGTCTTCTTTTCTCCACATAATCCCAAACGATTATATGCTGCGGGAAATCATTTATTCGTTACAGAAAATGAAGGAGCCAGCTGGCAACAAATATCACCTGATCTTACTACCAATGATAAATCCAAACAGGGACCAAGTGGCGGACCTATTACCAAAGACAATACATCAGTAGAATATTATTGCACCATTTTCACAGCAACAGAAAGCGGTCTTGAGAAAGATCTCTTGTGGACAGGCAGTGATGATGGATTGATACAGCTAAGCAAGGATGCCGGTAAGAACTGGGAGAATGTAACGCCAAAAGATGCACCCAAATGGATGATGTGGAATTGCATAGAAACAGATCCGTTTCAAAAAGGCACTGCTTATTTCGTAGGCACAAGATATAAAAGCGATGATTTTGCGCCCTATATCTATAAAACAGAGGATTACGGCAAAACATGGAAGCTGATCGTAAATGGCATTCACAAAATGCATTTTGCAAGAACGTTGCGGGCAGATCGTAAACGCCCCGGTTTATTATATGCCGGCACAGAGTATGGCATGTATATCAGCTATGATGATGGCGCTAATTGGAAACCTTTCCAGTTAAATCTTCCCGAAGTTCCAATTACTGATCTCACCATTAAAGAGAACGATCTTATTGTAGCTACACAGGGCCGCTCTTTTTATGTGCTCGATGATCTGAGTGTGATACAGCAGCTGAATAAAAGTATTGTAGATAAGAATCTGCATGTATTCACTGTTAATCCGGCATGGCGAATCGCAGGCGGCGGAGGCCGGTTCAGGGGAACGACAACATTAGTAAACGCAGGAGAAAACCCACCTAACGGTGTTGTGGTTAATTATTATGCAAAAAATGTCAATGATACTACCAAGGCTTCGGTGACCATACTGGATAAAAATAAAAAGATCATCCGCACTTATGCTACTGATGCAAAAGAAGCTGGTAATAAAATGGAGATCGGCAAAGGCATGAACCAGTTTATATGGAATTTGCAATATCCCGAAGCAGAACGGATAGAAGGTATGATACTCTGGACAGGTGTGCCGGGTAATATGACCGCACCGCCAGGTGATTATTTTTATAAAGTGAAAGCAGGTACTGATTCAGCCGAAGGAAGTTTTACGGTGAAAGCAGACCCCAATTATAAAATTACGCAGGAAGATTATGATGCGCAGTTTGCTTTTTTACAAACCGTGCAGGGAAAATTTAATGCTATACAAAAAGCCATCAAAGATATCAGGACCATCAGAACACAGATCAATGACTTTACCGGGCGGCAGGAAAAGACGCAGGTAAAAGAAGTGAAAGTAATGGCTGATAGCATTAACAAACAACTGACGGCAATCGAAGAAGTCTTGTACCAGACCAAAGCGAAAAGCGGGCAGGATGTTTTAAATTATCCTATCCGGCTGAATGATAAACTGGGTGGAGTATATGATGCCGCTGCCAGTGGTAATATGGCGCCTCCCAAACAGGTGAAAGAAGTATATGCTGACCTGGCTGCACAGGTAGATATGCAATTAAACAAACTAAAAAAGATACAGGACGAGGAGGTGCCCCAACTTAACCAATTGATCAGGGAGAAGGCATTACCGGTAATTGGATTGAAGAAAGAATGATATAAAAAATAAAGGAATGAATGAAGCAGGTTGCCTTATGGTAACCTGCTTTTATTTAACAGTCATAAGTAGTTATTAAATCAACCCGATCTTTCCTGGATGCTGTATGGTTTTTTCACTGAAAAGCAGGTATGAACTTGTTATTATGCAGGATTCTCAATCTTCTTCAGCCTTTCTTTCATAATAGCAATTGCTTCTTCCCTGCTTGAAAAAGTATTGTCAATATTGACGAGGTTGTCGGCCAGCTTATCATAGCGCTTGGTCATCAGCCATACAAAAATGTGGAGATAATGAATGCCATCGAAGATCAATGATTTCTTTTGGGCAAATTCATCTTTCATTTTCAAAAATTCACCCGGTATTTCGGTGTAATGCATGGCAGGGCGAAGATGATGCACAGTATGGTAACCATCATTCCAGCACATCTGGTTATACTTGGTATTAATGCAATTGATAGCACTGGTAAAATTATCTTCGGGATCATTTTTATCAATAAAAGAATGTTGCGCCCAGTTACCCAGCATCATCACTACACGGGCAAACACAAATGGAATGATAAAGACCAGCAGCGTGGCCTTGAAGTTTACAAAGCACATGGCTATGCAAAAAAGATAGAAGGTCATTTCACCATACGTAAGACGCATGTATAATTTCTTCCTTTTGCGATTAAACAGATACATGAACGTGTCAACAAAACCCAACACTAAAAACCGGCCTACGTATTTCATAAAATCCCAGAGACTGTCTCTTTTGTACGCCATCGTACTGCTGGCATCATCCGGCTGGTTATTCTCCACATGATGCATAGCCATGTGATGAACAAAATAAGTTTCGGGAGTATGGCCAAAGAAAGGACATACAAACCAAATGATATAATGATAGAGCCAGGTATATTCTTTTTTAAAAAGCTTGCGATGGCTGATGCAGTGCAGCATCAAACCAAAACGACCTTTGAAGTACATTTGAGATACATAGAAATAAGGAATATAAGCCAGCCACCAGTACCAGCCCTGCAGCACGGGTGTGTATAATAGAATAGCCACCGGAATGACAAGAATATGAATAGCTGTCAATAAATGAATAAAGGGCAGATCCCTTTTATCATTCATGAATTTCAACCAAAATTTTTCGTAGGCGCTAAACTTTTCTTTAGAAATATAAACGGGATCCGTAATAGTAGTCAGTGCCTTCATTCTTCTTTAAATGGGTTCTATAATTGGTATAAACGGGTAAATGAGCTGGTGCTTTCTGTTTAAAGCGTTGGTACTCAGTAAAAATAGTTCGTTGTGAAGCCATGAAAATAAATCATTCTGGCCGATCAGGATAAAATTTCTTTACGATGAACTGTTAATTACAAAAAGGGATAAAAGTGTTATAGGATCGGTTCAATTAATATGTCCAATTAAAAAAGATCGCAATCAGTAAAATGGTGCTCAATGCGCCACTTTTTTAATTCATCTTTCTGCAATTCGTATAGTCATTTTACATGGAGTGCCTGAAAAATCATCACGGAATAAACCAGGTCTTTTTTTACGGGTGAAAGATTCACGTCGCCAAACGTACTAATCCTATGTAGATAACAGTCTTTTGGCAACGATTTTGAAACTATATTACCGTACAGTTAAATCAAAATCCAGACTTATGAAAGCAACTATTACAACCATGTTCGTCAATGTGCTGTTTATCCTTGCTTATTATGCATTTCTCTTAGTGGCATTTTATTAATAGAGAAAGGCACAGCACTCAATAAAAAGGAAAAGCATTATTGATCTTGCAGAAGATCAGGACGTTTTTCTTTTGTTCGTTGCAGGGATTGGTCATGCCGCCACTCTTCGATCAGTTTATGATTGCCGCTCATTAATACATCCGGTACTTTCCAGCCACGGAAATCTACGGGCCGGGTATACACAGGAGGTGCCAGTAAATTATCCTGGAAAGAATCGAAGAGGGCAGAAGTTTCATCATTTAAAACGCCGGGCAGCAAACGACCTATTGCATCTACCAATATCGCAGCAGGTAACTCGCCACCACTGAGTACAAAATCTCCAATTGATATTTCTTTAGTCACGAATTGATCTCTTATCCGCTGATCAATGCCTTTATAATGACCACAAATCAGTAAGAGATTTTCTTTCAATGAAAGAGAGTTCGCTGTTCGCTGGTTTAATTTATCACCATCCGGTGTCAGGAAAATGATTTCATCATATTTTCTTTCTCCAGATAATTCTTCAATAGCTTTTGCCAGGGGTTCGCACATCATTACCATGCCTGCACCGCCGCCATACTGGTAGTCATCCACCATACCATATTCATTTACGGCCCATTTCCGCAATTGATGCACCTGCACAGTCAATAAACCTTTGTCCTGTGCTCTTTTCATGATGCTGTGTTGCAGGGGGCTTTCTAATAGTTCCGGTAAAACAGTAAGAATATCAATGCGCATACGCTGCGAAGGTAAGTAATCAGTCTTCGAAGAATTCATCCCTGTCCCGTCTTTCCTTTTTGGTAGGTCTTCCTATTTTACTTTGCCGTTTCCCGGTATGAAAACTGGCGGCCTGGTATTGGAGCCGTTGTATTTCTTCTTCAGGTGTTATATCAAGATAGTTTTTAATCGCTTCGGAAGCGGCGACTCTTTTTTGCAACAACCCAATTACTTTTATCCGCCATTTTTTGGCTTCGGTTTTTACATCATATATATCACCTAGGTGAACATTCTTCCCTGGCTTGGCCTGTTCGTCCTGGTATTTTACTTTACCATTGTTACAAGCATCTGTGGCAAGACTTCTTGTTTTAAACAAGCGGATGGCCCAAAGATATTTGTCGAGACGAAGTTTTTCTTTATCAGGCATAAATGAGAACGCTGATTATTATGATGGTTACGATTTTTGGATTATTGAATTATGTAGTATTACTATGGCTTAATCAATCATAAAAACCTGCGTTCTACCCTTCCGCAAAATATTTATGGAAATAAGGGATGGTCTCAATTCCTTTATAATAATTCTCCAGGTTATATTTTTCATTCGGGCTATGCAGGTTGTCATTATCTAAGCCAAAGCCCATGAAAATGATCTTCACGCCTAATTCCTTTTCCAAAATAGAACAGATAGGAATGCTGCCACCACCACGAACAGGTATTGGCTTTTTACCAAACGTTGTTTTTAATGCTTTCGATGCAGCCTGGTATCCTTTGCTGTCGATTGGTGTCATGTAGGGCTCTCCACCATGATGCAATTCCGCTTTCACTGTAACCGAAGGAGGAGCAATTGATTTAAAATAATTCAATAAGATCGCCGTCATCTTTTCAGAGGATTGATTGGGAACCAACCTTGCAGAAATTTTTGCATAGGCTTTTGATGGTAAAACTGTTTTCGCACCTTCACCGGTATAACCACCCCAGATACCATTTATTTCTAACGTGGGACGTATACCCGTTCTTTCATAAGTAGTAAAACCTTTTTCACCCCACAGTTCTTTTACACCCAGCTCATCCATATACTCCTGTTCGTCGTAAGGAGCTTTACGCATTAATTTCTTTTCTTCTTTTGTAGGCACTGCCACGTCATCATAAAAACCGGGAATGGTGATATGATTTTTTTTATCATGGCAACTGGCGATCATTTTTGCAAGGATGGTGATGGGGTTGGCCACTGCACCGCCATAAGTACCGCTGTGAAGGTCACGGTTAGGACCAGTTACTTCCACCTGTATATAGGAAAGTCCACGAACACCAATATCCAATGATGGGTTTTCCATACTGAGCAATGAGCTGTCGCTTATTAAGATCACATCAGCTTTCAACAGCTCTTTGTGTGCCGCAACAAATTTTCCCAGGTTCGGAGAACCTACTTCTTCTTCACCTTCGATCAGGAATTTAATGTTGGTTGACATAGTATTTGTCTTCACCATTGTCTCCAACGCTTTTACATGCATGTAAAATTGTCCTTTATCATCTGCAGAACCACGGGCAAAGACTTTTCCATCTTTGATCACGGGTTCAAAAGGTCCGCTATGCCATAGTTCGAGTGGCTCTACAGGTTGTACATCATAATGCCCATATACCAGCACGGTAGGTTTGGCAGGATCAATGATCTTTTCACCATACACGACGGGGAATCCATCGGTTTGCATTACTTCTGCTTTATCACAACCCGAATCAAGTAACCGTTGTTGTACGAGCTCAGCACATTTTACCATATCAGTTTTGTGTTCACTTCTTGCGCTTACAGAAGGAATACGAAGCAGATCGAGCATTTCGTTCAGAAAACGATCCTTATTTTTTCCCTGGTAGTCTTTCCATGCTTTTGACATAATGATTTTATTTTTTGCCTAAACGAAGATAAGAAAGAAGAAGTTTATGACTTGTTGTTTGTGCTGACCCGGCTATTCAGGCGTTTTCTTTTTATTATGCCGTGTCAATTGGCGATTGACCCCGTCTGTAAGAGAAGAAGTAGCCGCCTTGGAAATAGCATTACCACCAAACTGGTTTTTTATATTATCAACAGCTTTATAAAGATTTAGTTTCTCCACATTGTTATCGAATAAACTCATCTGCATGGTGAAAGGTATCATCTGGCTGAAGCGAACACCTAATAAGCGAACAGGTCTTCCTTTCTGGTAAGATTTATTAAAAAGGTCTTTCACTTTTTCGATCAGCACATTATCTAATGCGGTGTAATCAACTGTCTCCTGCCGTGATGTTGTTTCAAAATTGGAGTACCGGATTTTAACAGTGATACAACCGGTTAATTTTTCATCTTCCCGTAATGAGTAAGTCGTCTTTTCAGTCAGCCGCACTAATTCTTTATGAAGAAAGTTAATATCGGTATAGTCTGTATCAAAAGTATTTTCATGGCTCATACTTTTTTGTTCCCAGTCTGTAGTAATATCAGTGCTGCCAATGCCCTGTGCTTTCCACCATAAGCTCTCGCCCCATTTGCCGGCATACCGTTCCATCAATTCAATGGGTGTGCGGGCAATATCTTCTATTTTATAAAGACCAAAATTTTTTAACTGTAACTCTGTTTGTTTACCGACACCGTTGATCTTTTCAATACCCAGGGGCCACAGAAATTCTTTTTCTTTTCCATGAGGTATTTCTAAAAACCCATTGGGTTTTGCTTCATTGGTGGCCATCTTACTGATAAATCTTGCAGAAGAAAGTCCACCGGAAATAGGAAGACCGGTTTCTTTTTTTATTATTTCTCTCAGCTCCCTGGCATATTTACTAACGCCAAAAAATTTATCCATACCGGTAAGATCAATATAAAATTCGTCAATGCTTGCTTTTTCAAACAAAGGAACTTTAGAAGCGATGATCTCTGTTACCCATCGTGAATATTTGCTGTATTCACCGCGGCTACTGTTGGTAACAACAGCATGCGGGCAAAGCTGCATCGCTTTTTTCATTGGCATAGCGGAATGGATGCCATACTTTCTTGCCTCGTAACTGCAGGCAGCAACAACACCTCTTTCATAACCGCCTACCAACACAGGTTTACCCTTCAACGAAGGATTGTTGATGATCTCTACCGATACAAAAAAAGAATCAAGATCAAAATGGGCGATATGTCTTTTTACCTCTTCCACGAAACAGTAAAGGTAAATTTCTTTTATAGAATACAGGATTACAAAAGCTAGTGACAGATAATTTATATTTGATATTCTTTACGATATGCCAAACGACATTGAACTCTTAAAGCAATTCTTAAGTAGTGCCTATCCTCTTAAAGAAGAAGAGCTCGAAGCCTTATGTTCCATCTGGCAACCACTTGTGTGTAAGCGGAAAACTATACTTACGGCTGCCGGTGAAACAGAAAAGTATCTTTATTTTATTCTTGAAGGAGTACAACGATGTTTTTACATGGGCAACGAAAAACAAGAAGCTACCATTGTTTTTATGTATCCGCCTTCGTTTGGCGGTGTCGCTGATTCTTTTCTTACCCAAACCCCATCCCGGTTTTTTTATGAAACATTAACCAGCAGTCGTTTCCTCCGCACCAGTTACAGGCAGATCGATGAGCTGATGAATAAATACCCAGCCATACAAAAAATGGTACTTCATTTGACAGCTTTCGTTTTGAAAGGAGTATTGGAGCGACAAATTGAGTTGCAATGCTTCAGTGCAGAAGAAAAATTCAGAACCTTGTTGCAGCGAAGCCCTCATGTTCTTCAGATCATTCCACATAAATATCTTGCTTCATATCTCGGATTAGATGCCACTACTTTCAGCAAATTGTTAGGGTCGGTAAGATTATAACTTAATTGCCCCCGTAAAATCTTGGTATTTGCTAAGATTTTCAAAATAGCATCGCTATAGGTTTGTTGAAAATTTATAGCAATGCAAAAAATAAATAGCACTGAGTTATTAAATCAATTGCAGGCCGATACCCGTCAATTGATAGCAGATGGTACAGTAATAAAAATGGAAGACCCCGGTTATTTACTGGATCAGCCAGCTCCCGGTAAATGGAGCGTGATACAGATATTGGAACATCTTAATAGTTACGGCCGGTATTATTTGCTGGCCATTGAAAGATCGTTACAGCAGGATAAGCCTGCTGTCGAATTCTTTAAGTCGGGTTGGCTGGGCAATTACTTTACGAAGCTGATGAAGCCATCAGAAAATGGAACAATAGGCACTAAAATGCAGGCTCCCAGGAACCACCGGCCTTCACCAGCACTGGATGCGTTTCCTGTAATAAATACGTTTATTGACCAGCAACATTATTTATTAGAATTATTGGAGCAAGCAAAGTCAAAAAACATTGGCAGCATCCGGACACCTGTTTCGATTTCAAAATTTATCAGGCTAAAAGTGGGTGATACTTTCCGCTTCTTTGTGGCGCATGAACAGCGGCATTTTGTTCAACTATATAATACACTGAAACAAGTAAAAGAAGGTAGGGGACAATACAAGCCGATAATGCCTGGTACACCAAAAATAATCGCGGTTTAAGGTATCGGCCTGATTGATTATTTTTAACCCATGCAATGGGAATGGTTAAAGACAGGCATTACACCGTTAAAAGATATACTTACTTTTCTTCATAAGGAAGGACGGACGAATGATGTGCTGAAAAAGCAGGTGATCCGTGAGCTACGCAATAACCTGAACATTTTTCACAATGCTTATCTTAACAATGTGCAGCCGGATGTAATGATTGACCTGCTGACGAATGATGCCATTAAAGAGGCGATAAAGAATAATTTCAAATTCAAAAAACTGAAAGCGGGAGTAATAGAGCCGTATCATGTTTTTGATGACCGTAATAAAAAATACATAGGCTGGGAGGCGGATAAACTGGTTGACAGAATTGATGAGAAGATTGAAGAATTAAAGCTTATCAAAAAGATGAATGGGAATAGTGTAGAAAAAGTTAAGAACAATATCTCGCTGATGTTAAGCAATCTTTATTTCAGGATGAAATTGCTGGCGGATTTTATTAAGGGGCCGAAGTGAGAGTTAGTAGTCAGTAAAGTGTTAAGTTAGTTGAATTATAAATAGATTTCTAATAAACCATCCGGCAGCTCTACTATTACCTGTTTCTTTTTATGATCTACTTTTCGTAAAAATTCTTCATGAAGCGGTATCAATACTTCTTTGGATTGTATTTCTAACCGGCAAAGCAATTGATGAGGTTGTTCTATTACTTCTAGTATTTCTCCTAAGCTTTCTTTTTGATTGATGATGGTGTAACCCAGCAAATTGACAGGTGATGACCGGGCTGCAAATTTTTTAAAATCTGTTTCGGGGAGCCAGATTTCTTTTTGTGTAAGTTTCATTGCAGCTTCTCTTGTATCAACGCCTTCCAGCTTCAATAGTATTTCTTCTTCGCTTTTTATTTTAGTAGTTTCAATAAACCAGGGAATAAAGGAGCTTTTCTTTTCTTCAATAAAGAGAGCCTCTAATCCTTTCAGCGATGTTTTTTTTCCCAACTCATGTTTGAGGACCAGCTCACCATTTAATCCGTGAACAGCTACTAATTTTCCTATTTTATAATATTCCATTTTATCAATTGTGAGGATGAAAGCGAATTTACAGCAATGCTAATACTTGCCCGGTAGGTAGAATCCTGAAATGAGTATCATAGTTACTGGCAAAAAAATCCCGGTTATAAAAACCGGGATTCATGAACTTTCAGGAGAAGACATATATTCTATGCTTCGCCACCGCTTTCGCTTTCTGTCCTTCTTTCAGGTCTGCGACCTGGCATAGGGCGTCTGGCTCTTTTGTTACGGTAAGCTTCGTCCTGGCGTTTTTTGATTTGAGCGTCATGTTCGGCGCTCCATTTTGTAAA
>DASVOE010000125.1:0-16865 GCA_036383515.1 Chitinophagaceae bacterium | reverse complement strand
GTGGGCAAGCTGGCTGATATCGTTGCCGTTGATGGCGATCCATTAAAAGATGCAAAGGTTTTTGGAAAGGTGGTGTTTGTGATGAAGGATGGAATAATCTATAAGCAATAAACTTATGTGATGAACTCTCGGATTATACATTTTTCATCTAATATTAGCTCTTTCTAGCCCTTTGTAATCTTATTATAACTCGCCACCAACCCTCTTATCAACGACGAACTAAATCCCTGGTGCTCCATTTCATTCAGGCCGGCGATAGTGCAGCCTTTAGGTGTCGTTACCTTATCAATCTCCTGTTCGGGGTGTGTATTTTTTTGTAGTAAAAGATCAGCAGCACCTTTTACTGTTTGTGCTGCGATTAGCGTGGCCGTAGCTGCATCAAAACCAATTTCAATTCCACCCTGTATATTGGCTCTTATATAGCGCATGGCATAAGCCGTGCCACAGGCGCCCAATACCGTGGCTGCATCCATTAGCTTTTCATCAATCATAGCAGTGCGGCCCAACACATCAAACAGCTGTTGTATATAATTCAATTGCGAAGCAGTAGCTCCTGCATGAGACAGGCAGGTCATGCTTTGCTGAATGGCAATAGCGGTATTCGGCATAGCCCTGATAACCGGAACGGGTTTGCCAATCGCTTTTTGCAATTGCTCGATCCATGCACCCGTGATCACTGATACTACCACATGCTTTTTAGGATTGAGCTGAGTCTTTATTTCTTTGATCACTTCTTCGTAATTATAAGGCTTTACGGCAAGTATGACGATCTCGCTGTCTCTTACAGCTTTTTTATTATCACTGTGCACCATGCATCCCCGTTCTGCAAAACGGTTCAGTGTAGAAATGTTGCGACGGGTAATCGTCAATTCAACCGGGCGGCTGAATTCACTCATGATCAAACCATCTGCTATGGAAGCTCCGAGGTTACCCCCTCCTATAATTGCAATTTTCCGGCTCATATTATATAAAGAATTTCGGTAAAGATAAGTCGTGCCGGTTATTCAGTCTTGTTGAATGAATTGGAAAGAGAAAGGAGTGGCTAAAATCATTCTCTTTTTGTTTTAATAGTAAGCCTTCTTTGACAAGAAGTTTTTTACATAGTCTGCTACGCCATTTTCCAACGAATAAAATGGTTTGTCATAACCGGCATTACGCAACTTACTCATATCCGCTTCGGTAAAATACTGGTATTTATCACGGATGTCTTGTGGTGTATCAATATATTCAATAGAAGGAGAAAGACCGAGGCTCGTAAAGATGGCTGTTACCTGGTCATTGAAGGTCCTTGCTTTGCCAGTTCCGGCATTGTATAATCCTGGTGCCGGTTTATTTTCCATTAACCAATCGCAGATCATTACCACATCTTCTACATAAATAAAATCCCTGAGTTGCTCACCGTCTTTGAATTCGGGTTTATGCGAACGAAACAGTTTTACCTTCCCGGCTTTCTTTACCTGGTTATACGCATGAAAGATCACACTGGCCATTCTTTCTTTGTGATATTCATTGGGTCCATATACATTAAAGAATTTCACTCCGGCCCAGAAAGATGGTTGCGTAGTTTGTTGTAAGGCCCATTTATCAAACTCATTTTTAGAAACACCATAAGGATTCAGTGGCTGCAATTTTTCGACGATAGCATGATCGTCTTTATATCCCCATTCGCCAGCGCCATAGGTGGCCGCAGAAGAAGCATATACCAAAGGAATATTATGCGCCGTACAGTATTTCCATATTTTTTTCGAGTATTCAACATTCAGTTTTTCATGAATGGAGTAATCAAACTCTGTGGTATCTGTCCGGGCACCTAAATGAAAAACAGCATTTATCTTTCTGTCATCTTTTTCCAACCAGCTAAACAATTCTTCCCTTTCGATTTTTTCAATGAACTCTTTTGAATCGAAATTGAACCATTTATCCTCATCACTAAAATCATCAACAATGATGATGTTCTTACAACCTTGTTTATTCAAGTAGCCCAACATATAACTTCTAATAAAACCTGCCGCACCTGTAAGTAAGATCACTGAATCACGATTCATAATATAAAACGCATTTAAATTGAACTCAACGCAGCCCCTGCTTCTTCTTTTGCGAGGTAATTTTCAATAGCCATATCATAAGCATCCTTCCACCAGTCAATAGTGCCCCAGAAATCTCCGTCAATAACCACCTCGCCACTGGAAACAACACCGATCTTTTCGCAGGGAAATAATCCAACAGCCGTTTCAAATTCTTTCACTCTTGTCACCGGCACAGTAACAATAACCCGACTTTGCGCTTCGCCAAATAAAAAGGCGTCTTTTCTCAAGCCACTTTTTGTTTGAATGGAAAACCCAAGGTCACGATTGAACCCGCTTTCACATAAAGCAGTAAACAACCCGCCTTCGCTCAGGTCATGAGCAGAAAGGATCATTTTCCTGCGGATCAGCTCAGTAACTTTTTGCTGCAGGTTATTTTCTTCATCAATTTCAAAATAAGGGGCCGGAGAATATTTAACCTCATTGATCGAATAGAGATATTCAGAACAATTCATATCGTTATTGATAACACCCAATAAAAAGATCACATCACCTTCGCTTTTAAAATCAAGCGTCATCTTTTCAGTAATATTTTCCAGCAATCCTACCATGCCAATCGTGGGTGTAGGATAAACTGGTCCATCCGGGTTTTGATTATAAAAACTTACGTTGCCCCCGGTAACCGGCGTATCAAATTTGCGACAGGCTTCACCCATCCCTTTTATTACGTTCACAAATTGATAATACACTTCAGGATCGTAAGGGTTGCCAAAGTTGAGACAGTTGGTGACTCCCAATGGCTGGCCTCCGCTGCATACAATATTCCTGGCAGCTTCACTTACAGCGATCATGGCTCCCTTGTAAGGATCTGCAAATACATAGCGGCTATTACAATCTGTGGTAACGGCTAATCCTTTGGTTGTGCCTTTCACCACTATCACCGGTGCATCGGTTGGTGTATTGGTAGATGAATTAACCGTGCCCACCATACTATCGTATTGAGTAAATATCCAGCGCTTGGAAGCAATGGATGGCAGTTGAATTAATTTTTCTGCTATTGCTTTCAGATCAGTTGGAACGGGAATAGCAGCCGGATTAAATTGTTTTACTTTTTCTAAATAGGCCGGCTGTTTAAATTCTCTTTCATATTGAGGAGCGCCACCACCTAATACTAATTCGTAGGCAGGCAATGATGCTTCGAGTTCGCCCTGCATATAAAAATTGAGTATGCGATCCTCTGTTACTTCTCCGATCACTGAACAGGGAAGATCCCATTTATCAAATACTTTTTGCACCTCATCTTCTCTGCCTTTCTTAGCCACCAGTAACATTCTTTCCTGGCTTTCACTCAGCAACAGTTCCCAGGCCTTCATATTTTTCTGGCGTGCAGGAACTTTATCAAGATCAATCCGCATGCCCACTTCACCCTTTGCACTCATTTCAGAAGTAGAACAAATAATTCCGGCAGCGCCCATATCCTGCATGCCTACGACGGCACCCGTTTGTATTACTTCCAAACAGGCTTCGAGTAATTTCTTTTCCTGGAAGGGGTCACCCACCTGCACGGCAGGAAGATCCTGTGCACTTTCAGCTGTAATATCTGCTGATGCAAAAGAAGCTCCTCCAATTCCATCTTTACCAGTAGCACTTCCTACAAACATCACAGGATTACCTTTTCCCAACGCAGTAGCAGAAACAGTTTCTCCTGCTTTTACAATTCCAACACTCATGGCATTCACCAATGGGTTGGTATGATAACATTCATCAAAATATATTTCACCACCTACAGTGGGTACGCCAAAACAGTTTCCATAATGACCAATACCGTGTACAACACCTGCGAGCAGGTGTTGTGTTTTATCTTCATCCAGTTTGCCAAACCGTAGCGAATTTAATGAAGCGATAGGCCGGGCTCCCATTGTAAAAATATCGCGGTGTATTCCTCCTACCCCTGTTGCAGCCCCCTGGAAAGGTTCGATTGCTGAAGGATGATTATGAGATTCAATTTTGAAAACAACACCCAGCCCATCTCCAATATCCATCAATCCTGCGTTTTCATCACCGGCTTTTACCAGCATCCTGCCTCCATCTCTTGGTAAGGTTTTCAGCCATTTGATAGAATTTTTATAGCTGCAATGCTCACTCCACATAGCAGAGAAACAACAGAGCTCAGTAAAATTTGGTGTCCTTCCCAATTTTTGTTTGATCAGTTCAAACTCCTCTTCTGTGAGCCGTAATTGTTGAGCAGTTTTAACGGTTACTTCCATGACGATTTTTTATTGTATTGCAGCAGCAATATGCGAATGAATAAGAAATGGCGAATTTACAAACTAAGCAGGAAGCGATTGGGAAGAGCTGACTGTTTTTTTAAAAAAGATGCGGAATAATTGTGGTTAAATAATAATCCGGTGCTTATATATGGATAACAATTATGGCTATTTTGCAAGGATAAATTAAACCTATACTGCTTGGAATACCTGTTGTTTGTTGCTTATCTCGTTTTTTTTGCCTGGCTGGTTACCCGTACCCGGTTCTTTACCCGTTCAGGACTTAATCACCCTCAGCTTATCATTCTTTTTTTGCTAAAGGTAATGGCTGGCATTTTTTATGGCTGGATTGGTCTTTATTATGGCGGCCTTGCACAGATGTCGGACACCTGGGGTTTTCATACTTTCAGTATACAGGAATATCATTTGCTGCAAACAGACCCGGGTGAATATTTTATCAATTTATTTCGCAATCCATATAGTGGCGGGTTTCAGAAATTTTTTAGCGGGGATGACTCCTATTGGAATGACCTGAAAGCAAACGCATTTATAAAGATCCTTTCCATCTTTAATATTTTCAGTTTCGGCCATTACTATGTCAATGTGATTTTTTATTCTTTTATCTCGCTATTCGGACCAATAGCTATTTATAGGGTTATGAAAGATGTTTTTCCCACGCATAAGATCCCGGTGATACTGGCCACCTTCCTGGTTCCCTCTTTTTTATACTGGACCAGTGGCATTCATAAAGATGGATTGATCTTCCTGGGAATTAGCCTGGTTGTATATCATGTTTATTTTGGATGGAAGGAAAAGAAGTATAGTATCAAAAGAGTTGCCGGCATTTTACTGGGGTTATTATTGCTGCTGATACTCAGGAATTTTATACTTGTTATAATATTACCAGCTCTTTTTGTTTGGCTGCTGGCCAATAAATGGCCTCAAATAGGATTACGTATTTTCGGATCGCTGTATCTCCTATTCATTATTCTTTTTTTTACCGTTCGTTATATTAATCCAGAGTTCGATTTCCCACAGGCAGTTGTTGCCAAGCAACAAGAGTTTTTACAACTTAAAGGGAATTCAAGTATTCCTATCGAGGAATTGGAGCCCACTGCGCTCAGTTTCCTAAAAAAAATTCCAGAGGCATTTACTCTTTCAACCGTAAGACCTTACCCGGGTGATGTAAGACATATACTTTCTTTGGCAGCAGCAGTGGAGATCAACCTGCTTTTGGCAATGTTCCTGATTTTATTGTTTTTCCAAACCAATGGAATTCAATCTAAAAATTTAGTTTACTTCTGTCTCTTTTTCTCATTCTCCTTACTATTGGCTATTGGTTTTAGTGTTAATAACCTGGGTGCTATTGTTAGATACAGGAGTATTATTATTCCTCTACTTGTGGTGCCGATGGCAGCCCAAATTGACTGGAAAAGATTAAATGCTTATTTTTTTAATGGCATTAAAAATAAAAATAATACATGATTTTACTACACTAACGTCCGTTTATCTTAACCTTACTCACTTATTTTACAAGTTTTATTCACATTTTAATTTTTTCTTCGAGCCATTTTATAATTTTTATTTACGAATCCTTAGATTTGCTACCGTGTAGCTCAAATTATTTTATTATATAATTTAAATTTAAGGTCATGGCAATTTCTAAACTTGAATACATATGGCTTGACGGATATAAGCCCATTCAGAGCCTCCGTAGCAAAACCAAAATTGAAAAAAATTTTAGTGGCGAGTTGGAAGATTGTCCGATCTGGTGTTTTGATGGATCGTCAACTGAACAGGCGCCAGGTGGATCTTCTGACTGTCTTTTAAAACCGGTCTTTATTGCCAAAGACCCGCAACGCAAAAATGGTTACCTGGTAATGTGCGAAGTATTAAGCCCCGGCGGAGCAGCACATGAATCAAATGGCCGTGCCACCATTGAAGATGATGATAATGATTTCTGGTTTGGTTTCGAACAGGAATATTTTCTTTGGAATCCTGCAACTGATAAACCCCTCGGTTTTCCTGAAGGCGGGTATCCTGCACCACAAGGTCCTTACTATTGCTCAGTTGGTGCTACCAATGCCTTTGGCCGTCATATAGTGGAAGAACATCTTGATGCTTGTATTGACGCAGGCCTGAATATAGAAGGTATCAATGCTGAAGTGGCTACAGGACAATGGGAGTTTCAGATTTTTGCAAAAGGCGCTAAGGCAGCCGGTGACCAGGTTTGGGTAGCCCGTTATTTATTGGAAAGAATTGGTGAAAAACATGGTGTATCTATCAACTGGCATTGCAAACCATTGGGCAATCTTGACTGGAACGGAAGTGGTATGCATGCAAACTTTTCAAATGGCATATTAAGAAATTGTGGCAGCCAGGAAATATATGAGCGAATTTGTGAGGCATTCAGACCTGTGGTAAAAGAACATATCGAGGTATATGGTCCGGATAATCATCTCCGCCTCACCGGCAAGCATGAAACAGCCGCTATTACTGATTTTAAATTTGGAGTATCAGATCGTGGAGCATCCATCCGTATTCCAATTGGTACGGTAGAAAATGGATGGAAGGGCTGGCTGGAAGATCGTCGCCCTAACAGTGCTGCAGATCCTTATAAAGTAGCGGCAAGAATTGTCAAAACAGTAAAATCAGCTGAAGCCGAAATTTCAATTCCTGAAATGAAAGTGGCCTGATTTATTTTGGGCAAGGTTTTCGAAAAGAAATGAACAGTTTATTCAGGGTAAGCTTAAACCAGGCTTACCCTGTTATTTTTTTGATATTTTTATTGATAATAAATTTTAACCTACATGTCACTACGTTTTAATGCGATTCAGAATCTTTCAACCAGCCCGACAGTAACAGTGGAGGGCTCAGCCAGGATAACTGGTGTCTTTGGCAGCAATGTGTTTACACTAAAAACAAGTCGTGAATTTTTAAGTGATGAAGCTTATAAGAGCTTGCAATCATCCATCAAAGCCAGTCAAAAAATTGACAGGGCTATGGCGAATCAAATTGCTAATGGTATCCGTGCCTGGGCCGAAAGCAAAGGGGTTACTCACTTCACGCATTGGTTTCAACCATTAACAGGTACCACTGCAGAAAAGCATGACTCCTTTTTCACATTAAAAGGCGATGGAACACCCATTGAACAATTTGAAGGAGATGCATTGATACAACAAGAACCTGATGCTTCCTCATTCCCTAGCGGGGGGTTAAGAGCAACTTTTGAAGCAAGAGGTTATACAGCATGGGATCCTTCTTCACCTGCATTTATTATGGAGATAGGAAATGGTAAAACATTATGTATCCCTACCATTTTTGTTTCTTACACTGGTGATTCGTTAGATTATAAGGCTCCTTTACTTAAAGCTTCGGAAGCATTAAATAAAGCTGCCGTTGATGTATGTAATTATTTTGATAAGAATGTTTCTAAAGTAAATGTAACGCTGGGTTGGGAACAGGAATATTTTATCATTGATGAAGCGCTCTTCAATGCAAGACCCGACCTCGTGATGACAGGAAGAACTGTATATGGTCATACTTCTGCAAAAAATCAACAATTAGAAGATCAGTATTTTGGTTCTATTCCTGAAAGAGTATATGCGTATATGAGGGATTTTGAAACAGAAGCCTATAAGTTGGGCATTCCGTTACGAACCAGGCATAACGAAGTAGCTCCCGGTCAATATGAGTGTGCTCCCATTTTTGAAGAAGTGAGTGTAGCGGTTGACCACAATTCTTTATTGATGGATGTTATGGAAAGAGTAGCCCGTCGTCATGGTCTTAGGGTATTGTTGCATGAAAAACCATTTGCTGGTATCAACGGTAGTGGCAAGCATAACAACTGGAGTATGTCCACCGATACCGGGATCAACCTGCTGGCACCTGGCAAAACGCCAAAGACCAACCTGATGTTCTTAACTATTTTTGTAAATACGATTAAGGCGGTTCATGATTATGCAGACATCCTGCGCTCATCTATTGCTTCTGCGCCCAACGATCATCGCCTCGGGGCTAATGAAGCTCCTCCTGCCATCATTTCTGTTTTCATTGGTCAATACCTGACCAAAGTATTGAATGATGTAAAAGAAAGGGTTTCCGATAAAATGGATGAAACAGATGAAAGCATGCTGAAGATCGATATTCATAAAAGTATTCCTGAATTGCTGATGGATAATACCGATCGTAACCGTACTTCTCCTTTTGCTTTCACCGGTAATAAATTTGAATTCCGCGCCGTGGGTTCTTCTGCTAATTGTGCTAATCCTATGACCGTGTTAAATACGATCATGGCAGAGACACTAAAGCAATTCAAAAAAGAAGTAGATGGATTGATCGAAAAAGGAGAGAAAAAAGAAATTGCTATCATGCACACCATCCGCCAGTACATTGTAGCCAGCGAAAAAGTTTTATTTGAAGGTGATGGCTACAGCGAAGCATGGACAAAAGAAGCAGAAAAAAGAGGTTTGCCCAATGTAAAAACCACTCCGCTTGCCTTAGATGCGATGGTAACAGAAAAAGCTAAAAAACTATTTGAAAGCAATGGTATTTACTCGCATAGTGAACTGGAAGCAAGACACGAAATAGAGTTGGAGAAATACATTAAGAAAGTGCAGATTGAAAGCCGCATCATGGGTGAGATTGCAACAAGCCATATTTTACCGGCTGCTATACGTTACCAGAATTTGCTGGCGAATAATATCCAGGGGTTAAAAGAAGCTGGTTTATCCGAAGGGGCATTTGCCAATCAAAAGCAAATACTCGAAAAAATATCAGAGCATATCAGCAAGACCAGCGAACTGGTTGAAAAAATGATCGGGGCCAGGAAGATCTGTAATAGTATGGACAACACCCGAACAAAAGCAATCGCTTATCAAAGCCAGGTGAAAGATACTTTCTTTGACCAGATCCGTTATCATGTTGACAAGCTGGAATTGTTGGTGGACGATCGGGAATGGTATCTGCCGAAATACAGGGAGATGTTGTTTTTAAGATAAAGAAGAAATAAAGAGTTCATAGTTCATGGTTCATAGAAGTTTCCTATAACCTGTAAATGATTTAACAGGATACGGTTACAGAATATCCATGAACTATGAACTATTATTCATGAACCATTACTTGAAATTCGCTTTCATCACCCGCAGCACATTTTCACCCAATATTTTCCGGATAGATTTCTTTGAATACCCTCTCCTGATTAATTCTTCAGTGATCTTAGGATATGTTGTTACATCTTCCAACCCGATAGGTAAAGAGCCAACGCCATCGTAATCCGAACCAATCCCGACATAATCGTCGCCAACAAGTTTTACAATGTAGTCAATATGATCCACGAGTTGCCCCAGGGTGGGTCTCACCTTATTCATTTCGGCATCATAATATTGCTGCCACTGAGTTTTCATTAATGCAGAATCATTCACCAGTTTAAATATTGAATCCTGTATGATCGCCTTACCTTTTCCATTTAAATAAGCAGAGCGCTGATCATATTCTTTGCTGATAAATCCAGAATAGAAATTGATACAAATAACTCCTCCGTTTTTGGCTACGGCTTTTATCTGGTCGTCTTTTACGTTTCTGAATACCGGGCAAATACTCCAAACAGAACTATGAGAAAGCATTACGGGTTTAGTAGTAGTCGCTAATGCATCATAAAAAGTTTGTTCACCTGTATGTGAAAGGTCAACGATGATTCCTAACTCATTCATTTTTTGCACTACTTGCTTTCCAAATGCTGTTAGTCCTTTCTGCTTTAATGAGTCAGGATGCAGTGTTTCATCCATCGCACTGCTGGCCCAGCTCGTACTATTATTCCATGTTAGTGTCAGGTAGCGCATGTCCAGTTTATATAACGCTTCGAGTTTGGCAAGGTCATCTTCAATCATGTGCCCTCCTTCCACCCCGATTAGCGCCACTAACTTATCCATCCGGATGCCTTTTTTCACATCTTTATAATTCGAAGCCAACATCATTTTTTGTGGATTCCTTAATACCAGGATATTTAACGAGTCGATTTCCTGTAAGGCATCTTTATAAAACCCCTCTTTATTCCGGGGTTTATCTCCTGTCCATACGGAAAAGAATTGAACATCGAGTCCGCCCTGCTTCCATCTTACGAGGTCGCTATGCCCTTCTTTGACCTTGTTTGAAATATCTATACCATCTAATACTCCGGAAGAAAGAACATCATTATGTGTATCAACCAGGACAGATTTACGGTGTATCCTTTTTACAGATTGGGAAAAGCCGGACTGAATTCCTATACAAATCATCAGAAAGAAAATATATCTCATACCTCAGCTGGTTTATCCTAAAAATAAAAAATCCCGGACATCTGCCGGGATTTAATTTTATAGATAAGCTCTTTACTGTTTTTCAGGTTGAGTTGCAGGCCTGCTTATTTTGCTTAATGCGGTAGCGCTTTCTTTGATCTTACTTCCGTTTGCTTTTGCATAAGGACAATAATAACCTATTTCATATTGTGCATCTGTATAGCTAAGGTCATATTCCACTACTTCACCACGAATTACAACCCCGTTCGAATAATTATAGAAATCTCTTACGCCATAACCACCGAAGTTTCCATATACAATATCTCCTTCGTAAGGACGATAACCACTTACCGTGCGGATGATAGTGTAACCATAAGCGGTTTCGACCACATAGTATCCGCAATACGAATCGCTATATACTACATCACCTCTTTCCTGGGTCAACCAATAATTTTCATTGGGATTGACATTAACAGTTTTTACACAACTACTGATCAGGACAGCGGTGAGTAACACAATGGACGAGAGTAGAATTATTTTTTTCATTTGTCTATTTTTTAAATGATGAATTGAATTTGTTTTTATACAGGTAGAGATGGCAAACAGCGGGCAAAAGTTTTACTACAGATTGTTAAAATCACAACGGCTGTTTGTATATAATAAAAAAACCTCTGCTTCTGGCAGAGGTTACACTACAGAAAAAGAATATTTATTTCAGTTCAAATGAATCAAGAAATTTAGTGTTAAAATCTCCGCTGAGAAATCTTTCATCCCGCATTAATTGCAAATGAAACGGGATGGTAGTCTTTACTCCTTCTATCACATATTCACTCAGTGCCCGGTGCATGGTGTTGATCGCTTCCTTCCTGGTTTGTGCAATAGTGATAAGTTTACCGATCATAGAATCATAATAAGGAGGGATAACATAACCTGCATAAGCATGACTATCTACTCTTACCCCATGCCCACCCGGTTGATGCAATACTGTTATCTTACCCGGTGAAGGTCTGAAATCATTATAAGGATCTTCGGCATTGATGCGGCACTCAATCGAATGCATCTGCGGTATATAATCCTGGCCTGATATTTTTTCACCCATGGCGATTTTGATCTGTTCTTTTATCAGATCAAAATTGATCACTTCTTCTGTTACGCAATGCTCTACCTGGATACGGGTGTTCATTTCCATGAAATAAAAATTGCGGTTCTTATCCACCAGGAATTCGATAGTGCCCACACTTTCATAACTAATTGCCCCTGCTGCTTTCTTGGCTGCTTCACCCATCCTATACCGGAGTTCGTCCGTCATAAATGGCGAAGGAGATTCTTCTACCAGTTTCTGGTGACGACGCTGAATCGAGCAATCCCGTTCACTTAAATGACAAACATTCCCGTATTGATCACCGGCCACCTGTATTTCAATATGTCTTGGCTCTTCTACAAATTTTTCCATGTAGATGCCGTCATTTTTAAAAGACGCTGCCGCTTCAGCCTTTGCATTGTTATATGCTTTTTCCATCTCAGCATCTTCCCACACAATCCGCATACCCTTGCCGCCACCTCCGGCGGTTGCTTTTAATATTACAGGATAGCCCATATCTTTTGCGAGGCCTCTTGCTTCCTCTAAGCTTTGCAATAATCCTTCACCACCCGGCACCACTGGAACGCCTGCTTTGATCATGGTTTCTTTAGCAGTGATCTTATCACCCATGGAACTGATCATATCAGAAGTTGGGCCGATAAACTTTATGCCATGATCATTACATATCTGGGCAAATCTTGCATTCTCAGCAAGAAAACCATAACCCGGATGAATAGCATCTGCATTGGTGATCTCCACGGCGGCCATCAGGTGAGGAATGTTCAGGTAGGAATCGCTGCTTTGTGGTCTTCCGATACAAACAGCTTCATCAGCAAACTTTACATGCAGGCTATCCCTGTCAGCAGTAGAATAAACGGCTACCGTCTTTATTCCCATTTCACGGCAGGTTCTAATCACCCGAAGGGCAATCTCACCCCTATTTGCAATTAATATTTTTTTGAACACAGGTAATAATTAAAAATTAAAAAATCAAAAGCCAAAAATCCAAGGCAAAAAGATGTTTCATCTTTGAGTTTTGACTTTCTACTTTTGACTTATGCAGGCTCTACTAAGAATAAAGGCTGATCGTATTCAACCGGGGAAGCATCTTCTACCAGCACTTTCACAATCTTTCCTTTTACTTCGCTTTCTATCTCGTTGAAAAGCTTCATCGCCTCAATAATACAAACTACATTACCAGGCGCAACGTCAGCCCCTACCTCAACAAGATTGGGTTTATCGGGAGATGATTTACGATAGAACGTACCGATCATCGGGCTTTTGATAGTGATTAAATTGCTGGCTGGTGCTTCTGCAGAGGTTTTTGATTTTTCTGTATTCGCTGCTGCTGAGGCAGCAACTGCTACGGATGCGGGAGCCGGCGCATAAACAGGAGCAGCCGGAGCCGGTGCCGACATTACATGCGTTACCTGTTCTTCTTTCTGTTTAATGGTAACTCTAAAATCTTTTTGCTCGATGGTCAACTCACCAATATTAGACTTGTTGATCATTTTGATCAACTCCTGAATTTGTTTAAAGTCCATGCTTTTCAATTTAGAAAGGAGTTTTGGTTTTGGAAAGGATGGCAAGATAGGGAAATCAAAGCCAGCATTTCAAGGATTTTTTAATGATTTTGACTGAAAAAAGGGGTAAATAGACAAGAAATGGCCCAAAACCGGTCGATTTCGGGCCATTTATCGTTAAATGAAGTGTTACTCTTTTACTCGTTCTACATACTCACCGGTTTTGGTGTTTACACGAATCAACTCACCTTCATTCACAAATAAAGGAACATTGACCGTAGCCCCTGTTTCAATAGTTGCGGGTTTTAAAGTTCGTGTAGCCGTATCACCTCTTAAACCAGGCTCTGTATAAGTTACCAGCATCACTATTTTATCGGGCAACTCGACACTCATGGGCAATTCGGTTTCCGTATTGATCAACAGACTTACTTCCTGGCCGTCTTTTAAAAACTGGGGAGCGTCCACCATATTTTCCTGCACTGCTACTTGCTCAAATGTTTCGGTATCCATGAAGTTGTAGCCAGTATCATCTTTATATAAGTACTGGTAGTTTTTGCGCTCCACACGAACCGGGAAAATGTTATCTCCTGAGTTCCATGTTTTTTCAATAGAACGGTTGTTATCAACTCCTTTCAATTTTGCCCACACTTTAGCGGCAGCACGGGCTGTTTTATTCTCACCAAACTCTACCACGGTATATAAGCTACCGTCTAATTTGATGATGAGTCCCCGGCTGATATCTGCAGTACTTGCCATAATAGATAATTTTTATTCCTTTAAGCCCTAAATATCCTTAAGGTTGAGGGCGGCAAAGATAAGGCATGGCCTGTTGACGGCAAAAGAGAAAAACGGCATTTATATTGCCAAAAAGATATAACCCTGTCCCCTGATAGCAGCCATTTTAAGTAATAATATCCTTTCTTTGATTATATGAAAAAATGCTTTTTATTCTTCCTGGTGATCATTTCAATAAGTGGCGTTTATGGGCAAACTGATTCTATACAGGCTCCTTACAAAAGATTTCCCACCTTTCCGCCGGTAAAATTATTGAAACCTGATAGTGTGACTTATTTCACTAAGCAGGATCTTTTGAAGAAGGCGCCGGTGATGCTGATGATCTTTAATCCTCAATGTGAACATTGCCAGCAGGAAACAGAAGCCATCATAAAGAATATGAATGAGTTTAAAAAAGTGCAGATCGTTATGGCTGCGCTGGCTCCTTTTGATAGTATGCTTGTTTTTTTTAAAAAATATAAGTTGGAGCAATTTGAAAATATCACCGTTGGAAAAGACATCCAAACTTTTCTTCCGGCATTTTATATGCTTCGCAATCTTCCTTTTTTTGCTTTCTATAATCGTAAGAAAGAGCTCATTTCTGTTTTTGAAGGTGCCTTATCAATTCCCCAAATGCTGGAAGCAATAAGTAAATAATTGCCGGTATAATGCAGCTGCACCCGATAATTGGAAATAAAATTTTCTTGAAAATCAAAGTTTTACTACCGGGAAAATGAAGTAATGATGCAATGATTTAAAACTTGGCAGGATATTTTAACCATTGATCGTAACTGCTAAATGCAAGTCATGATCATACCTGGTAGAAAATTACTTATAAGATCCTGCCTTATCTACGTAGCATCGGGATTTTTTTATTTGAGCAGCAATTCTCAACATATTTTGCAGCCTGATTCGCAATACGCAATTGTTGTTGCAGGCAGGCAGTATGCAACCAGCGATCGTCATCAAAAAAAATGGGGTAAACACTATCGCCAGGAATGGAATACAGCAGTGAAAGTAAAAGTGGCCATGCTGGATACATTAGCCGGAGGGCTTATGCCTTACGAAGCTGGTGGAAGCCGGCAGACTAAATCATTACGGTTAAGAGATGCCCACGGCAAAGAATACGTTTTGCGAAGCATTGACAAAACATTTGGTGGCGCTTTACCGGATATTGTAAAAGGAACTTTTATAGAGTATATTGCCAATGACCAGGCTTCTATCAGTCATCCTTATGCTGCGGTTACCATTCCTCCCATGATTGAAGCGGCAGGTATCTATCACACCAATCCACAAATTTATTTTATTCCAAAACAGGAAAGGCTGGGAGAGTATAATGAAGAATATGGTGATAAACTCTATCTCTTCGAGCAAAGGCCCGATGAAAACTGGGAAGAAGCCGCCAATTTTGGCAACTCCAAAAAAATAATAGGTACGGAAAAATTGCTGGAAAAAATTTTCGAAGACAATGAAAAAAAAGTAAACCAGCTTTCTTTTGTAAGAGCAAGATTATTTGATTTCCTTGTTGGTGACCTGGGCCGGCACGAAGACCAATGGCGCTGGGCTGAAATAGAAAGGGGCAAAAAAATAATTTATGAACCTATTCCCCGCGACAGGGACCAGGTATATGCAAAGCTTGATGGCAGTATGGTCAGTTTTATTTTTTCTGCAGCTGGTTTCAAACACCTGCAAACATTTGATTCAATATTACATGATGTCAATGCTGCCGGTTTTCCCTCCCGTAATCTTGACCGGCTGATGACGAATGAAGTATCGAAAGAGCAATGGGTAGCTATTGCAAAAGACCTGCAACAAAAAATAACAGACACTATTATCTCCTCTGCTATCCGGCAAATGCCTCCGGAAGTTTTTCCTATATCGGGTAATGATATTATCAGCAAATTAAAATCAAGAAGAGACCATCTCGCCGAATATGCTGATACCTATTATCATTTTCTTTCACTCAATGTTGATATACCCGGAACCAGCGAAAGAGAATATTTTGAAGTGAACAGGAAAGACGATGATCATACCCTTGTTAGCATTTACAACTTAAAAAAAGACGGTACTAAAGAGGAACAGCCTGCTTACAAAAGAACTTTTTTGACAGGTGAAACCAATGAGATTCGATTGTATGGAATGGAAGGTGACGACATCTTTGAGTTAAAAGGTAATGTAAACAAAGCCATTTTTGTCCGCCTTATTCCCGGGGCCGGAATTGATGCTGTGATGGATGAATCTGCTATAGCCGGGCGAAAGAGAATGACGATGATTTATGACGATGAGAAAAGCAGGTTTACCAGTTCCGGGGAAACCCGCATACATATTTCAAAAGATACAGTGCTGAATAACTATATCTACAAGAATTTCGAGTATGATAAAAAAGGAATCGTTTTAAGACCCGGGCTTACCATAGGAATTGGTTATCGTATTGAAAAACAGAAATGGAGAAAATATCCTTTTGGAACAGAACATCGCCTGATGGGTTACTATGGGCCCAACCGGGGTTCAGTGGCGTTTGAATATCGTTATATAGCCAACCAGTTCATCGGCAATTGGGACCTGGAAGCCATTGCGAGGACCGATATCCCGTTTGTAGCAAATTATTACGGAACAGGCAATGAAAGCGTAATGAATACAGAGGTGAATAGAAAATATTATCGTTTCAGAAGTACTATTTATACAGCAGGTATCAACATTAACCGAACTTATAACTCCTTGCATCATTTCAATTTCAATATAGCATTCCAGGCCATTAACCTGGTAAATGAAGAAGATCGTTTTATCGCAAAGGATATTTCAGGAACTCCCCCCGCATCGTTTGATCAAAAATATTTTGTAACGGCAGGTGCCGGTTACCAGTTCAAAAAAAGTAATGACCCGATAGTTCCTTCCAAAGGTTTTGAATTCAATCTTACAAG
>DASVOE010000124.1:0-50256 GCA_036383515.1 Chitinophagaceae bacterium | reverse complement strand
ACCCAGCCCCAGCCTGGCCGTGATTCACCGTCATCTGTTGCTGCATCAAGATATACGTTATCATCCCAGCCATAAGGCAGACGGCGATAGATATCGGTTAAAAACTCTTTTGTGTACTTCGCACTGGCGAATACTACATCTGCAGTAAGATCTCCTACATCACCTTTATCTAACAAGCTCGATCCATCCTTAGTACATGAAAAAAGGATGCTTGCTGAAAAGATTATAAAAGAAATATAGATTAATTTTTTCACGACGTAGTTTTTATAAAATTAAAAGGTTACGTTAATACCAATATTCCATGTTCTTAACTGAGGATAGTCATTACCCACTTCACTGCCAGATTCCGGATCCCAGTTGTTCATTTTATCAGATGTTAGCAGGTTAGTACCATTAATAAAGATTCTTGTACCTGACATGTTGATACGTGAAAGTAAGCTCTTGGGAAGCCGATAACCCAACTCCACATTTTTTAAACGTGTATAGTTCCTGGAAAATAACCATCGTGTTGTTTTCTGGTGATTGTTTGTATTTTCTCCGGGATGGAGACGTGGATAAGTGGCGTGATCCCATGACGAAGGATCATTCGGATTATACCTGCCAAGGTGTTGCTGCATTACTTTTCCCAATGCAAAGAATTCCCATGCCGCATCTTCTTTAAAATAAATATCAGCGCCACCAGCACCCTGAACAAGGGCAGTCAACTCCAGGTTTTTGTAACTCGCCCCCAGGTAAATGCCATAACTGTATTGAGGCACTGATCCTTTTCCGATAGCCCCTACGTCGTAACTATCAATAAATCCATCACCATTCAGGTCTTTATATTTAGCATCACCGGGAAATACTACGCCGAACGTAGGAACAGGAAGTCCTTTTGCCAGAATAGGAAATCCTGCATCTAGCTTCAGGTTCCCATTAGCATCGTGTTCAAAGTCGTTAAATGAATACAGCCCTATATCTGTGAGACCAAAGTGCTGACCAATGGACTTACCTTCAATTTTTTGCCATTCATATTTTTTTCCTTCCTCATCTATTCTATTGATCACATTATGTGCGTAGGTGAAATTACCTTTGATAAAGTAATTAACCTTGCCCACGTTATCTGTATAGCCCAGCTCCATATCTATACCACGGTTTGTTACTCTTCCGATGTTTTCGGGTGGCAATCCCTGATGGTCTTTTCTTTCAGAACCCTGTGGATTGTTCATCCCCAAAACCAATGGAACCGAATAGGGAATGGCAAGAATATCAATCCGTCTTTCATAAAAGAAATCTACGGTGGCAGATAATTTTCTGTCGAACATCTTGGCGTCAAAACCAATGTTGGCTTTCTTAGCCCTTTCCCAACTTACATTGGGATTACCTGGCTGACCTTCCATAATTCCCCTTTCTGCACCACTCGGTGTTTCTCCCCAATAATATTTCCATCCATCTTCATCGGGAGCGTAATAGTAACGTTGTTGATAGAGATAGCTGAAGTTGCCTATTTTATCATTACCTATTTCACCGTAAGAGCCACGAAGTTTGAAGAAGTCAATAAAGCTGACGCTCTTTTTCCAGAACCCTTCCTCAGATGCGATCCATCCTGCAGAAACAGCAGGGAAAAAACCATATCTATGTCCTTTTGCAAATTGCATTGAACCATTATATCCTGCATTCACTTCAAAGAGATAACGGGTTTTATAAGCATAAGTACCTCTTCCTACCCATCCCAAATAACCTGTCGGAACATTTCCCTCATACCAATATTGGTTCTGCTGGTATAAAGCCATTCCCGTAATAGCATGGTCGCCAAATGTGCGGGTATAGTTTAATGCACCTTCAAATGAAATTCTTCTTGCGGCGGGACCTTTGCCTGTTGAGATGGAAGTTTCTGTTGCCGTTTTATTCAGCAGGTAATTCCCGAAACGATCGTACTCCCACAACTCAGGCTTCTCTACTATATCTCTCCTTGATTCATAAGAACTATTAAATCCAATCAGGGTGCGGAAGGATAATCCTTTTACTATAAGACCAAGATTTTTGTTCGCCTTAAATGCACCTTCCAGCACGTTTGTATTTCTTTCCCTGTTTCCAAAACTCGAGATCAGTGCATAAGGTGCCAGGCGGCTTTCATCTGAACGACCACCCATTGTACCATTCGGGTTTATATAAGATTGAAAATTGGGGGGAAGCCTCCTGATTTTATCAAATAAATCCAGATCGAAATTGGGTTGTTTTCTTACTTCAAGCCTGCCGTTAAGATCAACACTCAATTGCAATGTCTTTGATACATAAAAATCAAGGTTCGAACGAAAGTTGACCCTGTTATAATTAGTATTTGTAGTATATCTTGAATTGGGGAAATCCTTATACAATCCTTCCTGGTGCATATAGTTAGCAGAAACAAAATATCCCATTACATCGCCCCCACCCCTTACACTAATATTGCTTAGTTGTTGTAAGGATGCTTTTTTCAGGAAGTCATTATAATAATCATTGTCAGGATGTGTATAAGGGGAATCATGTGTTCTATAATGTTCCAGGTCAGCACTGGAATATTCTTCCGGTTTACCATCATTGCGCAATGCTTCGTTCGTAAGTACTGCAAAATCGTAAGAGCGAAGATATTTTGGTTTGCGAATAGGTTGTTGAATCGCAGTTTGTGTTGACATGCTTAACACCGGCCTTCCTTTAATTCCTCTTTTCGTAGTAATAAGAATTACGCCATTAGCACCTCTTACACCATATACAGCCGTGGCCGAAGCATCCTTTAATACTGAAAAAGATTCAATATCAACCGGGTCAATCTGCTGCCAGTTACGTTCAATACCATCTACCAATACTAACGGTGAGGTATTATTTGTGGTGGCCATACCACGGATAAATATCTGTGCATTATCACTTCCGGGTTTTCCGCTACCCATAATTGTTATAACACCTGATACCCTTCCTGCAAGCGAGTTAGACAGGTTTGGCGTGGATGACTGCTGCAATTCGGTAGGCGTTACCTGTGAAATAGCACCCACTACGCTTACTTTTTTCTGCGTTCCATATCCAACAACCACTACGTCTTCCAATTTGCCGACTGTAGTTTTTAATACTACGCCGATTGTTGACAGGTTATTGATTGTTACTTGCTCCGTTTCATAACCGACATAGGAAACTTCCAGCACATTACTTTTGCCCGATAACACAATATTGAAATTTCCTTTGTCGTCGGTGACTACCCCATTAGCAGTTCCCTTTTCAACAACATTAACGCCGGATATCGGGTGTCCATCAGAGCTCGCTACCTTGCCCGTAATGCGTCTGCCTTGTGCAAACAGTCCGGAAACAGATGCACTAAAAAGGAGGAGAAAGAATAGAAATTTTTTCATTCTTCAAAATTTATATACGTTTACCAATTCGGGTTTTGTTTCATATTAGGATTGCGGTTGACTTCTGTTTGCGGAATAGGATAGAAATAATGCTTGCTCGCAAAAACTTTTGTTTCAGCCACCTTATTGGGGTCATAGGTAAAGGTTCCGTTCGTGTTTTTTATAATCGTACACCCGCGAATAAATTGAGGCAACTGTTCAATGATTTTCCAGCGACGCACATCATAATAGCGGTGCTCTTCAAAAGCAAGTTCTATACGACGTTCATTACGAATGAGGTCACGTAAGGTTGCCTGTGTTAAAGAAAGTCCTCTTTTTGTAAGAGTAGTCTGAACATCGGGCATACCTGCTCGTGCTCTCACCAGGTTTATAGCCTGAACCGGTGTAAGAGGAGTCTTTGCACCATCTACAACATAACTGGGGCCTCCAAATTCATTAGCTGCTTCGGCAAGATTCAGCAAAATTTCTGCATACCGGAAGTATGGCCAGTTATGATAAGTGCCACCGCTATTCGACGCAGGATTAACGTTGGCATAATCCATAAACTTCATCAGGTAATAAGAAGTTTCTGATTTTGCCAGGCCTTGTGCATTGGCACCTCCTTCAAACGTTTCAAACGTATAATTTGTCTTGTTGGCAAACTTGGCATACACAGCACCGTTATAAATGATGCTGGCGTAGAAGCGTGGATCTCTTTTCAGGTATGGAGTTGCTGCCTGCGTTGGATTGCTCCAGCTAAAGAGGCCGCCATCAAACATTTCATAAGCATCTACCAGGTCCTGCGAAGGACAGGTTCCACCTTTTGCATTGGTAAATCCAGATGGGAAATTATCATTCTCTGTGTCCCGGTTGGTACCTCTTAACTTGGCAAAAATATATTCCCTGTTAGTATTACCTGGCCCCCATGCATAAAACAACTCCTGGTAATTTTTCTGACCATTTGTTGATGGCTGGTAAAGCTGATACCAACCCAGGTCTACAACATCCTGGCTAGCCTTTGCTGCAAGCTTCCAACGATTAGCATCGAAATTACCATAAGATAAAAGGCTATCTCCTCCTGCCTGGTTATAAAGAGGACTTGCTGCATATAACAGCACTCTCGATTTCAGTGCCATGCAGCTACCAATATCAGCACGGCCGATTTCATGAGGAGCTGTATAAGGCTGCGTGGGAAGAAGTGCAATGGCTTCGTCACATGATCTTACAATAAAATCAACAACGCTTTTAACAGAATTTCTTGGAACCAGTACATCATCACTGGCCTGGAATGATTTATCTACAATAGGTATTCCACCCCATTTTTGAAAAAGGAACCAGTGATGCATTGCCCTGATAAAAAGCGCTTCTCCTTTCATTCTTTGTCTCCACCGGAGCGTTGTGGTGGTAGGAAGCATATCCATATTTGTCAGCGCTGTATTTGCTTTTCTGTTTCCGTGGTATCCGCCCCATTTCAGCCAGGAACCAATTTCTCCTGCACCATCACTCGCATTATAATACCGCATGTTTGAAGGATCCCAGTTTCCGGAGCTCATGCGTTGCGGAGCGGAAGGTTTGGTTTTGTTTGTTGTAATGTGCATCGCTTCATCACAAGCTGAAGCCAGCATAGCAGCGCCATCCATGCGACTAAAACTGTTACCAACATCTGCAGGCATATCTGTATATGCATTATTGATAAAATATTCTGCTCGTGCACTATCTGTAAAAACATCTTCCGCCGATTTAAATTCGATCGGGACTATGTTTAAGTCTTTTTTACAACTGAATAGTATTCCTGTTATAGTAGAAGTCAGGATAATAAATGAAAGTATCTTTCTCATTGTAAACGAGGTTAAAAAGTTACGTTAATGCCAGCGTTAAAAATGCGTTGAATAGGATATACTACATAATGACTTGACCGTGCTTCTATATCAATAAGGTCGGTAGAGGACCATGTATGAAGGTTATATCCATTAAAGTATACCCTTATTTTTTGCATGGTTATTTTTGAAACCCACTTCGAAGGCAAAGTGAATCCCAATTCTGCCGTTTTAAGTCTTACCATAGATGCATCACGCATCCAGTACGTTGAGGTTTTCTGATTATTGGCCTTATTGTTTAAAGATAAACGGGGATAAGTTGCAGTAGCCCATGAAGTCGGGTCTGCAGGATTAAACCGGGCAAGATGATGTGTTCTCACCGTTCCGTTATCATGAAATTCCCAAATAGATTCTCCCGTAAGCGCCTGCATTCCGCCGTGCTGACCTGTAAATAAAATATTGAAATCAAATCCTCCAAATGTAAGCCCCAGTTTTCCTCCATATTGTAATGTAGGATCAGCATTTTCCCCGAGGTATGTTTCATCAAATGAATTGATCACATTATCGCCATTCTGATCTTTAAACTTTATATCACCAGGTCTTGTTGGTCCGAAAGTTTGTACAGGGCTTGCATTTATTTCAGCCTGGTCTTTAAAAAGTCCTAACGCCTCTAACCCAAATAGAGCACTCAATGAACGACCCGTGCGGGTTTGATAATCATAACGCTGTTTTTCTTCACCTTTATTGAGAACAGTGTTCTTAGCATTTGTAATAACGCCAGTTATTGAAAATCCCAGCTTACCAATATTATCTGAATAGCCTAATGACATATCAAAGCCTTTGTTCTCTACTACACCAACAGGGAAATCCGGGAAGCGTATACCCATGATGAAAGGGAGAGCCGGCTGAAGCATGATGTCTGAATTCTTTTCATAGAAATAATCAAAGGCAAGGTTGATCTTATTTTTCAGGAAAGCTGCATCAAGACCAAGATTGGTTTTTTTCACTTTTTCATACGTAACATTATTCAAGGCAAATGCATTTTCATTCCATCCGGTGTAGCCGATAGAGGTATAACCAAAGTTGGGTCCGCCAGAGCTGCTGTATTTCTGGTACCATAAGAAATAACCACCTATATCATCGTTGCCAGTTAATCCGTATGAACCGCGAAGTTTAAGAAAGCTTATCCAATTATTTCCTTTAAGGAATTTTTCTTCGGATACTACCCAGCCTGCTGAAAGAGCATAGAAAAAGCCAAATTTATTTCCGGGTAAAAATTGTTCTGATCCCTGGAACGCATAATTAAATTCGGCAAGGTATCGGTCCCTGAATGCATAGGAAGCTCTTCCGTTTGTACCAATATACCTGCGGGAAATATTTCCGTTATCTTCCTGGGAAATTATCCGACGGTTAAATGTAGCCAATGCGCTAATGGAATGTGGACCGAAGTCCCTGTCATAATTCAATGCCATCTCTGCATTGAATATCCGGCGTGTGGTTAAATAACTTGCACTGGAATTGATCTGTGTATTGGAGCCGGTTTCCACATATTTAATTTTGCCCGAAGGAAGATACTTTACAGTTCCATCAGGCTGGCGAAGATCATACACTTTAAAACTCTTGTTCCTGTTGGTCACCTGGTCATACCAACTATCAAAAGAAACATTCACACTCGCCGTTAACCCTTTTGTAATAAAGTCCAGGTCATGTTTTGCCCTGAACGTTGCTGCCATACTTCTGATATAATACAATGAATATCCCTGGAAATTCAACAGGCCGTATGGATTGTCCATATAGTCTTTGGTGCCTGCTAATTGCCCATCAGGAGTAAGAACCGGAAATGCATTTGGTGGTGTTTTATACAAAGCCCGGAATAACCGTAAAGAAGCATCTGTTCTTGAACCGGGGTAATTCCGCTCTTCCTGCCGGCCTGAAACATCGATCGTCATTGTAAAGCGTTTATTCACACTCACGTCTACATTTGATCTTAATGTGATTAGTTCCGCCTGTGTATTTGTATTATACGAATTGATGGATTTATCTACTTTATATAAACCACTGTTGTTCGTATAGCCCCCGGATATAAAATACCTTGCATTTTTATTTCCTCCACCCACACTTAAACTATACCGCTGTTGCCAGGTGTATGGCTTCGTGTATTTTTCGTACCAGTTAATATTGGGGTATAAATAGGGATCCAACCCGGTATCATAAATTCCCTGTGAAGCTTTTTGATACTTGTCCAAATCCGTTGCAGAATATTTTGGTGCTCCCCCATCATTAACCAGCGCTTCATTATAAAGGGTAGCATATTCGAAAGAATTGGTAAAGCTTGGCGTAGTAGTAGGCGATTTTAATCCTGCCCGGGCATTGAAGTTGATCTGTATCTTTCCTTCCCTGCCACGTTTTGTTGTTACCTGTATAATCCCATTGCCACCACGTAATCCATATTGAGCAGTGGCAGCAGCATCTTTCATTACTGTAATAGTTTCTATTTCATTCGGATCCAGCAAATCCATGCTGCGTTCAAATCCATCAACCAGTATGATCGGTTCGTTATTCCGGAATGTACGTTTGCCACGCATCCACAGCGAGGCTGATTCATCGCCGGGTTCTCCATTATTCTGGCTCACAATCAGACCGGATAATAATCCCTGCATTTTATTGCGATTATTGACAACAGGATTATTTTCTATAGTCGCTCCATAAATCTGCGAATAGGACCCTGTAACCCGTTGCTTTTTCTGCTGGCCATTGTAGATGTTGATATTTTCCAGGCCAGCTTTCAACGTATCTTTTACGGTAGCCGTACCTTGATCAATAGTTTCCATCTGGCTATAAGCGGTAATAGTAGTTAACCCGAACAGTAAGAGAAATGATGAGAAGAGAAGGAATCGCAATTGGTGTAGCCTGTGCGCTGCAGCATTACCCGAAGATAAACTTTGCGGTTTAAAATTTTTCATATAAGCAGTCGTTTTAGTCAGCAATTCTATGAACCTGTAAAATAATTTCTATTGGTAAAGTGCTAAGAAATTATTTTACAGATCCCGATAAAAAACAAGAACAAGAATAAATATATATACAAATTATAAAAACAAAAGGTACATGCAACTTAAACTTTGGGTTCCCATCCCGGCTGATACTTTCTTCCCCAAAGTTCCATTGCCTTCTTATCACCTAAAACATGACCATTTGATTGATCAATATTCAGGGTATGACCAACACGTTGTGCAATGTTTCCTAATTGCATCCAAAGTGTGCTCTTATAGCCAATCGCTACATCTGCATTAGGCAGTTTGCTAAGGCGGATGCAGTCGAGGAAGTTAGCCACATGTACGCCATCCAGGCTTTCATTCGGACTGGAAGTATTCCGGCCATCCATCACTGCGTTTGATTTTACTTCCTTTGTTATTTTCCCTTTATCATCCCAAATGGTGTAACCATTATGACCGGTAGATAAAACGCCGGTTTCTCCATAAAATAAAACGCCGCGATCGGTACCTTCTACTCGCTGCGAATTACAGCTACGTCCCTCCCATATTATGGTAGCTTCAGGACAATCAAAAGTTATTAGTTGGGTATCCGGTGTTTGCCAGTCATCGTTTTTAAAATAATATCTTCCGCCTGTAGAGTTAACACGAAGTGGATAATCAATTCCTAATCCCCACCTGGCTACATCAATTTCATGCGTGCCATTGTTTAATGCTTCCCCGGTACCCCAATGCCAGAACCAATGCCAGTTATAATGAATAAGGTTATCCTGGTACGGCATCCGTGGTGCGGGCCCTTGCCATAGATCATAATCAAGACCGGCAGGGACAGCTACTTTTTTTCCAACCCCGATAGATTTTCGATTATTGGTATACCAACATTTAGCGAGATGAATTTTTCCAATAGCGCCACTTTTCAATTGTTCTATTCCTTCTGTAAGCAGTGTCCATGATCTCCGCTGAGCACCCATTTGAACAACCCTGTTGTATTTTCTTGCTGCGGCTATGGCTAATTCACCTTCATGTGGATTGTGTGATAAAGGTTTTTCTACGTATACATGCTTGCCAGCGACACAGCATAAAATTGTTGCGGGAGCATGCCAGTGATCAGGAGTAGCAATATAGGTTGCATCTACATCCTTATCCAATAAAACCTTCCTGAAATCATTTTCACCTTTTGGAGCATCTTTACCCGTTTTTTTAACAGCGTTAATACCTTTCTCTCTTGCTTTTTCATCTACATCACAAACGTATATAACATCTGTATTGTCTTGTTTGGCAAAAGTAGCAGCCATACCTGCACCGCGTCCGTTAGATCCGATCACTGCCATTCTTATTCTGTCGTTGGCACCGATAATTCGTTTATAACTTTTTGCGGAAAAACCAAAGCCTGTCTTACTGATAGCCAGGGCAGCTGTGCCCAGTGAAACGTTTTTAATAAACTTTCTTCTTGAGTCTTGCATTTATGAATGTTTATAGATTAGAGTTCTTTTATTTTTATGTTACGGAACGAAACCTTATCGCCATGCGCCTGTAATAAAATGGATGTTGTTGTTGCTTCAGCAAATCCTTTGGTAGTTTTGAATTTGCTTTGAGCGATAGCTTGTTTGAAAGGTTCACTTCCTCTTTCGTATTCCAGCACTTTAGATCCATTTAACCAATGCTCCACATGCTGCCCCTGCGCAACAATGCGAACTGTATTCCATTCTCCTGCAGGTTTGTATTTCTTGTTAGGATCTGCCGGGAACACGTCATATAACGATGCGGTTTTGCGGTTACCATTAATACCAAGTGATGCATCTGCATGGCGGCTGTCATCTATAATCTGGTATTCACAACCAAGAGAAGTATTAGGTATAAGGAAGTATTTGATACCGCTATTACCTCCTTCCGAAACTTTAAACTGAAGCGAAAGATCAAAATCCTTAAAAGTCTTGCGGGAAATAATATCTCCTCCATGACCTTTTGAAGGATCGAAGGTTAATACACCTTCTTCTGCGATCCAGGCCTGGTCGGGACTGGTGTCCTTTGATGCCTTTCTCCATCCATCCAGGGTTTTACCATCAAATAAAGATTGCTCTTCTTTTTTCCCTTTACTTTCTGACGAGGTTTGTGCATAAACAAATCCATAAGAAACGAATGAAAGCAAAAAAATCCATTTTTTCATTTACTGTGTTTTAGTTTTATAGTTGGCTTCCTGAGTTGTTATCAACATTACTTTGATGAGTCACCCATTTTCTTTTTTGTTTTTATACTACACTTCTATTCATTCATCATAACCTTATTCTTTCCCCAGACTTGTATTTGTTATTAGCAAATCATAGGGACGAATCCATAGCGATAAAGAATTTGAATTTCATGAAGATTAAGGCCTGCTACAAAAACGGAAAGAGTATTTTTTATGATAGTCTGTATTATGTATACTAACTATCCGGCAGGTTTAAATAAAGTAACAGGTAACAAGAATAATGGCGATGGTGAGTAGTTAGTTTTTTTCATATGCAGCAGTTTTAAGGTATTATTCAATCAGCAAACGACTTAACCTGGAAAAATAATGCTAAAACGTTTGAGCTAAGCAACATGCTAAATATAGATCGGCTTGCTGAAAAAAAAAAATTATTTTACGATATCAAGAAACTTTTCCACCAGGATTACACAACTATTTTTTTGATCGGGCTCATTCATCGGTATAGGACAACCGGAATACCGAAATTCTCACCCGGCACTTCCCATAGGTCCGGCCCCAGGTTTAAAGATGAGAGTGGTTCATAAGTGGATACTTGCTGCAAAAGGAAAACTAAGTAATGCAGTGATATAAAACTTCTACCGTCATTTTTCGTGTTACTTTTTTGATACGACTTTATTACTCTTATCCAGTAGCCTGATAAAATAACCCCCTACTACACTTCTTGCCTGGAAACCCACTTGTTTTCCATCGGTAGTTTCGTGCCAATCACTTAAAGGAACACGGGTTGGCGTTTGCGTAACAAACTGGTATAAGGGATGAACAAATTTTTCAAAATCATCTTTGCTATCTGCCAGGGTCCCTGTCCACAAGATCCAATCTGATTTTGTATATGTGCGCCTGCTATCTAAAGGCAAGCCAAACCGATTTTGTTTCGTGAGATAATATTTCACCTCTTTCTCAAATACTTCTTTTGGGAATATGTGCAGCCCCAAAATTTTATCCCATACCAGGTTATATTTCTGGCTCCATGTATTCTTATTTTCAAAGGCCAGTGTATAATGATCACCATCATTAGCTAACTGCATCCATCGCGGCGCCATCGCTTGTGCGCTGTCGCGATATTTTTTTGCCACCTCTTTATATCCCAGTTTTTCGGCAAGCATGGCATAACCGGCAATGCCCATTATAGCTTTTACTGAAAGGTTGGCATTGCGGGCCAGGTGGCCTGCAAAGTCATCTGTACATAATTGATTGGCCGGATCAAAACCATTTTTCAATAAATAATCTGCCCAGGTAGTAAGCATTTGCCAATGTTTTTTAGCATAGTTCGCATTCCCTTCTGTCCTGGCAATGGCAGCTGTAAGAATAAGCATATTACCGCTTTCTTCTACCGGCATCGCTTCTCCGTATACCTGCCCATTGGCAAGCGGATAAGTGCCCAGGTCATGTGCTGCAAATGGTTTTGTATATTTTCCACTCTCACTGTAATAGAAAATACCATTGAGCATTCCTTTTAACAGATCAGGATTGTACAGTAAAAACAAAGGCGCTGATGGATAGGTCACATCTACCGTATTAATACAACCATTGCTAAAATTTTCTTTGGAAAAAAATAATATCTCTCCTTCCGGACTTTTCAGCAGTTTATGTGCAGCGATACTCTGCCTGTAGGCGAGTTCGCAAAGCTGCGCATATTCTTCTCCACCAGCAGCTACTGCATCTGCGTGCAGTTGACTGTTAAATGCTTTACAGCGTTGCAGAATTTTAGTATAACCGGCATATGCTTTTACCAATTGCTTTTCGATAGTTTGTGAGGGATCACTCTTCCACCACGCTTTTAAATCCTGGTTAAAATATTGAATCGCATACAGGTCATCATAGCCTACCATAATAGTTTGCTCTTTGGCTGTATTCCCGGTTTTTTCAAACGAGAGAATGGTGTTTAACATTAAATTCTTGCCAGCGTTTGCCGTAGAAGCAGGATTGTTTTTTTGAAAAGAAGCCGTGGCGTCTCCTGCAGTTGTAATGTATTGTTGAGTTTTGTAAACGGATGGAACCGCTATGTACATATAACCCCAGTCAATACGCAGGTCATCACCTTTTTTTTGCAGAACAGGTTGTTCTTTTGTACCCGCCTTTAATACAGACAAATTTTCGTATGTGTATTTTTGTGTTGTTACTTCCTGCGCAGGAATGTTTACTGCCATATTGGTAGAGGCGCCAAAGTACACCTGCACCGCATGTGTTTTTCCATCATTTGCTTTTACATTACAGGTAATGTAAGAAACGGGGCGGGAAACCAAATCAAGGTCATTCAATAAAAGTGGTGAAGTAAATGTAAGGTTCAGATCAACACCTCCGCTACTGAATTGGTAGGCTGTTTGAGTAGCCGAAACCTTTACATTTTTTTGTGTAGCCAATTCTATATTCGCTTCAGTAGTTTCTTCCGGTTCCTGAACAAGGCCTGCATCGAGCCAGGCACCCCCGGCTGTGTTGGCTACATGTATAGCTAAAACATTATCGCCCTGTTTTAATATGTTAGCAGCATCAGCCAGGGGGATATAAATAAACTTTTTTGTAAACCCATTTACAGTGTATACTTCATGCCCGTTGATATAGACCTGGACATTATCATCGTGATGAAGTTTCAGGTACAGGTTTTTAAAATTTTGGATATTGAGTGAAAAGGTTCTTCGTACCCATAAATCTTTTGTTACCCATCTTGTTTTTGCTTTTGATGCACTACTGCCAAATGGCGCCACGCCATCTTTCCATGCAGCATCATTAAAATTATTTTGCACCCATCCTTCTGCAGGTTGTTCTTCTGTATATTTTGTTGCATAATTTTTTTCGTCGGATGCGGCAAGAATCGTATTGTACACAATATTTTTATCACCCATAAAGCGATAAAATTTTCCATCCACCTTTACTATTCCCATCAACGGTTGATCAGCGCCTGTCCAGTGCCTGGTAGGAGAAGCTGCCAGGTTATCGGTTGTTGACCAGATACTGAAATAAGGATCGTGAGTAATCAGGGGATAAGCAGGAGCTTTTTGCAATTGAGCCCAGCCATAATTGAAAGAGCAGGTTAAAAGTAGAATCGGGAAAAGTTTTTTCATACTGTTATTCTTTAATTATAAATGTTCTGCATGAACTCATTCTAATCTGTACGATAACTATTTTTTTGTGGACATACAAGATGATTGCAACCGGAGAATTAATGTGCTATTTATTTTCATCCGCAATCATTAAAATAAAAACAGGATCATACCAATAAATACGGCTTATATTCAAAAGTTTTATGCAGCAATTCCCCGAAAATAGTATTAGCCCAGGCAAACCACTTGCGGGTGAATTTTGTTACATCATCTTTATGAAATGTTTCGTGCATGAAGCCCGTGCCAGCATGTGATTGTTGCAAAATGCCAATGCATTTCCTGATTTCGTTATCATCATTACTGGTCAATGCCCTGATAATAATGCTTAAAGGCCATATCAGATCAGTGCCGGCATGCGGACCACCAATGCCTTCCCCAGCCTTTCCTTTAAAAAAGAAAGGATTATATTCACTTAGCAATAACGCTCTTGTATTCATATACACCGGGTCGGTATTTTTTAACGCTCCCAGGTAGGGAAGTGATAAAAGACTGGGCACGTTGGCATCATCCATTAAATTATAACTTCCAAAACCATTTATTTCATACGCATACACCTTTCCGAATTTAGGATGTGTTGTGATTGCATATTGCTGAAGAGCTGTTTCCACTTCTTTTGCCATGGCATGACATTCATTGGCTGCTGAAGCCGCATCAGAATGAATAGCTTGCAGCATTTCACCAGCCTGCCGTAAGCTCACCACTGCAAAAAAATTCGAAGGGATTAAAAATGGATAAATGGTAGCGTCATCACTGGGACGGAACATGGAGTAGATCAGTCCTACAGGTTTGGCCGGATATCCATAACCACCCAGCGGAACTCCATCCGTTGCCCAACTTGTTTTTCGTTGAAATTTGTAGGGGCCTTTATCTTTTTTGCGCTGTTGTTCTTTAAATGTTTTTATAATCAGCAGCATCGCTTCTTTCCACTGTTTATCAAACGGAGTTTTATCACCGGTTATTTTCCAGTAATGATAACTCAACCGGATCGGGTAACACAATGAATCAATTTCCCACTTGCGTTCATGAATGCCCGGCTTCATATCAGTAAGATCGCTCTTCCAGTGACTTTCTTTCGTTGTATCCTTATAAAATGCATTGGCATAGGGGTCCAGCAAAATGTTTTTTGCTTGCCTGCTGATGACGCCGGCTACCAATTGCTTCAGTTTATCATCTTCTTTAATCAACCATAAATAGGGCCATACCTGGGCAGTGCTATCCCGCAACCACATGGCATCAATATCCCCGGTAATGACATACGTATCGGGTCGTCCATCAATGATCTCAAAATCAACGGTAGTATCTAATGTATTAGGGAAACAGTTCTCAAACAGCCATCCCAATTCTTTATTCTTCGCTTTCGATTTGAATTGGATAATTGCTTTTTCCACGGCTTCGCTGGTAAATTTTCGCTGAGCCGGTGGCACACGAACCTCCGGAAAATCGTGGGAAGAAGAACCCAAAACATCTTTTGTTAAAAGAATGCCGCCTGAAATAACAGCGGACTGCCGGAGAAATGTGCTTCTTTTCATATAGCAACCAGTAATTGTATGGTTAATCTGATTTTTAATATAGAAGAAATGGAAACAATACCTGCTAAGGATATTTTATTTTGTCTTGTCTTGTGCAGAGTTCTGCTTTTTGAAATCGATTTATTCAAAATTAGAATTTTCTTTATCTATTGTTTATGAATAAAAATTACCCGAATCTGTACTGTATACAATCGTTGTTGTTCACGTTAGCTTTTATGCCCGGCTGATTTTCGATTCCTGCTTTGCAATTGTTTGCCTGTTAACCTTCTTCCAGCAACTGGCAGCCCCAATCAATAAAGCATCTTCGCTAAGTTGTGCTTTTTTTATTTCAACATCAACATTACTGGCCCGAAAATTCGTTTGCAGTGCCGGCTCGAACAATGGAAATGCATTGGATATATTTCCACCCAACACAACAGCTTCTGATTTGTATTTTTCTATTTGTGGAAGAAGAAACTGTGTAAGGTTTTCACTAAACTCATCAAATAGTTTTTTCACAAGTAAAGAAGAACCATCTTTCTCAATCATTTCCTTAACACCTGAGAACAATTTTCCGCCCAGTTCCTGATAACGGTTGACAAACCATCTCGTGGAGAGATAATCTTCAGCTATACCATCTTTAAACGGAGACTTCCATAAATCTGCGTCAACAGCAATTTCTTCTTTATAGGTTGCTGATCCAAGCCCTGTTCCCAATGTGATACCCAGCACCTGGTCAAATTCCCTGGCAGCGCCACCAAAAACCTCACCCTGTAAAAAACAAACGGCATCATTCATAAAGTGGATATATTCTGCTTTTATAGCCAGCCGTTCTGCCAGGATATTTTTGATATTCATATTATAAAGCGCTTTGAATTTGTCCTGGTCTTTTATCAATGAAATACCTTCTTCATAATTGAAAGGGCCCGGCATAGCAATGCCAATTCTTTGCAAAACATCTGGCCCGGCATTTAATGCGCTACTCATTACATCACACCAGTCATGAATAATTTCTTCAACAGAAGCTTGTGAATTGACCAGTCTTCTTTTGTTGGAACCGGCCACCACAGACCGGAAGTTAAGATCTACTAATGCCGCAGTTATATGTGAACCACCAATATCAACACCCAATACTATAGACATAACTAATTATTTATTTAATTCCTGGATATATTGAACCAATTACATTTTTTCCTTTAAGAACACTTGATTAATTTTTGTTAACCGGGATGAACTTTCAGTTGAAAAAGAATACGGATAAGCGTTTTGTTTGGTGCCCCTATTTTTGTTGGGTTCAGCTCTCATGATAAAATCTAGCACCCCGCCCTTCTGCAGTTCGGAATGAACTAAGAAGTTTTTTTCGTATGGTTTACCATTAACACGTAAGGTTTGAATATATTTATTTTCAGCACTATTGTTTGAAGCAATGATCTCCAGCTTTTTTCCATTCTCCATTGTAATAGTTATTTTTTTAAATAAAGGAGTGCCCAGTACATACTGATCAGTAGCGGGACAAACAGGGTAAAATCCCATCGCTGAGAATACATACCATGCAGAAGTTTGTCCATTATCCTCATCGCCGCAATAGCCATCCGGTGTTGGTTTGTAAAGCCTGTTTATAACTTCACGTATCCAGTACTGCGTCTTCCAGGGTTCACCTGCATAATTATACAGGTAGATCATGTGCTGGATAGGTTGGTTGCCATGCGCATATTGTCCCATGTTCATGATCCGCATTTCTCTTATTTCATGGATCACACCCCGATAGTAGCTTTCATCAAAATAGGGCGGCATAGCAAATACTGAGTCCAGCATTCGTACAAACATTTCATTGCCACCCATCAAATTTTTCAATCCTTCAATGTCATGAAATACGCTCCATGAGTAATGCCAGCTATTACCTTCGGTAAAAGCATCGCCCCATTTAAATGGATTGAAAGGTGATTGGAAACTACCACTGTCATTTCTACCACGCATTAGTTTAGTTTCAGTGTCGAACAGGTTACGATAGTTTTGACAATGCCGGGCATACAGATCAATTTCTGCCTGCGGACGTTTTAAAGCTTTCGCCAGTTGATAAATGGCAAAATCATCATACGCATACTCCAACGTGCGGGCAGCGCTTTCCTTAATGTTTACATTGTAAGGCACGTACCCCAATTCGTTGTAATACTTTACACCCTTTCTACCCAACGCAGTTATTGGTCCTTCGTTGTCAGCGCCATGTTTCAGCGCTTCATACAGCATGTTTATATCGTAACCTCTTAATCCCTTGATATAAGCATCAGCCACAACCGAAGCTGAGTTGTTACCCACCATGATGTTTCTAAAACCAGGGCTGGACCATTCCGGTAAAAACCCACCTTCTTTATAATCGTTTATTAATCCTTCCTGCATTTCTTTATTGATAGAAGGATACATAAAATTGAGGAAAGGATACAAGGCCCGGAAGGTGTCCCAAAAACCGGTGCCTGCAAACATATACCCGGGAAGAAGTTGTCCGTTATAAGGACTGTAATGCACTATCTTACCTGATTGGTCAATTTCATAATGTTTCTGCGGAAATTGAAGTGTGCGGTAAAGACAGGAATAAAAAGTTCTTACCTGGTCTATAGTTCCACCTTCAACAAGGATTTTACTTAATTGTTTATTCCAGGCGGCTTTTGCTTTTTCTTTAGTAACATTAAAAGCATCGTTCCCTATTTCCCTGGTCAAGTTAATTTCCGCCTGCTCATAACTGATAAAAGACGAAGCTACTTTTAGATTTATTTTTTCTCCCTTTACAGTTTTGAAACCAACGACAGCGCCGGCATGACCGGCAGTAACTTCCAACAACCCGTTGACCAATACACTGTCTTTCCAACTACTCGTTATTATAAAAGGCTTATCGATATAAATAACAAAATAGTTTTTGAAGTTTTGGGGTACTCCACCGCTGTTTCGTGTAGTGTAACCAATGATCTTTTTTTGTCCTGGAATAATCTTTACGTAAGACCCTTTATCAAAAGCGTCGATCACAATGAAAGAACTATCTGCTGAAGGAAAAGTAAAACGAAACTGGGCAGCCCTTTCTGTAGGTGTAATCTCAGTGGTTACATCATGGTCGGCAAGGTACACGCTGTAGTAATAAGGCCTGGCTACTTCTGCTTTATGGGAAAACCAACTGGCTCTGTCATTTTCACCAAAATGTATTTTGCCTGTGACCGGCATGATAGAAAACTGTCCATAATCATTCATCCATGGCGAAGGCTGATGTGTTTGTTTAAAGCCCCTGATTTTATCAGCAGTATATGTATATGTCCAGCCGTTACCCATATTTCCTGTTTGTGGTGTCCAGTAATTCATTCCCCAGGGCACAGCAATGGCGGGATAAGTATTTCCGTTGGATAAAGCAGGCTTTGAATCGGTTCCCATCAGCGGATTTATCCACTCCACGGGATCTGTTACTTTTTGAACGATCTGCGCCGGGGAACTCAGACAGATCGCAACTGATACAGCAACGAATAAAATTTTATTCATCATTTTTTTATTTCTATACTAACATCGTTATTCATGGGAAAGAAAATCTTTGTTGGTCATTTTATTTAAAATCCTCTTCGATTTATATTGCCAGCAGGTGAGATTTCTCCGGATTTATTTTTTCGTCGGCAAATAGTGTTTATAAACCCTACTGTTTGAAGCAGAATTAATTGTTGCATATGGCGTTAACTTGTTTTTTCAATAATTATCAGCACGTACGATCTATTTTAAAAAGATTCCGGTCACCAGTTTATTTTCACATTTGTGCCGTCAGGGTTGTTTTCAAAACTTAAAAAAGGGTATGGAGAGCAGTATTCCAGGATGAAGAATGTCTCCTTTGGTAATTAGCTTTATGGTCGCTAATAAAATATTTCTATGCCGTAACATTGTCCTTATCTACAAAAAACAAGGGTTATCATAATTATAGTATTCCCTACACAAGATGCAGAGCATAAAAAGAGAAACATATCCATCACCTGCTACCAGGCTTAATAAAACCAGAATGCTCAAACGTTTTAGCAATATATACTAAAAATATAAAGGGCTGATTAAAAACAAAAATATTTTTAGCTGATTGATAAAAAATTACGTGGATGCCCTGACTATAATCTCTGTTTGCAAAATAACTTCTGAGTTACTGACAGCTGTTGTATGGCCCAATTCTCCAATTAAAATATTGACAGCTTCTTTTGCAATTTCGTTGATAGGTTGTTTGATTACCGTAATCCCGGGTGAGTGCAATTCAAAAATATCATGGTCATCAAAACAGATCATAGCTATATCACCTGGAATTGTAAGTCCCAAGTCTTTAATAGATCGTAATCCATAAATTCCTAAATAGTTCGTGGCAAAAAACACAGCTTCCAGCCCCTTTCCATTTTTTATAAACTTTGTTATAGATGCTATAAAATCTTCCCTTGAGCTATTGTAACTAAGCTTTAGAATATTTGTCTCCCTGAGTTTAAGATTATGGTGAACAATAGCCTCCCGGTACCCTCTTTCTCTTTCTTTGATCTGCAGCAAATCAATGTCCACTGTTACAAACCCAATTTCTTTGTATCCTGACTTTATCAAATAATCCATTCCGCTCTTCATTCCGGAATAATTATCAATTACTACATACGGTACAGACAAATTTTCAAAATAACGGTCCATTAATACAACGGGCCTGTTTTTATCTAAAAGCTTTTTAATGTCGATCTCCATACCATGTACGGGAGTTATCAGGTAGCCATCTACTTGATGATTATATAACATTTGTATCATTTCCTGTCCCTTTCCCGTATCGTTTTCTGTGCTACAGTAAACAACATAGTATCCAAATTTCCTCGCCTCGTCTTCGATTATCTTGGCTAATGAACTAAAAAAATGGTTGGAAATGTTTTCTACAATTAAACCAATTGTTTTTGATTTCCCCGTGCGCAAACCAACTGCTACACTATTGGGATGGTATCCCATTTGTTGAGCTGTTTCTATTATTTTTTTAGCCAGCTCGTCGCTAATGCGTTTTTCTTTTGCTTTCCCATTTAGCGTTAATGAAACAGAGGAAGGCGAGACACCAATAACTTTCGCAATGTCCTTAATAGAAATCATAATCGTTATTCTTTTACCTCCAATCGAATTTCAGGCTTTTAAATTTAAACTCCAATACTAATCAAAATATTTATAAACTGTAGAAGAAAGAGGCTGCTATAATGGCTAAAAGCTGCAATCCGAATAGCTATCCAATTGCTTTAAACGTTTTTAATTCCTTCCCCAGCCTATATTTTTTATTCCCTTTCAGGTTATTGGGATATTTATTGTCAAAAATAGTTTGCGGTGTTTTATACTGTAGTAATCGAACAAGTATCTAAATTAGTTGGTTTGAATTATCAATTGTTGATAAAAGATTTCCTGAGATGAGTGAGTTACAGGGAGGCTAAAATAAAAACAGCAGACTTACCTTAAAGCTTGCTACTGTGATTCCGCTGGGAATAACCCTGTTCCTCCAAAAGCATTGATAGATGCACTCAAAAATGATAAAAATATTTTGGGGGCATTGATGAGTAAGGTTACCAGTAAGTTTGTTGAAGGCTGTGAATTATAGAGGTTGTAAAAACAAAAGGCCTTTATTAATTGTTCAATTAAGAGTGGTGATCCGTAGTCAGATGCTCTATTCAGTTGAACTACGAGACCAATGAGCGACAAAATAATGGAAATACTTTGGCGCAAAAACTAATTCTTACGGGACAATTATAATGGGAAAGTCAACGGGATCTCTTAGGCGACTATCCCCTCTTTTATACTTTTCTTTTCTGAAACCTTAAGCGTTTTAAGGCTTGTGCAATTGAGTAAATCATAAAACCAGAGCCACTTAAATTCATCCAATCATAAGCTCAGAGAACAACAAAAGGTCCATGAAAAAACCTATACAGACAAAAAAGGAATGTCGCAATCTTATTTTTATATGATTTATTCGTCGCCTGGCGGCGGGAACAAAACTTTTAAATCTCTTTCCGCCATCATTGCCAGTGAATCAATATAATCAACTTTTACCTTGTCACCTTTAAACCGGAAATGGTAGCGCTTTCCTGAAGCGGCTCCTTTTATCGCCAGGGAATTGTTACCGAGGTATTCAAATATCCTTTCAGGCTTATCAATGATAAAAACAGGTGATCTATTTTCGCCTGACTCGTGAAGTGTTGAAGAGCTTACTTCATTCAGCCATTCTTTTCTTTTATTTCCGCAACAGCTCATATTTATTTATTTGTGATCTTAAATAGCAAACATGCAATACCCGAAAGAGCCAGCCATATTATCAGCCCCTCGAGCCATGTTCTACTGAGCAAAACAGCAAACGGAATAGCAGTCCATAAACTTAAACAGTAGAAGCAGTCGAGCAGGTTTTCGAAGAAACCCTGCCCGAACAGCTTTCTGAATTTTATCACTGCATCAAAAGGTCCATCTTCATTTGACAGTAAGTGAGTAATTCGCCATAAGGCAAATGAGCAAATAATAAATGCGGTGATGTTGATGCCTGTCATGGATTGATTCGTTCCATCATTATTTGACTATATAAAGGAGAATATGGTGATAATCCACTATTATATCCATTTGTTACCCGTAGCTGAGCATCCAATACAAATGAGTAGACCGTAAAATATTCTCCGGCTTTGATCCATCCATCTCCAGTCGGTGGTGGCGCGATCCAAAGAGTTACAAGTCCGGGTGCATAGTCCTCTTGTGTTCCCGTATAACCTGGACATGAAGCTAAAGGATTAGCATCGTTATGAACATTAGATTTAACACCACCCGGAAATCGATAACCGGGATCGGGTGAGTTTATAGTGAATGGTGTTGTCGTGGGGTCTGGTAGGGTAGCTCTAGTTAAATCAAGAGGTGTTCCCGGACACCGATCCATCCTCATCGTATAATGATCGACAAAACCATAAGGATCGCTCGCCACAAAAGAAAATACAAGCGGTGTATGCAACTGAGAATTCAGAAGCCTGAATAATCCACAACCAGCATCTTGAATTGGAGGGTCAGGAGGAGTAGGGAGTACGAAAGCAGGCTGTGTCAATTGGTATGTCGACACATTATTATGAAAAAATCCATTATTATGAATAAACATAGCAATCAGATCCGTAGCACCTGGCACATGAACTCCTGCTCCATTATAACCTCTTACCCTGAGATAAAAAGTACCCGGTGTTCTTACTCCATTAATAACATCATAAAGACTTGTAGTAAGTTGCATGTAACAACCAATACTATCCGGTCTCCAGTCCATATCAAGATTTCCCAACTTTACTTCACGTTGGATATTGATATAAGCCGGTACGCTACCATCGAGCGTACCTCCGGCATTAGGAAAGAATGGTCCTACATCACTGCCGGTATACCCTGGAGTACCTATCAGGTGGTTCTTGGGCACTTTGAAATTCTCGGTGATATAATGCCATTGAGCTGTACCTGCACGTCGGATTTCCAAAGTGTACCAAACAATATTATTCTCATTAAAAGGTCTTGCCTCATCGTACATGCAACCTTTAATATCAACTCTTCCGGTCCATGCTGCACATTCAACTTTAAATCCTGCAAAAAAATTGCGGACTGAAATGACACCTGAAGGTTCAAGATAATTAAGGCCATATCTTGTTAAAGCGGCTGACGATGTGGACCCCGTGGTATTCTGATTTCCACCTATAAAAACATTGCCAAGACTCCCTATAAGGTTGCCATTAAAACAGGAAAATTGAGCGGGTATTACCGATTCGGGCAGACAGAGATTGATCCTTTTACGATTTGGGACATTGTAAAAAGGGGCACTTTCATATATTATTCGGTAAGGTGAGAACTGTATCACTTTAACGATCACATCCGGATAAATGACCGTATCTATATCTTCACCCGGAGCTATATCACTGTGATCTTCCAGTCCCGGAGTGGTCATATCAAAGTTGAATCGGAAAATATAATTTCCATTCATATCAGTGATCGCATGACCAAGGAAACGCCTGTTCCCTTCACCTGTATAAGGCCCTCCTGATATCTCGGCTGTTGTACGGTCATATTCTTCAAATGACAGTGTTAAGTTTGCACCCGGATCAGTATAACAGTTAAAAATTAATCTGTCAATTGCGGTTGCCAATACCAGATTGTCTGCTGTCATCTTCTGTCGGGCCGCTTTAGTTTGTGGAGAACCGATCAAATTGTAATTGCCAATTTCTAATTGTTTATCGGGTTCATCTTTTTTTAGATTCTCCTTTTTTTCATAGGATGGCTTGCGGACATATTTTAGCGAAGTTTTTGGCTGTATCGCTTCTTCGGTCAGGTCAAAAACTATGGGACTAAAGTAGGGAGGGTCGGGAGGATTTGGATCAACTTTGATCGGAGGAACTCTTTCAGGATAATATTTTTTTATCCAGTTGCCCACTACAGGGTTTTTGATCGCCCTCTCTAATCCGTAGTGTGTGTCGATAATATAAGGGGACTTGCGACAGGGATTAAAAATACAGCTCCTGCCGTATAGGGTCACGTTTCCATAAATCATAAAGGTGTTGATGGTTACCGGTGTGGTACAAGTCAAAATAAGATCATTGAAATCTTCATCGCCACCGGCATCATTTGACAAAATATCAAATGAATAATTGCCGCCGATCACAGTGGGGAATGTGATCCGTGTAGCCGATGCCTGCCATCCTGTTCCCGGATCGTTTTGAATAGAAATGGACCATTGTTGTCCAAAGACATATGCAGTACTACGGGGTCCACCGGGTATACCATCATATTCACCACTTCCAATTGGTGCTCCCTGTACTACGAACTGTTGCGGAAAAGCAGCGCTTTTCGATTTTACGGTAACTGTCCAGTTACCTTGCATTGAGATTATCATATAGATTCGTTTGTAGTTTGATACTAGTTTTGTTTCGATTCATACATATCGACCTGATGGATCATTTTAAATGAAAAACCGACATTTTATGCTACATCCTACAGCAATCCATGAGTGTGAAAATCTTCCAGTGGTATTTCTCTTTCAGTAATTTCTTCAACCGCAATTGAGGGAATTCCTCCTTCTTTGAGATTAGCTGCAGTATAAACAGCGGTAACGCTGAGTTTTATATTGCTTATGATATGCAGGAATCCAATATTCAATGGAATTCTGCACTGCGGATTATGATTATATAGTAATTCTGCCAAACGATATGTATCATCCATAGTAGCTGTATGAGGCGGCAACACAATTTTATCATTTGCCACTATTCTTGCATACCGTGGCTCACGGCCAATTGATTCTCCTTTATGAATAACAGGTACAATATGCTTTTCAATAACAGCTTCTTTATTCTGGTAGTTATGTATATTGATTTCTGTTGTATAATTTCCTGTATTCACCGGCAATTTTATATTACATTCTTCACGCTCCTGGATGCCGATTACATATTTTACGCTATAACTATAACGGCGCTTTTTACAACATGCCGGAACTTTTATTTCTACCTTCTTTTGTGCAACCACAGTTCCGTCTGCAACCACATTCAGAGTGCCATGATAAATTTGATCCTTATCATCGCAAGGTTTTACACCGGTGAACGTGACTTTGAATTTGAGAACATGTGCTGTATCACCTTTTAATGGACCATATCCTCCGGCAGGGGTGATACTGGTAACGAAAGGTGCAGTGGCACCGGCTGCAACAAGAGAAACATTATTAATTACTGATACAAGATTATTGATCATTGTAATGATAGTGTTTACAATGTTGGCCGCATTAATGCCTGATTGGAATGAACCTCCGGTAGCAGCAGTGATAGCAGTTGCCTGACCTGTAGCATTAAGCTGGTTAGGGCTCACACTGATAGCAATAACAGAGATCTTTTCAGCAGTGAGGCCGGCAATAACAGATGCCAACGTTGCACCACCTGAAGGATCATGACCAGGCGCATCACCAAACCATACAATAATGCGTTTTGAATCAGGCCGCCATCCAATTGCTCCACCAGGAGGTTGTGCAAGATTCTTGAGTGCAAATAACTGAGCTTCCGGAAGATCACCACCCCCAGCCGCTGTCCATGTATTTATGGCAGCAGCTACTGCTGCTCCATTGGTGGTTGGATTCAACTGGTGCTGGAAAGGATGTGGAGGCGGATCAGTAAAGTCCCTGTAATTGCCAACGCCGAAAGCCACGTCATTTCCGGTTCCAATAACTGCATTCAAAATATTATTCGCACCTGCTTTTACTGCATTAAGAATACTTGTCATGCTTCCTGTAGTATCAGCAAGAAAATAGATATCTATTTTTCTTTTTGAATCTTTAGGAATGGTTACTATGATCTCTTCATCAAAGCGGTCACATTCTTTAAGAGTAAGTTCGTTTTTGGTTGGTGAAATCGTAATATGTTCTGAGGCCACTGCAAAGGGAAGCAGCAGCTCTTTATTTATTTCAGTTATCGCCGGAAGAAAGAGGCTTCGTTTTTCTGTTTTGCTCAATTCATCCATGCTTAACTCTGCGCCTTTGCTATCCAATACTATCTCATAGCTTTTGCCATTGGCATCACCCGTATCATATCCTCTGAAAAGGAAAACAGTTTCACCATTTGAAAGCTCATCTTTCTCAGGTTCTGCAGCTGCTACATATTTGCTGCCTGCTTTTTCGGAAATTTTTCTTACGGCAAGAGCTTTAAGTTCCTGCATATTGAAACTGGCTGATTCTTTTTTCATAACTCATGGTTTATAAATGAAAAGATTTAACGGCTTTTCTATTCGGTATTCAGAAGTTTTGATGCCTTTGCTTTTGACGTTGTGATAAATTTTAGTTTGCCTACCCTGCTTAAGGATTTTCGGCATACTCCAATAAGTAAGATCAGGCGAAGTCAAGGCTTAACATTAATTACGAGTGTAGCAGTAGCAGTAAGATTTGCAAAATTCTTCCCGTCCAAATGAAGTGAATAGCTTCCACCACTATAATTGAAACCTTGTGAACAATTGAAGTTGGTGGTTAGTGCTGAAATTTTGCAATACCGTGACCAGGCCTTTCCATTTGCATCAAGACCTAATGGAATTGTTTCTACCACACCTAATGATGGTCCCACATTTTGACCGATGCCATTTGCTGAACAGGAATAACCAAAATTGCTTGAGGATTTAAGTTCTTTCACGCCTCCATCATCATTCACACATCCTGTAACAGTCAATTCATCGCCACGTTTTACCGAAACAGATCCGTTCCCATTTACTTTAGTCTCTACTCCGCTTGTTTTATTTTGAACAGTCCAGTCAATTGTCGGAGGAGTAGTATCGTTTGTATTCGGAGTTGTTTTGCAACCAGCACATGAAGACAATAGAATACTGATGATTAGTAAGGAGTTAAGATTTTTTAAAAGTGTCATGACAGTTTTTTTAATGCCTTATAGTTTGATTTTTTATTTATCATTTCAGGGATATCAGTTACTATAGATCCGAAAAAGAATTAATTATATTTAATTTCAATTGCCCCGATTTTTATCCAGTCTGTTGTATTTTTAAAAAGCAATCTCAATTCCAATACAGCGCTTCCTTTTACAACTACTCCACCGACAGCACTTGTGTAATCAGCAGGAGCCATAGAATGTAAATCGGTGGGATCGTCATGAACTACATGTGCTACATCGGGAGTTGTTTGTAAAACAATCCTGGTTTGAGAAATAAAACTAAGTTTACCGGAGTTTTGATAGTAAATAGTAACTCCGCTTATCTTGTCATCATTGTGAAGTGGCAAGGCGAGATAAACCCATTTGAGATCTCCCGGGGAAGTTGCCGTTATAATAATTGATGGATGAGCTGTCCACGGTAAATCTAATTTTAATGTGGGGTCACCACTCCTTAATGTGTTTCCGTTTAGAGCCAATTTTTTGCTCATAAAATCTGTTTTTGATTTTTTGTTAATGTGTTTGATTCCAGGTTACGAATGTTTGAAATGGCAATTCCTGAAATGAAAAAGTGGAGTAATCCGGTAGTAGTTTATTCCAGGGAGTCACAAACTATCCTGATTGGACGTAGCCTGATATATAGAGGGAAACATGAACAATTATCTTTTTTTTAGCTTTCTTTTTTTCTTATATTAGGATAGCTAATAATTTATCATGAATAATTCGCAGGGCTTCATTGATAAAACTGACGAGGAATTAATTGACAATCTCAGGCAGAAGAGTCCATTTAAACGGAAAGGCGAGGAACAGCTATTTGCCAGCTATACTTATTTTATCCGGGAAGGCAGGCATAAGCATGCTTTATCCGAAGATGAAGCATTTGACGCCTACTCTGATACTATTCTCTCTGCCATTGAAAAGATCAGGAACGGTTCTTTTGAAGGCAGGTCATCGCTGAAAACATGGCTTTACCAGATTTTTTATAACAAATGTGTTGACCTGTTGCGCAAAAAAACGACTAATAAGCGCAGTGTTCATCAAACCACAACGATCAATGACTGGCTATTGCAGCTATCTGATACCGGCAAAACAATTATCCAGAAATTAATTGATAAAACGGATTGGGATATTTTAAAACAAAAACTAAATGAATTAGGAGATAGCTGCAAGCGGCTGTTAACCCTATCAGCAGAAGGTTACAGCGATAAGGAGATCGGTGAACTGATGGAGTATAAAACTGCCGATGTGGTAAAAACAAGCCGGCTTCGTTGCCTGGAAAAATTACGTCAACTTTATAAGCGACCTTAAAGAATGAGCATGTCAGACCTTGCCTATATAGATAAATATTTTAAAAAAGAACTGACCTGGGAAGAAATCACGGAGTTTGAAAGAAAGATCAATGAGGATCCCGTCTTTGCGGAAGAGGTGGCTTTTTATTACAGCGCCATGCAGGCGACTACTGATCAGGCGACTGAAGAAAAGAAGAAACAGTTCAGGAAAATTTATGATGAAGGTAAATTGCGCAGTAGCTTCAAACCTGCAGTAATAAAAAGATCATGGGTTTATATCGCAGCAGCTGCTGTTGTAGTTGGGCTAATCTTTGGCTGGTATTTGTTTGCAAGGCCTACTTCCATCCAACAGCTTGCTGACCGGTATATTGAGCAGAATTTGATTGAGGTTGGTGTAAAGATGGCTGGAGATGAAGATAGCCTGGATGCAGCAATACGATTGTATAATGAAAATAAATTACCAGAAGCTCTTAAGCGATTTGAAACGATCATTGAATTAGACAGCGCTGCCAGCTTGCCCCAAAAAATGGCGGGTATTGTTTCCCTCCGGCTCGGCGATTACGACAAAGCAATAGGTTACTTTACTCAATTAGAAAAACTCAACCTCTATTCCAACCCCGGAAAGCTTTATCACGCCATAGCCCTTATAAAACGAAACAGGAACAATGACAAAGAAATGATAAAACAACTTTTGCAGCAGGTGGTAGAACAAGGTCTTGAAGGAAAAGAAACAGCGCAAGAGTGGCTGAAGTCATTATAACTTCAATTATATCACCTAAAAACTTCTTTTTATGAAATGGGCAAAAACAGAAACCGAACTGTCTCAGATTCGTAAGAGACTGAAGGAACATGGTTTCGAAAAAATAGAACTTAAATACTATAAAGAATTAACCGGAAAGCTAAGCTTAAATTCTTTGCATGAAAAAGGTTATAGCGAATGGCTTATAGCAAAAAAATTACCCGAAGGATATGAACATGCAAGACCCAGGTATGAGGCTTTTGTGGGTGGGTATCTTTATTTTTTTGAAAAGTATGTAAGCAAAATTCCCAAGGACAATCGGGTGATTTATTTCGACTGGGGTGAATTACACAAAGAGGCTGAATTAACCATTTTTTTGAACCCCCTGTATAATAAATTCATGATAGCCGATAAAAGCGGAAGTGATATAGAAAACGGTAATGGGAAATATAGTCATGACCAAAATGGCCAGGGCCAGGTAATGCAAAAATCACTTGTTGCCTCACCTCCGTATGGCGAAATTGATCCACCACCACCTCCTCCTCCACCTCCTCCTGAGGCTGATGTAGAATAAAAGTAAATCGCCTGACTGTTTTTATCGGTAATACAAATACAACGTCAGGCTTTTTTATTTGATAGCCAACAAGCTGCTGGTAAAAAATTATTCCCGATTGTTTGAAAATACGATGCAGGGAAAGATATATTTTAGTGAATGTATGAGGCGAAAGATAGCGACCGTAAATCGTCAGGTAAGTATATCCTGCTACTAATAAACCAGGCATATGCAGCTACATAAAAAGGATATGGAAAATGAAGAATCTTTTGTTTCGAGGATAGTAGTTAAATTTTATGACAGTGTAGACATCAGTTACAGAAACGAAAATGATATTGTTGAAATTCTTTTCCGGCAGGATAATGCAGGGCAATGGAAAGACCTTATTGGTTTGTATCCACTCATACAAATCAATAAATTGTTTACATCAGTCAGTACTGATGGCATCATTGAGTTGGTGAAGAAGGCAAGGGCTTTGGATGCAACCTATAATCCACCGGATTTGCTTAGTTATTATGTTTTTTCTTTCCCGGTATCTATTCGTCCAAATGAACTACTATTAAAATTGTCAGCTTTCCGCGAGGTTGAACTCGCCTATCTCCAAAGCGCTGCAATCGATCCTCATGGAGTTGGTAATAGACAGCGCTCTTTTTATTTCAGAACGCATCTTGATCCTGCACCGGTAGGGATTAATGCAAAATATGCATGGGGAATAAAAGGAGGTAAGGGTTCACCGGGAATAAGATTTATTGATATAGAACAAGGGTGGATCTTAGATAATAATATGACTAATGCAAAAATGCTTCCTTTAACAGGCATTAATAATCCTGATTTCAGGAATCATGGCGCTGCTGTTTTAGCTGTAATAATGATGAAGGGTGCACGCAAAAAGAGCATGGGAATTACACCTGGTGTGAACGGATATGTCATATCCCAATGGAGACCCGGTGGAGAACCCAACGACGCTGATGCAATATTAGCAGCTATCACTTATCTTAACTTCGGCGATATACTCCTGGTCGAAACACAATCGTTTTACTCTAACAATAATAAAAAAGTATGGCCTGCTGAGGTCCATGATGCCACTTTCCAGGTCATAAGACTTGCTACGGCCCTCGGAATTATTGTGATCGAAGCTGCGGGGAATGGAGATCCATATTCAATATCTGGCAATGATCTTGACCTCTTTTTATCAAATAAGAAAAGAGTTTTAAATCCGGCCAGCAGATTTTTTAAAGATTCGGGAGCCATTATTGTTGCAGCTGCTTCAATGGATGTGCCGCATAGCCGGATACGCTATTCAAATTATGGGAAAAGAATTAATTGCTATGCGTGGGGTGAAGGAGTTGTCACTGCAGATAATTATTCTGTTTCATCTCGTTCGGCAATTAATATTTATCCAACTGGTTTTACAGGTACATCCAGTGCCTCTGCCATCATTGCAGGTGTAGCTATTGCTGTACAAAGCATCTCTGAAACAAGATATAATATGCGGCTCAGTCCATTACAAATGCGGCATATTTTAAGTAGTGATCAATACGGAACAGCTTCGGTTAATGGGCAAACCAGGGACAAAATCGGGGTGATGCCTGATCTGAAAAAAATTATTGATCATTGTCTGCATGTTCCCACCAACCTGCTGCCAGGACGTTAAATTGAGAATTATCAGGGAATTTAATATACTACTTTTATACTGTGAAGAAAAAGGCAGCCATACAATTGATCATTATTGTATTATTGACTGCAACTTTATATGCTCAATGTCCCATAAAGGATAGTGTCGAAAAAGATGTAAGAAGGATCGCTGCGCTTCTGAAATCTCAGCCCGGGGAACAACAGGTTAAACTCATCAAATACAGGGATATCTTTAAAAAATGCTTTTCAACCAATGACTCTACTTATTCTAATATACTCCGGCTAATTGGTCGGACATATTTCTACCTGTCAGATTATTTGAGAACTGTTGAGTATTCCAGACAATCCATTGATATAATTACTTCTAATGCAAATAGCCCTTCTGTTCGCTTAAAGGATCTTATCAATGGCTATTATTTCCTTTCCACGTATTATGATTCGTTGAATAATATTGCTGAAAAAATCAATGCAGCTGATGAATGCATAAGTATAGCTATTAAGTTGAAAGCTTTTTCAAACGTGTCCTTTTATCGTTCGCTATATACAAAAATTGAATACTATTTTGATATCGGGGATTATTATTCATGCATCAATACTGCTGAGTCGTGTGAGAAGTATGTGTTGGAAAATGAAGGAACATTTAGCAATACTGATACCGCGGTAATAAGACAAATAGCTAAAAGTAGTTTTGGATGGCATATAAATGCTCTCTTTCGCACAGGAAATTTTGAAAAGGCCGGCGACCTGCTTGCTAATAAGGTTAATGAATACAAAAAAGAAAAACGCAAGGATTATCTCGCCTTGACGTATGCTCAATTAGCTGAAGTGTATGAAGAAAAAGGAGATGATCAAAAAGCGCTTCTTTTTTATAATATGGCGTTTACTACTTACAAGAATGATCATAACAATTACAATTGCAAACAGACGTTGAACAATATAGGACAGGCTATTTTTAATCATTCGGATAACAATGATAAAGCGCTGGATTATTACCGGAGAGCATTGCGATATAAGGATAATGGAAAATTCGGTCCCCGTGCAGATGCGCTGGAAACATTAAATATTTTTGGAAATATTGCAAATGTATATGAGCGAAAGGTTTTGTATGATTCAGCCTTTAAATATTTCCAGCTTGCTTTTAACCAGCTTAAAACGGGAATTGATGAAACAGGTGTTTTAAATTATTCCCTGGAAGAATTTCTAACGTATAAAAAAATACATTATCTCTCAGGCCTGGTAATAGATAAAGGGGATGCTTATCTTGAAAAATATAGGATCGCTAACGATCCTGGTGCCGCCCGGGAGGCATTACGCATTTATAAAGTGGCGGATAGGTTGCTTGATAAGATCAGGACAGTACAATCTGACCTTGATTCAAAACTTTTGTGGCGAAAAGATAGCCGCCGGTTATATGTACAAGCCATAGAGGCATGTTATTTACTAAAAGATATAGCAGGAGCTTTTTATTTTTTCGAAAAAAGCAGGGCAGTTGTGTTGAACGACCAGCTTACTCAACAACGCTGGTTAGGTTCTGCTGATATTTCAAAACGGGCCCAGATCAAGAAAAAAATGATAAGTCTGCAAGCCGAGGCTTCCGGTAAAGAAATCGGCCCTAAAAGATCTGCCGAAATCCAGGATGAATTATTTACCAATACAAATGAACTGCGGCGGTTGGAAGAATCGATCAGGGTTAATAGTCCTCTATATTACCATGGTATTGACAGTAATAATATTACTACTGATGAGGTGAAAAAAAAATTACTAAAAACCCACCAGGCGCTTCTTGAGGTTTTCGTCGGTGACAGTTCAATTTATACATTGTTGATCACACCCGGTGACACTCATTTTACCAGGATCAGCAAAACTGATTTTGAAATAGCCACGGCCCTGTACGTTTCTTATCTCCAGGACCGGGATCAGCTTAACAGGAATTTTACAGGATTCAGGGCAGCATCATACAAGCTATACAAATTGATCTTTCAAAACTATGTTGTCCCAAAAGGAAGGATCATTATTTCTCCTGATGGCAATAGGTATTTCCCTTTTGAATCATTGGTTACTGATAATAATTCTAAAGATCCGATTTATTTCCTGGTCGATCATGCAGTAAGCTATACTTATTCTGCCCGCTACCTGATGAACGATTTCGGTTCAAATAGTACTGTTTCAACAGGAAATTTCCTGGGGATCGCACCCATTCATTATCCTCCCGGTTTTCACTTGCCTGCATTGTCTGGCAGTGATTTATCGTTAAAAAAAATAGGGTCCCATATAGATGAATCCTATAGCCTGCTTGCAGAAAAAGCTTCCAGAAAAAATTTTCTTCAACAATTCACAGGATATAAAATCATTCAACTATATACCCATGCTTCTGATAGCAGCGATAAGAAGGAGCCTATTATATTTTTTGCCGATTCTTCTTTATACCTGTCAGATCTTGTGCCGGAGCATGCGCCTGCTACGCAATTGATTGTATTGGCTGCCTGCAAAACCGGAAAAGGCAAACTCTACCAGGGAGAGGGTGTCTTTAGTTTTAGCCGTGGATTTGCTGCTATCGGAATTCCTTCTTCTATTTCAAACTTATGGTCGGTTGATAATATTTCTACTTACCGGTTGACCGAATATTTTTATGAGTACCTATCCCAGGGATTACCTGTTGATGTGGCCCTTCAAAAAGCAAAACTTGAATTCCTTACTGTAGCATCCGGGGAGAATAAATTGCCCTATTATTGGGCATCTGCAATTTTGCTGGGAAAAACAGATCCGGTTAAATATAAAAAACCAGGCAATTGGAAATTATATATTCTTATGACACTGATTGGTGGAATAATCATTTTAGGACTCTGGAAATATAACAGGAAAACAAAGCAATAAAACTTTATGCACAAGAGTTTTTTCCCTCTACGTAATAAAAAATCAGATGATTGATTTAAAGTTGTGCTGCATTCGTTCGCTTTTTAACCCTTTTTAAAAAAAATGAGTGAGGTTACCAGTGAAGATTTAAGATGACCAGTTAGGTTACCAGTAAGTTTGTTGGAGGTTGTGGAATTATGGAGGTTGTAAAAACAAAAAAGCCTCTAAACGAAGATGTTTAAAGGCTTTTATTATTTTCTCAATTAAGAGTGGTGATCCCGCTGGGACTCGAACCCAGGGCCCCAACATTAAAAGTGTTGTGCTCTACCAACTGAGCTACGAGATCAACCTGTTCCTTTTACCCTTTCGGATTTGGGAGTGCAAAAATACAGTCTCAGGCCTTTCAGTCCAAAAAAATATCCTTTGTTCCAGAGATTATTTTCAAACAGCTTTTCATAGCATATCACTTGTTTCTCTCAATTGTTGAAATTAAACAGCTATTCCTTATTACGACGCAATTTTGTTTAGGTTTGCGCCTGAATTCATTCTTCATGTCAACCTATTTTAAAGATAAAGTTGTGGTGGTCACCGGGGGCACAGATGGCATTGGTAAAGCGCTTGTAGATGCTTTACTGAAAATGGAAGCCAAAGTAGCTACCTGCGGACGCAATCATGATAAATTGTACCAGTTGCAATCCGAATATCCCTCTGCACACCTGCACACCATGGTTGCAGATGTGAGTAATGAGAATGATTGCCGTCGTTTTATGGAAACAACCGTAAAATTCTTTGGCGGTGTAGATATCCTGATCAATAATGCCGGTATATCCATGCGGGCATTGTTGAAAGATGTTTCTACCGAAACCATCCGTAAAGTAATGGACATTAATTTTTTCGGCGCTTTGTATTGTACACGCTATGCGCTGGATTCTATCATTGAAAGAAAAGGAACTATTGTCGGCGTTTCATCCATTGCCGGTTACCGGGGATTGCCCGGCCGCAGCGGTTATTCTGCCAGTAAATACGCTTTGCAGGGTTTCCTGGAAGCCATTAAAACAGAATTACTGCACGATGGTGTTCATGTCATGTGGGTGTGCCCGGGATTTACTACTTCCAATATCCGGAATGCGGCGCTGAATAAAGATGCGACATCACATGGCGAAACACCAATGGATGAAAGTAAAATGATGAGTGCTGATGAATGTGCGGATCATATCTTAAAGGCCATCCGGAAAAAGAAAAGAACATTGGTGCTTACGTTCACCGGGAAACAAACAATTTTCCTTAATAAATTTTTCCCCGGCCTTGCAGATAAACTGACCTATAAGTTTTTCTTTAAGAATGGACAATTGGTGAAATGATTTTTGATATTCTTTTTAATATTGAATACCCGGATAAAGAACAACTTCAATATTACCTGTTCAATCCACCAACAATTAAATGCCTTTAGTAACCCTTACCTCTGATATTGGCAACCAGGATTACCTGGTCAGTGCAGTAAAGGCACAGTTATTACGCACCAATCCTGGTTTTACGATCGTTGATATTTCGCATTCCATTCTTCCATTCAATTATCCACAGGCAGCTTACGTCTGCAGAAGTGCGATCAAAAATTTTCCTGATTTCAGTTATCATATTATCCTGGTAAACCTGTTTGAAAAAAAACCGGAGCAACTATTACTGGCTTTTCACAACAATCAATACCTTCTTTGTGCAGACAATGGTTTGCTGACAATGATACTGGAGGATAAGCCTGAAATGGTGATCGGTATCCCACTCGATAAAACAGCTATTAAAAACACCATCTATTGTACGGATGTAATGGGCAAGGTCGTGAATCAATTAATACAAGGTGAGTCGATTCAAAACATTGGCATTCCCGATGTGACCTATATTGAAAAGAATCATCTCCGTCCCATGCTGGGTAATAACTGGATAGAAGGACAGATCATCTTCATCGATAATTTTGAAAATGTGATCGTCAATATCACCCACGAACAATTTGAAGAACAGCGCAAGGGCCGCAGCTTCCGGATCGTTTTTAAAAGAGATGAAACGATTGACCGCATCAGTGAATCGTATGCCGACGTACACGAAGGGGAAAAACTGGCTATTTTTAACAGTGCAGGCTATCTGGAAATAGCCATTAATAAAGGCAATGCGGCCGGGCTATTTGGATTAAAAGGGTTTTCAGAAAAAGCAAAGCAGGCTTCTAACCTGATGCAAAGCCAGCTCTCCTACCAGACCGTAAGGGTATATTTCGAATAATTAGCAGCATTTTATTAACTAAAAACTGGTGATTAACGGTCACTAACTATGAACCGAATATCCCTATTTTTGCTTTCCCTGAAAAACAAGGGCAAAATTCACCCATTATGCAGTTCAGAAAAGTCAATAACCTTACCGGCTGGGCCGTATTCTTCGTTGCATTCGCTACTTATTTTCTCACCCGTGAAGCAAGAGGAAGTCTTTGGGATTGCGGAGAGTTTGTAGCTACCGCAAAAAATGTTGGATTACCCCATCCTCCCGGCGCCCCTTTATTTGTTTTACTTGGTCGTTTTTTTATTATCCTGTTTGGAGATAATGGACAAACTGCTGCCAATGCGGTGAACTTTATGAGTGCGTTGGCCAGTGCCGCCACTATTTTATTTCTCTTCTGGACCATTACTCACTTTGCCCGCAAAATGTTTGTTACTGCCGGAGAACAATTAAGCAATGAACAAACCTTTACCGTAATGGCAGCTGGTGTAGTAGGTGGCTTAGCCTACACCTTCAGCGATTCATTCTGGTTTAGTGCCGTAGAAGGTGAGGTATATGCATTATCCTCTTTTTTCACAGCACTCGTATTCTGGGCTATGTTGAAATGGGAACATGCTGATGAACATGCCGGCAATGATCCACAGGCAAGAATCCGTTCAGACCGCTGGATCATTTTCCTGTTCTTCATGATGGGACTTTCCATCGGTGTTCACTTATTGAACCTGTTGACGATTCCTGCCATTGTGATGATCTATTACTATCGCCGTTATACACCTTCAACCAGCGGAGCTATCATTGCTTTTATTATGGGTTGTATTATTACCGGTGTAGTACAGGCAGGCATTATCCAGTTTTCCATGAAAGCAGCCGGGCAGTTTGATGTGTTTTTTGTGAATTCATTTGGCATGCCTTTCTTCTCCGGTTTTGCACTTTATTTTATAGCACTCGCTGCATTGATCGTTTGGGCATTACGTTTTTCAGAAAAAAATATTTCAAAAACAAAACTGATCACCTGGTTTGGTTTGTTCCTCTTTTTATCCGCTTTACCTTTTGTGATCGTACCGGGCGATGGTTTGCAGATACTTCCCACATTAGTTGTGTTGGGTGCAGCAGCAGCCATTGGTTATTGGCTGAAACCCGCAGCATTAAAAATTTTAAAATTATCGCTGTGGTGTTATGCGTTTATCATGCTGGGCTATTTTATGTATTTCACTGCATTGATCCGCTCCAATGGCAATCCTGCTATTGATATGAACAATGTTGACAATCCTATAAGTCTTGTTTATTACCTGAGCCGTGAACAATATGGTGAAGCTCCATTGGTATATGGTCCGCACTTTTTAGCCGATGTAAAAAGAAAAGAATCTGCTGATGGTTATCTCATTCCTGTTACCAAAGAAGGAGAGATGAGATATATTAAAGGAGATAAAAAATATATCGAGATTGGCAAAAAATGGGAATATGAATATGACAGTAAAGACAAACAGTTATTCCCCCGTGTATGGGATTCAAGCAATGACCAGAATCACTATGATACCTATATTCAGTGGCTGGGCTTAAATACTATCCAGGCCCCTGAATTATGTATGGTGGTAAATGCAAGCCAGGAGCAGGGTATCGTTCAGATACAAAACCAGGCGGGTAAAACAGAGAACATAAATATTCCCGATAATTATTCTATCAGGGTACGAAGAGGGCAAACACTTTCACCCCGTGACCAGATAGCTGTTGAAATTCCCTCCTATGCCAAAAACCTTGAATGGTTTTTCTCTTACCAGATGAGCTTTATGTACTGGCGTTATTTCATGTGGAATTTTGCCGGCAAACAAAATGATGTACAGGGATTTGGTAATAGAAGAGACGCCAACTGGATCAGCGGTATTTCTTTCCTCGATAATGCACGGCTTGGCGATCAAAGTAAAATGCCGGATAGCCTTAAAGAAAATAAAGCACATAACAGTTTATACCTGCTGCCTTTCATATTGGGCATCTTAGGTTGCGTATATCAATTTATCAAAACAAGAAAAGACTGGATAGTTAGCTTCTTATTATTTTTCTTTACTGGTATTGCCGTTGTATTATACTTAAACCAACCCGGTAGCCAGCCCCGTGAAAGGGATTATGCGTATGTAGGTTCCTTTTATGCTTTTGCGATCTGGATCGGTTTAGCTGTGGTAGCATTGGTAAGACTGGCACGTGAAAAAGAAGATAAACTCAATTTCCAGAACACGTTGATTTTTGGCAGTGTACTCACTTTTGTTATCATTGCCATGAGCACCGTTAACGAAAGCAGTTTATCAAGCCTTATGATAAATGCTATTGGTGGCACTGCATTGTTTGCTGGCTTCACCGCTGGTGTTACTTATCTTACCAGGGCTATTTCATCGGCTGGCACAAATGTAAAAATGCTGAATATTGCAGCCACAGCCATTTGCCTGATTGCACCTATACTGATGGCACAACAGGAATGGGATGATCATGACCGCAGCAAAAAAACATTAGCACCAGATATTGCAAAAGATTATTTAGAAAGTTGCGCCCCGAATGCGGTCCTCTTCACGTTTGGTGATAATGATACATATCCGTTGTGGTATGCACAGGAAGTAGAAGGTATCCGGCCCGACATCCGCATCATCAACAATAGTTTACTGGGCATAGACTGGTACATCAACCAATTGCGAAGCAAGATCAATGATGCGGATTCGGTGAATGTACTATGGTCGCCCGAGCAGATCGAGGCTGGCAACCGCGAGATTGTTTATTATCAACCTAACGAGGCTGTTCCTGATACGGGTAATTACACGCTTACGGAATTGATGAATTATATAGGAACCAAGAAGGAAGATGATAAAACAAAAAGAGATGTAGGTCCTGAAACTTTCCCGATCAAAAAAGTAAGGATACCTGTTGATATAAATTTTGTTCGCAAAAACGGAACAGTAAATGCCGGTGACAGTGTTCTTTCCGAACTCAGGATCGATATTCCTAAAAATAATATGCGGAAGAATGACCTGATCATGCTCAATATCATTGCTACTAATGGATGGAAGAGACCGATCTATTTCACTTCACCTATTGGTGAATTGGGCTTTGGCGATTACCTGCGCAAAGATGGACTATCTTATCGCCTGGTGCCTGTAGCTCCTAAATATCCCCAACAATATTGGACAGTAAACCAAAAACTTCGCGAAGTAGGATTGGGCGGTTCACTGATCAGGGATAACAATCTTGATTCTATTTATGCAAAATTGCTTACCCAATATGAATTTGGTGGCGCCAATAAGAAAGGAGTTTACTTTGATGAAGAGAATCGTCGTCACCTGCTGAGCATCCGTTCCTTATTCGGTGAAGCAGCCGGCAATCTTGCCGATGCCGGAAGAAAAGAAGATGCAGGAAAATTACTGGATAAAGCAGAGAAAGGAATTGATCCTTCCAATTTGCCTTATGCCATGACCAGCCGTTATAATAACCATAACCAGACGAGCATACTTTATCTTGAAGGTTGTTATAAGGCAGGTAAAACAGATCTTGCTGAAAAAATCAGGAAAGCTATTCGCAAAGACATTGATCAGCAAAGAGCTTATTATATTGCACTGAATGGCGGCAAGCAACCTATACTGACACAAGCTGGTTATGATGATAATGATCCTTTGTTTAAAACATTGATCACCGAGTACCAGATCAATGAAGCATTAGCAGAAGTATTAAATGCCGTGGAAGCCAAATATGCGCCAAAGGTAGCGCCTGCCACTAAATCTGAATTACCGGGACAAACTATCATTACACCCGGGAAAGATTCAGCAATCAGGGACAGCAACAGATAATAAGAATCGTTCACATGATACAAGCCCCGGAATAAACACCGGGGCTTTTTTATTTACCAGCGCTTAGGGCCGGCAAGTAATATTTTTAAACTTCCCGGCAATTAAGTTGTTGTTAACACTAAATAGCCTGCAGGTTATTTGTCGTAAATTGCTATACATGCGGGGATATCATTTTACAAAGTTTGATGCAGATGCAGAAGGTAAAAGTAAGTTTGAACAACTGCTTGATCTCTTCATGCAATTACTTACCTATACCAGTGGTGATGTAAGTGAAGCTATGCAGTGGATGAACGAACTGGATAAAAAATACCAGTTGACCGATGATGAATATGGCATGGGTGATTTTTTAGATGAACTCAAAGAGAAAGGATATATAACAGACGATAACCAGCCCGGTGAAATAAAGATCACTCCGAAAACTGAACAGGGCATTCGTAAGAAAAGCCTCGAAGATATTTTTGGCAAGCTCAAGAAAACAAAACAAGGCGATCACCATAGTTTTAAACCGGGACAGGGCGATGAATTAAATCCTGAAACAAGAAATTACCGTTTTGGTGATATGCTGGAGCAGATTGATTTTACGGAATCCATCCGCAATGCGCAGATCAATCATGGTATCGAAAGTTTCAGTATGCAGGAAGATGATCTCAGCATCCGGGAAACTGATTTTAAAGCTCAAACTTCCACTGTGCTGATGATCGATATCTCTCACTCCATGATATTATATGGTGAGGATAGGATAACTCCTGCCAAGAAAGTGGCGATGGCGCTGAGTGAGTTGATACAAACAAAATATCCGAAAGACACTTTAGATATCGTTGTGTTTGGCAATGATGCCTGGCCTATTGAAGTAAAAGATCTTCCGTATTTACAAGTGGGACCTTATCATACGAATACGGTAGCCGGGTTAGAACTGGCCATGGACATTTTACGCAGAAGAAAAAATCCGAATAAACAGATCTTTATGATCACCGATGGCAAGCCTACCTGCCTGAAGATCGGCAAACGTTATTATAAGAACAGTTTTGGGCTGGATAGAAAAGTAGTGAACCGCTGCATGAATCTTGCAGCACAGTGTAAGAAGATAAAGATACCTATCACCACTTTTATGATTGCTACCGACCCCTACCTGCAAAAGTTTGTTCAGGAGTTTACAGAAATCAATAACGGTAAAGCATTTTTCGCATCATTGGATAAGTTGGGAGCGTTTATTTTTAAGGATTTTGAAAGTGGGAAGAGGAAGACAGTGTATTAGCCCCCTGTCCCTTCCTACCCGGATTGCTATCGGGGCTAAAGGGGGACTTAGATTGAATAGTTATTCGAATTCATAAAGTAATTAAAGTTGAAATTTTATCAATAGGAAACATCCCCTCCTCGGAGGGGCAAACTAAAGAAATTATCTACATTAGTGAACGGGGTGGGTTGATGAGTAACGAACAGGAAATACAAGAGTGCGACGCAACAAAAGTTAAATAGACATTCAAAAGCTGGGAAAATAATTATGAACATCAAAAACATAAAGACTCTTGGAGAGTTAAAGGATAGCGGCTATCAACCCAAAAGTATCAAAGAAGAGATTCGTCAGAACCTGATTGAAAAACTCAAAAAACAGGAACCAACCTTCCAGGGCATCGTTGGATATGAAGATACTGTGATACCGGATGTGGAAAGGGCGTTATTGAGTAAACACAATATACTTTTTCTCGGGCTGCGCGGACAAGCGAAAACAAGAATGGCAAGACAGATGATCGAACTGCTGGATGAATATGTTCCCAGTATAGCCGGCAGCGATATCAATGATGATCCGATGAAACCGGTTTCCAAATTTGCACATGAAGAGATTGCTACGCATGGTGATGAAACACCTATTCACTGGATACACCGCAGTGAACGCTATGGAGAAAAACTGGCTACCCCTGATGTAAGCGTGGCCGATCTTATTGGCGATATAGACCCGATCAAAGCAGCCAATCTGAAATTAAGTTTTGCAGATGAGAGAGTGCTGCACTATGGTATCATTCCCAGAAGTAATCGCGGCATATTCGTCATCAATGAACTGCCCGATCTGCAGGCAAGGATACAGGTAGCTTTGTTTAATATCCTCGAAGAAGGTGATGTGCAGATAAGAGGTTTTAAATTAAGATTACCGCTGGATATCTTATTTATATTTACCGCGAACCCGGAAGACTATACCAACCGGGGTTCTATTGTTACACCACTAAAAGACCGTATTGAAAGCCAGATACTGACCCACTATCCCAAATCATTGGAGAATGCATTGGAAATAACAGAACAGGAAGCCGTATTAAGTGAAGAACAAAAGATTAAAGTAAAAGTAAGCGACCTGGTGAAGCGATTGATAGAACAAATACCTTTTGAAGCAAGAGGCAGTGAGTTTGTAGATAAAAAAAGTGGTGTGAGTGCACGACTTTCTATTTCTGCTTTTGAAAATGCAGTGAGTGCAGCGGAAAGAAGGGCCATTATCAATAAAGAAAAAAATACACAGGTTTGGATTGGTGATCTGTCAGGTATTATTCCATCCATTACCGGTAAAGTAGAATTAGTATATGAAGGTGAGCAGGAAGGTCCCTACCAGGTAGCGATGAACCTGGTGGATAAAGCGGTCCGTACTCAATTTGTTCAATATTTCCCTAATCCTGATACATTAAAGAAAAGAAGAACAACAGGTAAACCGTCTATGCAGGAAAAAGAAGTGGAGAATCCATATCGTCCCATTACCAGCTGGTTTGATAAAGGCAATAATCTGAACATCTCTTTTAACACCACGGATAAAGACAAAATCCTATTGCTGTACCAGGTAGATGGATTGAATGCACTGGTAAAAAAATATTTTTCCAACGTGAACGAAGCCGAAGCTGCACTGTTGATGGAATTTGTATTGCATGGCCTTGCATCGTACTCCATCATCAGCAAAAAAATATTTGAAAGTAAGATCGAGTTCAAGGATCTTATCGGCAGCATGATGAACCTGGGTGGAAAAGATTATGAAGAAGAGTTTGATGAGGAAGCGTAAAAAATATCCCACAAAATCGCAAAGGCCACAAAGAAAATGGTATAGTTAAACACTTTTGTTCTTTGCAGAATCTTTGTGGGATATAAACTATTTTATTTTGAAGTTAATCCTGTAGCGCTGGGAGCCCATTACTTTTTCTTAAGGCTACCAAATTTATATCCAAAAGATATACCTGCATAATAAGGAATAAAACCGCCTTGTCCGAATACAGGACACATAAAGGCCCGGAAAGTAAACCCGCCATCAGCAGGCTGCATACGGTATCCGAATACAAGGTGACCAAATGTGCCGGAAAAACTTCCATCATTATCGGCAAGATCGGCTGAAAGAAATACGGGAGTAATACCTCCACCCAATTCAAAATAATTCCGGTTGTCTTTCCCTAATAAATAATTTAACCCGATAGGAATAAATATGGCGCTGGTGCCGTCAATACTAAAACCGCCGATACCCACGCGACCGCCAATACCGTCGTCCTTAGGTCCAAAACGTGTATCAAAATTAAAAGAAGCAAGACCCGGTCCACCTAATTCAAAATAGATAGACTTAGCAGCCTGTGCGTTTGAGATAGACGATGCAAGTGTGAATACGAGAACGATCAGAAATAGTTTTTTCATACAAGTGGTTTTAGGTTTTGAAAAACAAGATAACAGAAATAATTGCAGTGCACAAACAGCAGAACGATATTAACTTCTTTTTGATAGGAGTGATAAAATATATGGATGCGTTTATATGATATTAACTTCCCGTTCCAGTTCCACATCAAACTTATCCTTTACACTCTGGAGAATCTCTTCACTTAAGTTATACACTTCACTTCCGGATGCATTGCCATAATTCACCAGCACAAGGGCTTGCTTTGCATGAATTCCTGCATCACCCCTGCGAAATCCTTTCCAACCGCATTGTTCAATGAGCCAGCCTGCAGCCAGTTTTACCGTGTCAACCGCATTCTCATAACCCACAATATCTTCGAAACGTTGCTTCAGGTGATGAAATTTTTCTTTCCCGACAATGGGGTTTTTAAAAAAACTACCAGCGTTTCCGATCTCTTTCGGATCAGGAAGTTTGGAGGTACGGATGGCGATCACTGCATCTGACACGGTTTTAATCGTGAGATCAGTTACTCCCATCTTTTCCAGCTCCTGTTGAATAGCGCCATAACTTATATTGAAGAGTAGGTGTTTTCTTAATTTATAGGTGACACTGGTGATCACAAACTGGTCTTTATATTTTCGTTTGAAAACACTATCCCGGTAACCGAATTCACAATCTTTGAGTGTAAAAGTATAATTACATTTTTCTTTCAGGTGCCATGCCTTTAATTCATGAAACAGCTCTTTGATCTCTACCCCATAGGCACCGATGTTTTGCATAGGAGAGGCGCCAACATTTCCTGGAATCAGTGAAAGATTTTCAACACCAGCCCACTTATTTTCGATGCAATGCAAAACAAACTGATGCCAGTTCTCCCCTGCCCCGGCTTTCACATACACAACATCATCTTCCTCTTTTATTTTCTCGATTCCCTTTACATCATTTTTTATTACCAGGCCATCAAAGTCCTGCGTAAAAAGAATATTGCTGCCACCGCCAAGAACAAGTGTTTTGATTTTTGGGTGAAGAGTGATAAGTTCTGATAATTCGTTGATGTTTTTAAAGCAGGCAAAATATTTTGCTTTGGCATCAATACCAAAGGTATTAAAGGGCCTTAATGAAATATTTTCCTGAATTTGCATATTGCAAACATCGGGATTTGACCGGAAATTCAACACTGCAATTAAACTAATCTATGGACAAGTATATGACCGCAACGATTATTGGTGTCACCGGATTGATCGGCAATTACCTCCTGGAGGAATTGTTGAAAGACGATTATTATGATGCCGTCCGCATATTGGTACGTCGTCCCTATGAGTTTTCCCATTCAAAGTTGGAAAAGAAACTGGTAGATTTTAGCGACGGTGATTCGGTACTGGTAGCAATGGCAAATAGCGATGTGGTATTTTGTGCTATTGGAACGACACAGCAACAAGTAAAAGGTGATAAAGAAGCCTACCGTAAAGTTGATTATGATATTGCCGTAAATGCAGCAAGGTTTTGCAAAATAACGGGCTGCGAAAAATTTGTTTTGGTGTCATCAGTTGGTGCGAATAGTAAAAGCAATAATTTTTACCTGAAATTAAAAGGCGAAATAGAGGAGGCTGTAAAAGCGATTGGTCTGAAAGCAGTACACATCATGCGGCCTTCTGTTTTGCTGGGCGACCGGAAAGAATTCAGGTTAATAGAAAAGATTTCGAAAGGATTGATGAAGACGTTGTCGTTTTTGATTCCGTCGAAGTATAAACCGATACATGGCAAAGAGGTGGCGAAGGCAATGGTGAAGAGTTCAAAGGATAATAAAGAAGGGTTTTTTATTTATGAGTATAATACTATAAAAAGATTAATACAGTAAGCACTCTGGTACCAATAAGTAGCCATTCACTTCTCACACTACTTCCACATCCACACTTCTTTAAAGCCCCATCCTCCATCTCCTTCCCCGTTAGGAAAGGAGCGGTGCTTCGTTACAATGCCAAACGATATCTCTACCACTTCAACTGTAAAACTTTATTCAACATTCAGGTAAACCAAATTATCAGCATTTCCGAAAAGCGTGGGCTGTGCAATGGTAAGCCCTCCCTTCGGGAGGGTTTGGGTGGGCTACACCACATCCACATCCGCCACCACCACTACACTTCTAAATCGTTTATCCTGGTGAAGGATCGCCACCTGTTCCAAGAGATCTCTTTTACACTGAACTATTGTTTTTGTATCTCTCGGCAGTTTTAATAATAATTCCATCAGGTATTGATTGCGGACACGACTAATCACAGGCTCAGCAGGCCCTATGATATATTCACCATACTTATTTTTCAACGCATCTGCAAATTGTTGTGCAGCCCTTTCCACTACTTCTTTAAACTTATGCTTGAATGAAATATCAATGATGCGGGAGAACGGGGGATAGAAGAATTGTTTTCGTTTTTCCAATTCATCAGCATACATCTTTTTATAATCATGCTGCTGCACATAAAGCAGCACGGGATGCGAAGGTTGCGTAGTTTGCACCACTACTTTTCCTGTATCCTGTTTTCGCCCGGCACGACCACTCACCTGCTCCATCAATTGAAAAGCTCTCTCATTCACCCTGAAATCAGCGAAGTGAAGTAAACCATCTGCATCGAGGATCCCAACAAGATCTACATTATCAAAGTCCAGACCTTTTACTACCATCTGGGTCCCTACGAGTATATCAATACGGCGTTGTTCAAATTGCTGAATTAATACATCATGTGCATTTTTTCCCCGCACCGTGTCTATATCCATTCGGGCCACTTTAGCTATGGCAAAGGTTTCCTGTAACTGTTCTTCAATTTTTTCCGTTCCAAAATTCCGATGAATAAATTGATGATTCCCGCAGGCTGCACAGGTAGTTAAGGGCGGGTAATTAGTGCCGCAATAATGACAAACGAGTTTATTGGTAAACTTGTGATACGTCAGTGACACATCACAATATTTGCATTGCGGTATCCAGCCACAGACAGCACACACCTGGTAAGGATCATAGCCTCTCCGGTTTTGAAAAAGTATAACCTGTTTATTCCTGTCAAGTACCTGTTGCACCGCATTGACCAACGCTGGCGATAACATTACTTTGTTCCTGTCCTTTTGTTCTACTTTCCTGGTATCTACTATTTCAATAACTGGTAGCTGCACATCTCCATAGCGTTCCATCAATTCTACGAGGCCATATTTGCCGCTGCTGGCATTATAATAACTTTCAAGGGATGGTGTAGCACTGCCCAACACAACCTTTGCATTAAATAGAGAGGCAAAGTAAATAGCAGCATCCCTACCGTTATACCTTGGTGCCGGCTCCTGTTGTTTATAGGATGTATCATGTTCTTCATCACAAATGATCAGTCCAAGATCCTGGTAAGGAAGAAAGACAGATGATCTTGCCCCCAATATCACTTTCAGTTCCCCGCTTTTTACTTTACTCCATATTTCTACTCGTTCATTCTGGGTAAATTTGGAATGATAGACACCGGTATAACCGCCGAAATGTTTTTGCAGCCGGCGTATGATCTGCGAAGTCAATGCAATTTCAGGAAGCATATATAATACCTGCTTCCCCTTTTTGATCGTCTCTTCGATCAGCTTAATGTACAATTGTGTTTTACCACTGGATGTAATACCGTGGATCAGGCAAACTGTTTTCTGGTTCAATTGATCCTGCAGTTCGCTATACGTTTTTTGCTGTGCTGCTGATAATTCAAAATCAATCTTTACATCCTTAGGCAAATATTGGAGCCGGTCAATACTTCGTTTCTCCGTCCACAGTATCTTTTTCTCTACCAATCTTTTTAACTGTGCATCGGATGCCCCGGATTTTTTTAATAATCCCGGCCTGGTTACTTCCCCTTCGGTTTTGAGTAAATGCAGGTAGGCCAGCAGCAACTCCATTTGTTTGGGTGCTTTTGTCCAGTTATTCAGCAACTCAGAAAGTTTGTCTTCATTATCGTATTCCGGGTTAAGCACCACATAAGTTTCCTTTTTGGGAGAATAAGTTTGTTTTAATGCTTCCCACACAAAACAAACTTTTTTATTGATCAGGCGATTGATCACAGGGTATACATGCGCCGAATCGAGTAGTTGCTGCACTTCCGTCAGCTTCAATTCTTTTTTGATCAATAAAGCTTCACCTATGAGGTACTCATCATGATCCAATGCAGAAAAATCATCCCCATATTCTTCATTATACACAACAACTGTTTCACTCGATAATTTGAAATGTGCTGGTAAAGCCGCTGCCATCACTTCACCTTCGCTGCACATGTAATAAGCAGCGATCCATTCCCACAATTTTAATTGCTCTTCAAAAACTACCGGCTCTACATCGAGTACATTTAAAATTTCTTTAGGTTCTATAAAATCAGGCTTATCGGCATGCAAGCGTTTGATGATACCCGCATATCGTTTATTCTTTCCCAGGTTCACTTCTACCCTGCAACCTACCCTTGCCGTTTCCTTTAATGATGCGGGAACAGCCCATGTATAATTTTTAGGGAGTGCTAATGGTATAATGATTTCAGCGTACACAATAAATGTTCAATGATCGATAATCAATTTTCAATTCCCAAGTTAAAGAGAAACAAATAATCAGGCTTTTCGCCATCCTCCATCATACTCTATCATTTTTTGTTTCATGATCGCATAAACCTCTTCTTTTAGTTTAGCTACATCCGAAATGGTATAGGATGAAACGGGTATCTCGTCTAAATACAATAACCGGTTCTGGCCGGGAGTCAATGAAAAAATACTTTTATAATTTAACCGGCGATAGGCATCTAAAAATAAAACGGGCTTGATCGGTGTTTTTGTTTCAATTGCGATGCGAAAAGCTCCGTCATAAAATTCCTTTAAGGGTTCGGTGGTCATATTAAAAGTGCCTTCAGGGAAAACGAGTACTGAAATGCCTTTATTGATGATAGATTTTAAAATCCTGACACTGTTGGAACGGTTGGCAGCATTACTGCGGTCAACCGTAACGATCGCATTACGATAAATAAATCCAAATACCGGCACTTTACTCATTTCAACTTTGCCCAGGGGACGTAGCGGCTGCCGATATGCTTTCACAATGATCGCTGCATCAAGATAAGAGATATGATTGGATACAAAAATGTATGACTTTGATTTGTCATGCGGCACTTCGTATATTTTTTTATGAAAAATAAGGACCAGCGGAAACCAGGTATCCGCCCACAACATACAAAGACGCAACACCATATTGCCTCCCCGCATACGACCAAAGAAACTGGCCAGGATAACAAACGGAAAGATCAACAGCATGATGATATCAAACAATATAAAAGCGTAGATGCAATAGATCCATTGAAGGGGCTTTAATAACAATTTCATCAATTCCCGTTTTTATATGGTGAGCTGGTCGAACCATCATCACCGGGACAGTGACATTCAAAATCCGTATCAAGATCAATGACCGTAACTACCGTAGTGGCTTTATTACATTGTGCATATACGATTCTTACCCGCTGATTATCTTTGGTAACACCTTCTAATGCATATCGTGGACAACGGGCATTCTTTATATCGCTTTTATTATAATTGATCTTACCCTCCTGCATGATCTCTTCTACTTCTGCCTGTGAAATTTTCCGGCACTGCATCCTGCATTTTGCATGATTGCTGTATTCAATATAGGATACCCTGCGGTCAAAACCCCTGTCACGGTTTATCGAATTGCTGCTGCTGTTACCTGTAGTATTTGATTTGGGTTTTGTCGAAAGGTCGTTGTTGCTTTTGCACCGTTTAACCACAAAAACGGCGATGGCCAGCACCGCGATCAGTATATAGGGAAGCCATTTCTTGTTCACGTTCAGAGGTTTGGGTTAAAAGTAGGGAAATGTTGATAGCTTGACAAGTTCGCTTGCTGAGATGGTGAAACTCAACGATTGTCTTATCAGCAGATCAATCAACTTTTCAACTCTCCTCTTACAACCGTAACTTTGCCGCCTCTATGGCAGCATCAAGAACAGTGGCGTTTCATACCCTCGGTTGCAAACTCAATTTCTCCGAAACATCCTCACTTTCCCGCATGTTGGAAAACGAAGGCTTTGAGAAAAAAGAATTTGATGACCTGGCTGATGTATATGTGATCAATACTTGCTCGGTTACAGAAAATGCGGATAAAGAATGCCGTCACCTGGTGCGCCGCATCCAGCGCAAAGCTCCTGAGAGTTTAGTGGTGATCACAGGTTGTTATGCCCAATTAAAACCAAAAGAAATTTCGGAAATACCCGGTGTTGACCTGGTATTAGGAGCTGCGGAGAAATTCAATATTGCGCAGCATATAAAAGAACTTTCCAAAGGCGATTCCGCAAAGATCTGTAGTTGTGATATCAGCGAGGTATCGGGTTTTCATTCATCCTGGTCGATGAATGACAGGACCCGGACATTTTTAAAAGTGCAGGACGGCTGTGATTATAATTGTTCTTTTTGCACCATCCCCATGGCAAGAGGTAAAAGCAGGAGTGATAGTATTGCCAATGTGATAAAAAATGCAGAGCAGTTAGCAGTGAAGGGTGTGAAAGAAATTGTTCTGACCGGGGTTAATCTTGGTGATTTCCGGGGGCCGCTCGAGGCTTCTTCCTCCAGCGAAGGCTTATTAAAAACTCCGAAGCAAGAACAGGAAAATTTTTTTGAGCTGGTAAAAGCATTAGATAAAGTAGAAGGCATTCAGCGTTACCGCATTTCCTCCATCGAACCTAATTTATTGACGAACGAGATCATTGAATACGTAGCCAACAGCGATAAGTTTATGCCGCATTTTCATATTCCCCTGCAAAGCGGCAGTAATAAGATACTCGGGTTAATGCGCAGAAGATATAAAAGAGAATTATATGCAGAGAGAGTAGCGCTGATCAAAACATTAATGCCACATTGTGCTATCGGTGTGGATGTGATCGTTGGTTTTCCCGGGGAAACTGAAACAGAATTTAAAGAAACGTTTGACTTTCTTCATTCACTCGATATTTCTTATTTGCATGTATTCACTTATTCTGAAAGAGATAATACACATGCGTTGTCACTA
>DASVOE010000123.1:0-63194 GCA_036383515.1 Chitinophagaceae bacterium | reverse complement strand
CAACTACCTTGATGCCCAAGCGAAAAAAGGGAAATCAATTGGCTTTGTTCCAACGATGGGAGCTTTACACCAGGGACATATTTCATTGATTGAGGCTTGCAAAAAAGAGAATTCAATTACGGTGAGCAGCATTTTTGTTAATCCTGCGCAATTCAACGATCCCAAAGATTTTAATAAATATCCTGTAACTATTGAACAAGATATTGAGATGCTGGAAACTGCGGGTTGTGATGCGTTACTGCTGCCATCTGTAGTGGAGATATATCCCGATGGGCAACCCCGGCAACATTATGAACTGGGACATTTAGAAAATTTACTGGAAGGAAAATTCAGGCCTGGCCATTTCCAGGGTGTATGCATGGTGATGCATAGGTTATTGGATATCGTAAAACCTGGTAATCTTTACCTCGGCCAGAAAGATTGCCAGCAATGCATGGTGATTATAAAACTCATTGAACTGATCGGGATGAATGGATCTGTAAAAGTGAATATATGCCCTACCCTGCGGGAACCGGATGGATTGGCGATGAGTAGTCGCAACCTCCGGCTTAATGAAGAGGAGCGAAAAAGAGCCGCAACCATTTTCATGACACTTTGTTTTATTAAAGATAACCTGGATAAAAAAAATATCAATCAATTGCTGGAACAGGCAATAGCTATGCTGAACAAAAAAGGCTTTAAAGTAGATTATGCAATCATCGTGAATGCTAAAACACTGGAACCAATAGAAGTTTTTAATAAGGATCAAAAAATGGTAGCTCTTATTGCTGCTTTTATAAATGAAATAAGGTTAATAGATAACCTACCCTTAAATTGATAAAAATATAGATGAGCAGTTATGGAAATTGAAGTTTTAAAATCAAAAATACACCGGGCTACTATTACGGAAGCTAACCTTAATTATGTAGGAAGTCTTACGCTGGATGAAGAACTGATGGAGGCTGCAAATGTGATAGAGAATGAAAAAGTGCAGGTGGTGAATGTAAATAATGGTGAAAGACTGGAAACCTATATCATAAAAGGTAAAAGAGGCTCGGGTATTGTATGTCTTAATGGTCCGGCAGCCCGTAAAGGAATGGTGGGTGATGTGGTTGTTATTATCTCTTATGCCATTATGGATTTTGAAAAAGCAAAGACCTTTAAGCCATGGATCGTTTTCCCCAAGGAAGGAAATAAATTATAAAGTTCATCAAAGCTGTTTTGTGAATCGGTTACATCAGTTTATTTTCGGTACTTATGAAAAAACGGCTCCGCACCATATTACAATACATTTTCCTTTTTGGTTTGGGTATATTCCTGGTATGGTGGTCTATCCGTGACCTTAGCAACGCCGATAAATCGCAAATACATTTAGCGCTGAAAAGAGCAAGGTACTGGCTTATCGCTCCTGTTTTTGGTATCCTTATCCTTAGTCATTATGTAAGAGCGTTGCGCTGGCGATTATTAATTGAACCGCTTGGGTATAAGCCGGGAAAAGTAAACACATTTTTTGCCGTTATGATTGGCTATCTCGCTAACCAGGCCTTCCCACGCATGGGTGAGGTATTAAAATGTACGGTACTGGCCCGCTATGAAAAAGTGCCGGCCGACAAATTGATGGGTACTATTATTCTTGAACGGGTTATTGATGCTATCACCCTGTTGCTCATATTTGCTATTACATTGGGTATTCAACCGGGCCTCTACTCACAGATCATTGACACCTTTTTTAATTCCCCCCAGCAACCTGAAGAAAAAAAAATATCAGGCAACGTTATTTTATTGATCATAATCGGGATCGTTATCGTATTAATAGCAGCGTGGATGATCATTAAAAAGAAAAACTTTAATGATCTGATCAATGTATTTAAAAAAATAGCCGGCAGAATATGGCAGGGAATCACCGCCATACAACATTTAAAAAAAAGAGGACAGTTTATTTTATTAACGATTGCTTTGTGGTCGTTGTATCTCAGTGGTGGCTATATTGGCTTTTTTGCTTTACAGGAAACAGAACAGTATGGCATTAAAGAAGCATTTACCGTTTTATCTGCAGGTAGTGTAGGAATGATCGTTATGCCGGGTGGCATCGGAGCCTATGCTTACATCCTGGAAAAAACAATGCAGCTATATGGATTGCAAAAAGGAATCGCATTAGCCTTTGGCTGGTTATTATGGCTGGCACAAACGGCAGTCATTCTCGTTGGCGGTTTGATTAGTTTTGTAGCAATACCATTGTTTAACAAAAAAGACTCACTTGAAAAGACCTGATCTTATACCGCAAAAAATTGTAACTGCAGTTCAGCTTATTCAACGAATAGCTCAACTCCGGTTATTGGATAAGAAGATCGTTTTTACAAATGGTGTATTTGATATACTTCACTCCGGACATATTTTTTCATTATCACAGGCTGCGAAGGAAGGCGATTTCCTGGTAATTGGATTGAATGCAGATGCATCTGTAAAAAGATTAAAAGGTGATAGCAGGCCGGTGAACAACCAGGACGCAAGAGCATTGCTGCTGGCATCCTTAGTGGTAGTAGATGCGGTTGTGCTGTTTGAAGAAGATACACCGTTAGAATTGATCAACTTGATCCTGCCTGATGTGTTGGTAAAAGGCGGTGATTATACTATAGAACAAATTGCCGGTGCTAAAGAAGTAATTGCTAATGGTGGCCGGGTAGTTATCAACCCGATTCTCGAAGGTTTTTCCACTACCTCTCTTATTGAGCAACTGAAAAATACAGATCGTTGAGGGTTGAAAAACTTAACCGTTCTCTTTTACCCATTTCCTTAATTTCATACCTTATATTTCTTTTACAATTTTACTATGGAACCGAACAAGCCTAAAACAATAGCAAGAGATATCAGTTGGCTTTCTTTTAATGCAAGAGTATTGCAGGAAGCTGGCGATCCTTCGGTGCCATTACGGGAACGTATCCGTTTTCTGGGTATTTTTTCGAATAACATGGATGAGTTTTTCAGGGTTAGAGTAGCTACTTTAAAAAGAATGATCAAGTTTGGCCATAAAGCCAATATGCACCTCGAAGAAGATCCGCAACAGATATTGGATGAGATACAGATGATCGTATTGAATCAACAGGGCGAGTTTAACCGTATATGGGAAGATGTATTGAAAAAACTGAACGAACAGAAAATCTTCCTGAAAACAGAAAAAGAACTTACCCACGAACAACAAGAATTTGTCAGCAACTATTATGAAGAAGAAGTGAGCCAGAACCTGATTCCGCTGATGATCGAAAACATACCTGATTTTCCCAACCTGCGGGATAAGTCTATTTACCTGGCTGTAGTAATGTGGAAGAAAGAAAGTGCATTGAAAAAGAAATATGCATTGATAGAAATACCAAGCCGGGTGCTGGGAAGGTTTTTAATATTGCCTTCCAAACCCGACGAACAGCATATCATTCTGCTGGAAGATGTCATTCGTTTTAACCTGCCGGATATATTTTCTTACTTCGGTTACGATCAGTACCAGTCGCATATTTTTAAAGTGACCCGTGATGCTGAAATCGATATTGACAATGATATTTCAACTAATATTATTCAGAAGATTGAAAAAGGATTGAAGAACAGGAGAAAAGGTAAACCTGTTCGTTTCGTGTATGACCGTGAAATAGATCCGGGTTTGCTGGAATACCTGATCCGTCGTTTGAATCTTACTAAAAGAGATAATCTTATTCCGGGTGGACGTATCCATAACTTCCGGCACTTTATGGATTTCCCGGAAATATTCAAAGACAAGAAACACCGGAAAAAACCATTTGATCACCCGCTACTGCTGGAGCGCCGGGTATCTGAAGTAGTGCTGGAAAGAGATATCATGCTTCATTTCCCCTACCATTCATTTACACCGTTGATCGATTTGATACGGGAAGCTGCTTTTGATCCGGATGTCATTTCTATCAAGATCACCTGTTACCGCCTGGCACAACAATCCAAGATCATTAATGCGTTGATCAATGCAGCACGGAATGGAAAGGAAGTAGTAGTGATGCTGGAACTTCGTGCCCGGTTCGAGGAAGAAGCAAACATTGAATGGAAGAACAGGCTGGAAGAAGAAGGCGCCAAAGTGCTGATCGAGATCCCGGATATGAAAATACATTCCAAGATGTGCCTGATCCGGAAAAAATCGAAAGATGCACAAATACATTATGGCTTTGTAAGTACCGGTAACCTCAATGAAAAAACATCAAGAGTATATGGCGATCATTGCCTGTTAACCTCCAATCCAAAGATCATGGCCGATGTGGCCCGCATCTTCAGTTATCTTGAACAGCCCAAATGGGGGCTCTCCGTTTTAAAAGATTGCAAGTCGATTATTCCAAGTCCTCATTTTTTAAAAACAGAAATGCTTAAGCTGGTTGATGAGGAAATAAAGAGTGCTAAAAAAAGAAAACCCTGTGGCATTACTTTAAAAATGAATTCTCTCTCCGATAATGACATGATTCAAAAACTGTATGAAGCTGCGAGAGCCGGTGTTCCGATCCGTTTGATTGTTCGCGGCATTTTTTGCTTGCGGTCGGAGAATAAAAAATTCAGACAACCTATAAGAGCTATCAGTATCATTGATGAATATCTTGAACATGCACGGGTGTGGGTATTTCACAACAGGGGCAAAGAAAAAGTTTATATATCTTCGGCCGACTGGATGTTAAGAAACCTGGAACACCGTGTGGAAGCTACTTGCCCGATATATGATGAAGAACTAAAACAGGAGTTGAAAGATATACTGAATATACAGTTGCAGGACAATGTAAAGGCAAGATGGCTTGATAACGATTTGAATAACGAATATGTGAAAACCACCCGGAAAAAGATCCGTTCACAGGTTGAAACCTATAATTACCTGTACAAAAAAACATTGACCCCAAGTGAGACTGGCAGCCATTGATATCGGAAGTAACGCAGCAAGATTATTAATCAGTGATGTAATTCCCGGCTTACAGGAACGGCCTGAATTTTTAAAGACCGCCCTTGTCCGTGTTCCCCTTCGTTTGGGTTTTGATGTATTTGATAAAGGAGTGATATCGCCTGCCAAAGTAGAAAAGATCATCAAAACAATAAAATCATACAAGCTATTGCTGGATGTATATGAAGTGAAGCACCTGAAAGCCTGTGCTACTTCTGCCATGCGGGATGCAATGAATGGCGCTGAGATCATTAAAAAAGTAAAAGCAGAAACAGGTATCCAGATACAGATCATCAGCGGGCAGGAAGAAGCGTCTTTTATTTACGAAAATCATGTGGCTGAAAATATGACCAGGGATGAATCATATCTCTATATTGATGTAGGTGGTGGAAGTACAGAGCTCACCTTCTTTAGCGATGGTAAACTTATATTTAAAGAATCATTTAATATCGGCACTATCCGGTTATTAAAAAACCAGGTGACAGAATCGCTTTGGGATGAAATGAAAGAATTCATCCGGGTTAAAACCAAAGGGTACCATCATGTAACAGCTATCGGTTCCGGCGGTAACATCAACAAGATATTTTCCATCTCGAAAAGAAAAGAAGGCAAACCGCTTTCACTTGACCTGCTCCGCGATTATTACAAGGAGTTCAGCACTATGTCGCTTCCGCAGCGAATGAGTTTATATAAACTGCGTGAAGATCGTGCTGATGTGATTGTTCCTGCATTACTTATTTATATCAATGTGATGCGATGGGCCGATGCCCAGGAAATATTTGTCCCCAAGATCGGTTTGGCGGATGGATTGATCCAAACATTATATGAAGAAGTGAAGTTGAAAGAAATTGAAGTATAAGATGACAAAGAAGAAATAAAATTTTAAAATCGAATACATGTCTGTCAATAAAGAGGTAAAAAGAGTAACGACCAACACACTGCAAAAAATGAAAGCGGCTGGTGAAAAGATCACTATGTTGACAGCTTACGATTTTTCATTTGCCAAAATTATTGACGGTGCCGGTATTGATGTAATCCTGGTAGGTGATTCGGCTTCAAACGTAATGGCAGGTCACGAAACTACCCTGCCGATCACACTCGACCAGATGATCTATCATGCCGGCTCTGTAATACGGGGCGTTGAACGTTGCCTGGTAGTTGTGGATTTGCCTTTTGGTTCTTATCAGTCCAACTCAGCTATTGCTTTAGCATCCGCTATCCGTATTATGAAAGAAACAGGCGGACACTCAGTTAAGTTAGAAGGTGGAGAAGAAGCGCTGGAATCAATCAGGAAAATTGTTTCAGCAGGTATTCCTGTAATGGGACATCTTGGATTAACGCCGCAATCCATTTATAAATTTGGAACCTACACCGTAAGAGCAAAAGAAGAAGAGGAAGCCAATAAGTTAAGAAATGATGCAAAATTGCTACAGGATGCTGGATGTTTCGCTATCGTGTTGGAAAAGATACCGGCTGTATTGGCAAAAGAAGTTTCTGAAAGTTTAGCCATACCTACAATAGGTATTGGTGCAGGTGGTGATTGTGATGGCCAGGTGTTGGTAATGCATGACATGCTCGGTATTAATACAGAATTTAAACCCCGGTTTCTGCGTCAATATCTTAACATTCATGAGCAAGCCACCAATGCCGTTCAGCAATATATTACTGACGTAAAGAAGAAAGATTTTCCCAACGATAATGAACAATATTAATATCGGCGAATAGTTTCAGAGATCGCATTGTGTGAATCGATCTGGTATATCAGCGTTACATTCGTTTTCTTCCTTCCTCTTCTTACCTTTGCATTCTTAATTAAAGCCTATATGGAATTTCTTAAAGCATTGAAGATTGATACTGTAAACAAAGGTGTAAGTAGCGGCTCAAACTGGTTAGATACCAGGGGCGAAATGATTGATTCCTTCTCTCCTGTAGATGGTAAAAAGATTGGAACGGTTACCGCTGCAGATAAAGAATCGTATGAAGCAGTTATTGCAAAAGCACAGCAAGCTTTTATAGAATGGAAACAATGGCCTGCACCTAAACGTGGCGAAATCGTCAGGCAGATCGGTGAAGCATTGCGTCATTATAAAGAACCTTTGGGTAAACTTGTTTCCTATGAAATGGGTAAAAGTTTGCAGGAGGGTTATGGCGAAGTGCAGGAGATGATTGATATCTGTGATTTTGCCGTAGGCTTGTCAAGACAATTACATGGATTAACGATGCATAGCGAACGGCCATCTCATCGCATGTATGAGCAGTGGCATCCGTTGGGTATTGTTGGAATTATTTCTGCATTTAATTTTCCGGTAGCAGTATGGAGCTGGAATACGATGCTTGCCTGGATATGTGGTGATGTTTGCATTTGGAAGCCTTCCGAAAAAACTCCTTTATGTGGTGTAGCCTGTCAGCATATAGTAGCTGAAGTATTTTCAAAAAATAATGTTCCCGAGGGAGTGAGTGGTCTTATCGTTGGTGGTCGTGAAGTAGGTGAATGGATGAGTAATGATGGGCGGGTGCCCCTTGTTTCGGCAACTGGTTCTACCAGGATGGGTAAAGCTGTAGGTGCTGCTGTGGGTGCAAGGTTGGGTAGAGCATTATTGGAATTGGGAGGCAATAACGCTATTATCATTTCAAAAGATGCAGACCTTGATATAGCGATCACTGGTGCTTTATTCGGTGCAGTAGGTACTGCCGGTCAGCGTTGCACTACCACCAGGCGATTAGTGATACACGAAGAAGTGTATGAAAAAATAAAAGACAAACTGGTAAATGCCTATAAACAATTGCGCATTGGCAATCCATTGGATGAAAAAAATCATGTGGGCCCGTTAATCGATAAGGATGCTGTAAGAATGTACGGAGAGGCTATCAAAAAATGCAAAGCAGAAGGCGGAAACTTTGTAGTGGAAGGGGGCGTATTGGCAGGTGATGGATATGAAAGTGGTTGTTATGTGAAACCCTGCATAGCAGAAGCACAACCCGGTTACAGTATTGTACAGCACGAAACATTTGCTCCCATTTTATACTTATTGAAATATAAAACAATTGATGAGGCGATCGCCATTCAGAATGGCGTGCCGCAGGGTCTCTCCTCTTCTATCATGACATTGAATCTCCGGGAAGCAGAACTGTTTCTTTCCACTACGGGTAGCGACTGCGGTATTGCTAATGTAAACATCGGCACCAGTGGTGCAGAGATAGGTGGCGCTTTTGGTGGAGAAAAAGAAACAGGAGGTGGCCGTGAAAGTGGAAGTGATGCCTGGAAGAATTATATGCGCCGCCAAACCAATACGATCAATTACAGCAAAAGCTTACCGTTGGCGCAGGGGATCAAGTTTGATCTTTGATAAGATTTTCCATAAAGTGCATTAAGAAAACTCTTCTTAACTCAAAAACCTTGTGTTCTTCGTGTATTTGTGGGAAATAATCATCCCCCAAGGCACTATCACTATGATTTCTGCGTTTTTTTTACAACTTTTACACCTGAAACAATATCCACTAAACCCAACACAGGTCCCATGAAAGGAATTATCCTCGTCATCCTACTTTTTGCAAGCACTCTATATTCTCACTCACAATTACGTATCGCTATCGCAGGTGGAATTCACCAGGCTGATGTGCTCGAAGAAAATAATCTTGCAGGCTTTGAAGATTATAAGAAGGGTTATTCACCACGAACCGGTGCACATTTTGGTTTTATAGCAGATATTCCTTTTTCTGCTACTTCTAAATTGTCTTTTCAGCCGGGTGTTTTATTATTTAATAAAGGGCGAAAATATGCGGATAGCACTACTACCATCAATGGTGACGTTTATCAAATCCGTAAACAGTTCATTAATTATATTGATATCCCATTGAATCTTGTTTATAAATTCAACGTGAGTAAAAAAACAAAATTCATTATAGGCGGCGGCCCCTATCTTTCGCTTTTCTACAATGGGAAAGAAACGTCTGAAACTTTTGGCGCCAATAGTTTTTTTGAATCCGAAGAAAACCAGGATCTGCCGGTGGGTGATGCGCCAGGTAAATACAAGGTGATAAATTATGGAGTAAATGGCCTGGCAGGTTTTGAATTTGGCCGTGTATTCATTACTGCCAATTATAGCCGTGGATTAAACGACTTTTACCAGGCAAAAGATTATACCGGTTCGTTTAAGCATCAATTGATTGGCGGCACTATTGGAATATTTATTGGCAAACCAGTAGAACTGGAAAAGAAAATAAAAGATAAAGACAAGGATGGCATTACTGATGATATTGATAACTGTCCGGATGTAGCAGGACCTGCCCTTACCAAAGGTTGTCCGGATAAAGATGCGGATGGTATTGCTGATAAAGATGATCTATGTCCGGATGTGGCAGGCACACTGGCCAATAAAGGTTGCCCTATCCTCGATAAAGACAATGATGGTGTAAATGATGATAAAGATAAATGCCCTGACACACCGGGATTAGCAAGACTTGACGGTTGCCCGCTTATAGATACCGATAAGGATGGCATTAATGATGAAGATGATAAATGTCCAACTGTACCGGGATTGGGAAGGTACGATGGATGTCCTGTTCCTGATACCGATGGTGATGGCGTAAATGATGAGGAGGATAAATGTCCTTCAGTTCCCGGAATAAAAGAAAAGAATGGTTGTCCTGAAGAAATAAAGAAAGAGATCATTGAGAAAGTGAACTATGCAGCAAAAAGAATTCAATTTAAATTCAGTAAGGCAGATCTTTTGCCTGCATCTTTTAGTGTATTGAATGAAGTAGTAACCATTTTAAAAGCAAATCCTGAATTACAGCTGATGATCGAAGGACATACGAGTACGGATGGCACGTATGCTGCCAACGTCAAACTTTCCAATGCGAGAGCAGAAACTGTAAAAGCATACCTGGTATCACAAGGCATTGATGGTTCCCGGTTAACGGCAAAAGGCTTTGGCCCTGATCAACCGTTGAATAAGGGGGTCACCGAAGCTGAAAAAGCACAAAATCGTCGGGTTGAATTAAAGGTGAGCAACTAATTGTGTCAGTTATGCGTCAAAATATTTCCAAAAACCCCTGCTTTATCAGTAAAGCAGGGGTTTTTATTTGCATAAAATGTATGAATGGTAATCCCTAATTTTGCGGCCTTCAGCAAATTTGTAATAAAATTGACCCACATGAATAGATTATTGAACCGTACCTATCTTTTAACGATCAGCTTGTTGTTATCCATTGCAATGCTGGCCCAGGAAACTCCCAAAGGCTGGCATTTACTTGATCAATCCAGTGGTTATTATGGCATCAGTGTTGACAAAGCGTATGAATTTGCAAAATCGAAAAAGCTAAAAAGCAAAACAGTTATTGTAGCTGTTATTGATTCAGGAATTGATACAACCCATGAAGACCTGAAATCAGTACTCTGGCAAAATCCAAAAGAAATTCCCGGCAATGGTATTGATGATGATAAGAATGGATATGTAGATGATATCAATGGCTGGAATTTTATCGGTAGCCGTGACGGCAGTAAAAACGTAGAGAAAGATTCTTACGAATCAGCACGGGTTTATCATCGTTTCAAAAGCAAATGGGAAGGCAAAGAGGTGGACGAAGACAAACTTTCTAAAGAAGACAGGTTTGAATTTGAAATGTGGAAGCGTTCCAAAGAAGAGATTGTAGGTGAAGTAAATCCATTGGAATATACCCAGTTAAAAAAGATGTCAAAGACGATGAAGATGGGCGACTCCGTTATTCGTGTCGATCTTAAAAAAGATGAATATAGTTGTAAAGATCTTTCGTCTTATTCTACCGGCAATAATTCTGCAAAAACAACAAGAGATATACTGTTGAATATTTGCAAAATGAATGATACAGAAGAGATCACCAACCAGCAGATACTTGATCAGCTCGAAGGCGATCTGACTAAAATGGAAGCTTCCGAAAAAGCGCCGGAAAATTATCGCGATGATATTGTAAAAGATAATTATACTGATTTCAATGATAAGTTTTATGGAAATGGAAATGTGCAGGTAAGTAACAAGTCGGCGCTGCATGGCACCCACGTTTCCGGAATTATTGCGGCTGCACGGAACAATGGCGTTGGAATGGATGGAGTGGCTGATAATGTAAAGATCATGATGATCCGTGCTGTGCCCGATGGAGATGAGCATGATAAAGACATTGCATTGGCTATTCGCTACGCTGTAGATAATGGCGCACAGGTTGTCAATATGAGTTTTGGCAAAGGTTATTCTCCCGAAAAACAATGGGTGGATGACGCTGTAAAATATGCTGAGAGTAAAGGCGTGTTACTGGTACATGCTGCCGGCAATGACGCCAAGAATATTGATACCAGTTTTAATTACCCCTCTCCTGTTTTTGTAAAAGATGCTAAAAGAGCCAGTAACTGGATCACAGTTGGGGCCAGTGGACCGAACAACGAAAAAGGTAATAGCCTTACTGCCAATTTTTCTAACTATGGCAAAAAGGAAGTAGATGTATTTGCTCCCGGTGTAAAAATATATGCAACAGTACCTGGTGGGAATACTTACCAGAATTTGCAGGGAACCAGTATGGCTTCACCGGTAGTAGCGGGTCTTGCTGCATTAATACTGGAATACTATCCTAATCTCAGTGCACAACAGGTGAAGATGGTAATTGAAAAATCTTCACAAAAAGTTCCGATGAAAGTAAAAGATCCCGGAACAGGTGAAGAAGTAAATCTTTCTGATATCAGCAAATATGGTGGCATCGTAAATGCTTATGAAGCCATGAAGTTAGCATCTACCTTAAAAGGTGAACGTAACAAGACTGTAAAACCGGTTGTGAAGTCAACCGTAAAGCCTAAAGTAAAAGGATAAAATCTGTAAACTTTTTCATAAACCCCTGGCTTATTTAGTCAGGGGTTATTTTTTTTTAACCATGTAAACAGCTCAACCGGAAAAAGATGAGTAATTTGTCAGTCCTAAAACTAAATAAATGAATTACTACAGGTGTTTGGTTATTGTGATACCCGTGATCTTTGTAACAGGATGCGGCGCAGATGATAAAACAAATGCTGCTGATACAGCCGAAACATCAAAATATATAATACCTGATGCTCCGGGCCAGAGTCTTAATATTGATTCAAATAAGAATACGGCTACTATACCAGCAACAGGCACACAGCCCGTTGCTATAGCTGCACCGGCGATTACAGGATTAAATCCTGCACATGGCCAACCGGGTCATCGTTGCGATATTGCTGTTGGTGCACCATTGGATAGTAAACCCAATTCAACAGCACCTATAACTACTGTATCACAGCCATCACAAACTAACAATACTACACAACCTCTGGTTAATACTTCAACGGCTACAGCTCCGGTTTCCGCCCTTACCAAAGGAGTAAATCCTGCACATGGTCAGCCGGGTCACCGTTGTGATATTGCAGTAGGTGCAGCATTGGATAGTAAACCTATCCCTGCAACTACAACTTCTCCCAATCTCACTACAACTGCACAGAAATCTGCTTTTAGCCCTTTGCCTGTAACACCGGTAATTCCAGTAAATAATACAACCAGTCCTGCAGTTGCGGCGGGTATGAACCCGGCGCATGGTCAACCGGGTCACCGGTGCGATATTGCTGTGGGCGCACCGCTTAACGATAAACCAAAACAATAAAGCGCATCTTTAAAAAAAACAAAAGGATATTTCATTTGATATTTTTCTATAAATATTTAACCTTTAATCAAAACATTAAAACGTATGCCCAGGCCTGATCTATCAAGAGTTCCTGATTTTTTTCATGTCTACGTTAACCAGGTTCCTGAAAATGACCTGTTGACGGCTATAAAAAATCAAACCCCATCTTTTATTAGTTTTCTTAATGAGCTGCCTGTTGAAAAAAGAGATTACAGGTATGCTGAAGATAAATGGACTGTCAAAGAGTTGTTGCAACATATTATGGATGGAGAAAGAATTTTTGCTTACCGGGCATTATGTTTTGCCCGTAAAGACACTACGCCATTACCAAGCTTTGATGAAAACAATTATGCGGATAATTCTAAAGCAGATAAAAGAAACTGGGATGAAATGGTCGCAGAGTTTAAGCTGCTTCGTCAATCCAACGAACTCATGTTTAACTCTTTTGATGATGAGCAACTGGAAGCAACAGGAATAGCGAGTGGCAGGCCTAATTATGTGCTGGCAATGGGTTTTATTATGGTGGGTCATATCAATCATCACCTGAGAGTGATGAGGGAAAGATATTTATAACAGTTTAACCGGCTGTCTATAAAAGTAAAACCCGGGTGCAGAGCCCGGGTTTTACTTTATGGGAAATTATATTTTTATCAAAATGCCTTCTTCGTTTCTTCGGCTGGTTTTGCTTTAGCCAGGTTTTGCTGGCCAATCACATCATTGATCACTTTCACAGCCTGGTCAAGATAAATATCTTTACGAAGTGTTTTCAGCCATTGGTTGAAACGATCCTGTTTGTTTTTATCGTCTGCCCATTTATTCTCTTCTCCTGTAAGGGCAGTAACATTTATTTCGTCTTTCAGTTTTGTCAGCGCATCGATCTGTGCAAATGTAGCCCGCACCATTTTCTGATCTTTACGGTATTTATCAATTTGCAGAGAGTACGTTTTATCATTTTGCTTAGCCAGCCAATCCGTGTTTTCCTTAATCAATTTAAAACGAACATCATTATCCAAACGTTTGGCGCTTAATTGCTGTATCGTTTTAAGATCATAGCCGGCATTCCATGCGGAATAAGGAGACTTATTGATCTCATCCCAGGGCAATGCATCCTGGTCGTCTTTCTCTCTTACTTTCAGGTATTCAAACTGGTCAGGAATTACAATATCAGAAGAAACTCCTTTTAGTTGAGTAGAGCCGCCGTTGATACGATAGAATTTCTGCAACGTTAGTTTTACTGTTCCCAGGTCTGAATTTGACATGGAGAAACCTGTTTCAGGATCAAGTCCAATATTACGCTGCACAGTTCCTTTACCATAAGTGGAAGTACTTCCAATCACCACACCCCTTCCATAATCCTGTATGGCTGCTGCAAAAATTTCGGATGCAGATGCACTGAATTCGTTTACCATAACTGCTAAAGGACCTGTATATAACACCGTGTTATCTTTATCCTTTAATACACTGGGTGGGTTTTCCCTGTCTTTAACCTGCACAATCGGTCCGTCACTAATAAATAAACCAGCCATTTGTACCACATCATATAAAGATCCTCCACCGTTATTGCGCAGATCGATCACAATGCCATCTACTTTTTCTTCTTTCAGCTTGGTTACTTCTTTTGCCACATCAATAAAACTGCGATTACCATTGGCATGCTCAAAGTCTGCATAAAACTCAGGAAGGAAAATGTAGCCAATCTTTGCATTACCATTTTTCACAATAGCGCTGCGTGCAAATGTTTCGTCCTGCACGATCTCGTCGCGGATGAGTGTAACAACTTTTATTGTACCATCTAATTTCTTTACCGTTAAACGAACTTCCGTTCCTTTTTTACCACGAATCAGTTTTACCGCATCAGTAACAACAAAACCGGTAAGATCTGTTGGCTCTTCTTTTCCCTGTGCTACTTTTTGTATCAGATCCCCGGGTTGCAATTCACCAGATTTAGATGCAGGACTTCCTGTAAGGATGCTGGCTACTTTAATATTGCCATCATCATATTGCAGGGAAGCGCCGATGCCATAAAAGCGACCACTCATTTCTTCATCAAAATATCTTTTATCTACCGGGGGAAAAAATTCCGAGTGAGGATCCATTGTCGTCGTGATCGCATTGACAAATAAGTTGAACTTATCATCGTCTGAGAATTTAAAACGAAAACGTTCAAAGGTTCTGTCCATTAACCGGCCTACTTTTTCACGGGCATCTTTTTCAAGCTCTTCATCTGTTTTAACTACAAAATTTTCTTTGCCCTTATTTTTTTCCCGGATATCGAGCGATTCTACATAACGTTCCAGGGTCATGTATTTTAATTTCTTTCTCCAGCGTTCCCTTCTTTCTGCGTCATTGGCAGGATAATTTAATTTGTCGCCATCCAGCACCACTTCCTCATCTACGGTGAAGTCAAAAGGTTTTTCCAGGATGTTTTTATAGATCACAGCAACTTCTTCCATCCGCTGGTTGAAGTTTTTACCGGCAGCAAGAAAAGATTCGACATTCGATCCTTTGATCTCATCATCAATCTTCGTATCATATTTCTTCTGCAACTGATCCATGTCCGAAAGAAGAAACATATTCTTTTCGGGGTCAAGATCGCCGATAAATTTTTTAAACACTTTTTTGGAGAAAGCATCATTGATGTCCTGCGGGCTAAAATGTGCCTGCGTCATCATTTCACCAACCAACTTCAGTATTTGTTCATACCTGCCGGGAGGATTTGTGTTGTGGCTAATGTTTCCAATAGAACGGAAGGCAAGAAAGGAGCCTGTCAATGCAAACATCACAACGATCGGGAGTCTTTTCATATTTGTCAGATATTTAAATGCTTTGCGCATAGTCCAAAAATAACGTAAAAACGACGGATTTCGTGCCTTTAAGTCCTTTTAACAGAGGATTTTGATAAGCGGAAATAACGATGCATCATAAAAGGATGTATGTGTTTTATTGTTCTCAACAAAAAAGAAAGATGGATGATCGTTTCACTAAATAGCCCTGCTACTTCAAACTTCTGCGTTAATCAGACCACTCTATGAATTTTTAAAGAATTTTTCTCTTATTTTTGCTGCTCGAAAATGGTGGTTATAGCTCAGTTGGTTAGAGCATCAGATTGTGGTTCTGAGGGTCGCCGGTTCGAGCCCGGTTAGCCACCCAATAAACCCCATCCCGATCATCCGGGACGGGGTTTATCTTTTAATCTTTAGTATGAACTATTGGTATTTCATTATCCCCTTTTTGACTGCCTTTATTGGATGGCTCATTCATTCCGCCGCCATCCTTTTCTTTCTTCGAAATATATTACCGAAAAAGAAAAATGCAATAGCTCAATCCCTCGCCAGGAAAGCTGCGGCAGAGTTTGCCAGCTTCCGGGGTCTTGAAGAAAAGATCAACGATCCTTCTAACCTGGACAACATTATGCCCGAGATTGAAGCTCATATCGACCATTTTTTAAATGAGAAACTTAAAAAAGAAATGCCTGTTATCAGTATGTTTATCGGTAATAAAACAACGGATAAACTAAAAGAGGTTTTCATGAAAGAATTGAAGACACTTTTTCCCCAAATAATCAGCCGCTTTGCGGCCAACCTGAAATCTGGTATCAATGTAGAGGAAATAGTATTGAAAAAAATAAATGCGTTATCCCCGGCAGCAACCGAACAATTGATCCGGAATAATCTTGGTGCGGAGTTAAAATATATTGCACGATTAGGAGCTTTTACCGGCTTTATTGCCGGGCTGGTTGGGGTTATTGTAATCGTTCTTACCCGTTAATGTAGTTGAACCTTCATTCCTTTCCATTTGTAACGCCTATTGTGCATTTTATCGAAATGTCATGGCTTAGTAAGCAAGTTAGTTCACCTTTGCACGTCTAATCCCTAAATTCTGATACATGAGAAAATTGTTTTTGGCCTTATCCCTTGTTTTTAGTGCAGTTATAGCTTTTTCACAGCCTGGTATGGGTGGTGGACGGCCTAATGGAGGGCAGATGCCGACCGGCCGCTTTTATGGTAAGGTGGTTGATTCCAAAACCGGGAAACCTATTGAATATGCTTCTGTACAACTTATCCAGGGTAAAATGGATACAGCAACTAAAAAAAGAAAGGACGTTGTGGTTGCAGGCATGCTGACCAGGGCTAATGGTGATTTCAGTCTTGATAACGTAGCCGTATTTGGTCCTTCCAAATTAAAAATATCAGTTGTCGGTTTTAAAGACTTTGAGCAGAATGTTTCCTTTGATATTAAAATGGATCCGAATAACCGGGATATGACTGCTATGCTGAATATGCTGGATAAGGATCTGGGTAATGTGAAAATTGATATTGCGGAAAAGGTGTTAGAAAATGTGACCGTATCGGCCGCAAAACCGGGATTGCAACTAGGCATTGATCGCAAAATTTTTAATGTTGATAAGAATATTGTTTCGGCTGGCGGTACTGCGGTAGATGTAATGCGCAACGTTCCTTCTCTAAATGTGGATATTGATGGTAATGTAACCATGCGTAACAATTCTCCCCAGCTATTTGTTGATGGTCGCCCTTCTAATCTTACGCTGGAACAAATTCCTGCAGATGCGATTCAAAGTGTAGAACTGATCACCAACCCTTCTGCAAAGTTTGATGCATCGGGTGGCACATCCGGGATATTAAATATTGTTTTGAAAAAAGAAAAAAAAGTAGGTTATAACGGTAGCGTAAGAGCCAACCTTGATTCCCGTGGCAAAGTAGGCGCAGGCGGTGATATTAATTTGCGCCAGCAAAAAATAAACCTGTTTGCCAATGCGATGGTCAACCAGCGTAAATCCATTAGCACCGGAACTACCGATCGTGAAAATTATTATACAACCCCAGATGTAAATATTTTACAAAAGGATCGTTCTACACAGATCATGAATTTTGGTTTTGCAAGAGCAGGTATGGATTATTTTGTCACCAACCGGACTACCTTTTCACTGGCCGGCAACTTTGCAAGAGGTCAGTTCAAACCTTTCACCAACAGCGATATCTTGTATGATTCCTTGTATCCTTCCATTATATCATCTTATGATAACAGGGTTAGCAGCACCAAAGGTAATTTCCGGAACCTCGGAACTACGTTAAGTTTCAAACACAATTTTCCTAAAGCAGGAAGAGAACTGACAGCAGATGTTACTTACAACCGCAGCAAAAACGATAACAGCAGTATATTAACTACCAATTCATATAACGAGCCTCAACACCAGTTGCAGAAAACATACCAGCAACAACAACTGATCAATGGTAATAATGAGAATATTGTTTTGCAAACAGATTTTGCAAATCCCATTACGGATAAAACAAAGATCGAAATGGGCGTTCGTGCACAGTTAAGAAAAAATGACAGCCGCAATGCATTTTATGTTTATACAAACGGACAGTACGTGTTACAGCCTTCTTCGCAGGTTGATTATGAAAGCAACGACCAGGTATACGCTGCGTATGCAACATTTTCAAGTGCTGTCAAAAATTTTGGTTACCAGTTAGGTCTTCGTGCAGAAAGTTCGGATTACAAAGGAAAATTGTTGAAGACAAACGAACTTTTTAATATTAATTTCCCGATCAGTTTATTTCCCAGTATTTTTTTATCTCAAAAATTGGGAGAAACACAAAGCCTGCAGTTGAATTACAGTCGTCGTATCAATCGCCCCGGTTTCTGGCAGCTTACTCCTTTTACCGATTCATCTGACCGATTGAATCCAAGTAAAGGCAATCCGGGATTAAAACCCGAATTCACCAACTCATTTGAATTGTCCTATGAAAAAACATTTAAGAACAAAGGCAACTTCCTCGCTTCAATATATTATAAACATACAACCGACCTGATCACCCGTTACCAGACTTCTGAAATGAGTTCATCCAACGAGGAGATCATCGTAAATTCTTATATCAATGCTAATTCAAGTTTTGTAACAGGGCTTGAGCTAACGTCAAGAAACAACCTGACCAAGTGGTGGGAGTTTACGCCTAACTTTAATTTATATACTTCAGATGTCAAGATCAATATTCCGGGTGAAACGGATCAGCCAAGATTGAATAGTTTCTTTGTAAAAGTGAACAACACGTTTAAACTGCCAAAGAATATCACGTTACAATTGTCAGGAGATTACCAGTCTAAAACAGTGTTACCTCCTGGTGGTAGTGGAGGAGGTGGCGGCGGCCGGGGAATGGGTGGTCCAATGTTTGGCGGGCCTTCTACTGCTTCACAAGGATATGTAAGACCGAATTATGGTGTAGACATTGCCGTCCGGTATGAGTTCCTAAAAAATAAAGCAGCCTCTTTTTCCCTCAATATGAATGATATCTTCAGAACCCGCCGTTCGGATATACATTCGGAGTCTTCCTTCTTTTCACAGGATGTATTCCGTCGTCGTGATCCACAGATATTACGTCTGAATTTCAACTGGAGGTTTGGTAAGTTCGATGCTTCTTTATTCAAACGTAAGAACATGAAGAACCAGGGTGAAGGAATGGATATGAATATGGGACAATAACCAGTTAAAGAGATTATACGTTTATTAGCTTAAAGGTTCTGCACTTTGCAGAGCCTTTAATTTTTAATAATAGTCCTGTACGAATAAACCAATTAACCAGTAAACCTATTCTCTTGTATATTTGACGCTATGAGTGCTGCATTACGTTTTGCGATCATTGGTTGTGGCAAAATTGCTCCCCGTCATGCTGCTGAAGCTATGAAACAGGGGCAGCTTGTTGCTGTTTGCGATATTATAAAAGAAAGAGCGGATTTGCTGGCCAACCAATTTTCAGCAAAAGCATACTACTCTATTGAGGATCTTCTGCATCACGAAAAAGAAATAGACCTTGTCGCTATTTGCACTCCCAACGGACTTCATGCTATACATTCCATTCAATCGTTAAAAGCGGGTTGTCATGTGCTGTGTGAAAAGCCGCTCAGCATTGCTTCTTCAGATGCAATAAAGATGATGGATGTGGCCAAAGAATATGGTCGAAAATTGTTTGTAGTAAAATCAACAAGGTATAATCCTGCATTAGTGACGCTAAAAAAAATGATCACTGAAAACAAAATGGGTCAGCTCTATAGTTTCCAGCTCAACTGCTTCTGGAACCGGCCTGAAGCCTATTATGCCAATTCATGGAAAGGTAAACTGGAAATGGATGGAGGAACGCTTTATACGCAGTTCAGTCATTATATCGATGCGTTGTTATGGTTATTGGGTGACGTTGAAAAAATAGCCGGTTTCCGGAAAAATATGGCTCATCAGCATATCATTGAATTTGAAGACAGCGGATCAGTAGCACTGGAAATGAAAAATGGAATGCTGGGAGGTTTGAACTGGTCATTGAATACTTTTCAGAAAAACATGGAAGTGTCGCTTACCATTGTTGCTGAAAAAGGGAATATCCGGATCGGCGGTGAATACATGAATAAGATAGAACATCAATGGATTTTAGATGAACCATTATCCCTGCCGGAAACAGGCGAGGCCAATGATTATGGATTTTATAAAGGTTCGATGAGCAATCACGATAAAGTGTATGAGAACCTGGTAAAAGCTATAAATGATGATAATCATCCCTTCTCCAGCGCAGCAGATGGACTAAAGACAGTAGAAACGATTGAAAGAATTTACAATTCCGTTTCTTTGTCGTAATAGTTTACACGGTAAATACTTCAACTTTTAAATCATTTGAAACGCATTTTCTTTACTGTTACCAACGACCTGACCTACGATCAGCGGATGAACCGCATCTGCACATCGCTGGCAGAAGCTGGTTATAAAGTAATGCTGGTCGGAAGAACACTGCCTTCTTCTCTCCCATTGAAAAAGGAAAAATATGAACAGAAAAGAATACACTGTTGGGTCAATAAGGGAAAGGCCTTTTATGCTGAGTACAATATGCGACTTTTTGTTTACCTGCTGTTTCAAAAAATGGATGCGATCTGCGCTATTGACCTGGATACTATTCTTCCCTGCCTCAGGATTTCGAAATGGAAAAAAATTCCCCGTATTTATGACGCCCATGAATTATTTAGCGGATTAAAAGAAGTGGTAAGCAGGCCAGCGATAAAAAAAGCATGGACAAAGATTGAAAAACATGCCGTACCTCAATTTATGTATGGCTATACAGTAAGCCAAAGTATAGCCGAAGAATTTCATAAGCGATATAGGGTCAACTATAAAACCATCCGCAATGTCTCCCGCCTGAAAGAAATGGATACAGCCCAGGCTTCTGAAAAATTTATAATATACCAGGGGGCAGTAAATGAGGCAAGGGCTTTTGAATATTTAATACCTGCTATGAAATGGGTAGACTGTAAACTGGTGATCTGTGGCGATGGAAATTTTATGCCGCAACTGAAACAACTTATCAACGATCACCAGTTGAACAACAAGATTGAACTAAAAGGTATGCTTACACCGGATGATCTATGGAAAGTATCCCAACAAGCATATATGGGAATTGCCGTGGCAGAAAACGAAGGCCTCAACCAGTATTATGCACTGCCCAATAAATTTTTTGATTACCTCCATGCCGGGTTGCCCCAGGTAACGATGGACTACCCGGAGTATCAAAAACTCAATAAACAATATGAAGTAGCGCTGCTGATTGATAACCTTGCACCGGAAAGAATTGCAGCCGCTATAAACAATTTGCTCAATGATGATGTTATGTATGAGCGGCTGCGCCAAAGTTGCCTGAAAGCCAGGTTGGAATGGAACTGGCAGCAGGAAGAAAAAAAATTACTCGCTTTTTATCAACCCGTTTTTAATTCGTGAACCGACAGTTACATATTGTTTGCCTCGATGTTCCCTGGCCTGCTGACTATGGAGGCGCCATTGATATGATGAACCGTATCATGATGTTTAAACAATTGGGCATTGGTATTCACCTCCACTATTTCAGTTATAATGAAAGAGGCATGCCCAATGAGCTCAATCAATTTTGTGAGAGCATACATGTATACGAAAGAAAAAAAGGACGTAAAGGATTATCTGCAAAACTTCCTTATATCATTGCCTCCCGGATCAATGAAGAACTGATCAGTAATCTTCAAAAAGATAATATACCTATCCTGATCGAAGGGTTGCATTGCACCGGCATTTTACCTGCATTGGATCTGCAGAAAAGAAAAGTGGTTGTGCGGATGCATAATGAAGAAAGTGTTTACTACCGGGAGCTGGCAAGATCTGAATCATCCCTGTTAAAAAAACTATTTTTCCTCTATGAAAGTGTTTTAATAAAAAAATATAATCATCATCTTCCGGATGAGTGTGTGTATGCCTGCGTATCGCATGAAGATATTCATACGCTGAAAGAAGAATACCACTTGCACCAGGTGAAGTTTCTTTCCACTTTTCCGGCCTGGCAGCAGGTAACAGGTGAGGAAGGAATGGGTAATTTATGTTTATATCATGGAAATCTTTCCGTACCAGAAAACGAAGAGGCTGCGATCTGGTTATTAAGAAACGTTTTTACTAAAATCAGGAAACCCTTTGTCATAGCTGGTAAAAAACCGGGTAACCGGTTAAAAAAACTGGCGCATTTATGCCAGCATACCTGCCTCGTAGCTGATCCTTCTGAAACGGAATTGAATGACCTGATCCGTAAAGCTCATATCAATGTGTTGCCCTGTTTTAATAAAAATATTACCGGCATCCGATTAAAACTCTTACATGCTTTGTTTGAAGGCAGGCATTGTATTGTGAACGAGCCTATGGTAAAAGGCACTGGACTTGAAGCGGCCTGTCATACCGGGAAAACCGCCACTGCATTTGCCTCCATTATTGCACAATTATATCATCAACCCTTTACAGGTGATGAACTCCTGCTTCGCAAAAAATTATTGGGAGATACTTACGACAACGAAAAGAATACCCGCCAGCTTATTCAATGGTTATACTAGCGTTATCTATTACTCTTCCTCTTTCTGTGCGGATCATCCGGGCCGGGAATTTTTGCACTACGATATAATCATGTGAGGCCATCAGTATAGTAGTATTGAAATCTTTGGAGATATGGAACAACAGGTTCATGATCTCATCCGATGTTTCCGGATCAAGATTGCCCGTTGGTTCATCTGCCAGTATCAGCTTAGGAGAATTCAATAATGCCCTGGCAATGTCAATACGTTGTTGCTCTCCGCCACTTAACTCAAAAGGCATTTTAAATCCCTTTGCCCGAAGTCCCACTTTGTCGAGCACATCCATGATCTTATCATCCATCAGCTTTTCGTCTGTCCAGCCTGTGGCTCTTAATACAAACTTGAGATTATTATTTACGTTACGATCGGTCAGCAATTGAAAATCCTGGAATACCACACCCAGCGTTCTTCGCAGGTAAGGAACTTTTTTCCAGTCAAGGCTCTGGAGGTTGAAACCTGCTACCGTACCCTGTCCTTCTTTTAAGGGCAATTCGCCATACAGCGTTTTTAATAAACTGGATTTGCCGGTGCCTGTTTTCCCTACGAGGTACACAAACTCACCTTTATTCACCGTAAGATTTACATCCTGCAGGATAAGGTTACTTCCCTGGTAAATATTAGCATGGCTCAACTGTATGATAGGTTCCGTCATTTTTTGTTCGTTTGTTGCAAAATAAAGCAAACTAAGCGTAGAAAACCTGAAAAAAAGTCTGTAACTAAAAAATTAGTTGTTAAACTAAGTTTTTAGTTTTAGATTCGTTTTACAATTGAAAAAAATGAAACCACTTACAAAAGCAGAAGAACAAATAATGCAGGTGCTATGGAAATTGGAAAAAGCTTTTCTACGTGAAATAGTAGAAGCTATGCCAAATCCAAAGCCACACCAGAATACGGTGGCGACGCTATTGAAAATACTGATCGAAAAAGAATTTGTTGGCATTGTTGCTATTAGCCGTCATCACCAATATCATCCACTTATTACCAAGGATGAATACTCAAAACGAAGTATGAAACAGCTGGTAAAAGGATATTTTGAAGGTTCATTCAGCAGCGTTGTTTCCTTTCTTGTAAAGGAGAATAATATTTCGGTAGAGGAGCTGGAAACGCTTCTTCAACAAATTAAAAAACAACAAAACCAGAAAAAATGAACCACCTGCTTTACTACCTGCTCCAGGTATTCACTGCTTCGGGCCTGCTTTATGGCTACTACCATTTCTTTCTCCGAAATAAAAAATTTCACCAGTATAACCGCTATTATTTACTAGCAGCAGTTGTCATTAGTATAGTAACTCCATTCTTTAATATCCCTGTTTATTTCTCAGCTGACCAAACAGCGTCATCAGCCGTTCTTCAAACACTAACAGGTATTTCGTATAGTACAGTTGTTTTTTCAACTGAAACACACAGCCGGGCCTTTACCACCAGCGATGTGCTGTATAGCATTTATATTTTCTTTATCCTGCTTGCATTGACGAAAGTGATCATATCATTAATAAGGATCCGGAAACTGAGCCGCAACAATCCTGTTGAGAAAATCGACAACATCTTCTTTGTAAATACTGGTGAACCGGGCACACCTTTCTCTTTCTTCCGCTGGCTTTTTTGGGATAAAAAAATTGATCTCGATACGGATAAAGGTCAACAGATATTCCGCCATGAGCTTTTTCATATTCGCCAAAAGCACAGTATTGATATTATGTTCATCGAATTAATTACAATTCTGTTCTGGATAAATCCTTTCTATCACCTCATCAAAAAAGAAATAAAAGCCATTCATGAGTTTTTAGCCGATCAATCAGCCGTAAATGAAAATGAAGAATGGGACTATGCAGAATTGCTGCTGATGCAAATGATGGAAACAAAACATTCGCTTGTCAATCCTTTTTTTCAAAACCAAATAAAAAGACGTATAGCCATGATTACCTCATCTAAAAGACCAAGCTACCAGTACCTGAGAAAAATGATGATACTACCGCTTCTCGCAATTGTTACAATGCTTTTTGCATTCACTTACAAGAAAATTAATGAGCCGGAAAAACTGTTGATTGCTGAAGTGCCGCAACAACCTGTTACAGATACAATTCCGAAAAAAAAGATAGTCCTGGATGTTATTGAACGTAAAAAACAAAAGAACACAAAAACCGTCTTAATAACTGGTCGCAAATTGGAAAACGCAACTAGCAATCCACTGATCATTATTGACGGTGTGCTGCAACCAGACCCTTCTGAAAAACAAGCATTGGAAAACCTCGACCCTAACACAATAAAATCCATAAGTGTTTTAAAAGACAGTTCCGCAACAATAAAATACGGACTAAAAGCTGTCAATGGAGTTATAGAGATCACGACAAAGAAAAAAGTAGAGGGGAAATTAATAGAAGTACCGGTCGGGGACACAACAAGACCAGTTGGTAACAACGTAAAGGAAGTAGTGGTAACTGGTTATCCCTTAAAAAAACTAAATAGTAAAAAGGATGACCTGGAAGAAGTTGTTATAACGGGCCATCCCTCCAAAGACAAGATGAACAAAAATGATGATCTAAAAGAAATTGTTGTAGTTGGGAGAAAAATAAACTCGGGAGAAACAGCACCTGCATTCAGGGGAGGTAAAGAAGCATGGGGAAGATATCTTCAAAAACAATTAAACCCATTTACTCCGGTTGACAACGGCGCACCTAAAGGAGTTTATGCAGTGAGAATACAATTCATTGTAGATGCTGATGGATTTATCAGCGATCTTAAACCTGTTACCAACCATGGTTTTGGAATGGAAGAAGAAGTGATCCGGATATTGAAGAAGGGACCTACGTGGATACCTGCAACTCTCGATGGAAAAGCTATAAAGGCTTACCAACAACAACTGGTTACATTTGTAATTGAAGAGGAAACCCCGGTTATTGATAAAGTTGTTGTAGCTGGCTATGGCAGCAAAAAGGATGATAATAGTAATGCTGCAAACAACCAGTCAGAAAAAAAATTAACCCTGAAAGAGCCTGAAAAATCAATTGATGATGCCGGGAATATTTATCCGAACCCTGCGACCAACCTTGTTCAAATCCCGTTGTCGTCAAAAGTAGCAGGAGCAGGACTGGTCCAGGTTCTTAATGCTGCCGGGAATATTGTATCAACACAAAGGCCTGCAATAAGCAAAGGATCGAATACAATTTCGGTAAGCACTACTACATTGAAACCGGGCGCCTATTTAATTAAATTAACCAATGCTGACGGCAGCGGGCATACCTATAAAATGATAAAGAAATAGGAATTACCAGGAGATAGTGCCAAGAGCTGTTTTAATTTCCAGCCCCTTTTTTTCACTCGCTTCTACCCTACCAATAACCTGAGCATCTACACCAAAATTTTTAGAGACGCTGATAATTTTTTCAGCGTCTTTTTCATGCGTATAAATCTCCAGCCTTGTACCCATATTAAACACCTGGTACATCTCCCGGTTATCAGAACCACTTGCCTTTTGTATCAATTCAAATATAACAGGAGGCTTAAATAGATTGTCCTTTATGATGCAGACATTTTCCGGCACATATTTCAAACATTTGGTTTGTCCGCCACCACTGCAATGGATCAATCCATGTATAGCATCAAAATTAGATTCTAATAATTCTTTCATTACGGGAGCGAACGTTCTTGTTGGACTGAGAAGTAGCTGCCCTATCGTTGTTGACCTTTCGCCATCTTCAACCGAATCGGTCATTTTATAAGGCCCGATGTAAACAACTGAATCATCCAGGGAAGTGTTATACGATTCAGGATATTTTATACCATAATTTTTATCCAGCACATCATGACGGGCACTGGTGAGTCCATTACTGGCTAGCCCACTGTTATAGGAAGTTTCGTAGTTTGATTGACCATACCCTGCCAGTCCAACGATAACATCACCCGCTTTTATTTTTTCATTGGTGATCAGTTTTGATTTGGGCCACCTTGCCGTCATTGTTCCGTTTACGGCCATTGTCCTTACCACATCACCCACATCAGCTGTTTCTCCTCCCATGAAGCTTATGTTGACACCAAATTGTTTCATGCCATCAAAAAATTCCTGTGTGCCATTGATTACTGCTTCCAGCACTTCCGCCGGTATCAGGTTTTTATTTCTATCAATGGTGGAGGAAAAAAGTAATTGATCATAAATACCCACGCAAAGAAGGTCATCGAGGTTCATTACGATCGCATCCTGTGCTATACCTTTCCAAACGGAGACATCTCCTGTTTCTTTCCAGTATAAATAAGCCAGGATGCTTTTAGTACCGGCTCCATCTGCATGCATCACATTCACCCAGGCATCGTCTCCACAAAGTACATCGGGATATATTTTGCAAAAAGCATTTGGATAAAGCCCTTTATCTAAATTTTTAGTAGCTGCATGCACTTCTTCTTTCTGCGCAGAAACGCCTCTTTTAGAATAAAGACCTCCGCCAGAGGTTGGAGCGTATTGAAATTTTTCTACCATAGATACTACCCTGCTTGAATAACTAAACCGGATTTAAGCGCAAAAGTAAGTGATGAATGCCGAAGCTATAATGAATTTATTACTCCTTTTATGGTGAGGAGTTTATATTTGCAGCACTTTTATATGCAGGTTCATTATGATATAGAGCAGCTTCCCCCTTTTCGCAAAGCGGTTATTACGATCGGCACATTTGATGGCGTCCACATGGGTCATCGCCAGATCATTGATAAACTGAAAGCCGAGGCAGCCGCCATCAATGGCGAGACGGTCATCATCACCTTTCACCCGCATCCCCGCAAAGTAGTTTCCTCAACGATCCTCGGCATCCGGCTTATCAATACACTGGAAGAAAAATTATTATTGCTCGAAGAACATCATATTGATCATGTAGTAGTAGTTCCCTTTACTGATGCATTTGCCAACCAACCTGCGGAAGATTATGTCAAAAATTTCCTGATTGATAAATTTCATCCCCATACAATCATTATTGGTTATGACCACCGCTTTGGCCGGGACAGGCTCGGCGATTATTTGTTATTAGAGAAGAAAGCTATTGAGTTCAATTACCAGTTAAAAGAGATACCCAAACATATCCTGGAGAATATAGCGATCAGTTCTACCAATATCCGCGAAGCTATTTTGCACAACGATACTGAAACGGCCAATAAATTACTCGGCTATGAATTCTTCTTCTCTGGCGTAGTAGTACATGGAGATAAGTTAGGAAGACAACTTGGCTATCCTACTGCCAACCTGAAAATTGGGGATGAAGAAAAAATTACGCCGGGCAATGGCATCTATGCGGTATACGCCAGTCTGCCAGGCAACGATCACCGGTTCAAAGGCATGATGAGTATTGGTTTTCGCCCTACAGTAGATGGCAAAAAGAGGGTGATCGAGGTAAATATTTTTGATTTTGCTGAAGAAATATATGGGCAAATCCTCACCGTATATGTAAAGAAATATTTGCGGGAAGAAATAAAGTTCAATAATCTCGAAGAGTTGATAAAACAGATAGACCAGGATAAAATCAACAGCCTGGAATCGCTTTAACGATCCTGCGACCATTTAGATTTCATCGTTTGACTGATCCCCTTTATTTTTAGAGAATGGAATTTTCGATAACCCTCATCATTGTCATCGTAACGGCTTTGGTCTCGATTGGTGGATTCACTAACGCTAAAATAATAGATGACCTGATCTTTTATCCTCCTTCTATCCGCAGGGGTCAATGGTATCGTTTCATTACGCATGGTTTTATTCATGCCGATGCCTTTCATCTTATTTTTAATATGATTGCACTCTATTCGTTTGGGGAGAGAGTAGAAAGTGTATTTACATCTCCTGTAGTTTTTGGCGAAAAAGGGAAATTAGTTTACCTGCTTTTATATTTTTCGGCATTGATCATAGCTTCTATCCCTGATTTTATCAAGCACAGGGATCATTTCCATTTCCGTTCACTGGGTGCATCTGGTGCTGTTTCAGCAGTAATATTTGCTTCTATTCTTTTTAATCCCAATGACGGGATTGGTTTTGCCTTTTTGCAGGGCTTAAGTATCCCCGGTTATATTTTTGCGATCATCTACTTGGTAGTGTCTACCATTATGGCCCGAAAAGCGAATGACAACATTGGTCATGGTGCGCACATAACAGGTGCCATCTATGGATTGGTTTTTACTTATGTCGCTACGGCGGTATTTACAGATATCGACATTCTCGGTTATTTCTGGAAACAGGTTACAGGTCGCTAAGAAACTCTATAGAAATTATTTTTTGAAGTTATTACCGCCACAGGTTACTCAGAAAAATGCAGATTAACACAAACATTTTCTGTGAGAATCCGTGTAATCTGTGGCAAACTATAAAATCTATATCTGATTCAATGACTGGTGGTGAGCCGCAATACTTTTTGTGTTTTGTCCGTGATCTTAAATCGTTCATCGATCCGGTGATCCACTACCCAGATGATCTTTTTATTACTTTCAATCACCCAGGCATTTTCTTTTTCGGTTTTGGATAATTTCTGATCAATAAAAAAACGGGAAAGCTTCTTTTTCTTTTTCATGCCGAGGGGATAGAAATAATCTCCGGTCTTCCATTTACGAAGTAATAAAGGGAATTTAATTTCTTTCAGATCGAGACAGGCAATGGTTTTTGTCGCTTGTAGTTTGCAGTTTATAATGGAGGTTCCTTCTAAACGAATTGTTCTGCCACTGAACAAAATATTCTTATCTTTTTCTTCAATAATAATATTCTCTGCTGCTGTTGAATGTACGGGGCTGATGATAAACCAATGCCGGTGTTTAATGATACGGTGGGTATTGTCCGGTGATATAATGAATTTACCCGTATCACTGGCGGAAAGTTTTGCCAGCTCGTCCACCTGCTTTTCGGCAAAGCCATAGTCTTTAATGATCTCATAGATAAGAGCCAGGTTATGAAAACCCATCAGTTGTTTAACGGGGATATGAATTTCCACTCCTTTTTGCTTACATAGTTTCTTTTTGACCTGTGCAACAGAAAACTGGTATAACTTTTCGATCTCTTTAAACCGGCGAATATTATCCTGTAAGTTTTCTTTTACCTGTGGATACACTTTGCTGATCTCCGGGATCAGTTCATTCCGAAAAAAATTACGGGTGTATTTGGATAATTGATTGGATGAATCTTCAACAAAAGCAAGATCGTTTTCTGCAGCAAACTGTATTAATTCCTGTTTTTTAAAAGATAATAAAGGTCTCCGGATATAAGAATTTGCTTCAGGTATACCCGTCAATCCATGCAAGCCGGTGCCCCTGAAAAAATTCATCAGTACGGTTTCGGCATTATCATCGGCATGATGCGCTGTCAACACATAATCAAGCGTTGAAAACCCCGAATCAGGGATCAATAATTTTTCAAACCACGTATAACGAAGCTCTCTTGCCGTTTCCTGGATGGATAATTTATGTTGTGTGGCGTAAGTAGCTGTATCAAATTTTTCTACTACTACCGCTACATTATACTTCTTACCAAGTCCTCTCACAAATTGCTCATCTCTTTCGCTTTCTTCACCTCTCAATTGAAAATTGCAATGAGCGATCATAAAATCAAACCCGGATTGCTTACAGAGTTCGCACAACACAACAGAGTCCACACCACCACTTACGGCCAATAATAATTTATCTTTTGGCGAGAAAAGATGTTGCTGTTTAATTATATGTTGGAACTGTACTACCAAACTCATTCTTTACCTGATCTTTTTTGAATACTCTTTATAATAGCTGTATAACTTTTCAATTGAAGTCTCCCTTTGGAGACAGGGCTTAGAAGGTTAATTCCTCATACGCTCCTCTTAATTCACCATAAGCATGATTCTCCCCTGCTTTCTTTGCTTCCTCCATTCCTTTTTCATATACCGTGATCGCTTCCTCCACCTTATCATTTCTTTCCAGCAGTTTGGCTAAATGATAATAACTACCAACGTAACCCGGCTCCCTGTTCAACAATTCTTCGAATAAACTTCTTGCTCCTTCATCATCACCGAGCTTAATATATTCCAACGCCAGTGCATGCTGTACAAAGCTGTCATTCGGGTTGACTTTCAAAAATTCTTTCAGTTTTTCTATCCGCTCCATGTTGATATTAAAAATTTGCCGGGATTTGCCCGATTTTACCTTTGCATCACTTATCTTTGTTTTAGTTGCATAAACAACTATCCGACTAACGATTCAAAAACAAAACCATGAAGATCTTAGTTTGTATCACAAAAACGCCGGACACAACGGCAAAAATAGCTTTCACCGATAACAACACGAAATTCGATACGGCCGGTGTGCAATGGATCATCAATCCCTACGATGAATGGTATGCTCTTGTTCGTGCCATTGAATTAAAAGAAGCCGATGCCTCCACTGTTATTCATCTGGTAACTGTTGGAACTGCCGACGCTGAACCTATTATCCGCAAAGCATTGGCATTGGGTGGTGATGAAGCCATTCGTGTAAATGCTGACAGTCATGATAGTTTTTATATCGCTTCGCAGATTGCCGATGTCGCCAGACAAGGTGATTATGATCTTGTTTTTACCGGTAAAGAAACGATCGATTACAATGGCTCCTCAATTGGTGGCATGGTAGCTGAATTACTGGATCAGCCGTATGTAGCTCTTGCCACCAAATTTGAATTGAATGGAACGAAAGCCACTATTACCCGCGAGATAGAAGGTGGTGAAGAAGTATGTGAAGTCGAGCTGCCGGTTACGGTTAGTTGCCAGAAGGGAATGGCCGAAGCAAGGATTCCCAATATGCGGGGCATTATGGCGGCGAGAACGAAACCATTGAAAGTAGTTGACCCTATTGCGACTGATGCACTCACCAGTGTTGCCGGTTTCGGGTTGCCACCTGCTAAGGCCGGGGTAAAATTAGTAGCTGCTGATAATGTGGATGAACTTATTCGTCTTTTACATGAAGAAGCAAAAGCTATATAATAATTGTTCAACTCATACACCCAACTAATAACTCATAACTTTTCGATATGTCAGTATTAATATTTATAGATAGCGCTGAAGGCCATGTAAAAAAAGCCTCTTTGGAAGTAATGACCTATGGAGCTAAAGTGGCTGAGCAATTGGGTACTACGGCTGAAGGTGTAGTACTTGGTTCAATAACTGAAGATCTCGTTTCATTAGGAAAATATGGGGTAAAGAAAATTCATCATGTAAATAACGAGGCACTGAATCATTTCGATGCACAAGTGTATACAAAGGTTATTGCACAGGTGGCAGAAGCAACTGGTGCCAGGGTGATCATCTTTTCCAATAATGTAGATGGTAAAGCTATTGCACCCCGCCTGTCTGCCCGGTTGAAAGCAGGTTTGGTATCCGGCGCTGTTGCTTTACCAGATACCAGTAATGGTTTTGTTGTAAAGAAAAATGTATTCTCAGGAAAAGCGTTTGCCAATATTGCTGTTAACACCGGTGTAAAGATCATAGGACTTAGCCCGAATGCCTATAAGATCCAGGAAGGTGAGGGCACAGCTGAAGTAGTTCTTTTTACTGCAACGGTTGATACGGCCCGGGTAAAAGTGACAAACGTAACGAAAGCCAGTGGCGAAGTACCGCTAACCGAAGCTGAAGTAGTAGTGAGTGCAGGTCGTGGATTAAAAGGTCCTGAAAATTGGGGGATCATTGAAGAGCTGGCACATGCATTACATGCAGCTACTGCCTGCAGCCGCCCGGTGGCTGATGCACATTGGCGTCCGCATAACGAGCATGTGGGACAAACAGGTATTGCTATCGCACCCAACTTATATATTGCTATCGGTATATCTGGAGCTATTCAGCACCTTGCCGGAGTGAACAGGAGTAAAGTGATCGTGGTGATCAATAAAGACCCGGAAGCTCCTTTTTTTAAAGCCGCAGATTACGGCATTGTGGGTGATGCATTTGAAATTGTTCCTAAAATGACAGCCGCTATTAAGAAATTGAAAGGAGTCGCATAAAATAATTGGAAACAGGTATCAAAAATGCCCCCTGAAAAGGGCATTTTTTTATGCGGTATAAAATTTAGCCCATTAAAATGAATGACTTAAATTCGTGGCTCGTATGAAGAAGATAGAACTGGAAATAGTGGCTTTATCGCATAGCATTACGCAAACACATTCGTATGCTGTAGTATTGGGAGAAGTAAATGGATTGCGTCGTTTGCCCATTGTTATTGGTGGTTTTGAGGCCCAGGCGATAGCCGTCGCTTTAGAAAAAATGCAACCCAGCCGTCCCCTCACGCATGACCTGATGAAAAATTTCCTGAATGCTTTTGCTATAGATCTTCATGAGATCATTATCTGCGATCTGCAGGAAGGTATATTCTATTCCAAATTATTGTGTTCATCTGCCAATGATACTATTGAGATTGATTCCCGCACCTCTGATGCACTGGCACTGGCGGTTCGTTTCGGATGCCCTATTTATACTTATGAGAACATATTAGAAAGTGCGGGCATATTAATGGAAGACACTGAAAAAACCGGCAAGAAGAAAAAAACAAAACAGGAGCCCGCCATTGTTGAAGCAGAAGGCTCTACCGGTAATGAAGACCTGAAAACCATGACACTGGAAGAATTAAATCATCTTCTCAATGAAGTGCTGGACAACGAAGATTATATTCGTGCCGTTGCCATCCGCGATGAGATTAACAGCCGGAAGAAAAAATAATACTTGTCCCTTTTACTTTGTTTTATTTGGCAGCAGGAAGTAATTTACCGGCTCGTTTAACCAACTTAGTTATTTTACGCCATCCTGCTTTATGATCGTTTTTCCCAACAGTAAGATCAATCTCGGCCTGCGTATCCATCGAAAGCGAAGTGATGGATATCATGATATTGAAACTATTTTTTATCCTATCCCCTTAACCGATATCCTGGAGATAGTCCGGTATAATCAATACCTGAAAAGTTCCAGCATTCCTTTTACTAAAAGTGGTTTAATTATAGACGGAGATCCAAGCGATAATCTCTGCATAAAAGCTTACAAACTGTTACGAAAAGATTTTCCGCAGATCTCGAATATCCAGATGCATCTTCACAAAGCTGTGCCTGCCGGAGCCGGTCTTGGAGGTGGCAGTGCAGATGCAGCGTTTACACTCATTACATTGAATAAAGAATTTAAACTGGGATTATCCGATGACCAGCTTATTCAATATGCCATAAAAATTGGAAGTGATTGTCCTTTTTTCGTTATTAATAAACCACGCTATGCGGCAGGCCGGGGCGAATTAATGGAGCATATTGATCTTAATTTATCGGCTTATAAAATTGTAGTGGTTAACCCGGGTATTCATATCAATACCGGGCGTGCATTTCTGCATGCCAAACCCGCTGTTCCCGAAGAATCATTAAAGGAAATTATTGCAAGACCAGTGGAAAGATGGAAAGACGATCTTGTCAATGATTTTGAAAAATGGGTATTCAGTGAATATCAGCAAATAGTGGAGATCAAAGATGAGTTGTATATAAAAGGTGCTTTGTATGCTTCCCTGAGTGGTAGTGGAAGTACAGTATATGGTATTTTTCCAAAAGAGAAGATTCTTCACCTCTCCTTTCCGGGTTATTTTTTTGTAAAAGAGTTATCACTCAACTAAACGAAGCAACGCAACCAGGTCCAGCGGATCTGTTTTCATTTGTAATTGACCAGCTGCGTCTACAGGCCACTCTTCTTTTGGTTTGTCCCAATAAAGTTCTACTCCATTCCGATCCGGGTCATCCAGGTAAATAGCTTCTGAAACACCATGATCGGAAGCCCCGGTCAGCGGGTATTTTGCATCAATCAATCTTTTCAAAACAATAGCAAGATCTTTCCGTGTGGGATATAAAATGGCTGTATGAAATAGCCCCGGCGCTTTTACCGGAGCCGGTGGTGCTCCCTTGCTATGCCAGGTGTTTAACCCGATATGATGATGATAACCTCCTGCAGAAATAAAAGCTGCACCATCGCCATAATATTGCTGCAATTCAAAACCAAGCAGGTCACGGTAAAATTGTAGTGACCGTTCAAGGTCAGCAACTTTTAAATGAACATGACCTATCCGGGTACCAGCGGGCACTGTGTATGACATCTCTTGTTGTTTATACTCAAAATTAAAAGTAAAACCCTCAGCCGGCTAATTTTAGTCGCCCAATTATTTTTATTACCTTGCAGGAAATTCACAACGATCTTACAACTATCATCTATATCATTCCTGCGGCAAAATCTTGACCTGCTCAATCACTAATGATTGCCCGCCTGTTCACCACTATGGGTGGACTATTCTCATCTCTACACCATTTAGTTTCTATTTTTTATTCATCATTTTATTATCATGCAAACAACTATAGCAATGTCCGAAAAGACGCAATATTATCTTGGGCTGGAAGAGAAATACGGAGCACATAATTATCATCCTATTCCGGTGGTATTGGACCGGGGTGAAGGAGTGTATGTGTGGGATGTAGAGGGTAAACGATACTATGATTTTCTCAGCGGTTACTCCGCTGTTAACCAGGGCCATTGTCATCCGGCAATCGTCAACTCTTTTATTGAGCAATCAAAAAAACTAACGCTTACCAGCCGGGCTTTTCATAATAACCTGCTGGGAGAATTTGAAAAATATATTACCAGTTATTTTGGCTATGATAAAGTATTGCCCATGAATACAGGAGTTGAAGGAGTGGAAACAGCCATCAAGCTTTGCCGCAAATGGGCCTATGAAGTAAAAGGTATTGAAGAAAATAAAGCTGTCATCATTGTGTGTGATGGAAATTTTCATGGCCGCACCTCAACTGTCATCTCATTCAGCAACGATCCATCCGCACGAAAAAACTTTGGCCCGTTCATGCCGGGTTTTGTCAACATTCCTTATAATGATACGGCTGCTTTGGCAAAAGCATTGGAAAATAAAAACGTAGCCGGTTTTTTAGTAGAACCTATACAGGGTGAAGCCGGTGTATTAGTGCCTGACGACGGATATTTATCAAGGGCAAAAGATCTATGCGAAGCTGCCAATGTTTTATTTATTGCGGATGAGATACAAACCGGGCTGGCCAGGACAGGTAAAATGCTGGCCTGTGATCATGAAGGAATAAGACCTGATATATTGATCCTGGGAAAAGCATTAAGTGGCGGCATGATGCCCGTAAGTGCAGTGTTGTGTGATGATGCCATCATGATGACGATCAAACCCGGTGAACATGGGTCTACCTATGGCGGCAATCCTTTAGCCTGCAAAGTATCCATGACCGCTCTGCAGGTATTGAAAGATGAAAACATGGAAGCCAATGCGGCATTGATGGGTGAAGTGTTGCGCAAAGGATTGAACGAATTGAATTCTAAACATATCGCTATTGTTCGTGGCAAAGGATTGCTGAATGCGATCGTTATTGAACATTCCAATAAAGAAGCGGCGTGGGATCTCTGTTTACAATTAAAAGAAAAGGGATTGCTGGCAAAACCAACACATGGCGACAAGATCCGATTCGCTCCTCCCCTTGTGATTACAAAAGAACAGGTGATGGATTGTGTGGAAATAATCGGGAAAAGTCTTTCCGTATTATAGCAATGAATTATGATTAATTTCATTGGATGGATACTCATCTGCATCACAACGAAGAACATTTAAAAAGCAGCGATGCGCTGCGGGATATTGTTATTGGCATGAGTGATGGACTTACCGTCCCCTTTGCCCTGGCAGCTGGTCTCAGCGGCGCTGTTGATTCCACAAATATTATTGTCATCGCAGGTATTGCAGAAATTGCAGCTGGTTCCATTGCTATGGGACTGGGAGGTTACCTCGCCGGTAAAACAGAGCAGGATCATTACAATACGGAATTGAAAAGAGAATATTATGAAGTAGATCATTTGCGTGACAGGGAAATAGAAGAAACAAAGGAGTTCTTTGCGGGTATAGGATTAAGTGAGGAGTTGCAGGTAAAAGCAACAGAAGAAATAGCAAGAGATAAAAAGCACTGGGTGAACTTTATGATGAAGTATGAATTGGGACTTGAAAAACCTGATCCCCGAAGGGCAACCAAGTCGGCGCTGAATATCGGGCTTTCTTATATTGTGGGTGGCCTGGTACCTTTGAGTCCCTACTTTTTTATAGATGCTCCTGAAGATGGATTGAAAATATCTGCGATAGTTACCCTTATTTGCCTGTTCATTTTTGGATTTTTCAAAAGTCGTATGACAGGAGTAAATGCGTGGTGGGGTGCATTAAGGGTAATGATGATCGGGGCAGCTGCAGCAGGCGCTGCTTTTGGTGTGGCTAAACTATTTGGAAGTTAAGAATGAATTGTTTGATAGCCCGTGTATGTTCATCCTTTTTACCAGGTTGATTGAGTTTTTATAAAAAACTCAATCCTTCTTTTGTTGTGGCAATTCCATAGAGGGAAACAAAGCTGCGATCATCATTACTATAGCTGCGATAGTTACCAAATATAATCCTGTTTGTTTTTCAGGACATTCTCCAGCCATACAGAAAGTCAATACAAAATAATTTCGGAGAGTCCATGCAAGATTCAATGCACCCACTATAAGATTAGCCCGTTTGGCCCACACTCTTGGAATAAAATGAAAAAATAAAAAGAATGCCGTCATCAATAAATTAAAATAGCCCGGCTTTCCGTATTTAGTTCCTGTAGCATCAATACCTGAAATGGTAATATTTTTCGACGCTATAATAACCCAGGGCGTAAAACAGCTGATCACTAAAAGCAGGGCAGCTCCCAGCCCTATCCATTTCATGTATCGTATCATGCAGTAATAATTGAGGCGCAAGATAAATGATTTCTATCGCTGTATATGCTCTGCCCCAAACATAAAATAGCAGCATTCTCATAGTGAGAACGCTGCTATTCTGAAAAATATCTAAACGTTATTTTAATTATAGTTTGAATCCAACAGTAAGACTGATTACACGGTGTTTGTTTTTGTCATCAGCTGAGCTATTGCTACCGCTTTGCAATTTGGCCAAACCAAAACCGTAATTAGCAGAGATCACCGCTTTTTTAGTTTCGATGCCAGCTAAGCCATTTAATCCATAATCAAAACGTTTCATGATACCATAGCCAGAACCTTCTTCGTAATTCAACGTCGAAGGATCATCATTTGACCATTCAATCTTGTTTTCACTACTGAAAGAAGTACCTAAAATTTTGCCATTTACTTTGTTTTTACCAGCTATTCCAATAGCCAGGTATGGCCCTGCGCCTGCAAAAAATTTGACATCGGGAGTGGGTGTTTTAAAAACAAGGTTCACGGGAACTTCAATGTAATACGGATTGGAGGTAGCCCTGTAATACGTGGCATCGGTTTCATTTCCTGATTGAGTTTTTGAACCTTTACCGGTAAACAATAACCCGGGTTGCACGGAAAAGAATGGAGCTACATACAGATTCCCAATAATACCTGCCTGGAAAGATGTCAATGATTTGTTGTCATCCACACTACCATCGTTAGTGATAGTAATATTGGCCAGGTTAACACCGCCACGAAGGATGGCAAACGATTTTTGAGCATTTAAGGAAGCTGTCACCAGGATGGAGGCAACAGCAAGAGCAACGAATTTCATTTTCATGTTGATACAGTTTTGTTTCACCGGGCTTTGAACAACTACCTTGCCAAAATTGTTTCTTATACTCTAAACTATTTGGTAATAAAATGTATAAGAACCCTAAAGAGTCGTGACGTTTAATTGGATAAAAAGAATATTTTACCCCGTTTAAGAATTTCCATACACTTTTATTACAGGCTCTCTTATCACCTTAGCATTATCTGTACAATAAAAATGAATGATATCAGCAATTTCTTCTGCCTTTACCCATTTGGCAACATCAGCATCCGGCATACTTTTCCGGTTTTGTGGAGTATCTATTGTAGAAGGTACAATTACATTAGTCACAACATTTTTTCCTTTGGCTTCATCATTCATTAATTCGGCGAGCCGAAAGATCAATGATTTTGCCAAACCATAAGCCACCATTCCTTTACTGCTATGCATATCACTACCCGGCCGTGAGCCGATCATAAAAATTCTTCCACTCCCCTGTTTTATCATTTGGTCAAAAACGGGTCTTGCTACATTGTAGGCAGTTTCAAAATTTAGTTTTACCTGTTTACTAATATCTGATGTCTTTGTCTCCGTAATTTTTCCCATAGCGAAACCTCCCACCGTTAATACCGCTGCATCAATCTGGCCCTGTTTACTTATTACCGATGAAATGAATTGCTGAGCAGATTCCTCATTCATCAGGTCGGCTGTTGCTGTTTCAAAATTCTTATCATTAATAGTTAAAGCAACAGGATCGTTTGGAACGATAGTACCTGTTACATGATACCCTTCCCGTAAAAATTTATTGATAACTGCTTGTCCTAAATTGCCGGAAGCTCCGGTAACGATAACTGATTTCATTTTACCCGGTTTTATAAGTATGAATGTACAAAATAAAAAGACCGGCTTTGAAACCAGTCCTTATTAATCCAACTCAAAAGTAAAAATCATTTATACAATTGTATTCCAACCGTATTTATCTTCATCAATGCCGGTCCTTATCCGTTCTAATTTTTGTTTTACTTTACTTAACAGGCTTTCAGCGCTATACTGCGGCAGATGAAAATCTATTCCATTGATCTGGATTGTTTGAATAGGTGCCACTACAGCAGCGGTGCCGGCGCCAAATGCTTCTGTTATTTCTTTATTCCTGAACGTTTTTTCAAGTTCACGAACTGATACTGATCTCTCTTCTATTTTATATCCCAGTTCAGTGGCCAGTGTCAATATAGAATCTCTTGTTATGCCGTCCAGTATCGTATCTGATAGCGGAGCTGTTGTCAATGTATTATTGATGACAAACATTACATTCATCATTCCTGATTCTTCAATCAATGGCTCCTCCTGCCCGGTGGTCCAGATCACCTGGTCGTAACCTTGCTTTCTTGCCTGCAGTGTGGGATAATAAGCGCCGCCATAGTTGCCACCACATTTGGCAAAACCAGTTCCACCTTTCGCAGCCCTGGTATATTCTGTTTCCACTTTTACTTTAATAGGTTGGCTATATAGTTCGGGCACAGGACCAGAAAAAATGATAAAGCGGTATTGGTCTGAAATTTTTACACCAAACTTCGCTTCACTGGCATATATAAAGGGACGGAGATATAAAGAAGCGCCTGTTTGCCGGGGCACCCAGGCTTTATCTGTTTCTACTAACTTTAATAACCCTTCCACAAAAATGTCTTTAGCAGGTATTTCCATACACATCCTTTCCAATGATCTTACAAAACGATCATAATGTTTTTCGATCCGGAAGATGTTGATATGGCCATCCTTCATGCGAAAGGCTTTCATTCCTTCAAACACCGTTTGCCCGTAATGCAAGGCAAGTGTTGTAGGACTTAATGAAAGGTTGGCAAAAGGCATGATTGCCGGCTGTTGCCATTCGCCTTTATCATAATCACATACCAGCATGTGATCCGCTACATATTTACCAAACTCAAGGTTATCAAAATCCACTTCCTCTACCCGTGATTGACTTATTTTTTTGACTTTAATTTCTGTAAGCAATTCCATATTCATTGATTTAAGGTTTAGCAGGTGCAGTTATTTCGGCAGCAACAGGCAGGGCGAGTACATGGCATTCGAATGTCTGTGCGCCAATGGTGAAATAATGTTTGCCGATCTTTTTAAAACCATTTTTTTCATACAGGCGGATAGCTTTTTCATTACTGATATGTGTATCCAGCCAAATATGATCAGGAGAAATATCTTTTGCCAGCTTCTTTATTTCAGATAACAAAGCGGTACCAGTACCTGTGTGCTGAAATTCGGGCAACACATAAATCTTCTGTAATTCCATCTGTGCACCTGATTCTATCTGGTCGTTCAGAGAATGCTTTTTTATTTTGGCAAAACCTATCGCTACTCCTTCCTGCTATGCCAGGAGGTAAATATTATTTTCCTTCCGGATACTTTTTACCAGTTTCACCGGATCATAAGTGGTTTTTAAATAGTTGAACAACTCTTCCCTGCTTTGGAATAAATGTTCAAATGCATGACGGAATGATCTTGTTCCGATCGTTGCAATGTCCGCTGCATGAGAATCGTTGGCCTTTATAATTATTCTATTCATACCTACCTGTTATAGTTAATGGTTAACAATTTTATATTTCAATTGCAACAGGATTCGTATACTTATCCGCAGCTGCAACTGCAGTTTCTATATCAATCACCATTTTTACATCGGCTCTTTTATAAACACCCTGCTCTACTTCTATATGCTGAAAACCGATCTTCTCGTACAATTTTATAGCTCCTGCATTTTTGGTGTTGGAATAGAGTATAACCCTCTTCGCTCCCAACTCTTTTGCTTTTTTAAAACTGGCATAGCTGATGGCTTCAGCAATTCCTTTGCGTCTGAAATTTTCATCCACTGCCATTTTGGTAAATTCATAGCTGTCTTCATCTACCTTGCGAAGTCCTACCGTTCCGGCAATCACTCCATCATAAAGAGCCATTAAAATAGCGCCACCCGTTTCAAGTATTGCTTTATCCGGATTGGTAAGCACCCATTCATCTACGGGTTCCATTTCAAATAATGCTTCGATCCATACCCGGTTGAATTTTTCAAAATAAGGTTGATGCTCTGCCTTGTAATCAATAATGCTGATCATACTTATTGGTTTATTTTTTTAAATTCACGATTGACAACATAAACACCCGACAACGTGATAAGCGTACCCAGTAGCATATTCACATTCATTTTTTCTGATAACAACAACCATCCTAATAGCACCGCCACGATCGGGTTGATATAAGCATATACCGAAACCTGGGTGGGTGGCAATTTACTTATTACAAATACATAAGCCGAGTAAGCCAGCAAAGAACCAAAAATGACGAGATAAGAAATCACTAACCAGGAATCAGTACCGACATGAGCAAGGTTTACATATTTTCCCGTGATTGCACAAACCGTCAACACCAGGATGCCGGCAATCAGCATCTGCAATCCTACATTAAATAAAATATCAATGGGAGGTTTTTGTTTAGAAGTATACACCGTGCCAAATGACCACGACAATGTGGAAAGAATAGCCAGGGCTACGCCAAATACAAACGATTTGCTTTGCAGTTGCCCGAGGTAATCATAAAATATAGTGAGCACTCCTGCAAAACCAATGATCAATCCTGCCAGCATCCAGCGGGTGATCTTGTTGCATTTGGATAACCATACGGTGAACAATGCAATGAATAAGGGAACCAGCGCTGCAATGATAGCAGCAAGTCCGCCGCTGATATACTCCACCGACCAGGTAAGTAATCCATTAGCGATACATAAAAGGAATACACTTTGAACAGAAATCTTTTTTAGTATCTGCCATCCCGGAATATGATAACCTTTCAATAAAAAGAAACCAACGAGTATGAAGCCGGATAATAATTGACGTAACCCGGAGAGGAATAATCCGGGCATGTGTTGTGAGCCAATCTTTGAAGCAATATAAGTAGTGCCCCAGAAAAAACTAACGATCCCGAGTGCGAAGTAAGCTTTATACAATTCCTTTTTCATCCTGTTGGTTTTCGTTCCTGATAATTACGATACAAAAATTGTCCAATTATTTTGTTTAAAACAGATTCAGATTTTGTATTTTTGACTAGATCAGATTTTTTAACAACGTTGCAGGATAGCGTTAGCAACGATTTTTTTAGCCTTTAAAAACGGGTAGCATGCCAAAGACAAGCTTCACAACTGACGATCACCTGTATATGCAGGTAGCAGAGGGATTGGAAAAAATGATCAGTGATGATATCCTGAAGATCGGTGATAAGCTTCCGTCTGTTCGTGTGTTGAGCGATGAATATGGAATCAGTATGGGAACGGCTTTCCAGGCTTATTATCATTTGGAAGGAAAAGGTTTGATCGAGTCAAGACCAAAATCAGGTTACTATGTTCGTTTCAGCCAGCGACGTTTTCCTGAATTGCCTAAAATTATACAGCCTGATATTTTATCACATGATGTAAGTGTGAAAGAAATGATCGCTTCGATCTATGCGGATATTGCATCACCCAATGAGAAGGTCATCAATTTTGCATTGGCTGTTCCTGATGTATCCTTATTGCCTGCTGCAAAGCTTAATAAATCAGTAATGCATGTGCTGCGAAATAGTAAAGACTCCTGTATCAATTATGCGCATACGCAGGGAAATCTTGAGCTAAGAAAACAAATTGCCAAACTCGCTTTTAACTGGGGAGGTAAAATAAAACCAGATGAAGTGGTGATTACTGCTGGTTGTTTAGAAGCTATGACGATGTGCCTGCGTGCCGTAACACAACCGGGAGATACAGTGGCGGTAGAATCGCCCAATTATTTTGGTATCTACCAGGCCATTGAAAGCATGGGATTGAAGGTGGTTGAAATATCTTCCTGCTTTGTTACAGGTTTGGAAATTGATTGTCTCGAAAAAACATTGAAGAAATTTCCGATCAAAGCAGTAGTAGCCATTCCTAATTTCAATAACCCCTTAGGAGGCTGTATGCCGGATGAAAATAAAAAGAAACTGGTGGAGCTGATCACGCACTATAATATTCCTTTGATCGAAGATGATATTTACGGTGAATTGTATTTTGGAAAAAACAGGCCCCGCACCTGCAAGTATTATGATACAAAAGGATTGGTGATGCATTGTTCTTCCTTATCCAAATCGCTGGCCCCGGGTTATCGTATCGGCTGGGTTATGCCCGGGAAATTTATTGAACAGGTAAAACAGATCAAGCGCATACACAACATCAGCTCTCCTACTATCACACAGGCTGCAATAGCACATTTCCTGCAAAACGGACGCTATGAATATCATTTAAAGAATTTACGAAAGGCTTTATATACGCAATGCCTGCGTTACCTGCAGGCTATTATTGAGTATTTCCCCGAAGACACTAAAGTATCACGTCCACATGGAGGATTTGTGTTGTGGGTGCAATTGAATAAAAAAGTAAATACTTTTAAACTTCGCACCGAAGCGATGAAACACCATATATCCGTGATGCCGGGGAAAATATTTTCAGTAAGCCCTAATTATAGTAATTGCCTGCGCATCAGTTTTGGTAAACCCTGGAATGATGAATCGGACTATGGATTGATGATGCTGGGTAAGATGATCAGGAAGATGATGTAATATTTTTATTTTTCTTTTGTTTAAAATAAAAATACAGGGGAATGCCCAGCGCCGTTATTACCATTCCCAGCAAGGAATTTACTACCGGTTGCCGGTGATGAATATAATTAGCGACATCATTATAAACGGTGATGACCAGGAATAAGGCAGTAAAAGTAATAAAGAGTAAAGTGACGAAAGGATGAAGCCAGATTTTATAAGGTCTTTCTGCATGAGGCATTTTCTTACGCAGCATAAAAATACCAACAGCTCCCATACCATAGGCTATCCAACTGATAAATACCATCATATCAGCCAGCATATCAAATGAACCCGTAATTATTAAAAGAGATATCCAGATGCCATGCAGCCATAATGCATTGCCGGGAGTTTGAAATCGTTTGTGTTCTTTACCCGTCCAGGGTAAAAAAACATTGTCCTTTCCCATTGCATAAGTAATCCTGGTGGTTGCCATTAAATTACCGTTGATGGCACCAAGTGTGCAGATGACAATCATGGCTGCCACTACTGCTACAGCTATATTTCCTAATGCCATCCCTATTGCATCAGCAGCAACTAAAGATGATGTTGCAATTTTTTCTACCGGTAACACATACAGGTATGCCTGGTTTACGAGTACATACACCAGGATACATACAATCAACCCGATAAATAAACTTCTCGGAATATTTCGTTGTGGTTTTTTTATTTCTCCTGCAATAAATGTTACGTTGATCCAGCCATCATAGGCAAAGAAAGCTCCTGTCAGAGCAGCTATTATCCCGCTTAATAATGCCCCACCGTGTTTGGGATTTTCCGCATGTAAAAAATTTTGAAAGGAGCCATGCCCAAAAAAGAAAATACCCAATACCAATGCTGCAATAACCGCGATTTTCACAATTGTAGAAATAAGCTGGAATGAACTTCCTGCTTTTACACTTCGGTAATTCAGCCATGTCAGTCCGGCAATTATTGCTATCGCCAGTGATTTTACACCAAAATTTTGTAAGGGATACAGATCTCCTATAAAAGGTAAATGCCAGACAACAGCTTGTTCCGTGACAATGGAAAACCTCGGCAGTTGCAAAAAATAATCTGCATACTGTGCACATACAAAAGCAATAGCGGCCACTGCCGCCGTGTTCATTACTGAGAATGCGGCCCATCCATACAGGTAGGCCACAAAATCTCCAAACATTTTACGGAAATAAACATAGATACCACCTGTTTCGGGCATCATAGCACCCAATTCTGCATAGATCAAAGCTCCAAACAAAGAAAAGATACCGGCTATCACCCATACCAACGTTAACCATATTGGGGAAGCTACCTGGAAAGCCATGCTTGCCGGTTTCATGAATACACCGGAGCCGATGATACTGCCAATAATAATGGAAGTTGCTGACCAGAAACCAATTTTTTGGGTAAGTGAAGAAGTGGTGGACATGAAAGGGTAAGATATGAAAGAAATAAAATCAAAAGTGATGGAACCGGATAATAAAAAAAGCTTCACCGGCATAATGAAGCTTTAAATTAATTTTTTTCTGGTTTCAACCCGAATCCATCGTTGGTGGATACTCCCGGCCCGGATACAAGTTTTTCCCGGAAGATTAACAGGTACGGAAGGATACTGAATGGCCAGAAATGTGGCAGAGCAGTGCTTGTGAGTACGAATATAGAGAGAAGAAATGACCAGGGCAATACTGTGCAAAAAAAATCCCCGTCTCTATCAGAAACGGGGATTTCAGTTCGGAAGCTCTATTCGTTCCTCCTTATTTATACATTTCTTCTTTCAATGTTTTCACCCTGTCATCTGCAAGGTATTCATCAAAGGTCATCAACCGGTCAATAATACCCTTTGGAGTTAACTCTATGATACGGTTAGCCACAGTTTGCATGAAGGTATGGTCATGACTCGTTAATAAAACAATACCCTTGTAATCCGTACATTGTTCGTTAAAACTTTGGATACTCTCCAGGTCAAGGTGGTTGGTAGGCTGATCGAGTAAAATAACGTTTGGACTTTGCAGCATCATCCGGCTCACCATGCAACGAACTTTTTCGCCTCCGCTTAATACATTTGTTTTCTTCAATACATCATCACCACTGAATAACATCTTACCTAAAAATCCTCTCAGGAAGGGTTCATCCACATCTTTTACATGATCGGGTACGTACTGGCGAAGCCAATCCATCAAATTATCTTCTCCTGTAAAATACTGGTTGTTTTCCTGTGGGAGGTAAGCATGTGTAACGGTGCTGCCCCATTCATACGAACCGCTGTCGGCCATTGTTTCAGCCGTAATAATATTAAAGAAACTGGTAACAGCTAAAGGGTCGCGGCTCAGCAATGCAATCTTATCACCTTTGTTGACAGTAAACGTAACGTCTTTGAATAACACACGGCCATCAACTGACTTGGTGAGTTTTTCTATATTTAAAATTTGATTACCAACTTCACGCAAAGGCTGAAAGATGATACCGGGATATTTCCGGTAACTCGGTTCAATTTCTTCGATGCTTAGTTTTTCTAATGCCTTCTTTCTTGATGTTGCCTGCTTACTTTTTGAAGCATTGGCACTAAAGCGGGCAATGAAATCAATTAAAGCCTGTCGTTTTTCTTCCGTCTTTTTATTCTTATCATTTACCTGGCGGGCCATTAATTGAGATGACTCGTACCAGAATGTATAGTTACCGGTAAAGATTTTTATTTTCTGACGATCCACATCGGCAACGTGTGTACATACGGCATCCAAAAAGTGACGGTCGTGACTCACTACTAAAACGATGTTCTCATAATCGGCTAAGAAATTTTCTAACCAGCTTATCGTTTCGATATCAAGACCATTGGTAGGCTCATCCAATAATAAAATATCGGGGTTACCAAATATGGCCTGCGCCAGTAATACCCTTACTTTTAAATTAGAAGGAATATCTTTCATCAAAGCCGCATGATACTGCTCGTCTACTCCTAACTCACCCAATAATGTTCCGGCATCGCTTTCTGCGGTGTAACCACCGAGCTCACCAAATTCACCTTCCAGTTCACCGGCTCTCATTCCATCTTCTTCTGTAAAATCTGCCAGGGCATAAATGCTTTCCCGTTCTTTGGCTACTGTCCATAGTTTGCTATGACCCATCATCACCGTATTCAAAACCGTTTGTTCATCAAATTCAAACTGGTTTTGTTTCAGTATCGCCATTCTTTCACCAGGAGTAATAATAACAGAACCTTTGTTAGGCTCGATCTCCCCGCTTAATATTTTTAAGAAGGTACTTTTGCCGGCACCATTTGCACCGATTACCCCATAGCAATTGCCCTTGACGAAATTGAGGTTCACTTCTTCAAACAAAACTCTTTTACCGTAGGCCAGTTTCAGATCTTTTACGCTGATCATTAATACTCCTGATTTTAAGGCGGCAAAGGTAAGCTATTACTGCCTTGTATGGAGTTTAATAAAATAGAAATTATCCTCTTATCAGACTGTTTTAGTTTCCCTGTCAAATAACTTAACCAATAATAAACCGGCAATGAAACCGCCGATATGTGCAGCATAAGCCACACCACCTCCACCCTCCTGTTCACCGCCCAGCATTCCCATGCCACTGATGATTTGGAAAACGATCCAGATACCTAAGGCCACAAAAGCCGGAACAGGAATAATACCCCTGCCTAGTAAAACTCTTACCTGTGATTTCGGGAACAGTAACAGATATCCACCCATTACACCGGAGATAGCACCTGACGCTCCGAGACTTGGCACTAACATATTTGCGGGTGATATAGCTGAAGTGGCAAATACATGGCTAAGAGAAGCGATAATACCGCATAGTAAATAAAACCCGAGATACCTTGAATGCCCCATCCTGTTTTCCAGGTTGTCGCCAAATATCCACAGGTACAACATATTCCCCAATAAATGCGCCCAGCCACCATGCATGAACATAGATGTGATGAGTGTGCCATATACCGGGATTGGAGTTGGCTCTAAGGGGCCTGAAGCTATATCTGTCCCATTGATGATTTCGGCGGGCACGGTTGAGAACGCATACGTAAACGCTGTATCAGCACCCATTCTCTGTAAAAAAACGAATACAAGAATGTTGATAGCGATCAGGAGATAATTTACAAATGGAGTGATCGTTCTTCCACTGTTGTCGTCGCCGATTGGTAGCATATAAAGTTGATTTGCTTAAAAGAATAGCAAAACCGTACCATTAATTTTAAAACAGGTTCTCCTTATTTACTTCATCGATCAAATCATCTTTCGTCCCCATAAAAAAACCCCTTCGGGCAATGTCATTTATGTAAGCGTTTTTTGTTCCGTAGGAACATTTGGTGTGTTAGAAAGATTCTATAGTTTAGGCACGTTCCGTATTCTAAGGTTCTTGAACTGCCAAAAAAAAATTTTAAGCAGCGTGTAAATAATTCTCGATAAATGGAGTTTGACGTTTGATAACAGCGAACATCCTGTATAAGATCTTGTTGCGGACGACGTTGATGGTACTCATTTTGGGTCTTCCATCACTGGTTCGTCTCAAATAATATTCACGTAGTTCTTTGTCATATTGGATAGCAGTTTTAGCCGACAGATCGAGCAATGATTTCATTTGTTTATCAGCCAGGTGACTTATTCTGGATTTCTTTTTGATACTGGTACCTGAACTGTGCTCAAAAGGAGCTGTACCACAAAAGCATGCAAACTTCCGGGCATTGTCAAAACGTGTAAAGTTGTGCGTTTTGATAATAGTGGTAATTGCAACCACCTTGCCAACACCTTTGATGCTTTGTAATAAGCAGAGGTTACGCTTTAATGATTCCTGCTCATCAATGATGGATTCCATTTCAGTCATCAGTTTTTTGATTTGCTTGTCAAAGCTTTTGATCAACTGCAATTGCGTTTGCATGATGGTATCTTTTTCAGAGATACCAATGTGCTTGTATTCTTTAATAGCGCAGGTTAATGAAGCTCTTTGTTTTACTAACCTGTTACGGGTAGAATGCAACATTTGCAAGCGCTTCATCGCATCACTGACCGGTATATCAACAGCAAGCTTCTCTTTTTTTCGTAGCCATAAGCAGCAATCCTGGCAGCATCAAGTTTGTCTGTTTTACCCCGCACCAAGCCAAGTGACCGTTTAATGGCCAGTGCATTGATTTTGCAAAAGGCAATGTGATGTCGGTGCAGGAAACTTTCAAAGCAATAGCTGTACAGCCCTGTGTGTTCCATCACGATCATTGCTTTAGAGCGATTGATTTTCTGTTGCCGCATCCATTGCATTAAATCTTTAAAACCCTTAACCGTATTTTCAATCTGAATGTGGGTTTGAAGCAAGTGGCAAACCAAGTCAATACTTTTTTTGGAGAGGTCGGCTCCGATGATGTGCTGGAGTTTCATAATTTTGCTTTTAAGACTTACAAAAAAGTTGCCTTGCCTATAACCTTTAATTAGTCTTTAAAGACTTAGAATTCTAAATGGGCCTCGGCAACCCGTGGAAGGAGGCGGGGACTAATACGGAACGAAGATCTCTCAATCTAAGTAGGAACCAAGTTCACCCCGTCTCTTACCACAAATATCTTATTAAGCTTCCCTGCTATCCATTATTTTAATGACCTGTTCAATCTAAAGGTAGGAACGTTTGGTGCTGCTGGTTTATACCAGACGTTCCTACGGAACGAAAAGCTTCCTTGTGCTTGTTGAGTTCCCCACCAAATGCTCCGTTGGAGCATAAATGGAATCCTTAACTAAATGAATTGCCCAAAGGGCTGAAATTAAAACCTTTCTCTTCGGGTTTGATTATGTTGAGTAGCGAACAAAACCCTGAATAGTGCGACGCAACAGCAGGTCAATAGAATTACTACAGCTGACTAAAAAATTCAAACAACAATTATGAAATACATCAAACTGGTTTTGTTACTCCTGGTTTTTTCAGGATTAGCACGGGCACAAAAACTAATGGGCTTTACCGATGCAAATGCAACAAAACAACTTGATTGGGAAAAACAATTTGATGCACAACTGAAAGCCGCAAGCCAGGATGAATGGATGAAGTTTTTGACCTCGCATCCGCATCATGTGGGTAGTCCGCAGGATAAGCTGAATGCGGAATACATGGCCAATCTTTTTAAACAATGGGGTTATCAAACAGAGATAGCATCGTATTATGTATTGTTTCCCACACCCAAAACAAGAGTATTGGAATTACTGGGCAGTAAACCTTACAAAGCAAAATTGGAAGAATCAACAATACCGCAGGATAGAACCAGCGGGCAAAAAGCAGAACAGTTGCCATCTTACAATGCATATTCTGCAGATGGTGATGTAACCGCTGAATTAGTTTTTGTGAATCGTGGTATACCTGCTGATTATGATGAACTCGAAAGAATGGGAGTAAGTGTGAAAGGGAAAATTGTAATTGCAAAATATGGCGGATCATGGAGAGGCATTAAACCAAAAGTGGCAGCTGAGCATGGCGCCATTGGATGTTTGATCTACTCGGATCCGGAAGATGATGGTTATGCACAGGGTGATGTTTATCCGGAGGGGCCTTTTCGTCCGAAGGATGGAGTGCAACGGGGATCAGTAATGGATATGCCGGTGTATCCCGGTGATCCCTTAACGCCGGGCTATGCTTCCACCAAAGATGCAAAACGATTGGACAGGAATGATGCAATCACGTTGATGAAAATTCCGGTGATACCAATTTCGTATGAAGATGCATTGCCGTTGTTGCAATCATTAAGCGGTCCTGTGGTGCCTGCTGCATGGAGAGGTGGATTGCCTATTACGTATCACGCAGGACCGAGTAAAGAAAAAGTGCATTTGAAATTGCAATTCAACTGGGATATAAAAACCTTATACAATGTCATCGCAAAATTACCCGGTAGTGAGTTACCGGATGAATGGATCATTCGTGGCAATCACCACGATGGTTGGGTGAATGGAGCAGCTGATCCTATCAGCGGGATGGTTTCAGAAATGGATGAGGCGAGAGCTATCGGCGAATTGGTAAAAAAAGGATTTAAACTGAAACGTACACTGGTGTATTGTGCATGGGATGGAGAAGAGGAGGGTTTGCTGGGCTCTACCGAATGGGCCGAAGATCACCAGGAAGAGCTAAGAAAGAAAGCGGTGATGTATGTTAATACAGATGGCAACAGCCGTGGATTTGTGAGTGCAGCCGGTTCGCACACATTAGAACCTTTCTTTAATGAAATTGCCAATGATGTAACAGATCCGCAAACAGGAGTGAGTATTAAAGAAAGAAAATATGCATCAGCTATAGTGAGTGCTGATAAAGCAGCAAGAACGAAACTGATAGGAAATAAAAATATTAAGCTCGGCGCATTGGGCGCAGGCTCTGACTGGTCGGGTTTTTTACAATTCCTGGGTATTGCATCATTGAATCTTGGTTTTGGCGGTGAAGGAAGCGGTGGAGAATATCATTCTATTTATGATTCGTATGATCATTTTACAAGGTTTAAAGATCCTGGTTTTAAATATGGAGTAACCTTATCCAAAACAGCTGGTCGTGTGATGATGCGGATGGCGAACGCCGATGTGTTGCCACTTGACGTGAATAGTTTTTATAAAACAGTGAACGATTATGTGACCGAGTTAAAAACATTATTGGATAATACAAGAGCAGACATTGAACAGGAAAATAAAATGATTGCTGATAAATTGTATGATCTTGCTAAAGACCCCACCAAAGGAGTTCAATCACCCAAGCCGAAAGAGGCAGCGCCATTTTTAAATTTCAGTGAGCTGGAAAATACCCTCGTGCAACTGAAAAGCAACACCGAAGAATTCCAGAAACTCTATGCCGGCAGCACACAGCTAACACCGGATAAGCAAAAACAGCTGAATGAAATTTTATTTAAAGTGGAGCGCAGCCTGATCAATGAAAAAGGATTGCCAAGACGATCCTGGTATAAGCACCAGGTATATGCACCGGGTTATTATACCGGGTATGGTGTAAAAACATTACCCGGTATCCGGGAAGGTATTGAAGAAAGAAACTGGAAAGAAGCACAGGAAAATATTGCCATCGTAGCTGCAACGATGGAAACATATAATACACAGGTGAAACAAGCCATCAGTATCTTATCGAAGAAAGCTTTTTAATGTTTGAAGATAGTGGAACACGGATGACACGGATTTAATAGATTAACACAGATTTTTTAATTGAAGTTATACCGATAGTTTTGCTGATGCAATTGCCGGAAGCGCTATTACATTCACTGGAAGGAATTAAAGGGTTCGATAAAGAAGCTTTTGAAAAAATACATTTATCAGGAGAGCAGGTTACTTCGATAAGAATAAATCCTTTCAAGATATCAGACTCTTCGCAAGCCACCTCCACAGGAGGAGATTTAGGGGAGGCCATTCCATGGACTGAATACGGCTACTACCTCCAATCCCGCCCCTCCTTCACTTTCGATCCACTCTTTCATGCCGGTTGTTATTATGTGCAGGAAGCATCTTCCATGTTTTTGGAACAGGCGTTGAAACAAACAGTGGATTTATCAAAACCCTTAAAAGTACTGGATCTCTGTGCCGCACCCGGCGGCAAATCAACGCACATTCAATCGCTGCTTTCAAAAGATAGTTTGCTGGTGAGTAACGAGGTGATACGATCAAGAGTAAATGTGTTAAAGGATAATATCATTAAATGGGGTTGTGAGAACGTGGTGGTCACGAATAATGATCCCGGCAATTTTACAAAGCTGGAAAATTATTTTGATGTGATTGTGGTGGATGCCCCCTGTAGTGGCAGCGGTTTATTTCGTCGTGATGCTGATGCTATACAGGAATGGAGCGAAAACAATGTGCAGTTATGTTCGCAGCGTCAACAGAGAATATTGGCGGATGTTTGGCCTTCGTTGAAGAAAGACGGAGTATTGATCTATTCCACCTGTTCTTATTCAAAGGAAGAAGACGAAGACATTCTCAACTGGGTAAGTAAAGAGCTGGCTGTTGATGGTTGTCCATTGTCCGTTGCTGAAGACTGGAAAATCATGACTGTTATTGCTGAAGCAGGATTACACGGTTATCGTTTCTGGCCTGATAAAGTAAAAGGGGAAGGATTCTTCCTGGCTTGTTTTAAAAAGACAGATGGAGAAGCAGAAACTTCTTTCCGGGTAAAAAATAAACCAGAACCGGTTACAAAAAAGGAATTACCTGTTGTTGAGCGATGGATGAATATTCAAGGCAAGCAGTTTATTAAGCATCACAATACAGTTTATGCCTGGCCGGAAAATCAGATAGGTGATTTTACTTTGTTGTTAAACACTTTCAAACTTGTTTATTCCGGAACTATTATTGGTGAATTTTTTAACGATAAACTTGTACCCGATCATGCACTTGCCATGAGCAACCTGGTAAGCAGGGATATAAAAAAAATTGACCTCAATTTTGAACAGGCGATCCAATACCTGCAACGGAAGGATTTGCAGTTGCCTTTAGCAAATAAAGGCTGGCAATTGGTATGTTTTAGTGGTCATCCGCTGGGCTGGGTCAATGTATTGCATAACCGGGTCAACAATTATTATCCTAAAGAATTGCGAATTTTAAAGCATAATTAAATTGGTTTGTTGCAAGTCAAAAATCCTCATCTTTGTAAGCCCAAATATTGTCAGTATGCATAAGTATATCCTTTCGTTATTATTTCTATTTTGTTCCGGGTATTTTGTTTATGCACAACAGGGCAGCCTGCTGATAAAAACCAGCGACAAGGGATTATACCTTGAACATAAGGTGGCCGCCAAAGAAAACTTTTACTCTATTGGTCGCCTGTACAATGCTCATCCAAGATATATTGCTTCCTATAACCGGCTGGATATAAATAAAGGCATGGCGATCGGACAGTTAATAAGAATTCCATTAAGTGATACCAACTTTACACAAAAAGGTAACAAGGGCACACCTGTTTATTATAAAGTAGGAGAGAATGAAGGGCTCATGAAAGTGAGTAGTCTTCATAAAAATGTAACACTGGAAAATTTACGTGACTGGAATGATCTTCCTAATAATGTTGTTCATTCCGGGAATAAACTGGTAGTTGGTTTTTTAGTATCTAAAGAAATGCCTGCGGTTACATTAACACCCAAAGCGCCTAAAGAAGTAGTGGAAATTGCAGCAGAAAAAAAACCAGAACCCAAAAAAGAGGAACCTGTAAAAACTGAACCTGTTGTTGTAAAAAAAGAAGAAATAAAACAACCCGAGAAAGAAGAAAAAAAAGAAATTAAAAACGAAGAAGTAAAAGCAGAACCTGCTGTCGTTAAACAACAAGTAAATGTGCCTGTTTCAGAGAATGGTTACTTCAAATATTATTTTGATCAACAGGTAAAGCAATCCCCCGTAAAAAAAGAAGAGACCGTTACATCAGGTATCTTTAAAACCACTAGTGGCTGGCTCGATTCAAAGTATTACTTATTGATAGATGGTGTACAGCCGGGTACTATCGTCCGCATCATCAACCCGTCCAATAATAAGGTCATCTATGCAAAAGTGCTTGGTGAAATGAGTGGAATCAAACAGAATGAAGGTTTAACTATCCGGCTCAGTACGGCTGGTGCTTCTGCACTGCAGGTAACAGAACAGGATAAATTTATTGTGAAAGTTAATTATTAAAAATACTGTTACAGGCTGTTCTGTTATCCGAAACGATAACCTCGCAGAAAATCTTCTGTAGTCATTTTCTTTTTACCTTCCAGTTGTAATTCTTTTACGGCAATAAAGCCATCGGCGCATTTAAATTTCAAAAAGTATTTCTCATCGGTTTGAAAACTACCCGGCGCTGCATCATTCGGGAATACAGGTGATATATCCTTTTCACTTCGGAAGATCTTTAATGTTTTCCCCTGTAAGGAGGTAAATGCCCCGGGAAAAGGAGAGAGGCCCCGGATGAGGTTATGAACTTCTTCCGTCGTTTTAGTAAAATCTATTTTGCTGGTCTCTGTAAAAATTTTCGGCGCATGGCGAAGCTGTATTGACTGTGGAGGATGGACTGTTGACTGTGGACTTTCATGAATCGTTCCATCTACCAAACCCAACACTGTTCTCACCAATAATTTTGCCCCGATCTCTTTCATCCTGTCATGCACTTCGCCGGCCGTTTCGTTTTCTCCAATCGGAAAACTTTCCTGTAAAAGAATATCGCCAGTGTCAATCTCCTGTTTTAGTTTAAAAGTAGTAACACCGGTTTCTTTTTCTCCATTGATCACTGCCCAATTGATGGGAGCAGCGCCACGATATTGAGGTAATAAAGAACCATGTAAATTAATAGATCCTTTTGCCGGCATATTCCAAACCACTTCGGGTAACATGCGAAAAGCCACTATAATTTGTAAGTCGGCATTCAGTGATTTTAGCTCTGCAAGAAATTCCGGGCTCTTTAATTTTTCTGGTTGCAATACTTTTAAGTGATGTTCCACCGCATATTTCTTCACAGCGCTCTGTTGCAATTGCATTCCCCTCCCTGCGGGTTTATCCGGTGCTGTTATTACTCCCACAATAGTACAACCAGCTTTTACCAATGCATCTAAAGAAGCAACTGCAAATTCAGGAGTGCCCATGAAAATGATGCGTAGCGATTGAAGCGCCATATTAAAAGTGGTTGGCCCGCTTTCTTTGTTTTTTAGTTGGTATTCTATCATCGTTTGCGAAAGTAAGCTGGTTTTAATAATTAATGGGATAGCGGCGCTCCAACATAGAAAAAATATTATAAAGAAGACGGCCCTGTATCTTTTTTACTGTTAATGAGTTGAGGGTTATTAATAAAAACCATTGAGAATTATGATCACCTGTTTCATATTGGAAATCGTGAGACGATTATAAACAGTATGCTTCCTTTTTTTCAGTACGCTGCAGTTCCTGGCTTTTGCAGTAAAAATGATTTTATCCCATTATCCCAAAGCCACGAATTAATGAAGATGAAAAAAGTAGCGGATTCTCTTACCGGTTATTCAAAATCTTCGTACAGTAAATATTTTTTACGGATTGTTTTGAATTCACTGAGTTTGGGTTCCCAACTTTTTCTTATCTCTTCTTCACTCTTACCTGCTTTGATTTGCTGCCAAAGTTCATTATTACCGGACAGCTTGGTAAAAGATGATTCTTCCATCTTTCCTGATTTGGGAATAATAAAAAAACTATCTTTTTGCGGGAACAACCGGTAAGCTTCCATCAGCCATTTTAATTGAACTTTATTATCCATTTTCTTCAATACTTCAGCAGGTGTTCCGCTAAGATCCCAACCATAACATACTTGTCCGTATAATTTTGAACTTTTAGCTCCTTCATTCGGATTGGGTGTAAAAGAATATAGATGCTTGGGTAAAGATGGGTGACCAAATACCTGGAATTGTTTGCTGGTGCCTCTTCCTTCACTTAATACAGTTCCTTCAAACAAACAGGTGGATGGATACAGGTAAATAGATTGAATGTTGGGAAGATTAGGTGATGGCCGCACTGGTAGCTCATATTTACTCTTGTGTGAATAGTTCCCGCATTTGATGACCTGGAAATGAAAAGGAGTGTCCGTAGAATTTTTTCCGTAATTTTTATAATAAGCATAAGCAGCATTAGCTTTTTCCGAAAGCCACTTTTCTCCGGCGATCATCATTGCATATTCAGCGATTGTCATTCCATACACAATAGGTACAGGCTGACGGCCGACAAAGGACTGATATTTTTTATCGAGAACAGGGCCATCCACATAAAAGCCATTTGGATTAGGCCGGTCGAGGATCATAAGTGGTTTATGCAATTCAAAAGCTGCTTCCATAAATTCTTCCAACGAAGAAATATAGGTGTAGAATCGCACACCCACATCCTGTATATCAAAAATGAGAATATCAACGCCTTTTACATCTTCAGCATCAGGTCTTCTCTTGCTACCATACAAGGAAACTACCGGTATGCCTGTCTTTTCATCTATATAATTACCCACTTTTTCACCAGCATCTGCAGTGCCACGAAAACCATGTTCAGGCCCAAAGATCACCCGGATATCCACTCCTGATTTTTTCAATGTATCTACCAGGTGAGTATTGCCTACCATAGAAGTTTGGTTGGCAAAAATGCCTACTGTTCTCCCTTTAATAAGTGGCAGGTATTTCTCCATACGATCTGCTCCTGCAAGGATTCCTGGTTCTTTCTGCGAAGCTGTTTCTTTTTGCGCATTGCAGCTAAGCAGTAAAACAAGGCAGGCAAACGTTATCAATATCTTCATGAGTATTATTTATGTAATCAAAATACTATAAAATATTCATACAGAAGGCTTCAATATTTAAACAGTTGCATGCTGAAAATAGTCCTAAATTGCACGTTCTTTTTAATTCTGTAATTTTTAAAATTTTTATTATGGCACAGGTAAAAACTGGTGATAAGGTGAAAGTGCATTATCATGGTCGGTTAACAAATGGTGAAACGTTTGATTCTTCAGAAGGAAGAGCTCCGCTGGAGTTTGAAGTGGGCGGCGGAATGGTGATAAAAGGTTTCGATGATGGTGTGACCGGCATGAATGTAGGAGAGAAAAAAACAATTAATATTCCGTTCGATGAAGCATACGGGGCAAGAAATCCTGAAATGCTGATCGAAATGCCAAAGGAACGTTTTCCTGCAGATATGGAATTAGAAGTGGGAATGCCATTGGGGATGAGTGATCAGCATGGCCAGCAATTCCAGGTAACTATTACGGAGATCAAAGATGATGTAGTAATGCTGGATGCCAATCATCCATTAGCCGGGGAAGACCTTGTCTTCGATATTGAACTGGTAGAGATCGTAGGTGCAAGCCCCCTGATCATTATGCCATAATTTTATATACCGATTAAAAAAGGGTTCATAGTTTTCTATGAACCCTTTTTGTTTATAAACAATTTGATTATGATTTTGTGTTCCTGTTGAGCCACCAGCCCAGCCAAATGCCTGTAAGGCCCCAGGCTACCAATGCATCTATTAAATGAGGAGTTACTGCTGACATAGGTGTTTGAAACCAATTGTGTTGCATATAAGGTCCCACGAGCCAGGTAAATAATCCAACTGCAATAGAGCCGGTGATAATACGCAGGGTAGGTGGTGTTCCATTGCGGGTAAGAATATAAATAAGTAAGAACAGGAGGAACAGATCAATCAGGAAACCCCTGATCATAGGCGTTGTCATATTGTGCGAATAGGAAGAAAGATAGGTAACGGTTGCCCAGGATTTGCCATCCATTTTTTTACCTAATTCTTCTGCGGCACTCATGGATGAACCCGGTGGCACTGTCGGTAGCATATACACTCCATCTTCCTTTAATGATGATGAAATGACCTGTAACAGGTTGTCCTGTTCAGCAGTGTACCGGGCTTCTGCATTATGAATACCTAATACAGTCCAGGAGAGAAATTGCCAGGCAAAAACTAAAATTGCTCCGACAAGGGAGCCGATTAACCATTTTTTCATGTTATTGTGTTTTGGTTTGAAAGAAAGTTAAGCCAAATATTGCTGAAATGCAACGATGGCGGGTATTGTAGTTGTTATTAAGTTGTATATTCGATACCCCAAAAAGAAAATATGTTTGAACAATATAAGTTCACTGCGGCTGAAAGATTTATTCGTTATGTACAAATAGATACGCAAAGTGATCCGATGTCAACGGCTCAACCCACTACTGGAAAGCAAAAGGATCTCAGCAAATTATTGGTTGATGAATTAAAACAGATAGGGGTTACAGATGCACACCTGGATGAGTGGGGATATGTCTATGGCACTATACCCGCAACTTCCGGCAAAAAAGTGCCCGTGATCTGTTTTTGTGCTCATGTGGATACAGCACCCGATTGCAGTGGTACCGGTGTAAAACCTATTGTTCATAAAAATTACCAGGGACAGGATATCGTATTACCCGACGACAGGACACAGGTGCTTCGTATGAGTGAGTATCCTTATTTGCAAAAACAAATTGGTAATGATATTATCACTGCATCAGGTACTACTTTATTAGGCTCTGATGATAAAGCAGGCGTAGCGGAGATCATGGATCTCGCCAATTTTTTAATGACCCATAAAGAAATAAAACACGGTGCTATAAAAATTCTTTTTACACCTGATGAGGAAGTGGGAAAAGGAACGGCCAAAGTAGACCTGGAAAAACTAGGGGCTGATTTTGGATATACATTAGATGGAGGAGATGCCGGATCACTCGAAGATGAAACCTTTAGCGCTGATGGTGTGCAGGTAATTATTCATGGAGTGATTGCACACCCTGGCTATGCCAAAGGCAAAATGATCAATGCCATGAAAATTGCAGGTGAGATACTGGCTGCATTACCAAAAGATCGCTTATCGCCAGAATCAACAGATGGTAAACGGGGGTTTATTCACCCGGTAAGAATTGAAGGAATTGCTGAAAAATGTACGATCGATTTTATCATCCGCGATTTTGAAACACCGGGGTTGACAAAGAAGGAAGATTACCTGCGAACCCAGATCGAAGAATTATTACGCATTTATCCCGGAGCTTCTTTTGAATTTCATGTAACAGAACAATACCGCAACATGAAAGAGATATTGGAAGTGCATCCGCAGGTGGTGGAATATGCAAAGGAAGCAATTGAAAGAACCGGGTTGGAATTGAAGATGGACAGTATTCGTGGTGGCACCGATGGCAGTCGTTTATCGTTTATGGGATTGCCTTGTCCCAATCTTTTTGCAGGAGAGCAGGCCATTCATTCAAAACTGGAGCATATCAGCATCCGGGATATGAATAAAGCCGTGGAAACAATGGTACATTTAAGCTGTATCTGCGAAGAGAAGAGTTAATAACTGTACATTACATCATTAAATAGATAAATTATGGATTTTGCAAAATGGTTTTCTGAATACTGGTGGATATTAGTGATTGTTGTTATTTTTTTCAGCGGTCTTTTTACGATCAACCAGGGATATATCGGGGTAGTTACTATGTTCGGTAAATACCGCCGCATTGTTCGCCCGGGATTGAATTTGAAAATTCCTGTACTGGAAACGGTAGCCCGGAAAGTTTCTATACAGAACCGCTCTGTGGAGCTGGAATTCCAGGCAGTGACGGCTGACCAGGCCAATGTATATTTCAAAAGTATGTTGCTGTATTCTGTACAAAATGCAGATGAAGAAACGATCAAAAAAGTAGCATTTAAATTCATTGCTGATAGAGATTTGATGCAGGCATTGATACGAACGATAGAAGGTAATATCCGTTCTTTTGTTGCCACGAAGAAACAGGCAGAAGTATTAGGACTTCGCCGGGAGATCGTGCAATATGTAAAGGTAGAAGTAGATCATTCACTGGAAGAATGGGGTTATCACCTGCAGGATCTGCAGATCAATGATATCACATTTGATAAAGTGATCCTGGACTCTATGAGTAAAGTAGTTGCTTCCAATAACCTGAAAGCTGCTGCTGAAAACGAAGGACAGGCTTTGCTGATCACTAAAACAAAATCTGCTGAAGCTGATGGTAATGCTACTAAGATAGCAGCAGAAGCTGAAAAAGAAGCAGCCCGGCTACGGGGACAGGGGGTAGCGCTTTTCCGTAAGGAAGTAGCGGCAGGTATGTCTGAAGCGGCAGAACAAATGAAACAAGCCAATCTTGATACCAATGTAATATTGTTCAGCATGTGGACCGAAGCAATCAAGAATTTTGCTGAATATGGAAAAGGCAATGTGATCTTCCTGGATGGAAGTCCGGATGGAATGGAAGGAACCATGAAACAGATCCAGGCATTAATGGTAAAACAGGCAGGAACATCAGCCCATACTAAATAAATTCAGTTAGAGATAACAAGGGAAGTCCGAAGGAACATTCAAATGGTCTTCGGACTTTTTCTATTATGCTGTTAAAGAACTCCAAAACTTACCAGGGCTGTACAACGTGGCACTATTTTTTTCGTTCTTCACCCGAATTATTGACAAGGTGTTGAAAACAAAGGAAAATTCATTTAATCAGCTTGTACTACATTTACCCACCTAAAGAGAATATTGTATGATTGACCTATTGCAGATCGCAACTGATACATTGACGAAGGCCGTTACTTACGCTACAGGAGACACTAACCACGATGGAAGTCTTAGTTTTTTTGAGCTATTAATGATGGGTGGATGGATCATGATCCCGTTGGCCATTATGCTGCTGATGGGTGTATATGTATTTGCTGAACGCACCATTGCTATCCGTAACGCAGCAAAGATCGATACCAATTTCATGAACATCATCCGGGATCATATCGTGAGTGGCAACATTGCAGCCGCCCGCAGTTTTGCAAAGAATACCAATAACCCGGTGGCCCGCATCATTGATAAAGGTATACAGCGCATCGGCAAGCCTATTGATAGCATAGAAAAAAGCATGGATAACGTGGGCACACTGGAAATGTATAAGCTCGAAAAGAATTTGGGTGTTCTTTCTGTTGTTTCCAAAGCGGCGCCCATTTTTGGTTTCGTTGGTACACTGGTAGGATTAATGCAATTGTTTTCCCGTATCAACAGTTCGAATGAATTTGAAGTAGGTACTATCGCAGGTGGTATTTATACAAAACTCATCACCTCTATTACTGGTTTGGTGATTGGTTTGGGTGCTTACCTTGCCTACAGTTACTTGAATACGCAGATCGATAAGACAGCGAATAAAATGGAAGCAGCTTCCGCCGACTTCCTGGATGTATTACAGGAACCTACCCGATAAACCACACGAATGAAGTTTAGAAAAAAACATAAAGAAGAATCTGAGGTATTCACCGATTCGCTGAACGATATTTTGTTCATCCTGCTGATGTTCTTTTTGATCGTGGGCACATTGGCCAACCCGAATGTGCGCAAGGCCTCCCTGCCAAGAGCCGGAACGAATACCAAATCAAAACAAACAGTGGTGGTGACGATTGATGCAGCAGGTAAATTTTATATAGCCTCCAAAGAAGTTGATTCCTTATTATTACTTGAAACGTTGACACCCATCATTGATGCCAAGAAAAAAACGGGTGAGGAGATATCTGTAATGATCAATGCGGATCGTCGTAGTACGTTGGATCATTTTGCTACGGTACTTCGCATCACAGACGCTTTAGGTGTGCCTGCGGTAATGGGTGTAGATAAAAAAGGGATCAATTAATTTCCGGATAGCATTATCATCCTGTTTTAACTTCAATAAACTCTCCGGATAAACTGTAGTAATCCTCAGTAAAATCACCTTGAACAGGGGTGTTGTTTGTAATACTTTTATTATTCAATTCATTTAGGTGAAAAAATTTAAAAGTATTTTACTGGTATCACTATTTATTTTTTCGTGCCAGAAAGAAAAAGATGCATCTATAGTTGGATACTGGGAACAAATTTCCTTATATCGTCCTGACTCATCAGGTCAATTTTCATGGAGCCTTATTATTGATATGTATCCCCCGGCGTTATCATTTACCCCCGATGGCTATTACGCTGTTGCATATCGTGAACCATTGGGAGGAGGGGTATATTCTTATAACAATTTAACCCATCAATTGACATTTAAACAACTTCCTTCAGGCAACATAAGCGTATCAAATGTTTCATCTCTTGATGACGAATACCTTGTTATTGATCATATTTCAAACGGGATACTGCAGTCCAAAAGCAAATATCATCGAAAACAATTCTAAAAACTTGCTCTTATCATCCTGTCCTTTCCCTGCATATCTTTTTTCAGTTCAGCAGTATAACCACTTGATTGAAGCAGGTCAATAGTTGATGCAGCTAATCCTTCATGTATCTCGAAATAAATAACCCCACCGGGATTTAATTTTTGTTTTCCAAAAGCTGCAATGGCTTTGTAGAAGACCAACGGGTCATTATCCGGAACAAATAATGCAGTGGCTGGTTCATAGTTTACCACATTGGGCTGCATCTGTGCTTTATCTTTTACCGGCACATAGGGAGGATTGCTGACGATAATATCGAAAGAAGGTAAAGATGAAACTTGTTGTTCATCAAGGAAATCAAGTTGTAGGAAATTGATCTCTGTCCCAAGTGCTGCTGCATTTTTTTTAGCGACCATTAAAGCCCCATCGCTTACATCACAGCTCCATACTTCTGCTTTCCTGACCCTTCTTTTTAAGGCGATGGAAATGCAACCACTGCCTGTTCCGATATCCAGTATTTTTAATTCATCAACAGGGAATTTACAATTAGCAATGATCCATTCTACCAGCTCTTCTGTTTCAGGCCGCGGAATCAAAACATTTTTATCAACATATAATTTTAAACCACAAAACCAGGCTTCGTTGAGTACGTACTGAATGGGTTCGTGGGTCAGTAATCGGTCCAGCAGGGATTGCATAGACAATTGTTGCTTTTCAGGCAGCATATTGTTCTTCTGGTTTACCCTGTCTGTTTTTTTTATACCTGTGAGATATTCAATCAGCCATTCGCTAATCACTGCCGCTTCACCTTCTTCATAGATACTTTGCAATTTTTCCCGGCAATAAGTGGTGGCTTCCAGTAGTGTCATCAGGCAAACTTACGAAGTGAATGGTGAACAGGCAATCACATCTGTATCGCTTTAGGAATGGGTTATATTTGCAGC
>DASVOE010000122.1:0-142146 GCA_036383515.1 Chitinophagaceae bacterium | reverse complement strand
CCTGAAGTTTAATGCTCCGCCCGGCGACGCATTCGTCTGCGTAATGACAAGCCCCGTCGCCTTGCCCTGGAGCATATTTCCTACGGAAGGAGATCCGGGCTTGCGAAGATCATCTCCCTTAATAGAGTAAACGGAACCGGTGACGTCTTTCTTTTTTACCGCTCCGTATCCAATGATCACTACCTGGTCCAATGCGTTTACAGCCGGGGCCAGGATGACATCAATAGTATGTCTCCCTCCTATTTTTTCAACAGCATTCAGGTATCCTACATAAGAAAATAATAAAGTACCATTCTCTTCAACATTGTTAATGGTATACTCCCCGTTGTCGTTAGTAGCAGTAATATTCTGGGCATTCTTCAATGCCACCGTCACGCCTGCCAGCGGTTCGTTTTTTTCATTCACAACCCGGCCATGAACAGAAGAGTTTGTAGTGGGTTCAATAATAGCTGCCTTAGCAACAAGATTTTGTGCAAGGGGTTTTGCAAATTTGGTAACGATAATAGTGCGTCCTTCAATAGTGTACTCCAGCAATTGATCTTTCAGTACCTCTTTCAGGAAATCATTCAATTCCACGTCCCTGGCATTCACACTTACTTTCTTAGCATTCTTAATAAGCGAATAGTTGCAAAAAACTACATAGCCAGTTTGTTTCGTGATGGCATTAAATACATTTTCCAATGAAACGTCCCGACCCTTAAAAGAAATTTTCTGAGAAAAAGTTGTAGCGGAAATCTGGAATAATGCAATTGTAATCAATAAAAAAAACCTCGCCCTTTTCAGAAAGCTGGTGGTTGAAAAACGATGGGAGTGCAGACGGGGCATGTTATTCCCATGAATAGGTGGAATCATTGTCATATACAAGCAGTGTTATATTAAATCGATGTTTAGAAAACCGAACCTTTATAATTAATCAAGCAGGACTAACTTTTTACCTTCCATACGAAAATGAACCTGGTTTTTTTCAAGTATTCTAAGAACACTGGACAAAGGAAGATTCTTATCTATCCCACCCCAGAAAAGTTCTTTTGTATTAATAGCCGAATAATCAACTTCAATATCATACCACCTTACGATCTGGCGCATGATAGTTCCTATATCCGCTTTATTAAAATTGAAAAAACCATTTTTCCATGCAATGACCTGATCGAGGTCCACATCGCTTACGACTTCCAGGTGATCACTTTTATCCAGGCGGGCTTGTTGCCCGGGTTTAAGCATATTTATCTTATCGCCTTCAGAAACTTTTACGCTTCCCTGCAGCAACGTAGTTTGTATAGTTGTTTCATCGGGGTATGCATTGACATTGAAATGTGTACCCAGCACTTCCACTTTCATATTATTGATCGTTGCAACAAAGGGCTTTGCACGATTATGTGCAATTTCAAAGTATACCTCTCCTGTAATTTCCACGTTGCGTTCCCGACCTGCAAATGAAGTAGGAAATTTTATGGATGATAACGAATTCAACCATGCGTTAGATCCATCAGGCAATGTAACCTGGTACTGACCACCTTTAGGCGTTACAATTGAATTATAAACTACTTCTTTTGATGAGCCATTACGATAAACAACCTGTCCGTTACTATTTTTTATAACCTCTGTTCCTGCCTGGATGGCAAGAGATCCATTGTGTGCACTATCCAAATTAATGGAAGAGCCGTCACTAAGTAAAAGAATGGCCTTGTTTCCACCCGGTGCAATATCCTGATCCTGTTTAACGGCAGGTACGACAACAGCCAGGTTCCGCTCATGTTTTTGGAATATGAAATAACTGCTGACACCGATGACCGCTGCAACAATCACGGCAGCTGCCACCCGTGTCCATCTCTTCATGAAGATGATATTTCTTCTTACGGGCACCTGCTCTCCTGCTACAATCTTATCCATCAAAATGCGGAAGGCTGAATCTACTTGTTCCTGGTTGGATAAACCTGCAAAACGATTATTCGCCAGGTCATCTGTAAACGCTTCTTCCATCATGGATTGGCAGCGGGGATTCTTCAACATGTCAAAGAAATCCGAAAGATCCTTGGCAGCGAGGGTTTGTTGCAAATACCCGTCCATCAAAACTTTAAACCTTTCAGTATCTATGCTGTTCATGTTATTTGTGCTTTTCTCCATTTTTATTCCCGGCTTATCCTTCACCTGATAAAGACACGCAGGATAAAAAAAAGTAGGTGTTGTTTTAAAAAATATTTTTTCCCATTAGTAAAAGAAGTAAGTACAAGTCGTTTTTATGCATCCTGAAAAATTCTTTCAATGTTTGCATTGCCGAGGCTATGTATCCTCTCACCGTATTAATGGAAAGGTTCATGACCGAAGCCGCTTCTTTATAACTCAGTCCTTTTTCTTTTGTAAGCCGGTAGGCTTGTTGCTGTTGTGGCGGAAGTTTTTGTATAGCCAGTTCAACCAGGGCTCTTTTCTGTTTAAGTATAAGCTGATCCTCTGGCGTGTACTCTTCATCTGAAAATAATTCACTGGCGAAATTCCTGAATGCGGGGTGGTTGGATTTTTTACGCAAAATGTTCATTACCTCGTTGCGGGCAATGATAAAGAGATAGTTGCTTAGCTTCTCAATGGCTTCAAGGGTGATCCTTTTTTCCCAGATCTTTAAAAATACCTGTTGCACCACATCTTCAGCTAACTCATGAACTTTCAGGTACATCAGGGCTGTTGAATAAAGCTGATCATAATAGCCCGTAAACAATTGCTGAAACGCAACAGTATCATCTTCCAGGGCTATTTTCCTGAGCAGATCTTTTTCATTATGGCCGGGCTGCACATTCACTGGCGGATCAATTGCAAGTTTTGAAATAGTATCGCAATTATGTAAGTTAAGGTTGGGTCTGCGTAGTTGGTTGCAATTTCCTATTTCAAAACTATAGAATAGTAACCTGCTTTCTTTTCCTATTTTATAATCGGTTTTGGCCATATCTATTTTAACTCAATGACTATAGCGGTTTTGGCGGCTATAGTAATGGTAGTTAGGTCGTTGAGATGATACCCGGTAATGACATCCCTGCCGGATGAATAACCGTTCAGCATTTCTTTGTACCGCGACGTGTTAATTGTTTTAGGGCTGGTTGAAGTATTCAGTATCACCATAAAACGACTATTCTCGTTGTACCGGAAGTACACATAAAGATTACTTTCCGGCTTGAAGTGCATTAATTTTCCTGACCAGATCGCCGGTGTATTTTTTCGCCATAACAGTAGCTTATTAAGATAGTCAAACACTTCATTTTCAACGGCAGTACGACCGGTTTTTGAAAATGCATTTCTTGCGTCACCCTGCCAGCCTCCCGGAAAATCATTCCTGTTGGTTGAATTACTCACCTGACCTTCCTGCATGATCTCGGTACCGGAATAAATCTGGGGTATGCCTCTTGTTGTCAGCAGGAAAGTAAGCGCCATTTTGAATAAGTCTTTATCTTTCTCAATTGCGGATGCAAAACGTTCGGTATCATGGTTGTCAAGAAAGGTCATGATATTATTCCTGTCAGGATACAGGTAATCCATTCCGAGGATAGTATAAAGTTTGCGTATCCCTTTTTCTCTTTTCACACTATCCGCATCAAATGCCTCCCACATCTGGTCTATTAACGGAAAATCCATTACGCAAGGCAGGTTGGAATTATAATGGTCTGCATTATTAGCATTCTTTTGCCAGTAAGCAACCGAAGAAGAATTAGGTTGCCATATCTCTCCTACTATATTTAAAGAAGGATACTCGGTCATGATGGCTTTGGTCCAATCAGCAATTTTCTTTTTATCGCTGTAAGGATAGGTATCCACCCGTAATCCATCGAGGCCTGCAAATTCAATCCACCATATTGTGTTTTGTACCAAATACGTCCATACCTTATTATTATCCTGGTTCAGGTCCGGCATTTTTTCTGTAAACCACCCGTCTTTATTGGATACAAAATCAATGTTTGAAACATAAGGGTCTGTCCATGCAGAAATGGAGAGACTGCGCTTATAATTTTCCGGTAAAACATGAACCCAGTCTTTCGTTGGCAGGTCCTTCATCCAGGGATGATAGACGCTACAATGGTTGGGCACAACATCCATGATCAATTTCATGTTCAACCGGTGACATTCCTTTGATAACAAAGCATACTGTTCATTTGAACCATAACGCGGATCAATGTTATAAAAATCGGTGGCCGCATATCCATGATAAGAATTTACGTCAGCATTATCTTCCCATAAAGGCGTGTTCCATATTGTAGTAACGCCCAATTGCTTTAAATAATCGAGCTTACCGATAATTCCGCTGAGGTCGCCTCCATGTCTGCCGTTTGCCTTTTTACGGTTCAACTTTTCGCTCATTGGTGCAAGCTGGTCGTTGGATGAATCACCGTTGACAAACCGATCCGGCATAATTAAGTAGACGACATCTGACTGGTTAAATCCTTTTCTTTCTGCAGCATCTTTTTTTCTTTTTTTCAGTTCATACAACCAGGAAGACCTGCTATTATTTTTTTCAAATTGAAACTGGATTTTACCTGCGGGAGTAGTGGGAGGAACCAGTATTGTAACAAATAAATAATTGGGGCTATCACCGTCCTGAACATTCAACACCTTAACACCCGAAGACATCACTTTTACAGTAGCGCCTTTGATATTATTACCATAGACCATTAACTGAACCTGCTTATTTTTCATACCGATCCACCAAAAAGCAGGTTCAATCTTATGAACGCTGATTTGCGAAAACGCTTTTTCAGCAACCAGCAATGCCAGGATTATTACTAAAGAACGAAAAACATAGAAGCAGCTCTTGAGGCTACAAGATTTCATAAAGCAATCGTTTATTGTTCGACTTACTGACTACAGCCAATCTGATCAGGATTCATCAATGAAACCTATACCTGTGAATACGAACACTTGTTTAATAATGATAGTTCGGGGCTTTTCTTTAAACCCCTTACATGTTGATCGAATGCAGTCTATTAGAAGAACAGCCCGGCACTCCAATCTTACAAGACGGATTAAAAGAAAAAAAGTACGTGTCCGGGCTAAAGTTTATTTTTTACTATTCGAATACCGTTGTCAAAATGAATTGCCCGGGTTAAAAAAAACGATCCATTTTAAAGCCCAAAAAATATTGGCTATCTTCTGCTATAAATTAAACCTCTGCAATATGGATACTATTACTGAAGTGGATCTGCAAACGACCAATGATCACCTGACCAAACTTCAATGTATTGTAAAAAAAGCCATGGAAGATGAAAAGCTGATCATTGAAAACCTTATGAATCCTCCAAAAGACTTGCTTTCAAGGGGACAAAAAATATCGGATAAGGTTGCCCGTTTTGGGGGCAGTTGGGCCTTTATCATTTCCTTTTTTTGCATTCTTGTCGTGTGGATATTATTCAATACGCTGGCTCCGCATAAAGAAGATTTTGACCCCTATCCTTTTATATTAATGAACCTGGTTTTATCCTGCATTGCCGCTTTGCAGGCGCCGGTGATTATGATGAGTCAAAACCGGAAGGAGGAGAAAGACAGGCAGCGCAGTGAAAACGATTACCTGATCAATTTAAAAGCTGAGTTGGAATTACGATCACTGCATGAGAAAATGGATTTACTATTGGAGGATCAAATACAATCGCTTATTGAGAACCAGGCAAAGCAAATGGAAATAATACAATCACTGGAGCGGAAAATAAATCATAAAGAAGGACCGCAGTAATTATTTTATTACGCTAACATCTTTACAGGTATTGAAACTAAAAGAACACTGTTTGATGAATTGATGGATGTTACCATCTTGTATTCATGACAAACAGTGTACTCTCTTTTTTTATCACTGAGAAATTAGGAATGATCCACTAACCATTCCTCTCACTATCCTTATGCCCCCCAACACAAATCAAGAAAGTCTCTTCACCGGTTTCAACGAAGTAAGATCACTTATTTTCACCGGCTTGCCACTATCAATACTATTGCGGGCTGCAATACCGACCAGAATAGCCATTGCTCCATCACGGCTGTTAGCCGCCTGGCGATAAGTATCAACGCCACCGGGATTGAATATGTCCTTACGAAGACGTATATCCCCACCTCCATGACCTGCTTCATCATTGGGTATGCGTATCAATTCTCGCTTGCCAAAATTGCTGGTCACTTGTATCTCATCAATATGTTCTTCTTCCCAGGGTTGTTTTTCTTTGATCCATGCTTCAATGCGCCCCTTTGTGCCATTAAAAGCAATACGATATCCTTCATAGGGTGAATAAGCTGTCAGTGAATAACTGACCTGTACTTTGCCGGCGTATTTGATCTGAACAGCCATTTTATCAAAGATGTTGATGTCTTCCTTCCATACACAACCATCGCGGTGATAGCCGTCATGTTTCTCATTATCAACATATAGTTTTACTAGTTCAGGATTTTTATTGATATCCCAGTAAAACTGGCACTGACCTTTATGCGGGCAGGGGCGACAATGGGTGCTGCGGAATGAATTGTTTTTACCATAAAATTCAAGTGCACCATACGCAAATACTTCTTCAGGTTCTGATTGCAACCACCAGTTCAGCAAATCAAAATGATGGCTGGCTTTGTGCACAAGCAGGGAACCACTTTTCTCTCGCAGCCGGTGCCAGCGACGAAAATAATCTGCTCCGTGATAAACATCAAGATACCAGTGAAAATCTGCAGATGTAACAGTACCAATAACCCCGCTTCTCAGCAGTTCATATATTTTTTGTCGATGAGGTGAGTAACGATAGTTAAAAGTGACCCGCACTTTTTTTCCTGTTCTTTTTTCCGCATCTAAAATCGCCTGGCATTTTGTTTCGTCCGTCGTCAACGGTTTTTCTGTAACAATGTCCGCACCATACTCCATCCCTTTGATGATAAACTCATGATGGGTGGCATCAACCGTTGTAACGATGAGTATCTCCGGTTTAGTTTCTTTCATCATCTTGTCGAAATCAGTATAGGTAGGGCAGTTCAATTTCAACATGCCTTTTGCCGTTTGTAACCGCCCGGGGTTAATATCACAAAGACCAACAAATTCTACTATATCGCTGAATTCATTAATTACAGGGGTACCCCACATAGATGTTCCGCGGTTACCAGTGCCCACCATCGCAACACGTTTTTTTGCAAGACCATGTGTAAGCAAATGGGGTGCTATGATAGCCCCGGCAGCTACGGTACCGGTGTGTTTTACAAAATTTCGCCTGTCCATTTCAGATAGTTTTAAATATGAAGTAAGTAAAAAATTTGATCCTTTATTTAGTTAGTTTAAACAATGTTGCTGGTCTCTCGTATTTCCCGCCTGTCTGTTCGTGAATGCGTAATAACTGGTTGTATTTGGCAAGTCTTGATGAACCTGCAACAGAACCTATTTTGATCTGTCCGCCCTGCAGCCCAACAGCAAGGTCTGCAAGTGTTGTATCTTCTGTTTCACCTGATCTTGCAGAGATCACCGTTTTATAACCATTCTTTTTCGCAAGGTTTATTGCATTCACTGTTTCAGTAAGTGTACCGATCTGGTTCATTTTTATCAGCACTGTATTACCGGCCCTAAGATCAATACCTTTTTGAATTCGTACCGGATGGGTTGTAAAAAGATCATCACCCACCAATTGAATTTTATTTCCGAGACGTAATGTAAGTTGCTGCCATCCTTCCCAATCTTCTTCAGCAAGCCCATCTTCAATAGATATAACAGGATAAGCAGCCACCCATTGCTCCAGCATTGTTATCATTTCCAAAGAACTGAGTGAACAGTTGTCTGCTGCCAAATGATATTGCTTTTTTTCTGTATCATAGAAACCCGAAGAAGCAATATCCAATGCAATAGCAATATCTTTTCCTCCTACATAACCACATTGCTCAAATACATCACAAAGAATATCCAATGCTTCTTTATTGGAAGAGAGATGTGGCCCAAAGCCCCCTTCATCAGCCAGCAAAAAAGCATTGTGCCCTTTTTTAAGAAGAACTTCCTGTGTCTTCCGGTAAACAGCAAAGATCATTTCCAATGCTTCGGGATAAGATGTTGCTGATAAAGGCACAACAAGAAAATCCTGTACATCTATTTTTTTTCCTGCATGTGCCCCACCGCTGATGATATTGACCATCGGTACAGGCAAAGCCAGTTCGGTATGGCCGGGCAGATATTTATCAGCAAGGTATTGATACAATTGTTTATCACTTGCGATAGCAGCAGCATGTGCAACGGCCAATGAAACACCCAATATAGCATTAGCACCTACGCCGGATTTATTATCCGTTCCATCTAGTGTGATCATCAGCTCATCAATGCGTTCCTGGTCTCTTGCATCAACGCCTTTCAGTACTTTTTTGATGGCGTTGTTTACATGACCGACAGCATTCAGCACACCTTTTCCATGGTATCTTTTTCCTCCATCCCTTAACTCGATTGCTTCATATTTTCCTGTAGAAGCTCCTGATGGCACTATCATTCTTCCCATGATACCTGATTCGAGGATCACATCAACTTCTACAGTCGGGTTGCCCCTTGAATCAAAAACTTCCCGTCCAATAATATCCCTGATCCGGGTATCAGCATTGTTATTCATGGTATCAGTATTAACTGGCAAGGGCGATACATATATTTTCTAATGCATCTGCACTGCCGTCTTTTTTTATCCATTCAATAGCGATCCGCCTGATCTTATTTTTCAGGTTATCGTCTGTAATATAATTCACGGGAGATTTTCCATCAATTCTTGCCAGTAACATTAATCCAAGATGAGGAATAAGCGGATCTGTTTTTTTGCCATAGGTTTCAAGGAATGCCTCGATCAATCTTAATGCACCGGCAGGGTTAGCAAGATACCAGCCCTTGAGCATAAGATGGCCAATACAGTAAGCAAGATCAAAAACAGGATTTCCCCAATGAGCTACTTCAAAGTCAAGAATAATAAGGTTACCCTTTTTATCAACCAGCATGTTCTTGGGAGAAAAATCGCCGTGAACAAGACAGGTTTTTCTCATCGTTAATTCATCAATGAGGTTTTCTATCGAAGGTAGAAGTTCAGGATATTTTTGTACTAAGAAACGATGAAAGGGGTTGATGCGAAGCTGAACGAAGTATTCCTGGTCACTGAATTTTGCCTGTTCGCTTTTCGGAATATTCATACTTCCTTCATGAATATTCCGTAAAACACGGGCAGCCTGTTCTGCTACAGCAACAACAAAATTTTCTTTAAACAGATCCTCTTTCCATGTTTGCGATGCTTCCACATAGTCCATCAAAAAGAAATGTTTATCGTAATTTGTACAGACTACTTTAGGTATTGTTCCTTTCGGCATCAACTTATAAAGTGCTTCCATTACTTCATGCTCCCGGTGTATCCGTTCAATATCTGAAAACCAGTCAGCTTCCACTCTTAGTTTACCCAATGCTTGTTTAAATACCCAGCTACCCCTAGGCAATGAAGTTTTCCAGACAGTGCAGGATATGCCGCCTTCCAGTTGTTCAACCTGCAAGCCATCGGTATTGCTTGTAATTTTTCCCTCAATGAGGCATTGTTTAATATCATCTATAAGCCCTTGATCCATTATTTTAAGCGGGTATTTATTTGATATTATAAACTCCGGCTCCCGAATGTAAATAAGTGGCTTCTGTGAAAGCTATATTAAAGACTCTAATGATTATACTTTGTTAACAGCCGGATGAAGAAAGCAAACCGAACAACGTTTACAATTGCAATAACAACTCCTCTTTATTCAACAATGCATCAAATAATATCTCTGCCGGGTGGAGGGCCAACCGTTTTGTTCCGTCTTTGATCTGGTGCCGGCAGGATGTGCCGGATGCAGCGACCAATACATCTTCTGTTAGATTACGGACAGTAGGAAATAATACCAACTCTCCTATTGATTGCGATACATTGAAATGTTCTTTTTCGTAGCCAAAAGAACCTGCCATTCCACAACAACCGGACGGAATGATCTGTACAACATAATTTGCCGGAAGACTCAGCATACCATTACTATAGTGTTGGGAGGACAATGTTTTTTGATAACAATGTCCATGCGCAGCGATCATCTTTTTTTCTTCTGTGAATTGTTGCTTTGAAATGTTTCCTTTTGTTTGTTCATTGACGATGAATTCTTCAATTGTAAACACATGCGCCGATAGCGCAACGGCTTTTGCCCTGTTTTGTTCTGTGGCAAGATCAATATATTCATCCCTGAGTGTTAGGATAGCTGATGGTTCTATCCCTACGATGGGAGCCTCTGCTGAAACGATTGGAGATAGTGATTGAATGTTTTGATTAATGACAATAGCCGCTTTTTTTACCAGTCCTTTGGAAAGCCAGGTGCGTCCGCTTTCAACATGCGATGGTATCTCAACATGGTATCCCAACCCTTCTAATAAAAGGATCGCTTTTTTTCCGGCCTCCACATCGTAGTAGTTGGTAAACTCATCGCAAAAGAAATAGAGCTTCTTATCTTTCCCGTTACCTGTTTTCTTTCGTTTTCGATACCATGATAGTAATGTTGTCGATGGTAGCAATGGAATACTACGATCAGGATGAAATCCCACAAGTTTGTTGGCAATTGAACGCAGTGGCCGGTTTTTAAATACAAAATTGTATAACGGGTAAAAAGCTGAAGCCAGTTTCATCTGTCCCGAAAAGTTTCCAATGAGTTTTGACCGGAAGGGAATTCCATTCTTATCATAGTACTGCTGCAAAAACTCGGCTTTCATTTTAGTAATATCAACAGCCGAAGGACATTCTGTTTTACAAGCCTTACAACTCAGGCACAGATCCATTACTTCTTTGATCTCGTTATGATTTAACGGTTCTACATCATGCGGATCGCTTAAGTATTGTCTTAGCACATTGGCCCTTGCACGGGTACTGTCCTTTTCATTGCGTGTAGCCATAAAACTGGGACACATCGTTCCTCCTGTCAGTTCACTTTTTCTGCAATCACCCGAGCCCGAACATTTTTCTGCAAGACGCAGTATCCCGCCCTGCCCTGAAAAGTTGAACGTTGTTTTCAGATCAGGGATTTTTTTATCAACGCTGACCCGCAAACTCGTATCCATAGGAGGGCTGTCAACGATCTTGCCTTTATTGAATATAGCATGAGGATCAAAGAGTGATTTTATTTTCTTGAATATCTCATAGGTCTCCTTACCCATCAGTTCAGGAATGTATTCACCTCTTAACCGGCCATCACCATGTTCTCCTGATAATGAACCATTGTATTTTTTTACCAACACTACCGTTTCAGCCAGTATAGTTCGGAACAATGCTAACCCTGTCGCTGATTTAAGGTTGATCATTGGCTCCACATGCAATTCACCTGCCCCTGCATGTGCATAGTAAGATGCTTTGACGCCATGTTTATCAAGCAGGAGTTGCAAGTCATTAATATAGTCAGGTAATTCTTCCGGATCAACGGCACAGTCTTCAATTAAATTAACCGGTTGAAGATCTCCGGGTTCATTGCGTAATAAACCCAGCCCGGCTTTTCTTACTTCCCATGCATATTTTGTATCCTGGTTATATAGAACGGGAAAGGCATAACCATAACCACTTTGTTTTAATCCGTCAATAAATCCTCTCACCTGTGCTTCTACTTTTTCTTTTGTATCAGCCATGAATTCTACCATTAAGATCGCAGCCGGATCACCCTCAACAAAAAAACAGTTCTTGCGATATTCAGGATGCTGCCGTGTAAAGTTCATGATGGTGCGATCAACCAGTTCGGATGCCATTGGTTTGTTCCGCAATGCAACGATATTGGCTCGCAACGATTCGTCAATTGAAGAACAATGAACACAAACAAGGGCTGTTTCTTTTGGCGGCAGATCAATAAGTCGCAGTTTTACTTCGGTAACAAATAGCAGCGTTCCTTCTGAGCCTGCGATAAGTTTGCACAAATTAAATTGTGTACCGGCAGAAGAGAACGGCTGCATCAGCAGAAGCCTGTCTACTGCATATCCTGTATTTCGCCTGTGTACAGAATCTTTCGGGAAATGTTTTTTTATCGTTGCCTGCTTTTCTTTGTCAGACAATAGTTGCATCAACCCGGCATAAATATCTTTTTTTAAACCGCTATGATTTTCGTCAATGATTGGTTCTTCTTTAAATAAAACTTCAGAGCCATCACTCAATACTGTCTGAACTTCCAGTAGATTCTCTCTTGTATCACCCCAAACGATACTATGCAGACCACTGGAATTATTTCCTACCATCCCTCCTATCATCGCCCTGCTTGAAGTAGATGTTTCGGGTCCGAACATCAAACCATGAGAAAGTAATTTTTTATTCAGGTCGTCTCTTATCACTCCTGGCTGAACCCTGACCCATTTTTCAGTTGTATTAATTTCAATTACATCGTTGAAGTATTTCGACATGTCTACTACAACGCCATTACCTACAACCTGCCCCGCAAGTGAAGTGCCTGCTGCTCTTGGTATCAACGTGATCTTGTGCTGCTGTGCAAAGTTGATCAGTAGTTTCAGATCGCTAACCTGTTTTGGCAATGCAACAGCCAAAGGTTTTTCCTGGTACACGGATGCGTCGGTTGAATAGGCCAGTAAATGTGCCTGGTGCGGGGCGGTAGAATCATAATATAATTCCCCCGCCATCTCATTCGATAAAGCTTTCAGTTGATGTTGCATTAGTTCAGATATTCCTTTATGAGGAATGACAAAAATAAGATGAGCCTGTAAGGATTATGTACCAATGATCGGAAAACTAAAGAAATATTTCCGCATTAATTCGCCGGGCTTATTTTCCAGATCTTATTTCCGGCATCATCTGCAACAAGAAGGCTTCCGTCATTGGTGACCAGTACGCCAACAGGCCGGCCATACACTTCATTGTTTTTTTCATCAGCAATAAAACCTGTAAGAAAGTCTTCCGGTTTACCGGGCTTGCCGTTGTTGAAAGGAATAAAAAGAACTTTGTATCCTGAAAAGGAAGAACGGTTCCATGATCCGTGTTGCCCTACAAAAGCACCATTATGATAGTTAGCAGGAAAAGTTTGTTGTGTATAAAAGGCAAGACCTAAAGAAGCCGTATGTGCACCCAATGAAATATCCGGTACAATTGTTTTGGCAACAAGGTCCGGTCGTTGTCCCTTTAACCTTGGGTCTTCATGCTGACCAAAGTAAGCATAAGGCCAGCCATAGAAAGCACCATCTTTCACACTTGTCATATAATCCGGCACCAGTTCGTCACCGAGTTCATCCCGTTCATTCACTACTGTCCATAAAATATCTGTACCCGGTTGCCAGGCCATTCCTACAGGGTTCCTGATACCATCTGCAAAAATGCGTTGCCCTGTTCCATCAGGATTAATTTCAAGGATGGCAGCCCTGTTGATCTCCAATTCCATTCCATTCTCACCATTGTTACTCCCCGATCCCACAGAGACATATATTTTAGATCCCTTTGCATTGGCCAACAGGTTTCTTGTCCAGTGGTTGTTATATCCTCCCGCAGGAAGATCTATTATTTTTTCTCCTTTGACTGTGATGGTTGTTTGATCGTTTTCAAAAGGGTAACGGTAAACACCATCAGTATTGCCAACATAGAACCAATGGTTCAGCAGCAACATACCAAGGGGTTGATTCAATCCTTTCAGGAAAGGTTTTTGTTCATCAACAATTCCATCTTTGTTCTGATCCCGGAGCAGGATAATAGTATTGGGGCTTTTTTCACGGTCTGTTTGAGAACAGGAAACCAGTATGTCTCCATTGGGTGTCTGATACATCCATCGTGGGCTTTCAATGCCACTGGCAAAAAGGGTAACTGAAAAACCTTTGGGGGCAACTGGTGTTTTACCTGCCGGCCAGCCGATCACTTTACATTCTTTTACAACAGATTTGGTTGCGTAAGGTGCAGGTAATGTTGTTTGTTCTGCAACATTGGTGGAAGAGCTTGATCCCTTATGCTGATCCCCACAGTTGCTTACACACAGGCATATGAGCAGCAATGCAAACGCAGCAGCAACCTTTACAAATAGCCTTTTCATTTTTGCACCGGTTGATTTTTTGGATGAATGCTATACCATTTTGTTTGTCGTTGATCCGAGTTTTTCGATCTCAACTTTCACCACATCGCCGGGCTTCAACCATTCTTTAACAGGCAATCCCATGATCACACCCTGCGGAGTTCCGGTAAGTATTATATCACCAGGTTCCAGTGTCATATAGCGGGATAAGAATTCAATGATCTCGGCAACGGAGAAGATCATATCTGCTGTGTTTGAATTTTGTCGTTGCTCTCCATTCAGTGTACAGCTAAGTTGCAATGTTTGCGGATCACCTGTTTCATCTGCAGTAACAAGGTATTTGCCCAATGGTAAAAAATGATCAAGGCTTTTGCCTAACAGCCATTGTGATGTTTTGAATTGCAGGTCGCGACAGGAAAGATCATTCGCAGTGCAATAACCAAGCACATAGTTTAATGCATCTTTCTTCGATACATTTTTACAAACCTTTCCAATAACAACACCCAGTTCCACTTCATAGTCAAATTGTTCACCTTCTGCTCCCAGTGGTACATCCTTTTCATAACCAACAAGTGTATTGCTGTATTTGGTGAATACGATCGGGACAACAGGGATCGCCATACCACTTTCTTCAGCATGCTTGCGATAGTTCAACCCGATGCAAATGATCTTTGACGGACGGGGAACACAGGGACCTATTTCAAGTCCTGCTTCAGCAACAAAGTCGCTGAATTGTTCCGGCAAAGCTGCCACTGCCTGTTTTAGTTCTGCCAGGTCTTCAAGTGTCAACGGAGAATCAGGGCTCAGTTTGTTATTCAAGAGGGGCGAAATTTTGTTAACCGCAATAACGCCTTTGGAAGTTTGAATACCCGGGAGTAGTTTACCTTCTTCCTTATAGTAAAGAATTTTCATAGTAACAGATAACAGTTATTGGTTGTTTTAAAAAGTTATAGTTATTAATAAGTAGCACGGCCACCGGAAAGATCAAACGTAAACCCAGTTATAAAACTGTTTTGTTTTGATACAATGTAGGCAACAAGGTTAGCAGCCTCTTCCAGTGTTCCGCATCTTTTCATTGGTATTTTGTCCGTCATGTATTTTACCTGCTTTTCGGGCAAGCCATCAACAAGAGGAGTTCTTATCACTGCAGGTGCCAATGCATTAATGGTAATACCAGTTTCTGCATATTCCTTTCCCTGCACTTTAGCCATGCCGATAACGGCTGCTTTGGAAGAAGAGTAAGCCAGCATACCGGCATTGCCTTCTTTACCTGCTATCGAAGCAATATGGAGTATGCGTCCGTAGTTTTTTTCCAGCATGTGCGGAAGAACAGCTTTTGATATGGTAAAGCTGCTCATGAAGTTAACTTCAAATACACGGTGAAGATTATCACTGTCCACTTCATGACTCCGAACATTGGTTTCACCCGATATGCCTGCGCTGTTTACGAGAATGTCAATCTTTCCAAATTCTTCAATTATGGCGTCGATCGTTTCATTGACCAACGATTCTTTGGTAATATCAATGGGGAATGCTTTGCTTTTTGTTTTAAATTTCCTGAACCCGGTTTCCAATCCTTCTCTATTAATATCCAGTAAAGCAACAGTAGCCCCTTCATTCAATAGTTTAAGGGAAATAGCAAGGCCTAATCCTGAGGCAGCTCCTGTAACAACAGCTACCTGGCCTTTAAATTCATTGGGTTTAACAGAGAGATCCGAAACATCGGTGTCTATCTCTTTTTTTGTTTCATGTCCGCTCTCATCAGTAGCTACCGGTCGGGTGGCTACATTGGATTGAACATCATCAGCATTCTTTAATTTCATAAGTTAAGTGTTTACAGTGATTGGTATTTGTCATAAACTTCCCTCAGCGATTTCCCTTCCAGCAATTCTTTACGGGATAAGTTTTCATTATGAGATTTTTGCTGCGCCTTATCAAAAACATCAAGCTCTACAGCCTTTGGCACGACTACAATTCCATCGAAGTCAGCATAGATAATATCACCCGGGTACACAAGTACATTACCACAACGAACAGGCACATCATAAGCTGTCACAAGGGCTCTTCCTTTTGAATCCAGTGGACGTATGCCTGCATAAAAAACCGGGAATTCCATTTCGATAATTCGTACACAGTCTCTTACCTGGCTATCGCACACACAACCGGCAGCACCATTTCGCTTTGCAATAGTTGACATCAGTTCACCCCAGGGAGCATTTGTTCCTGCATGATCAGTAGAGTGTACCACTACATCATGTTTTTGCAATGAATCCATTGCTTCGATCTCCAGTCCATATGGATCATCAGGTATATGATTCATTTCCATCCAGCGAAAAGTTCTGGCCCTGCCGATAAAACCACAGTTTTTCATATCGGGCAACAGCGGACGGAGCCGTTGATGCATGGCCTGGTTAGGATAACCCAATTCATCCAGTATATCACACACTACAGCAACATATAGATGCTCTTTGATAAAATCAAAAAGATACGTATCCGAAACTATTTTGTTTGCATCTGTCATGTATCGAACAGTTTTCTTTTTTGAATGGTTTACAAATCATTTGCCAGTCTTACTACCCTTGCATTAAGTTCTTTCACATAAGCAATGGTAGCTGCATCAGGTTTATACGCCGCTTTACGAACTACGCTATTATTCAACACACCCCTTGCAATCAGCAATTCTTTTTCTACATAGTGGAACAGTTCCATGTTCTGTAATGAGAAGAATATTTGCGGCATTACTTTTTCAAACAGGTCAAAAGCTTTTTCATCCTCACCAGCCTTTCTCAGGTTGAATATTTTTTGCAAAATATCAGAGACACCCAGGCCCGGCATTACACCAGTAATTCCTACAGGTACTAACTCAAGCATATATAAACCACCCCATCCTTCCAGCAATCCTACTTTGCCACCTGTGGCTTTGATGATCTGTTCAAATTTTGGAGCACATAATGGTTCTTCCAGTTTCAGGTATTTGAAGTTTGGATGCTCTTCCATTAATGCTTTGATAAATCCTACGCTGATGGAAGCACCACCGGGATTAAAGTCCTGTATCAATACCGGTGTATCAGGAATAGATTCAAGAAAACCGGAGAGATATTCTTTTATAGAATCTTCAGGTAAACTGAAAATACGGGGAACAGCCAGTGATATAACATCTGCACCTGCTTTTACATTTGCCTGCGCCAGTTTAATAGCCACCTTTAATGAAGGGCTATTGGATTGGGCAACAATCTGCATACGACCGGCAGCTTGCTCTACTGCAATACGAACTACCTGTAATTTTTCATCGTCAGTTAATTTATAAAATTCACTGGCATAGGCCGGCAAACAAGCCGCTTGAATTCCATTGCCAATGGCAAAGTCCACAAGTCTACGCAATGCACTTTCATCTACTTCTTCCTTTTCTGTAAATGGCGTGGGGATGATAGGCACCACACCGGATAATTCCTTTTTGCTTTTCATGTTTGTTATTGAGTAATTGGTTTAGGTGTTTTATTGTTCATCTTATATTCTACTACCGTGATGATGATGGTTGAGGTTAGCACAAGGATACCGCCTGCAATGGCCTGGTTGTTCAATTTTTCGCCCAACCATATAGCCGCAACAGGCAGGCCCATGAATGTGATAAGGTAATTGGACAAAGCAACCTGCATCGCATCCAGCATTTTCAGTGCCTTGAAAAATAAGATCATGGAAAGGAAGTTATGAAACAGGGTGAGCAGTGACATCCCGATCCATGTTTGCTGCGTAAAAGAAGGTATGCGTGAAAAAATATCCGGCTCGTAATAAAGTACAAGTGGTGTAAGCAGGATGACCATTACCACATAGGTGTAAAAGATCATCTCCATTTCCGTATATCTTTCAGCAATTTTTTTGATGCCGACGTTATAATAAGAGTTACCAACAATAGCAAGGAAGATGAGCAGGTTCCCTATTGCATATTTTGATCCGAAGTCCAGTTGCTTGATATCACCCGTTGAGCAAAGTATCACACCAACGATAGCAATAGCAAAGCTGATCCAGCGCACCGTATTCATTTTCTCTTTCAGCATTATAAAGGCAAAGAAGGCCGTGATGACAGGTAAGCTCAATGTTAGAATGGCTGCATTACTTGCCAATGAGTATTGCGTTCCGTATGTCATGAGCACCTGTGCGGGGAAAGCACCGAGCAATGCCAATTGTACAAACACCAGTATATCCTTAAGCTGCTTACCACTTTTCTTAAAATCCCTGAGGGCAAAAGGTGCAAGCAGGATGGTGGCCAATAACATGGGTCCCCATACAGTGAAGTAAGGTCCCACCTGGTCTTGCGTAAGCTTGATGCAGGTAAATTGCAATGCCCACATCATATTACAGATGATCAGCAATGTCCAGGATATAATTGTTTTTCTCATGTGGTAGCTTCCAGGTGTTTGCCTGTTTTATATTTTTCAAGTGCAATCTTATCCAGCGAAATACCAAGACCATCTCCCTGCGGAACAAGGGCAAATCCCTTTTCAAATTGAATGGGTTGTTCTATCAGGTCATCTTCCCTCACCAATTCACCAAACAGGTCGGAAGGAATAGTGCAGTTGATAGAAGCCGCAGCGATATGCAATGCCATTGTTTCCAATATTCCAAGATCTACTTCCGATCCACGCCAGCATGATTTGCCTTCGAGATGTGCTATTTCAGCAAGCAACAGTGAGTTGTAAGCCGAGCCGTTGAAGTTGTATCCATCTACTGCATCTGCTTTTACAAAAGCAATAATATCCCTGATGTCTTGTGTATACGGTAATGAGATATGGCGGAACATCGGTATCCCCAGATGTTGTTTCAAATATTTAAATCCTTCAATGTCGGCGTGAAGGATCGGATCTTCAAGCCCAAGCATAATTTCTTTTTCAACACCTTCCATTAAATGCAAAGTGGTTTTGACGTCTGTCCATCGCTGGTTAGGGTCAAGTATGATCTTGATGCCATCGCCGCATTTCTTTTTAATTTCTTCTGTCCACAAACGAACCTGGTCTTCATCAGAACATTTGAATTTAAAAACACGATGACCTTTCTCCATCGCTTCGTATGCTTTTTGTGCAGCATCTTCGGGTGTTCTTCTTCCGGTCCAGCCCATACATTCAATGCGGTCACGGTAAGCTCCGCCCAACAGTTGGTGCACCGGAACGCCTAACATTTTTCCAACCACATCCAACACCGCTGTTTCAAATGCTTCATAGATACGCTGGTCATCTACAGGCAATCTTCTCCAATTCAATTTCAGCACATCCTGCCCTGCAAAAACTTTTATCGCTTCTGCCAATACATCTGCCTGCACACTTCTGTATGTTTCACCAATACCCGTTAACCCATTTCTTAGCGTTATTTGGATGATCCATTTAGATTGTACGGCAAATTCTGTCCAGCTTGCGCCTGTAAGAAATTTTTTGGCAAACGCTGTGTCCTTATCATGTACAGTGGGTGAGTTAAGACTATCCGGTTTGGATGGCACAACAACTTCAGTAGCTGTAACAGATTGTATGATGCTATCTTTTTTCATTATTTATCACCAATATTTTGCGGATACTTTTCAGATAGTTTTCTTATTTCATAGGAGAATTCATTGAATAGCTTCTCCCATTTTTCAGCCGATTCTTTTGTGTAAGGATAAAAACCCTGTGCATTGCTAACCCCTTTTGCACCGGCCGCAACAATCTCTTCCATAAAGGCAGGTGGAGTTGTTGCGTTATCCAATTCAGGAAACAGGTCTTTCATCACCGTTAGGTAAGCAGGAATGCCTGTGAGGTCCATGAACCTGAACAAGCCTGCAAATGTTATCCAATAGCCAAAGTCATTTCTACAGGCACGGTCTATATCTTCATAAGTGGCATAGCCTTTATCTACAAGGTGAAAAGATTCACGCAGCATGGCATACATCAACCTGTTGGTGATAAAGCCGCGGATATCTTTTTTTACCAGCGAAGGTTCTTTGCCCCACCCTGTTGCCAGTGTCATTACTTTTTCTGCATATTTTATATCCGTAGCATCTCCGCAAATAACTTCCAGGAACCGCAACACATGTGCAGGCTCGCCCCAATGTATACCCAGCAATCGTTCAGGATGTTTTAATCCCTCCTGTAAAATGGTAACAGGAATGGCAGATGTATTACTGCCGATGATCGCTGTTGGATCCAATACAGTTTCCAGCTTTAGAAACAGTTGTTTCTTTTCCGAAAGGTTTTCAATAATGGATTCGATCACCAGTTCATGACCGGCCAACAATGAAACATCATCAGTGACCGTAAGCATGTCAATGACAACCGAAGGATCGCCTTTCAGCATCCCCTCTCCTTTCAATTGCTCAAGAAATCCAAGGATGCGTTTTTTGGCTGCATCCGCTTTGTGTATGTGCTGGATCAATGATGTTACACGATGACCTGAAGCCAACAGGCAGGTTACGATGCTGCTTCCCATTAATCCGAGTCCTACTGTTCCGATCTTTATCTTATCGTTCATATCCGAAAGGGTTATTCTTTTAGTCTATCGTTCCTTTATCCTGGCGATAGCATCAATTTCAATTTTTATTCCGTCTGAAAGCACCGATTGCACCGTGGTTCTTGCAGGTCTTATACCGGGGAAAAAAGATCCATACGCTGTATTGTACCTGTCGAAGTCATTGATATCGGTAAGGTGTACTGTGCATTTTACAATGTCTTCTATCGTTCCACCGGCTGCTTCTACAATTTTCTTTACATGCGACAGTGTAAAAAGTGTTTCTTCTTCTATCGTTCCGTGAACTACGTTGCCTGTTGCCAGGTCCACCGGTCCCTGCCCGCTTACATATAACCAACCATCAACCAGCACACCTGCGGAGTAGGCACCAGTGCTCACTGATTTATCAGGATGTTTTATTTCGATCTTGCTCATAATTTATTTGGATAAGTCTTCTGAGAAAGGCCATGTTTTAAATGATTGCACAAATTTTACAAGGGAACTTACAGCATGACCCAGCAGGTGTTCCCCTTTTTCAGCCGTACCAAGACCGGGTTCACCACTGCTGCCATTGTTTGAAATAAACTGGGTCTTTTTTACAATGGTCACACCACGATAAGGTTCATCATCTTCCCAAGGTATATAACCATTGCTGTCGGGTCTCTTTGCCCTGCTGATCTTATCAGAGAATACTTTGCCCGGATGCACATGCAGCATTAAACTGGTTTCATACTCACAGGCATGACTGAGTGCCGGGGTCTCCATTGGAGGATCCCCTGCAAATTTTTTCCCAGCCAGTTCCCAATAGGTCGCTAAAACAATATTAGGGTTAAGCGTATTATCGTATTTGCTGCTTAAGATGGCCAATGCCTGTCTTCCCGGCGTGATGTTTCCTCCATGTCCGTTCAATAAAACGATCTTGCGAAAACCGCTTTCCACCAGTGACCCTGTCAGTTCAACAAGAAACTGGGTGTAGGTAGCAGCAGATGCACTGATCGTTCCGCCAAACAGTAAATGATGATGGCTTGAACCAAACGGAAGTGTTGGACAAAGCAGAATATCATCCGGCAATTGCTTTTCAGCACCCTGGGCTACTGCTGTAACCAGGTCGGTATCTGTTGAAACAGCCAAGTGAGGGCCATGCTGTTCGATAGCACCCAGCGGGAAAACGATCACTTTGTCTTTTGCCAGCTGGTTGAGGTTGTAATTGTTTGCAGAAAATATCATAATATAATAACGATAAAGTTAAAAATTGTGCCTCGCGGATTATTCCGTTTATTAATTGAATATGTGTACTTTATTAACAACCTTTTTAGCCCCTGAAATCAGTAGTTGCAGTAAGGGTTTTCCCTTGTTAATGACCGGCAATAGTAAACTGTTCACCTGCCTATAAGTTGTAAATAAATTAATATTGGGTTTATACTTTTATAACGGAATCTATCCTAAATTCACGGATTGCCGTTAATATAATATATGAAACCCCAGCTACACAAGTTACCCGTTGCCTCTGATTCTTCCTTCCTGTATAAGATACTCGATTGTGATCATTTCACGAACCCCTGGCATTTTCATAAGGAGTATGAACTGGTGCTTATTGATAAAAGCAGCGGAACAAGATTTATCGGCGACAACGTCTGCCACTTCGAGGACGGCGACCTTTGCATGATCGGTTCTAATATTCCCCACCTCTACAGGAACAGTGAAGAGTATTACGCAAAAAGCAGCAAACAAAAAGCCCGGTCTATTTTTATACATTTTACGAAAGATTTCCTGGGCAATCATTTTTTTGATGTTCCGGAAATGAAGTTAGTGAACAAATTACTCGACAGGTCAACATTGGCACTCGATATACAGGGAAAAACGAAAAAGATCATTACATCGAGGCTGCATAATATGGCAGACGAAAAACCTCCGCAACGGCTTTTGTCCTTGTTGGAGATGCTGGTGAAGTTGTCGCACAGTAACGATCTGAAGCCCTTACTTTCTTCAGGCTTCTCTGCCAACACCAGCGGTGATTCGGATAAGATCAATCATGCTTTCCAGTTCATCATGAAGAATTATACGGAAGAGATTTATATACATGATATCGCCTCGAAGTTAAATATGAGTGTGGCTGCTTTCTCCAGATATTTTAAACACCACACCCGCAAAACTTTCTCTGATTATGTAACAGAGATCAGGATCGGCCATGCCTGTCGCATGTTAATGGAAAATAATTATAGTATCTCCGAAATAAGTTACCAAAGCGGGTTTGATAATTTATCTAATTTCTACAGGCATTTTAAGAAAATCACCGGCATCATTCCTAAAGAGTACAGAGGTCGTTTTTTGAAGACGATTGATTAATTGTTGGAAGCTATCTTATTTGTTTTGCCACGAAGGCACGGAGACACAAAGGAGTTTCAAGTTAGAAGATCAAAACTTTGTGATCTTAGTGGCTTAGTGGGATACACTTTCGGTTCTAAAGAATAATTCTTATACCGCCCTACCATAAAAACTATTCGCATTCTCGATCCAGTCAAGAAATAGCGGATCAAGATTATTCAAATGCGCCAGTTCAAGAATGATCGCTTCGAGTGTTTCAGGACTGTTATGATCTTTATCGGCTGAAATAATGATCAACCCTTTTTCAGCATCACCGGAAAAATAGTTATACCTGCTAAAAAGCAGCGCCAGTAATTTACCGGGGTATGAAAAAGGAGGGTTAGCATTGATATTATCTTTCAACACATCTTTCCGCACCAGTTTTTTGTTACTGATAATAATTTTAAGATCGGGATTGGTGGAACAGGATAATATCTCAGGCCATTGTTCCTTTGCCGACAATACCCTGCTTATTGCATGATCACTATTAGTAGATACGTTAGAAGTAACCAATACCACTCTCCCATTCACCACTTCGTTGGGCAATGCCAAATCAATGCTGTGATTATGAAGTTTGCGGAATAAACTGCCTGAACCAAATTGTACAATTTTTTCAGGCAGGTGCAGCAACGCATCATCTGTTCCCTGTAAAACACTGTTTGTTCCGTTAGGAAACGTAACAGCGTTCAATCCAGTTTCATTATTTTTCTTATTGGTCAAAATCATTTTTTCTGCGCTTCCTGGAAAGCTTTCACGATCTCTTTGTGTGAACGCAGGGCATTGGCAGGTAAAACTCCAGTACTAAATACCAGCAGGTCCCTGTTAGGTTGAATAGTAATACCTGACTCATTGATCTTACCATCTTTACCAGTGATCGCACTGGCATTAAGCCCGAGGTGTTTTGTTATGAATTTATACATGGGCAGACGTTTCGTAATGCCATAATCATGTTTATCCGCTGGCAGGTAAACGCTTTCAAAAGCAGATGGCTTTCCATAAAGAGCATATATTTTTCTCAGGTAAGGATCGTCAGTACCCGGTACATTTTTCGTCCAGTCGTCACCATCTGATAAAAGCATCAACGGGCGGGGAGCTATCATCGCAGCTATTTCAGCATTGTTGGTAGCATGTCCATTACAAACACCGTGAATCGGCAACCCACTCTCACAAGGACAACCGCCATAGAAAGTCGCGGAAACCATCACAGCAGGTATGCTTACACTAACCCTGTCATCCATTGCAGCCAGCAAAATAGTTTGTGTTCCTCCTCCTGATGCGCCGGTAACAGCAACACGATTTTTATCGGCACCGGGCAGGGTCAATAAAAAGTCCAAGGCACGAATACTGTTCCATGTTTGGATCGATGTAGCAAAACCAGTTTGATGCGCAAGTGGGTCACCTGTCATCAGCAATGATTCACCCCATGCATACATGTCATAGCTAAAAGCAATGGCACCCATTTTTGCAAAAGCTGCACAACGGATTTGCATATCAGCCCTGTACCTGCTGCTATCAGTAGAAATAGAAGGATCCTGTTCATTAAAGAAATGACCATGAGGATTAAGTATCACAGGAAAACTTCCGTTTTCTTTTGCGGGTCTGTATAAAGTGCCTGTTACATAATAACCCGGTATGCTTTCAAAGGCAACATTCTCTACTGTATATCCATCCATTACTACCTTCTTGCGGAAAATGGGATTCAACGGAGTCTTTTTCCCATTAAGGTTGATGCCCAGTACAGACGAGATGCACTCACGCAGTTCTTTTTTTCTTTTATCAAATGCTGCCGCCGTGGGATAGGCTTTCAGCAATTCATCGAGATGAAGCTTTCCTTCTGCCGGGCTGCGACGGTAATAATCGTACGAATCAACTTTATAGGTGTTCCCGGAAACTTTATTATAAACAAGATCCAATGGTCTTAATACATTGTCCAGTGTAGTCTTCAGATCAGATGTAATTCTCCAGTTGGCGTAAGACACATTCCCTTTTGCATTGCGATCATCAATTCTTAAAACAACATTGAATTTCTTTTCTATAGTACTCAATACTTCTGTGAGAGGTTTTGTATAAATCTCTTCGGCGTTTTGAGCAGCACCTGTGTAAAAGGTTGTAATACCCAACACAAATAATGAAAGCTGTACTAAGAAATTGGTTTTGCTTTTTTTGATGGAGTTAAACATGTTGATGAATTGATTTGATCTTCGAAATAATTGTATCTCAAAAAAGTTGTTGAAACGGGTTATGATTTCCAGGGGCCGGTGACTGCAAGAGTAAGGCCCGGTGATTGAATGTTTACAAAAAGTGTTTTACCCGATGGAGAGAAAACGGGTCCTGCAAATTCAGATTCACGGTAACCGATATTTTTTGCTATCACATACGCTTTACCTGCAGGAGTGATACCAATGATCCTTGCATCTTCACTGTCCTCACATACGATCACATCTCCCCAAGGCGCAACCGTGATGTTATCACAGTAACGGAACGTATCAATGCTTCTTGATTCGATGAATAGTTCCAATGTTCCCGGTGCATCTTTTTCCTGTGGTTGTCCTTCGTATTTACTCGGTGTATACCGAAATACCTGTCCATTGTTGCTGCGCCCACCGGAGCTTGCAGTGAAAAATAATTCATCCTTACCGTAGCTCATTCCTTCGCCAGATGAGAAAACAGCAGCTCCCATTTTATGTCCCCTTAATCTTAAGTCACTGTCGGGGTTCTCAACATTATCAAGGTCTATCCATGACACTGTGAATTTTTTCTTCTCAGGGAAATAATCTGTTTTCTGTCCCTCATAGTTTCTTGTATCTGCACTTTTCCAATCATTGATCACCAAACATTGCAACTTTCCTCCTTTATGTAATGAACCCGTTGTCATCTCTCCTGTTGCATTGGGTAAATAGCGATAGAACAAACCATCACCTTCGTCTTCGGTTTGATAAACAATTCCTGTAGCGGGATGAACGGCTGCTGATTCATGTACAAAGCGTCCCATCGCTGTAATGGGAACAGGATCAGCTATACCTATTTTATCTGTAGCGGGCACTTCAAAGTTGTAGCCATGATCTTTTTCAAGTTCACCTTTCTCATCGCCTTTTTTGAAAGCTGTTTCTTCACAAGTGATCCAACTGTTCCAGGGTGTTTTTCCACCTGAACAGTTTCTTACAGTACCTACAAGGCTAAGGTATTCTGTTTCTATTTTCTGTGTTTGTTCATCATAAATAAAAGTAGTGGTACCACCGACACAGATCCTGTCTCCACCTTTTGCAAAATCGTAGAACCTGTCTTTACCTATCTTGTCAATCAAAAGTTTATCGCTGCTAAATGGCCCTTCTCCATAAGAACCCGGTGTCAGTTCATGGTTGCGTACCAATAATACTTTCCCGTCTTTCCATCCAAAGATGCCCATGCCATCATGATTACCCGGTGAGAAAAGTCCATCACTCATTTTATCACCTGTACGGGAGATCACTTTTGCGGTGAATCCTTTTGGCAAACTTAAAATGTCACCTTCCCTGTGCAATAACGGACCAAATCCAAAACCGGGATCAGTATTTACTTTACAACCGGACAGCACACACTGGTTAAGCCCGATGAATCCAAGGCTAACAATACTTGTAGTGCGCAAAAAATCTCTTCGGGAATTATTCATAATAGATCGTGTGTTTCTTCACTAATAAAAGGTCTACTCAAATTTATCTTGCTGCCGGGGATGAAATATCAGATAATCTCTTTAAAATATGTACTTTTTTAACAAGCTATTGAATCTTCATAATAGATGTATCAAATGAGAAATGACATTACTTCTTTTTGTTGTCTACTGTCTTTGTTCGATGATTAGTGTGTGGTGCACTTGCAGGTACACTAAAAAATAAGTAACTGTTTGACCGCTTATCGTTTTTTCTGTAATAGATTGATCAATAGCCGGTGTGTCCTCCATTGATGGATTATCTCAGATCTCGTCACTTACATGCTAGTTTTCAGTTTTATGCCCCCAATTTCGGCTCATTCGGCTCAAAAATCGTCTTGAATCGTCTCAAATCGTCTCACCAAATTGGATATAAATCGTATATTAGCGTCTCAAATCGTCTCATTATGTCTGAATTAAAGATTCATACTTTATTATTTAATCCCCCGAATTGGATGGAGCTGACTCAGGAATTAAGTCAGTTGGATCGTTTTGATGCTCAATGGCAGGCAATTGAGCGCCGGGAAAAACAAGCCCTGAAGGAATTAAAATCAATTGCTACAGTACGAAGCATCGGGGCATCTACACGAATTGAAGGGTCGCATTTATCTGACAAAGAAGTAGAGATTCTTATTGAAAACTTAGACATTTCCAGCTTAACCGATCGTGACGAACAGGAAGTGGCCGGATATTATGATACACTTAATCTCATAGGAGAATCATACCGTGATATTAGCATATCGGAAAGCAGTATCAAACATCTGCATAATGTATTAATGAAACACAGTACAAAAGACTCCTATCACAAGGGTAATTATAAAATTAGTCCCAATCATGTTGAACGTACTGAAGCGGATGGCAGCAAGACGATTGTTTTTGAAACTACTCCCCCGGGATGGGCAACGCAGGATGCCATGAGGCAGTTGATCGAATGGTATAATAATGACAGTTCAACTCACCCACTTATCCGGTCAGCCCTATTTGTGTATGAGTTTTTAAGTATTCACCCGTTCCAGGATGGCAATGGACGGTTAAGCCGTTTGCTCGCAACATTATTATTATTGAAAAACGAGTATGTATGGATCGAGTATGTCAGCTTTGAACACGAGATAGAACATCGTAAAAAAGAGTATTATAAACAATTAATGGATGCCCAACACAAACGACCGGGTGAAGATGTAACAGGATGGGTTCTTTTTTTACTGGATTGTTTAAAAAATATACAGGGGCAATTACTTCAAAAAGTAAAAGAAAAAGAAAAACGTGAAAGTGTTGGCCTGCGTGAGCAGCATGTCTATGCTTTGGTTGAAAACAATCCCGGTATCAGCAGCGGCGAAATTGCAAAGAGATTGAAAATACCTAATTCAACTGTAAAGCGCATCTTAACCGACCTGGTGGCGATGCGCAATTTAATTGTGCATGGTGCAGGTCGCGGCACAAGCTATAGTATTGCAGCAACGGATCTCATAAAAAGGAATGTAGCTATCGTATTCACCAACGAAGAACGGGTTAAAGAATTTACATTACCACAGATCGGCGCTTTCCTGCGAATAAAAAAAATTGTGCTTACACCAAAGTTCGAGTGGAAACACCCTGATGAGTGGAGCACCAAACTTTCGCAGAATGGTCTTTATCTTACCATACATGCAGTAACAAGTAAAGGCATTGTATTTCGCCAACCTTATTCGGTATTTGCATTTAATAATCCAACCTATTACCAGCCTGTGTTCATCGTAAACCCGAATATTGTCATTCCTGATCAGTTAGGAAATGGTATTTCCAAAATAGATTATCCTGTTAAATGCCGTATTGAATTATCAGGCAGCATTGCTCAATTTGATTTTGACGTTATGTTGGTTACTGATGAAGGTTAATAATTTTTCTTGACCTTCTCCTTATATAAACAACTTACTAAAGACACTAAGTCACGAAGGAGCTCAATATAGGATCAGAGCTTTGTGCCTTCGTGACTTAGTGGTAATAACTAGTTTTAAACCCTTGGGATAGTTTCTTATTTATCTTCTGAACGGGTCAGAACATATACCTGGCTTTCATGTGGTTTTAATTGTGCCGATAAACGCTGTACTGATCTTTCTGTTGTTGCATGCTTCCATACATCATACACATGATACTTGTTAGCTGTATCCAATTCCACATCTTTCAATGAAACTGTCAGCGATTTGTTTTCTTCACCACGGTTGAATAAAGCAATAGCAAACCTGTCGCCACTAAGTTCTTTTTTCCATGCTTCCAACCCATTCTTGCTATACACTCTGAACCCTTGTTTGCCTAGTGTATCCTGGTCAATCGCAATAACATCTTTATTGAGCAGTATCGTTTTTGTTGCATCACTCATTTTGCGAACATCGCAACCGATCATCAATGGTGAAGAGAACATGCACCACATATTCATCTGTGTACGATATTCAATATCACTACAACCACCGCCTTTGATATAGCCTGCATTGTTAAGTCCTACCACTAACATATCAGGATCATTCCATCCACCGGGCTGTTGAAACCTGCCAAGGTTGGCAATTACATCAATAGAAGTAAGAATACCGATCGGGCTGTGTTCATTGCGGGGTTTGTCCCATATATCAGCTACATCATATGATGTTCTCCACATGTGCCCGCCTGCTTCTTTACCCCAAAGCCATGGAGAACGAGGACCCCATTCGCAAATGCTAAAAAGAATAGGCCTACCAGTAGCTTTCAATGCATCACCCATTGCTTTGTAACGGGCCAACGCCATTTTATAATCATTGTTGGCTGATACATAGTCAGGACAAAAACAATAATCATATTTTAAGAAGTCAACACCCCACTCTGCAAATAGCTTTGCATCTTTTTCTTCGTATCCATAACTACCGGGCATTTCACCACAGGTCATTGTACCTGCATCAGAATAGATACCGAATTTCAACCCTTTGCTATGCACATAGTCAGCCAATGCTTTAATACCGGAAGGGAATTTTTCTTTATCAGGATATAACAAACCAGTAACCGAATCGCGGCCACCATGCCAGAAGTCATCGATCACCACATATTCAAAGCCTACATTTTTCAATCCTGTGCTAACGATCGAATCGACTGTTTCCCTAACCACCTGCTCACTGATATTTTTTCCAAAAACATTCCAACTGTTCCATCCCATTGGTGGTGTGCGGGCCAACTGGTCGGAGGCAGCATTCGTCGTTTTGTCAGAAGAACCTTTTTCGTCTTTCTCTTTACAACCAATAAAGCACAAAGCTGATAGTGCAGCTACAGCAAAACAATTTTTAATAGATAGTACCATGTCTTTCTTTTAATGAATTTTCAAAATAAATAGTGACGATTATTGCGTTTGCAATTTTTTATACTTTAATAAATGTTTTCTTTTTATACATCCAGTACAGGATAAGCCACACAACGATCAACCCAGCCAATGCCTGCACAAAGTCATTCCACGGTCCCAGCCATTTTGCAAGCCCTCCTACAAATACATTCCCGATCAGTTCAAAATGGAACAAGTGGGTGGCCACATACACTGCTATTGCATTTACCCCGATCACCATAAAAGGGAATGACCATTTTTTATAGCCCCACACATCAATGACGAGATAGAAAAGGGCCAGTAGCAAACAACTCAAACCACCTGCAAATAATACAAGCGAACTTGTCCAGAGATGATGGATGATAGGGAACCAGTAACCCCATATTTTTCCGGCTACCACGCAAGCAAGACCCAATATTACCAGTTGTGTGATTTTCTTTTTATCAGGAAGACCGGACAGCAGTATCCTTCCTGCAAAAACACCCAGCATCACAGAACAAATAAAGGTCATGTTCGTGAGAATATAGGTCCAGCCCTGTCCTTCCTGGAAATGCCCTAATACTTTATCATCAATATAAACAGCAAGATTCAGCTCTTTTTCAAAAATGCCTGCACCATGACCGGGTATTGGAACAAATGTCATCACTAACCAATACGCTATTAATAGCAATGCAGTAATGATGATCTGCCATTTTTCTTTTAGTTCAAGAATAAGAATAGAGCTGACAAGATAACCTACTGCAATGGCATGAAGTGTATCTGTCCAGAGACGAAGGGTGTTGATATCAAATTGCAGCAAGTGACCGGAAGCAATCAGTCCGAGAACATAGAGTTTGAATACTCTTTTAAAAACGTGTATGTAAATGCTTCGTTTGCTCTCACCTTTTTCAAGCCGTCTTTTAAATGCTACCGGCATCACCACCCCAACAATAAAAAGAAACAGGGGCATGATGATATCATAAAAATGGAACTGCCCCCATTCATGGTCAAACTGTTTTGCCAGCCCGTCAAAAAAAGTACTGGGATATGCTTTGGACAACGCACTGAGCACTTCTCCCCCACCGATGATCCATAGCATGTCAAAGCCCCTTAATGCGTCGACGCACATCAGTCTTTTGTCACTGGCAAGAGGTGAAGCAGTTGAGGTCATGGTTTATTGTTGAAAGATTATCGCCGGTTAATAAAATTATTTTACAGCATCGATCAAAATGAAATCATATTCTTTTAGCAAATGCGTGTACGGTGCTTTGTAAGTTACTGTCTGTTCTGATTTTTTATTCTTCTTATTGTCCCAAACCACCACACGAATTTTAGACCCGTCTGCCAATCCAGGGATCACTACTTCAAGTTCTGTTGTTTCAATCGCCAGAAATGCAGATACATTTTTACCTGCTATGCCCCACACATTTGAAGAAGGTGCTACGCCGCCGCCTGAAAGAAGATTTGAGATCGGGTAAGCAACTTCCCAGTTCAGGCTGGTAGTGGTAACAAGATATTTTTTGTTTTTACCAGCGATATATGGGCCTCTTCCATACGTTTTATTCGGTGCGCTATAGATGGTCGCATCTTTTAAAGCGTCTTTTGGTATCACCGTACCGGCACGCAGGTCTTTGCCTCTTTGTATATCAGAACCGGTAAACCGTAAGTATCTATCGTTGTAATATCCTGTATAAGGAATTTCTTCTTCCTGGTTTCCCGGCAACGATGCCTCTATAGGACTATCGGATCCTGCTGCATATTTAAATTTGATTGTTCCATCAACCCCACAGTTCTTAAGAACTTCCCGCCAGCCCGGGTTGATACCCGGGCCATTGGGAAGACTACTGCTTGCTTGCAAAAAAACTGGCTTGTCTGTATTGAATAATGCTACCACATCAGCAGGCAACACATCGTTTGCACCACCGGGGGTATAGATCCAATACGCATCAGCGGGCACTACCTTATCGCTGACAATAATATTATAACCGGCATTAAATGCACCGGAAGTAATCGCATCTCCTGAATTAAATAACCTGTTCCATGAAGCTTCACCAGTTTCACTTCCTGTATACTCACCTGCTTTTTTAAGCAGCACCACGATATTCATGGTGGGTCTTGTTTCCTGCTTCTGCACATATTCCTGTATCCATGCTTTGTTTTGAACCGGATCGAATTTGTCCATACCACCAAAGATGATAAAGTCATCCATCCTGAATTGCAAAGCCCTTATCATACATAAGTACGGAATGACTGCGGGTGTGTATTCACTGGCAATACCCCAGTTGCGGTTAACAGGTGAAATAAGTGACGTTGGTTTTTTCCAGTATTTCGCCCAACCTAATCCTAATGATCCGTGTTGTGCCAATGTAGCAACATTATAGATCTTATCCCGCTTGAGATAGTAATTATAAACATTGATGGTGCCGGTCTCTGGCCAGAGTGTAGCGAAGTTGGGTTCTCTTAAAAGCATTGGATCGGTTCCGGAAATGTAGTTTACATTTTTACTCTTCAGTGTTCTTGCCAATGAAGTGAACACATCCGATTTCACTTCAAAACATTCTTCGAATACAGCATCGGCCCCTGCTGCTACCAGGTCATTGGCAGCAGCTTCGATGGTGGCAGGGGTCCATTGATTCTTCTCCCAATGGTACGGGTTAACTCCTTCCATGTTCACCATTACCTTCAGGCCTTTTTTATGTGCAGCGGAAATAACCGGGCTAAGACCGTCTCTTTCAAAAACAGCCCAGGGTTGTTTTTCGAGGTACGGTGATTTATAATAATAATTCATTTTGTCACCATTGCGGCTCGCACCCCAGTATAAAATCCCCTGCCATCCTTTTGCATACACATCATCCACCATTTTATTGGTTGCTGCTTCGTATGCCTGGTCAGGTTTTGTGCGGTAATCTGTTGTTCCTTCTACCCAGTAACGGGGGTTATAATCCTGGCTGGTGACGGTTGTGCTTTGTTGTGCTTTTGGATCTTTGCATGCAACACACAGCGTAATAACAAAAAGTACAAGTAGAAAATTATATCTTCTTTTCATAACAACCGTTTAGTGTGATTTCACGATAAATGTATTTTGATATGTTGGGATAAATGTTCTAAAATCTCTTTAATCCCTATACTTTTTTAACGTGGCGAAAAAGAGGGCAATAAAGGGTAGTTTCCCACAAAGCCGCTAAGATCACAAAGTGTTTATATCAATTAATATTTCTTAGTAGCTCGTGTCTTTGTGGGAAATAATATTAAAACCATAAGCCATCTCAACAATGTTTTTATGTCACCCCTTCGGGGTTAGCTTCACTAAATTTTTGTTTTTCTATAATAATATCACCTCTTCGAGGTTTTAAATCCCGAAGGACAATGTCATTTAGTTAAGCATTTTTGTTCCGTAGGAACATTTGCTGTGTTAGAAAGATTCTATAGTTCAGATACGTTCCGTAGGAACGTTTGGTGCTGCGGATTTACACCAGACGTTCCTACGGAACGAAAAACTTCCCTGTGCTTGTTGGGTTACCCACCAAATGCTCCGTTGGAGCATAAATGCAATCCCTAACTAAATGATATTATTATAACATAGGTACGTAACGTTTGACACAAACCCCGAAGGGGGTGACATAGGTTTTTCAGATAAGTTCTAATACACTGCCCGACCCCACGAAGAAACTGTATCCCACAAAGCCACTAAGATCACAAAGTGTTTATATCAATTAATATTTCTTAGTGGGTTTTGTGTCTTTGTGGGAAATAATAGAGCATTCTATCCTATTACTCCTTCTTTGGTTTTATTGTTTCTCTTTTCTTCACCTTACTAATACCTGCCAACAGGATAGCATTACTTTTCATCGGCTCCGTTTCAACTGTTCCATAGTTTTGCTGCAACGCCTGGTAACGAATCGAACCATACAGGTTAACTTCTTTTATCACTTTTCCAAATCGTTTGTTGATCCATTCAAATGAAAAGAAGGTTGGACTGTTGCTGCCTTTTTTTACAGAACAATCAACGGGGTCGGCTTCATAGCAATAAGCTTTTTGCGGCGCACCTGTTTCTCCTTCTAATGTATCTAGGCTTTTTTCACCACCGGGGTTCCACTCCAGTATGTTAACCCCATATTGTACAGGAACTATTTCTTTGAAACCATCTTCATATACAACTTCATACCAACCCAGCAAGTCAGGCGAATCAAACATGTTGGGAATATTGAAATAGGCTTTTTGATTTCCCGAAGGCAATGCACTGGCATGTAAAAAGATCAGGCTGCTTACATCTTCATTGATAGCAATTCCTTTTATACTGGCTGGTAACATTGTTTTCTCTTTTCCTTCCACACCCGCAGCGATCACACAGTTTTCATTGGCAGTTGTTGCAGCAAGTTTGAATGTTTTAGGTCCTTTACGAACTTCACCTCCAACCATGTTTGTAAGGTTGACATCAAACAGTTTTGATTGTTTTGATAAGTTAAAGTGTGAAGAAATATCAACCGCTTCAATTGCATTATCATCTTCGCTGGGAATTCTTCTTCCCCTGAGGTTTGCCCTTATAGAAGGGATCATTTCCCAAACAACTGCCGGGAAATCTATCGGCTCAATGGTATGTGATGACCACATTAAATTAGCACAACCCAAAAAGTCAAGCATCAGGTCTTTTCCAAAGTTGAATTCATTGGTCATTGCCCATGATGACGGCGCACCACCGGCTACTTTTATTTTTTTGGTGCGTTCTTTCCAGTTACTGATGTTAGGTGTAAAGTTTCCATAGAGCTGGGTAAAGCCCATATCGTTTAATTCTTTTTCTTTCTCTTCATCTATCCAAAACCAGTTGGATATTAAAATATCTTTCGGGATCATTTCTTTTACTACTGCAGGTGGTAATGCTCCCGGTGTTTCGTATTTAACACCGGTAGAAGAAGTTCTTTTTTGCGTTCCTTTTTCACGAACACTTTCCAGCAGGTAGTCGCCCCACATACCGATCTTAATTCCTTTGGCGGCAAAGTAGGCATGTATCTTTTGAACATCTCCGGCAAATAGTTTTGAATAATCTTTCCCCTTACACAGCGGACAAACCTGCGTTGGCGCACCCCACCATTCATCATGACCGATATGCACCATTTTTGGTTTCAGCACTTCCATGTATTCATCATACACATCAAACATCAGCTTATAGCTATCAGGGTTGGAAGGACAATAAGTATCAGGCCATGTATCACCGGGATATTCCGCCAGTTCAGGATGTTTGGTAAGAAGATAATACGCATGGGTCAATGATGGTATCTCCGGTATCACTTCTAAAAAGTTATCATTGGCATATTTCACTAAATCCCTCACGGTTTCTTTTTCAATTACAAAACCATCACCTGCATCAAAGTGGCTTGAGTTTTTTTCCTCTCCTCTTACTCCTTCTGTTGAATTCGAACGACTGTATTGCATGTATTTTACAAATTCCTGCCAACCGGTGTTTACTTCCGGGTGCCTGTCAAGCCGCATACAATTGAATTCGATAATGACTTTATTGTATTTGTACAAAGCCATGAAGTCGCTGAGAAACCGTTTGAAGTAAGGAATGTTATCAGGTCCCGGTACATACAATCTTATTGCCCTGAAAGGAAGATTAGGCCAGTCTTTTACTTTAACTCCCTGTATTATTTTTCCTTTTCCTGCTGTCATTAACTGGCGTAGTGACTGTAGGCCGAAGAAAGCACCGGCATCATCATACCCGCCAATAACGATACTGTTCTTGTTTACTTCCAGTATGTATCCTTCAGGACCGGGGCTTTGTTTTGTGATGGATAGTTTGTTTTCGCTGCAATATTTTTTTACAAATGAATTTGCCATTGTTCCCATCACTACAAATTTTCCTTTTGACGGAACAGTTCCCACCTGTTTTATCAATAATGCTATTCCATATTTATTGCTGAATTCTTTTACCAGCATCCGGGCAAGAGCTTTATCTTTTTCGCTGGCATTTAACGGAAGAAGAATGCTAACAGTTTCATCCGCTTCAAACGATTCGCCGGTAGTCGTGAGTTGCTGAGGGATTGGAAAGATTAGCGGCTGTTCGATGGCGGCTGCTTTTCCTGCATGCAGCAACAGGGTAGCAACCATCAGTACAACCATACAATAAGATCGCAGGCAGGTTTGTTTCATTTTCATAAAAGCTATTGCTGTTTAAAATAGTTTGTATTGCAGAATGCGGTGTGCATGATGGTCTGTGATATAAACAATATTGTTTTTTCCTATGCTGATACCAAGCGGAAAGAATTTGCTGTCATCAAACACAGCCGTGGTCAGCCACTGGCATTGAAAGTTATTGGCTGCATCAAATTTTTGCATACGGAAGTTGTAGCGGTCGCTGATGTATATATCACCTGTTGCACTTACGGCAACGCCATGCGGCTCGCTAAACAATCCTCCTTTTGTTCCAACACCTTCACCATAGTCACCAAAACGTTTTACCAGTTTTCCATCTGTTGTAAAAATGGCGATGCGGTGGTTCTGCCTGTCACTCATGATCACATTGCCTTCTTTTGTGATAGCGATCTCATGGGGCATGTATAGTTTAATACCGATGCTTTCGGCTGTTCCCCATTGGGAAATAAATTTCAGGTCGGCATTGAATTTTTGTATCCGGTAGTTAAACGCATCAATAACATACAGCACATCATTAGCATCAATGGCGATACCATAAGGATATTTCAATTGTCCTTCTGCTGTTCCGTAAGAACCTACTGATGATAAAAACTTTCCGTCTGCAGAAAATTTCTGTATCCTGTTATTGTTCATGTCAGCAACAAAAACATTTCCTTTTGAATCAATAGCGATACCATAAGGATAGTTGAATTCGCCCTGTCCTGTTCCCTGTTTACCCCACATGGATATAAAGTTTCCGGCAGAATCAAATTTTTGTATACGATGATTGTGCTGATCCACTACATAGAGATTGGATTGCTGATCCGCCGTTATCATGGTCGGAAATTTTAACTGGCCGGGTTTATCTCCAAACTCACCCCAGCTTCTTACCAGTACGGCGTTGGTTTGCGCTGTAACAAGCAGGGAAGAACAAAGAAGAACGGTTGCTGTCAATAAGCTGAAGAAGTATTGCCTTATCATTTTGCAGAAAGTTTATTGTCGTTAAAGAGGAATGTTATTTTTTAGTATTATCAAGTACTGTGATGAATTCTTCGATCACTTCCTTTGGTTGTGTTTTGTTTCCCGTCACATAGTCACGGCCCCAGCCACCATTCTGGCTGATGTGCATATTGATAGCTTTGTATTTTGTTTTTAAGTGATCTTTTACATCTACCTGCACATAAGGCATTCCTACTTTATTTTTTTGTGCAGTCGCATCCAGGAACCAGCCATTCACTACCATCCACAATTTTCCTACGGGAATTCCTTTGTTCATTGCCTGTTTGAAAGCGAGGTAGATCATGTAACCAGCATTGCCATGATCCATTTTTTCACCACCCAATGTGTGGGTGATCACAATTTCCGGCTGATATTTTTCCAGTAAGTCGCAAACATAGTTGACCTCTTCATCCATGTAAGTAGCCACAGGGATCAGCGGACGACCGGGAGGATCAAATGCATCATATTCAGGAGTGCCATAGTAAACCATCTTTCTTCCAATGAAGAATGTAGGTTCTTTGTAGTTTAAAAAAATGGGAGTAGATGGATAGACCGCTGCGGCAGATCTTGCTTCTTCTTCTCTTATCTGGCTTGTCTCCAATGCATCCACCCTGTATTTCTGCGGTGAACTGGAGATAGAAAAGTTTGGGCCTTTATCATACCAGGGTGTTCTTTCAAGATTGCAACCATCAAGGTTATTAATAGCACATACATAAATGCCTTCATAACCCATGGCAACATATTTTGCCAATGTGCCACCGGCATTCTCATCCACATCATCGGCATGTGCACCGAAGACCAGGATACATTTACGGGGTTTTGCTTTTTCCTGCGCTTTTACAATGGCAGGTAACAGGATAACCGATAAACAGGTTATCGCTACTGACAGGTGAATGATTCTCTTTTTAAAATGCATATTCCAGGTTTTATTGCTGTTTATTATTCAATGAAAAGAACTGTATGTTATTTCGTATTATCAAGCACTGTAATAAATTCTTCTATCATTTCTTTAGGCTGTGCCAGGTTACCGATTATATAGTCTCTTCCAAATTCTCCATTCTGACTGATATGTTTATTCAACGCTTTGTATTTTGTGGTTAAATAATCTTTCACATCAATCTGAACATCGGCCATTCCTTTTCCATTTTTCTGCGCAGCGTTATCTGTCAGCCATCCGTTAACCGTCATCCATAGTTTGCCAATAGGTATGTTGTTCCGTATTGCCTCCTTACATGCGAGGTACATCATATAAGCGGCATTCCCATGTTCGTGTTTTTCGCCACCTAAAGTATGTGTAATTATAATTTCAGGCTGATACTTCTTGAGCAACTCCAGCACAAAGTCTACATCTTCAGAAATGTAAGTTGCCATTGAGATAAGTTGTCTGCCCGGTGGATCGAATTTATAGTATGGCTCTGTTCCATAATAGATCCGGTGGCGTCCCATGTAAACAGTGGCTTCTTTAAAGTTTAGAAATACGGGTATTGCAGGATATACTGCAGCAGCCTGTCTCGCTTCTTCTTCCCGAATCTGGCTTGTTTCCAAAGCATCCACTGGGTAGTTATGGGGCGAGTTAGCGATACTAAATTTTGGTCCATTATCAAAAGAAGGAGTTCCATCGAGACCGCATCCGTCAAGGTTATTTATTACACATACATAGATTCCTTCATAGCCCATTGCAACATATTTAGCCAATGTGCCTCCTGCAATTTCATCTACATCATCAGCATGAGCGCCGAAGACCATGATACATTTACGGGGTTTATCTTTTGTTTGTGCCTTTAGCAGTGCGGGAGAACACAGGCAAACAAAAAAGATAACAAGTAGTAAACGGGTTGATCGCATTGCTGAAAAATTTATTTTTTTGAATTGCCCGGTTTTGTGTTATCCATTACAGTAATAAATTCTTCTATTTTATCATTGTATGCAGAAGGATCTTTTTTATTGCTGAGTACATAGTTTCGTCCAAAGCCTCCGTTCTGGCTAAGATGTTTATCATACGCCTCGTATTTTGTTTTTAAAAAGTCTTTTACGTCAACTGTTACATCGGGTTTTCCCTTCTTGCTTTCGAGTGCATCTTCATCAGCAAACCATCCTCTTAGCGGCATCCATAGTTTGCCAACAGCAATTTTTTGATCCACCGCTTTTTTAAAAGCGAGGTAAGTCATATAAGCAGCATTACCATGATCCAGTTTTTCACCACCCAGTGTATGAATGATCACTATTTCGGGTTTGTATTGTTTCAACAGGTCGAGTACAAAGTTTACTTCCTTGCTCATGATGGTAGCCAATGCGATCAGTGGTCTGCCGGGAGGAGCATATTGACCATACAGTTCTGTTCCATAGTCAATTTGTGTTCTGCCCATCGAGAACCAGGGTTCTTTATAGTTTAAAAAAACAGGCGTGGCGCCAAAAACAGCAGCTGCCTGCAAGGCTTCTTCTTCTCTTATCTGGCTTGTCTCCAACGCATCAGCAGGATATGGATGTGGTGAATTAGATGCAGTGAATGGAAGAGCGCCTTTGAAGTAAGGTGTTTTTTCCAAATTGCATCCTGCAAGATTATTGATAACATCTACATAGATCCCTTCATATCCCATTGCAATGTATTTGGCGAATGTTCCCCCGGCAATTGATTCCACATCATCTGCATGGGCGCCAAAGACCATGATACATTTGCGTGGCTTTTCCTGTTGTTGTGCATGAACAACAGTAACAACAAACAAGAGAAACAAAACTGTTATCGTTCTGCTTAACATTGATGATGGAATATTTTTTTTCATACTTGCAGTTATAGTTTTAATGCTAAGAATAAACCTTAGTCTCCAACTGTTTTGAACCACATAGGCACATAGAAACATAGGCTTTCACATAGAATCCTATGTGTTTTCTCCTATTGTGTGCTATGTTTCTATGTGGTTCCATTTCAAGCCCAGTTAATTTTTTTTAATATCAATCTTTATCCCTGAAATCAACAACATAAGCCTGCACAGGAAAATCACCCTTGTTCCAATCACTTGCAAAGATCATCCTGCGGCCATCCGGTGAAGGACAACCATGTGCTTCTGCAAGGTATTGATCTGAAGGCGTGGTGAAAAGAGATTTATCAACCCGTATATTACACAACCGTTCCACTTTTGTTCCGTCCAATTTTACGGCAACCAATTCGTTGATATAAGGCAGGTAACCGGTTGAAAGATTAGAATAGGTTACATATATCCAGCCCGGCCGGTTGATGTTTCTTCCTGACGTATGACTTGCATAGCCTTTGTTCACCAACACGGTGATCGAACCATCTGATAATTTTCTTTTTATCACCTGCCCGCTGTAAGGAGATGTTTTCCCCACTCCTGCTACTACTTCATCTCCATTCTGATCAACCTGCACATCAAAATGGCTCGGCATCCCGTAACGTGTATCGGACCATACAGTACTGCCATCACTTGTTCTCAATACTTTTATTTCATCATTGCCGTGACCAATTATAATATAATCACCCGAAGAAGACATAGTGCAATTGTCCATATCGGTTATTTCAATATCAGTGCCTTTTGTTCTTGCCACAACATCCACCACGAAAAGAACATATTTATTATCACTGATCCGTTTACCATACACGGCTACTTTGTTTCCGTTCTTATTAAAGTTTCCTTCTCCTTCACCAAACGTACAGCTTGCATAATTTCTCAGGTCGATCAGTTCTGTAGAAACATCGGCCACCACATCCCATTTTCCCAGGTGATGATTACCGCTGTTGCCTGTATGATACATGATCTTTGGCTCTGTATGGCTCCATAGTAAATGACTACCCGGTTTGTTACGGGTGAAGAGTGGTTGATAAGTGCTTCCATCTAACCATAGGTTGGGTGAATGACGATTGAGAAAAAGCATAGTTTGATCTGCATTCCACGGTTGTATTTTGGAATAGTTGTGCCGCAGTTGTTGCTGCGCCCATACCGAACCTGTTATGTTAGGAATGGCTCCGCCGGGGTCGCCAACAATTCTTGTAATTTTTGTTTTGAATGTCGGATCAATTACTGTTTGCAAATAACCCGGTTTGCTTAATGCAGGTGCAGGCCAGTAGTTAGTTTCATTCGAGATTAGGGCATTCGATGCCGGCGGCGCAGGAGGATCAGCTTTATCGCTTTTTGAACATCCTGCTGTCAGTAATAAGAACAGGCATAATAAATTATAAAGTCTGTTTGGGTTCATGCTCTTTTTTTTATTGCACGCAAAGACGCAAAGTATTCGCCAAGACGCTAAGAAATCCTTTGCGACTTTTGTATTAAATCTTTGCGCCTTTGCGTGAAAGCTTTCAAATTTTATTTTGTTTTAATGACCTTATCTCTAAAGTCAACTACATAAGCTTGTATCGGAATAACGCCACTATCCCAGTCACTCGCAAAAATTACCCGTAACCCATCCGGTGACGGTGAACCATGTGCCTCTGCTATATAGATAAAAGGGTTTGAATGAATATTCGCTATACGTTCTGTTCTCTTTCCATCGAGTCGTACAGCAACTATCTCATTTTGGTAAGGATAATATTTTGATTCATCACGAAGGTTATAGGTAACATATACCCAACCCGGTCTTTTTAAATTTCTTCCTGATGTATGCGATGCATATCCTTTATCTACCAATACTGTGATCTTACCGTCAGACAATCTTCTTTTAATAACTTTTCCATCATAAGGTTCTGTTTTTCCTACACCAGCTACTACTTCTTCACCATCCTGGTCTATTTGTACATCCCAATGACTCGGTACTCCATAACGGCTTTCTGTCCACAATACTTTTCCATCGGAAGCACGGCGCACCTGTATCCTGTCTGATCCACCGGCAAAGTCGCCATCAATAACAATGTAATTTCCCAATGGTGAAATGGTGCAGTTGTCTAACGTGGTTACTTCAATATCCGGGCCCTTGGTCTTGTTGATCACATCTGCAATAAAGATCACTTTGGTATCATCATGTTTCACTGCATACACGGCAGCTTTACTTCCATCCATCGAAAGGTTTCCTTCACCATCACCAAACGAACAGTATTTGTAATCACTTAAATCAATGAGTTCGGTAAGCTCATCTTTCACCACATCCCATTTGCCCATGCTGCATTTCGTCTTTGTCGTAGATAAGTAATACATGATATGCGGTTCTGTATGGCTCCACCGGAGATCTCTTTTGGGACGATCAGGATTTCCTTTGTCAAAGTTTCTTATGAAGAGGGGTTTGTAAGTATTTCCGTCAAGCCAGATAGATGGAGAATGGCGGTCTAAAAAAATCATTGTTTGATCTGCATTCCATGCCTGTCGTTTGGAATAACCATGTCTTGATTCTTTAGCAGGCCATACTTGCCCGGGGATATTTGAAACAGCTTCACCCGGATCACCAGAGATACGGGTGATCTTTGTTCCATAAACAGGATCTGTTATTGTTTGAAGATAACCCGGCTTTGTTACAACAGGTGCCGGCCAATGCACGTTCTTATCAATGATAAGATCACAATTGATCTCTTTTATTTTCGGTGCCTTATCAGCCAGCAGAACGAAGCATGGCACAGAAACGGCCAGCAGGACAACGCTGTTTTTTATTCCTCGTAAAAAAGATAAACTCATAGCTTCAGTATTGATGGGTTGACAAAATTGTTTATGGTTCCTGTCTTAATTGCCGCCGTGTTTCTGCTGCATGATATGGATCTCTGTTAATGCAAGCAACATCAATCCCACACCATGATAGTCTTCATCGTTTGTTGATCGTTCATTGTAATATTTAAGATCATCACCAATAGAAGTGCTCATGCAAACCCTGCTGATGCTACCATTTGCATTGACCCGTTGTGCAAGACCTGCCAATGCCTTTTTTACTTTTGGCACATACGAGGCATCCAGCCAACCTTTGTTGATGCCTCTTGCTATTGAGTAAGCAAATTGGGCACTGCAGGAAGTTTCTGTTCCCCATGTTAGTTCAGGATGATCGATGACCTGGTTCCACAAACCTGATTCAGTTTGGTAGGTAAGTAATCCGTCAATATGTTTTTTGTAAATGGCAAATACCTTTTCGTAAAGAGGATTTGTTTTAGGCAATACAGATAATACTTCTGCAATGGCAACAGCTACCCATCCATTGGCCCTTCCCCACTTGCAACAGCTTGTTGTTTTTTTATCAACGAAGTAAGCATGATACCATACACCATTTTTATCCTGCAGGTAGCCTGCATAGTCAATGATCTGCTGCGCTGCATCATTCAATGCTTTAGTATCTTTTGCATATTCACTCCAGCGTATCAAAAAAGGCAAACCCATATACAGATCATCGGCCCAGATGGTAGAACCTTCGGGTGAGTAAGGACGATAAAAAGTTCCTTCTTTCAACCTGTACTGAACTTTTGTAACATAGTTACCTGCTATATCTACCAGTTCTTTTAGTGCCGGGGTGAATTGAACCTTGTGACGAAGATTTGATTCAAGAATGGCTGCACCCATAGCGCCACAATCATCCAGCATATCGAGCCGCCACAGTTTTTCAAACCCATCTGTATTGTATGCTGTACCGAATTTTTGTTTCTGCCAGCGCAGGTAAGCATATTGTTCGGCCGAGATGCGATTGTTTTCTGTAACAAAATCCAATATCTTTTTGTCTTTTGTTATTCCGTACACCCGTTGCATACCCAGCAGTGTAACACCGGTAGGATATGACCAGTACATTGCCTGCGGCATGTTGGATGCTTTTACTTTTTCCCAACTGCCTTTTGCATAGTCCCCGTCTTTTAGTTTGTTATCGGTTAGTTGTTGCTCTGTGATTAGTTTCATCAGTTCATATGGCGATTTGTTTTGCGCCTGCAAACCAACACATGCAAACAATGACGAAGCGATCGTCACAAGCAGAATTTTGTACATTCTCATTCCCATCATTTTATTTTTTTTCATAAACGATATTGCCTGCCGCATGACCACTCATTGTATTGTTTTCCATTTTAACAAGCGGTATATTTTTACCCATGAACAAAGCAGCTTTTTGTGTTCCGGTTTTTGTGTCGCGGATGATATTATCTTTTACAACGATCCCCGTTGCATTGCCGGTTATAACAATGCCATAGCCTCCTTTTGTAGTACCATTGTTTTCAATTGTATTTCGCAGGAACGTATTCCGGTGCGGTGAGTTGCTGGATATTTCTTCCCTGAATAAAACACCGTCGGCCCCATTCTCATAGATCTGGTTGTTTTCAAATAAAACATCGTTGTCTTTATGCCCGGTGCTGATACCGTTCTCACTATTATGATGCAGTAAATTATTCCGCACATCACTATGATGCACCCGCCAGCAAATGAACAAGCCTACTTTGTTATGATGACTGTTATTGCCCTCAATAACCGATCGTGGTGAACCTGAACCGGGATGAAGTCCCATGTTCGTACAACCACTGATCTCATTGTTCCTGATCACAACATCTTCTGTTATTTGCCAGGTGATGCCTTCGCCGTTAAAATTTTCTACATGTACATTCTCAACAGTGATCTTTTTTGATTTGATGATAACGATGCCTCCCCCATTACAACCATCCAGCAGATCATTTTTTTCTTTGTTGCCATTGATCGTAAACCCCGACATAGATACGTTCTCTGCATCCATCACCGACACACAGGAGCCTGCATTGGTTACCATACCACCGGGTTCTGCTTCATAGTCCCGTATCAGGTGTTTATCAAAATAAAGAGTGTCACCCACAATAGCAGTAATGACAGCAACCGATACATCCCAGCAATCGTAGTATTGTTTATTGGTTATTTGAATACTCATGCCCGGTTTAAAACCTGACACATTTTGTACCGTTACTTTCAATTCGCCGAAGTCGGCATCAATCACAAATTTTGAACGGAACCCGTCAATGCGTTTTAATACAGTAGAAGGACCTGCACCAATAAGATGAACGTTGGAACGAAGCTTTGCAGGCGCCATCATAGTAAATGTACCGGGACTCATTTTTACCGTGCCGCCTTCAGCAGGCAACGCATCAATCGCCAATTGAATGGATTGATTGGTAAAACCAACTATGTCACAGGTATTATCGCCGACGGTAATAACCCGGCCCGTTGTCTTAGGATTGACCAGTGCATCAACCGAATAGTTATTGGTTTGTGCAGATACGATTCCATGAATGAATAACAGGAGTGCAAGTAGTCGTTTCATCTCATTAAGCTTGTCTTTCTAAAAGTAGCGGAAAGACAGAGGCTGGATGTCAGATATTGTATTAAAAATGTGTACTTTTTTAACCTTGGTACTTTAGAGGGATTGCGTAGGAAGATTTTCACGCAATCCCGATAGCTATCGGGACACTAAGGTTAAATACAAAAGGCGCAAAGAGTTTCTTAGCTCATTCTTTGCGTGAAATATGAAATGGTTCGAAATGGGCTCATGTGTTGAGCCCATTATGAGCCAATTGAGCCCATTATGAGCCAATTAAAATATAACTCGTTCCTGCTCCAGTATCACCGGTTCTTTTAAGGATTTTGAACTTTTCAACAAGTTCTGTCAAGTCTCTTGTTGCGGTTGCCTTAGAAACAGCATTTAATGTTTGGTAATCGCTATTATTAATTTTTCCCTTCTCTTTCAGATACAAAACTGCTTTTACCTGCCTGTCGCTAAGGTTAAGCGATTTTAGGTATTGTTCATTATAATTATCCTTTCTAAACTCCACAAAAAAACCGGACATATCATAGAAATAAATTGGTTTTGGAAGCCCAGCTAACTCACACTCTCTTATCATTTTTAATGTCCCCCGTCCCCACGATTCAATATAACCACTTCTGAAAAGTGCATTGGCAATATCAGGATTGTATGGCTTGGATGGGTGTTTGATCAACAGGTTTTCAATTGTCCAGTTTTCAGGCAATTGCCCTTCGTTCCAAAAAATAATTTTGTCGCTATAAACACTTATTTGAACAGGAACGCCACCAGAATAATCTTTATGTGCAATGGCATTGAGCAGAGCTTCTCTAACTGCATCTCTCGGGTACTCATATTTTTCTATTCTGTTGATGCCATCGTAGCTGATTTCTGATTTTATGTATTTGGTAAACAACAAATCCATTGTTTTCTCAATTTGCTCAAAGAGGTCACCGTGTATCTCGTCTTGAAATTTCAAGTCATCGTCCGTTTCAAAATACCCGATTTTTATGTATGCTCCAGTTACAAATTTTTCAGGATTGGAATGAAATAAGAGAATAGCTGCCCGTTTTAAAAAATTATTTTCCTTGAGTTGCAGGTTTTCAATAAGATGGTCGTTTGTGTCAGTTAAAGTATCTTCTTCAATGCGTTGACTTTTGATTGCCCGTTTACGGAAAAACTCAAATGTTTCTTGCTTTAAATCTTTTACAGCAATACCGGGAACAGGAACGCCATCCCAACGCTTGCCTTTTTTCTGTAAAAGAAATTTATCTAATGCTGCCCCTTTTAACTCTTGTTTGGTGCTGCCACTTCGATAATGATATTGTCCTTTGTAATTAACAGGATAGGGATAACCCTCAACTATTATTTCAATAAAATCTCCTTGTGCTGTTGTATGCAAATTCACATCTACTAAAATGCCCAAAGTATCTCTCACTTTGTTGGGTATTTCTTCCAACAACTTATCGGCATCTGTTATACCAACAACATTTCCTGCATCGTCTTTGCCTATGAAAATGCTGCCGCCGTCGGCGTTTGCAAAGCCACATATCCATTTTAGATATTCATCTCTCCAACTACTTTTATATTCTATGTTTTGTGATTCGGGCATTACTATTTTTAATGTGTGTTTTTTAGGTGTTTAAGCCACTAATTTAAGTTTTTATCACCGGTTTGGGCCTATAAATAGGGCTTGTATAGTATATGTCAAAGAGGTGGCGAGGCTTAAGGTGGAGGCAATTGGGGCTACCTAAAGGCAAGATGTGATATCATAAGAAAATATCCTTGTTCGCTGTTTGCAAACAGCGAACAGAAACATGGCTCGTGATACTAAGCCATCTTCATCGCTGCGTCTTTGTGCCGCTGCGTGAAAAAATATTTTTGAGACAGGTTCTACTATCCTATTTTTTATCGCTCTCTTTTTTGATCAATTTACTTTCTGCTGGCTTAGGATAAGGCACATCATACCCTCTTACAGAATACCATATAATTTTATTCAATACATCATCATCGGCTTCATCGACTTCGTCCAATGGCATTTCCATTGATTTTTTAGCCCAGTATAATTGTTTGCCCTTGAGTGATGATAGTTTGGGGTTCATCTGGTCAAGCGGAATTTGATTGGGCAATGCTGTATGAGGAGTAAGATCAGGCTTGTCTGTAAAACAATCTGTCATAGGAGTTGCTGTAAGATCGAACTGGCTCATAGGAGATAATCCTAAAATGAGTTCGATCGTTCTTAGTACACTATTCTGATTGTATTGAGTGCTGACAACTTCTCCTCTTTTTGTATAGGGACTTATACATAAAGCGATAGTTCGTTTCCCGTCAACATGATCAAGTCCTGATTGAGGATCATCCTGTATAACAAAAATGGCGGTCTCTTTCCAGAATTTACTTTTGCTGACTGCTTCAACAATCTGTCCCAATGCAAGATCATTATCAGCAACCGATGCTGCAGGTGTTGGATAGTCAGGTGTTGTACCGGTGGTGTGATCATTGGGAAGCAACATGATCATAAAGTTTGGAAATGAATCATTCTTCTCATACGCATGAAGCTCTTTTATAAACTCTCTTGCCCTGTAAACATCAGGCACAACAGAGGGAAAGCCAATGAAGGTTGGGCACAGGTGTGGTCTTAATGTATGAAGTTCGGCAACAGGAGTCACTTTGATTCGGTTAGTGTTGTTTTTATAATCCTCGTACACATCGGCCCATTTTGCATTGGCAGGTTTAACGATACCATGTACAAATTCACCATAGTTTCTAAAACTAAGCCCCTGTTGCAACACTTTATCCCAAATAAATCCTGACGAGGCGTAGGCCAATGGATCATCTCCTTCGTAAGGATAGCTCCGGACAAAATCGCCAAAACTTTTTTCCAAATAATCAGTTACATATCCTTCAGTGCTCCATTGGTGCCCGTCTGCACTTAAAACACCATTGCAATAAGTGTTATCCAGCAATACAAAGTTTTCTGCCAGTGCATGATGATTGGGAGTAATGTTTCTGCCAAATTCACATAAAGAACTATCACCATTCCCTTGCTTTAAACCGCCAAACACCTGGTCATAGGTTTTATTTTCTTTAATAATATAAAGCACATGCTTGAAAACAGATTTTTCACCTGGCTTTGTTGGAACAGGTACTATTTTCTCTTTTACTTTTTCCAAATGCATTGCCCGTGTTATTTCAGGCAATCGCATATTGCTTGCAGCATTCACTGTATATTCTTCAAGAACATCTTTTGAGGGAACGGGAATAAAAGATAAAGAACCTAAATGATCACTGTATTCATAACCTTTAGCGCCTGGTTTTAAATTACGGCTTCCCAACCCTTTTGTATTTGCCACAAAAAGTTTATTCCCTTCTTTATTTAAAATGACCCCGCCAGGATACCAGCCGGTTGGTATCAAACCTTTTACTTTGTTTGTTGCAAGATCGATCACCGCAATAAGATTGTTTCCAGCATTGGCAACATATAGCGTATTACCATCAGGAGAAACAGCCAATGCATTTGGTGCACTTCCAAATGGAAGTTCTTTCATTGGCTTTGGGTTTATCTCATGAATAACCTTATCCGTCTGTGTATTTATAACAGAGATGAGATCACTATTTGCATTGGCCACAAATAGTTTGGAACCATCCGGGTGAAGGGCCATACCTGATGGAAGTAGATGAACATTTATTGTCTTTGTCACCTTCAACGTTTTCAGATCAATCACTGAAACAGTGCCTGAAGACGCAACACCGTTTTTAGGATTAATGACGACACGGGTATTTGCCGACAATGCAGTCTTGTCTCCTTTTACAGGTAAGCGGCCACCCCAATTGCTTACATAAGCTTTATCTCCTTTTATAAGCACATCATAAGGTGCAATGCCGACAGGTACATAGGTAACAAATTTGTTTGTCTTCATGCTTATGATGCCAACAGCATTGTCACGATTAAATGTGACATAGATAAGACCCCTGGTTTCATCAATAGCAAAGCCACCGGGATAGGCACGGTCGTCTATCGTTTTTTTAGTTTTATAAAGTGCTTTGTCCTCCCAGGGAAATTTTCCGTTTGATAAATTTTTCGCAGGAAGCAAGATCGCATCGGCCCAGGCAAACATTCCGTTGTCCTGCAATTTTGCTGAACGCAGGTAACCTCTTGTATCGGTAGTCCAGACCTTATTGCCGTTATCACTCCAGGCTATTCCTGTAAATGTATTTCCTCCATCCTCAGGAATAGAAAGTGTTTGTTTTATCGTTTGAGTGGCTGCATCAAAAAAAACAAGGTTGTACATGTTTTTAACTGCGAGGATCGTTTCATCAGGGCTTAATGAAAGATCTACCGGTCTTCCCGGAAATGTGATCGTTGTACCTGCCGGATCAATGATCTGTGATGTAGGTACGATGTAACTGCCATCCTTTTGTTTGCCGACCAATGATTTTTTTTCAAACTTATCCTTATCGGTTTTTATCCTTTCCTGTGCTGTTGAAACATTTACCAGGCAACAACCAATAAGTGTTGAGAAGGAAAAAGCTCTTATTGCATTCTTAGATAAATGTATCATGTACGTGGTTCATTGATGCAGAATATTACAAGTTACCTTAAAAACTTATATTGCCACGAAGGCACGAAGACACAAAGTCTTCAATTTAAGCTGTCTTCATCGCTGCGTCTTTGCGCCGTTGCGTGAAATATATTTTTGAAATGCCTTAATCAGTAAACCCAATATCCTGGTACCTCACATACACTTTGCTGATCTTTAACCCGGCACCAGCAGCACTTACTTCAAATTTCACCTGCTGATCTTTATCGTATTGTTTTAATAATGTGATCGGCGCCCATCCCCAGTCTTTCCAGTTAACCATAAAGTCCTGTGTGATGCCATCATACTTTATAGTTAGTTTCTGCGGGGTAGAAGATTCATTCAGCACTAATAAACATAATTGTAATGATCCTTTTTTTGTCATCTTCAATGTAACAGGAAGAGAAGTGGAAAGATCATGCGCCGTCATGTTTTTTACAGTGCTGCCTTTTTCTATTTCGTATTTGATTGTTGTTTCAAAATCTTCGAACACGGAAGCATCAGTAAGCGCTGCCACTGCTTTTTGTTCCGATTGAGAAGGATGTAAGAGGTTGTTCAGCATCCGTAAACCTTTCACTGTATTCTCTTCTGTTTCTACCAACACATCATTTGCATCAAAAGATCTGCTTTGTGCTATCGTTACATCCTCCGCATTGCGCAGATGGATCATGGGTGAAGTTTTGCTTTTTGTTTCAGCCTTAACACCCGATAAAGAAACATGATCGGTGCGATCCATTGTAATGGCCGGTCTTTTTTCACCGGTAGCAGCATACATGTTTACATTTTGCAAATTGAGATTCTCAACACTTCTGCAATACAGTGCATACGCAGGCAGGTTTTCAAACATTGATGCGGCAGGATAATCAAATTCCTGGAACGACACTCTGTTATAAGCAACTGCATCCTGTGCTACTGCGCTCCTCACGGTATAGTTCGTAATAGTAATATTGCTGATCTTTTTGTTGTGCAGGCCAATAATACTCGATGGCAGTTTAGCATTGACAACAGAAATATTATTTAACTGGATATCCCTTACATCGTCAATGTGATTTACATATTGTCCCGGTTTGTAAGGTCTTGAACGGATACCTAACCGGATAAAGAAAGGTGTCGCTACATTATCCATCGTGATGTTCTCAAACAAAATATTTTGCATCATTCCTCCATCCACGGTCATCAGTTCGATACCTGCATGATGATCGATATCTTTGATAACACAATTGCTAACGGTAATGTTTTTAAATCCACCATTGGATTCTGTTCCTGTTTTCAGGGCTGAACCACCTATTTCATGAAACAGGCAATTGCTGATTGCAATATCCTGGCACAAGGTATCATTCGTTGCTTTCATTACGATAGCATCATCAGTAGTAGAGAACCTTGAGTTAGCAACAGTCACTCTTTGACAAGCATCTATATCCAATCCGTCACGGTTTCCCTCTCCCCTGTTCTCGATCACAATGCCATCTATATTTACATCTTTACAGTTTAATAAATGAAAACTCCAGTTGGCGGCTTCTAATATCTTCACTCCTTTAACAGTTACATTATTACAACCTACTAATCGTATCATATAAGGACGCAGGTTCTGCGGTCTTGTTTCCTGAAAATTCTTCAGACCATTTCCGTGAATGATTCCTGAACCGGTAATGGCAATATTGCTGGCCCCTTCGGCAAAGATCATAAAGTATTTTGCATACAGATCTTTTGTGCGGGTTGCCTGTTGCTGTTTTACGGCGATGTAATCTTTATAGTTAGCGCTACCGATCAATGTTGCACCATGCTGCAGATGCAGTTCAACATTGTCTTTTAGTATCAGCGTACCGATTTTATATGTACCGGCAGGAACTTCCACTGTGCCTCCTTTGCTGGAGTAAGCTTTATCAATCGCCTGCTGAATGAAACGGGTGTCTAATGTAACGCCGTCAGCTTTGGCCCCAAAGGTTTTGACATTATATTGTCCATTAACGGCCTGTTGAAAAACAACACATAGAAATGCCAGTACACAAATTCTTCTCATGCTAAATTATTTTTATTTACTTGTTTACTATTTCGTTTAAAATTATTGCGCCTCGGTGCCTTCTGCTTTTTTTGCTTCTTTCTTTTCCGTCATACTAACTGCCAAAAGAATAATTGTATTCTCATTGCCTTTAGCAGCTTCAACTGGTTTCAGGTTTATTTCTTTTATCTTTTTTCCATAGCGAGCATTCTCCCATTCAAATGAAAAGAAAGTGACCGGGTTGGCCGGGTCGTTGGAACAGTCAACCGCACTCGCCTGCCAGGCATACCTGCTCTGACTGTATTTTCCTTTTTCTTTTTCGTTAGCCAGTATTCTTTTTCGCCATCCCCAATCCAAAATGTTTACACCATAGCGGATAGGGATCGTCAATACAATTCCATCCTCGTAAACAATTTCATACCAACCGAGAGGTTCAGCTGTATCATCAAAATTGTATATCGCTCCATAGCCTTTATTGTTGAGTGCTTCTTTTGTACATGCATGTAAGAAAATAACGCTGCTTGCATCTTTATTCACTTTTATACCGCTTACTGATCCATTGTTATCAGCAATGATCATGTTCTTATCCGTTGAAGCCAGCGCAAATTTTTTATTCCCCGGTTTTATTTCACCAGTTATAAATTTTGCATTGCTCAATCCATTTTTTTCATTGGCAGATGCCGCATTGAAGTAAGGGGAGAGAACAAGCGGAGTAACGACAGCACCATCATCAGCCGGAAGATTTTTTCCAACAAGGTTTGAATAAATACCCGCAATAAAAGGTTCTGTTGTAAAAGTTAATTTATCAATCGGCAAGTAATGTTTTGACCAAAGCAGGTTAGCACTCCCTAAAAAATCAATCAGTTGATCTTTACCAAAATTTAAAGGCGTTGTTCCCGCCCATGATGAAGGCGCCCCGCCCAATACTCCTTTGATACTATTTCTATCGTTCCAGTTGTTTATATCTGCACGGAGATTGCCATACACTTGCTTAAATCCAAATGCTGCTACCTGTTTATCATTATTGGTATCGTTCCAAAACCAGTTAAAGATCAAAATATCTTTGGGGATCAGTTTCAACACCTGTTCAGGCGACAAAGCTCCTGGTATTTTATAAGTATATCCAATAGAACTCTTCCATGTCTGATGATCTTTTTGTGTAACCGATTCAAGCAGGTGATCACCCCAGATGGCCGTTTTAATTCCTTTGGCCGCTAAGTAACCGTGTATCTTTTTTAGATCATCTGCAAATAATTTTCCGTAATCTTTTCCTTTGCACAGTTCACAAATATCTTTTTCCATTCTCCATTCATCATGCCCCACATGGATCATGGCAGGTTTAATAACATTGATGAATTCATCTAATACATCAAAATATATTTTATAGCTCTCTGGCTTCAAAGGACAATAAGTATCGGGATAAGGCTGATTTAAATTTTCAGCTAATTCTTCATGACCTGCCAGTAAATAATAGGAATGTGTGAGAGAAGGCAACTCCGGTATCACTTCTATACCAAACTTCCGGATGTAATTGACAAGATCGGCTACTTCTTCTTTTTCCAAAATTTGCCCATCGCCATTATCCTGGTGTGATGAGTTCTGGTATTCCATGTGCACACCCGGTGGCCGGTCAAGACGACTATATTTTAAATGCTTTGCAAATTCAACGGCACCAATATTGAGTTCAGGATGTTTATCCAATCGCATATTTGCATTCAATTCCAGGATGATCTTATTGAATTTGTATAGCACAACAAAGTCTTTGATAAATCTTTTAAAGAACTGAATATTTTCTTTGCCCGGCAGGTATAGTTTAATGCCCCTGAATGGATAGACCGGTGCATCTTTAACCAGCAGTTGCGGAATGACAAGGGCACCGTTTTCTTTTTGTACCAGTTGCCGCAGTGAAGAAAGCCCCCACAACGCACCGTTTATTTTGTTTGCTGCAACAACGATTTTGTTTTCTGTAACAGATAAAATATATCCTTCATCACCCAATGCTTTTAATGAAGAAAGAAAACCGTTTTGTTCACAGTATGCTCTTATTGCAGCATTCTCAAGTGTGCCGATGAGGATATGCTTTCCTTTATCGCTGATCCCTGTTGCTGTTTTTGTTTTTACTGCAAGCCCGTATTTATCTGTCAACTCAGTAAACAATAATCTTCCTAAAAAATCTTCCTGTTTATTTTTTGAGTTGACCCCCGAAATGAACGTAGCGGTATCAATCGTAAAGCTGCCTTGTTTTATTTCAACACTTGATGGAACAGGAAAGATCATTTGCATTCCCGCTGACTGGCAAAATCCGTAATGAACCGCCAGGCATGGAAGCAGCAGGATAAAAAACCGGAGTGCTTTTTTGATCATACAATGAAGTTGTTAGTTCCCGGCACTTAGTTGATACAAAACTTTCTTTCCTTCTTTGAGTATATCTGCTGCAGGAATGGTTTTTAGTTTTTCTAATTTAAAGCCAGCCAGAGCCGCATCTAATTTTTTAAGGCTTTCTGTTTTTCCTTCCTTTTCAAATTTTTCACGCAGTATCCTGATTTTTTCAAAGTCCTGTATGCCTTCTCTTAGTTTTTCAAAACGAATAGAAGTACGTGGACCCGGATAGAATTGAAAGAGTTCTCCAGCAGGATATCTTCTCCAGCGACTGTCGTGCAATGGATCAGCCACCCATGTATTATAAGCCCAGAACAAATAACCTGTTAACCCTTTTGCCGCAGCATACCAGGGAATAAAAGCATTTTCAGCAGGCGGAGAAGCCGTGTAACTGTTTGGATACTCCTCTACACAGGCTGTATAAAAAGTAGTGGGCTTGCCTGCTGCTTTACGACGCTTCAATGCATCTTCTCCAAAGTCAAGATAAGAAGCAAGGCAGTAATCATAAATATCGTTTTCAATTTCGGGATGATAGGTATCACCTGCTAATGCAATTTTCCAGTTCGGGTCAACTCCTTTTAATAATGCAATGATCGCCTGCATATCTTCAACAGGCCGTTCATCCACTGCAATAGATGTTTTAGCAAACCAACCTTTTTCCTTCAGGTGTGCGGTGAATTTTTCGATCATCGGTTTCCAGAAGACAGTGTATGGCGCTGCACCCGGTTTAAGTGTATCTGTTTTATTTTTCCCCGATGCTTCATCGTAATAAATAAAACCAAGATCCCATGTGATCATGGTGTAACAGTTGATGCGTTGTGTGATACCGCAACTCATCATAAAAGAAATATACTTATCGAACATGGTGAAATCATACTGCCAACTGCCATCTTTCTTTTTTGTCCATTTGATAAGTGTCGGGTCATCAAAATGCACATGGTCCAAACCCCAGGGCTGCTCAATAATATTGGCGGTAATTATTTTTTGCCCTGCATTGGCGAGATAAGTAAAGTACTCTCTCATTAAATTAAAGTGTTCATCACTCCATAAGGGCACATTGTGCATTCTTGCTATGGGCGCAGGGTATTGCCAGAGATCGAAATCAAATTTCCATTGCGAAGCGGGCGGCAGCACATGGTTCAATACTTCTATTGTTATTTTCAGTACATATTTTTTATTCGCATTCACAGTAAGTGTACCGGTATATTTTCCGGCTGCTGCATCAGCAGGCACTTCAACACTCAACCATATTGGCTGCACTGTATTTGCTGCAACAGGAATTGCATTGATGATATCTATCGGGTCGGCCACTAAAGACGAATCATAATGGGAACTTGATTTTTGTGAACAGCCATCTTTGAAACCATCGGCCAATGTGTAACGAACAAATGCGGCTTTGGCATTTTTAGCTGCTATCTTTTTCCCTGTTGCCGAAACAAGGTCAGACAGTTGAAAACTCACTGTTGGAATATCTTTCTTGCTCCACAATAATATTTGTGTATGTACTTTTTCTCCTTTCCATGCAGCAACGTTCCAGTTTGTCTGCAACGGAACAGCAGGAACTTTTTCTTTTGGATATTTCACATTATCACTGGCGTAGCTTACCGTTACATCGTTGGTGATCTTATTCCATGCCGCTTTATCCGTGGCAACAGGATTGGGAAGTTCCTTGTAGTATTGTGCGCCGGGTTTGCTGTAACTAAGGTCCTGGGCAAATAACCCGGTGGCAGTAAGCAAAGCGAAGAAGAAGATAATGTGTTTCATTGCAGCAACTTTTTATTTGTAACAGGATATTATACCCTGTTACAAATAAAAGTAAGCCTTACTCCTTATTAATGTTCTGCTTATCTATTGAGTTTGTGTACTTTTTTTGCAGAAGGCTGAAGAAATAGCTCCCACCACATCAAGCTGACTTGTCACTGTCAGAATTTATAACTATACCCGATACGCAATACCTGTGTTTCGTAATAGTCTTTACTTACATACCTGAACCCATCACCCTGTACTTCTTTTTTAACCACCATACTGTTCAGCAGGTCTGTTGCATTTAAAAATAGTTCGCCTTTATTTTTCTGGATCGATTTTTTTATACCGCCATCAATTGAAAAACGGGAACCTGTTTTTCCCTGCGGAATAATGTCAGGAGCAAAGTAAGATACCGTTAATTGTGCATCTGTATTCTTTGGCAGGTGAAAGATATTATTCAGTTTTATGTTACCGGAAGTCAGTTGTTCTTTTGCTGCGCTGAATGTATGTTCAACAGGGTATTTGTTTTCTACCGTAAATGCATCAATGCTGTTGCGATACACATTCAGGTTGATGTTAAATGAGTATGCTTTGTTGATCTCCTGCGACAGTATCATCTCCGTTCCCGTAGTATGACTTTTGTTTACGTTCTGAAAAATAGCATAGATCAGGTTGCTGCCCGGCACAGTGCTGGCAATACGGGTAATTGTTCCATTGGCAAAACGATGATAGAGCGAAGAATAGTAATAACCCTTTGACCAATTGGTTTTATATCCCAACTCGATGCTGTTGGTAAATTGTGGTCGCAGGCCCGGGTTACCAACTTTTATAATTTCTGCATCATCATATTTTGGAAAGATGCGGATGTCCACTTCATTGGGACGATCAACCCTGCGATTGTAAAATGCGGAGAGTTTGTTACGTTCATTGATCTTATAAGCAAGCCTCACATTGGGAAAAGGTTGCGTATAATTATATCCATCACTTTCATACGTACTGTGTCCAGGATTCACATCATATTGCAGGTGCACATATTCTATACGCAGACCTGCTTCTGCTTCGATATGTTCGTTTTCAAAAATATAGTTTCCATACAGCGCAGGAATAGTTTCTTTGTAAGTGGCCCAGCCACCTGCATCTACATCTAGTGGTGAGTTGATACCCGGAAAGAATTGCATATCGGTAGGTATTTCTCTTCTCCTGAATTTTAATCCCGCCTCTACCCTTCCATTTCGCAACGGTCTCACATAATCAGCCGTAAGATCGGCAACATGTTCGTCCGAAAGTAATTTGAAAGCATCCTTGCCTGTATAAGTGGGCATGATGTTATCAAAGAAATACTTTTCATCTTCACGGTGGAATGTATAATTAAATCCTATTCCCAATTGGTGCCCCGGCTGTTTGTATTTATGAACATAAGCTGCCGTTGCCATCACGGTTGTTTTCAATTCATCTTCGAGAAATTGCCAGAGCCGGTGACGTTGCGAAAGATCTGCATTGAAAAAAGGTTCATCACCACGATCAATTATTTTCTCACTGCTGAAAAAACCGGATACCGTGAGCATATCATTGTTATTGATGTTCCAGTCAATCCCCGCCTTTGATGTAAAGAAACCTGTGTTGCGGTTTCTTTTGGTTTGCTGGTTGATGATAGTGCCATCATCATAGGTACGGGTTACAAATTCGTTTTTGTTGAGCGTATGCGTATAGAGATAATCACCTTGGTAAAATATATTGGTCTTATTCTTCCTGTAGTTCAATGAAAGTGACGGATTGATTTTTGGTGTCATTCTATATTGCGGTCGTATATCGGGAAGATTTTCTTTTCTTTCCCACAAGGCACCGAGCCCTGTTGCAAAACCGGCTTTCCCGTTGAATCCCTGTTGCTTATTTTTTTTGTACACGATATTGATGATACCTGCATTCCCGTTTGCATCATATTTAGCAGAAGGATTGTTGATGATCTCAATTTTTTCAATCGCTGATGCAGGAATATTATCAAGCCCTGTTTGGCCACCAAAACCTGTCAGGGCAGTTTGTTTGCCATCAACGAGGATCATGATTTTTTCACTTCCTCTTAGTTGCACTTTACCATCATGCACCGTAACTCCCGGCAGGTTTTGCATTGCTTGTAATACAGAACCACCAGCCTGGCTCACATTATCTTTTAACGAAAATGTTTTTTTATCCATCGTGCTGCTTATAGCATTTTCCTTGGCTGTCAGCACCACCGCCTCCAAGGTTTTTGCATCTTCTTCCAGCTCCACAGTTGTTATTTCCAAAAATTCAGTAAGGTTTCCGACATAGATATCTTGTTTGCGGGTAATATGCCCTGAAAGTGAAACCTCGAGAAAATAGTTGGCGGGTTTTATGTTGGCAACAGTAAACCGGCCTTCTTCATTGGTAACAGTTCCTGCTACAAAAGCACTGTCACGAACAGTTTTGATCATAATAGTTGCATAGGGCAATCCTTTTTTCGAACTCTTGCTCTTCACCGTTCCGGAAACAGTAACAAGTTTTGATTGGGCAAACGAATAAGCAATGAAAGCTGTGATAAACGCAATAACCAGGAAAATTCTTTTGTACATTGTCAGTCTGTTGTTTTATTATATATGTCCGTATGATTTATAATTGTGGGCAAAGTTGCGGGAAGATTTGGAAGATATTCTGAAGATTAAAAGGTTTTGGAAAAAAATTATTCTGCGCTTTTTATTTCACGCAAAGCTGCCAAGGTTTAATACAAAAGGCGCAAAGAGTTTCTTAGCGTCTTGGCGAAAACTTTGCGTCTTTGCGTGAAAAATTCAAATTACAATCATTTGTTCACAGGCTTGCTATCTGTCAGCGACTGCAAAAAAGCAATGATATTTTTAATCTCTTTTTCATCCAGTTTTAATGGACTGGCAGAAAGTGTCTGGTGCTGTACATTCAATCCTAATCCCTGTCCTCCTCCTTTATTATAAAATTCAAGTACCGATTCTAAATTGGGAAACGCACCATTGTGCATATATGGTGCTGTTTGTGCTACATTGCGAAGACCCGGTGTTTTAAATGACTGCATGTAAAATTCTATGGGATAGGTTGCATAACGTCCGCTATCTGCATCAGGTTGTGGATTTTTAAAATCAATATTGTTTGTTGTGCCAATTACTTCCAACGTTGTTCTGTCGTATAAAGGTGCTGTCAGTCCATTGAACAAAGGAGCCACATGACAAGTGCCGCACAAGGCTTTTCCCATAAACAAGTTGAATCCATTGAGCTGTTCTTTATTCATTGCTTTTTTATCGCCTTTCAAATAGTTATCAAATGGAGAATCAAACGGCGAAAGTGTTTTTAAGTAAGCAGCGATCGCAGTTGCAATATTTTTACTATTAACCCCGCTACCGGGAAAAGCAGTTGAAAACGCTTTCTTATAACGATCGTCATTCTGCAAACGATGGACGATGGTTTCATCGTCCCCATTCATCTCAACAGGGTTCTTCAATACTTCTTTAATTTGGTCTTCCAGGTTCTTTACTCTCCCATCCCAAAACTGAGAATACTGAGATGAAGAATATAAAAGCGTTGGTGAATTTCTTTTCACAGTTGAATGTCCATCCAGTGCGATACTGGTAGGCAATCCATCAGTAAAATATTTTGCCGGTTGGTGACAGGTTGCGCAGTTTCTTGTGTTATTACCGGATAAGGCATTCTCAAAAAACAGTTGCTTTCCTAAAGCTGCTGTTGCCGGATCAACATTCAAGCGACCGTTGATATTAATGGCATCGGGACTGAAGATATTATCACTTGCATAATTAACCGCAGGGGCTGTGTTTATTTCCAGGCCACTCTTTTGGATAAATAATTTTAAATGATGCTGCAAGGGTATCGCAGCCGCAGTTAAAAAATGCAGCCGGTCGAAACTATCAAAATCATTATTCGATTCTGTTAAGCGTATGGCTTCATTCAAATAAAAAGTGATACTATCGGCCTCTTTATTCTTGTTCTCGAGATAAGGGGATAAAACATTTTTTAGGGTAGTTAATGTTTGACCCGCTTCTTTAATACCTGTTTTCAATTCGGGTGCATCAAAGCCGACAATACCCAATGTCATTACATTGATCAGTTCCAAACGTATGCTTTCAAGTATCTGCTTATCATCAACCGGTAAGTTGTAGAGAAGTGAGTTAATATCCTGTGCCGATTCATTGACCAGTGATATTTGTTGCAGCAATTCTTTTTTATTGGCTACCGGATCAGGAGAAAATAATAACCCGGCGATCACCTGCAAACCTGTTGGCTCCCGGTATTCCATATAAGGCTCTTCCACTTCAACAACAGGCGGTGCATTGTAGATGATGATAAGACTGCGAAAGAAATAATTAAAAAAGAATTCAATGTTCTTAAAGGCGAGCCTGCAATTTTGCAATGATTGCTTAGCAGCAACAATTGTAGAAGAGTCTTTGCTGTTTAATTTTTCAATATGTCGTTGCAGGTCTTCAGTGCTTTCGGCAAACAGCAGGGCATGTGTTTTGAAATAACCGAGTGTATGGTCAACGCCTATGGGCGAACCTTTCTTCGGTGGCGATGTGAGGCTTAACAAAAGCACACTGCCGATCAACACTATCACTACAAGATATTTCTTCATTCATCACTGGTTTATCTTCACCGGAAAATAACAACTGCTACCTGTTCCAATCCTACACTTATTTCGAAACGATCACTTCAAATATATCCTGTAAATAGTTATTGCCGTCCTTTACTGTATAAACTGTTTTTCCCATAGGCGGTAAAACTTCTATGCTTTTTTCTTTTTGTTTGGATTTATTCCATGTATAAGAGTTGCTGATAAAAGAAGCTGATAGTTTTACCCGCTCTCCCAATTTAACTTTGATAACAGATTTTTTATTTACGTCTTTCATCATTGTGAACTGGTCACGGATCACTCCATCGGCACATATCCATTTAAAATCAAGCCGGTTGCCCTGCACTTCCAGTATAGCTGAACCTGCAGCGGAGTCATTGGAATAGTACATCGCTTTGTGCGGATAATCATAAGAGAATTTGCCAACGTATGCAGCTGTTCCTGATACAACATACACTGTTCCACCTTTGCCATCCTGGTTTTTTATATACGGCGCATCGGGTTGCTGGCTTTCATATTTACCCGATGAAGAACTCAGGTTATGTTTTTGCGGATCAAATGTAGACGAAAGCCCATAATGCTCTTTCATCATCCTTGATCTTTCGTATACGTGGCTATGCCCGGTTAGTACTAAGTCCACATTATTTCTTTCCAGTATACCAATTACATTCTCCCGTATGTTGGCCATGATGCCGCCTTTTTCATCGGAGTCATGTGTACCTTTTGAATACGGCGGGTAATGAAAGTAAACAACCACCCAGCCTTTATTTTTATTTGCTGCAAGATCTTTTTTCAGCCATTGCACCTGCGGGCCCAATGTATCATACAAAAAGTATTTATTCTCTTCTATGCCATAAGAGTCCAGTGAAATAAAATGTATGTTACCAATATCAAAAGAATAAAACGCAGGATTACCTGATGGCACACCACCGGCTTCACCATTTATTGGCATCGAAAAATTCTGGTAATAAGCTGTGGTATGATTTGTTTGTGCATATTCATAACCGAAATCCGCATCATGATAGTCATGATTGCCGGGTGATGGGAACACCGGGTATTTTTTCAGGAGATTATCTTTAAATGGATTAAAGAACTTGGCCTGGTACTCCATATCATTTCCATCGTTGTAAGCATTATCACCAAGCAGTATCCATGCATTGAGATCATTCCTCCCAAGGTATTTCAGCATCTGATCTCTTACATTGGCCTGGTTGATCGACAGATAACCACAATCACCAAATACGCCGACACGATAAAATCCCTCTGTTCCGGGGACAGGAAGTGTTGAGAAATAATTGTCAGCTCCATACTGCAAAGTGTCTTTCAATGAACCAACAGAATAATAATATTTGCTGTTGGGTGAAAGCCCCGTCAGTTTTATTTCATGTTCGGTTACTTGTGTAAGACCGTCCATTGTTTTATCCAGTTTATTGGGACTGGTTCCATACCGCACCCTGCTTCTTGTCAACACATCGGTTCTCCATCTTACCACCATACTGGTATCGGTAGCAGCCTGCAGGTAAGGCCCGCGAACAAGTTTTGGTTTATTGGTGAATCGTTCGTCACCTTTAGCCAATGGCGGGCTTGAGTTTTGCGAATAATTTTTGAAAGGGAAAAACAAAAGTAATAAGACTATAAATCTCTGGACTGTTTTCATGATTACGGTTTTAATTCTTTGACACATGCACTTCAAATACATCCTGCAGGCAACTGTAAGGATCTTTTACAATATAGGTTGTAACAGCTGCTGATGGTTTTACATCAATCGTTCTGGTTTTCTTATCCATTCCTTCCCAGCTATATTGACCCACGTAGGATGCTTTCAGCGTAACTGTTTGTCCTTTTTTAATGTTGATCACAACCTTTTTATTTACATCTTTCATCATGGTGAAGTGATCACGGATCACACCATCTTCACAGATCCATTTAAGGTCAAGACGGTTGCCTTCTACTTCCAAAATCGTAGCACCAACATTTGTTGTATTGGAATAGGGCAATGCATCATGCGGGTAGGTAGCCTGCTGATGATCAACCCTGCTTGCTGATCCGCTTACTACATAGATGGTTCCCTTACCGGTTTGATCTTTTACATAAGGGCATGAGTTTGCAGAACCATCATAAAAACCCGATGAAGTGCTTAGTAAATGTTTCTCGGGTGAAAAAGTTGCTTCAAGACCATAATGCCCCTGCATCAGTTTTGAACGTTCATAAGAATGACTATGACCGCACAGTACAAGATCAACACCATATCGTTCCAGTATCGGTATAAAGTTCTCTCTTATTTTAACCATCTGGCTTTCTGTATCGGAGTTATGTGAACCCATCGAATAAGGTGGATGATGCCAATAGACAACGACCCATCCTTTGTTCTTGTTTGCTTCAAGATCTTGTTTCACCCATACCACTTCAGCACCTGTTGTATCAAACAATCGCTTTCCACTCTCCTGCGATCCATGAGAGTCAAGAGAAAGAAAATGGACATTGCCGATATCATACGAATAAAAAGCAGAAGTGTTTGAAGGCAATCCACCCGATTCACCTTTGCTAGGCATGGAAAAATTTTGATAATAGGCGATCTCTCCTGAACGTTGTGCTATTTCAGAAGCATAAGGTTCATCCTGGTAATCGTGATTACCGGGTGCAGGGAACAAAGGTGATTTTTTAAGAAGATTGTCTTTATAAATATTAAAGAAATGGGTTTGGTATTCCATATCTCTTCCGAATGAATAAGCATTATCTCCCAATAGTATCCAGGCATTCAAAAGATCTTTGCCGAGATATTTTTCAAATTGGTCCCTGGCATCACGCTGGTTAACGGAGACGCTGCCGCAATCACCATAAACACCTATCCTGTATTTACCTTCTTTGCCGGCAATCGGCAGGGTTGTAAAATAATTATTCGCATCGCCCTGCAAAGTATCCTTGAAGCCTTCGATCATGTAGTAATACTTTGTCTGCGGCTGAAGATTAGAAAGCGTAACGATATGTTCGCTGGTGCGAAAATCAGTGCCGGCTAATTGATCCAGCTTACCCGGTTCTTTTCCATAACGAACAAAACTTACATCCAGCATATCTGTTCGCCAGCGGATGATGATACTGTTGGAAGTTGCTACCTGCAGGTACGGTCCTCTTACCAACAGCGGACGGATGCCGTAACGAGCCGCATCTCTCCTTGCTGTGGTTGTTTGCGAATGGGCTTCATAAAAAAAAGAAATAAGTAAAAGAACAGCTACACATGCCTTTTTCATTGGTACTATTTTAAAATAAACGTTCCTGAATTTTTATAACTTGATTCACTACTCCATAATGGTTTCCAGAATAAAGTGGAGACCCATTTCTCCGGTGTTTTATCATAGTCACGAAAACCAATATTCATTCTTATGGTATGATCTGTTTTTACCAGCTTGTTCACCGGGATACTGAACTCTACCAGGAACAAGTTATCGGTAAAAAACTTTTTTGTTGTAATATCTTTCAAATTGATCTTTCCTTCGCCTTCAATACTGCATGCTGCATCCCATGGAGAGCAACTGATAACATTTTGTACGCCATTTGCATCTTCCAGGTGCAGGTATATCACATCCTTTACATTATTCGGTTCGTTTGTCCACTGATCATCACTGGCGAGCCCAATAATTCTTACATAGTCTTTATCCTGCACTACTTTGAACCGAAGCAATCCATCTGTTGCACCAGACCAATACCATGGCCCGTTGAGCTGTTCTGGATTTGTCAAATATATCATTCCTGACGTATCAATGTTATGATATAAGCTGGCATTAACATTTTTTTCTTTCGATAATTGTGCAGGAATAAGTTTCCAACTTAGCAGCAATTTCTTTTCAGCCGGTATGGAGTACTTTGTTTGATTGTATTCATACTCTCCTGTCAACTCAATATCAACAGAAGGCAATAAAGCAAGATCGATAAGCGATCCATCTTTTTTAGAGATCGTGATTGGTTGGGTTATTTTCTTTTGCGGAGCAACCACCATGTTTACTGATGCGGGTTCGATGCTGTAACCGGTAATATGATCATTTAAATTACCCGTTATCTTCAATGGATAATTTGTAGGGTTATTAAAAACAACTTCTGCACCTATTTTCTTTTCCTGCTGATGATCACTTACAAAAGGAATAGGCAATAACCAGTTTTGATCGATCAGTGTTTCAGTTATTGGATGCGTTTTTTCATTCACTATATCTTCTTTGATGATGCCATCAAGTTTAAGGTTCACGACTTTTGGTTCGCCGTTCGTTAATGTAACCATGGTCACATGATCAAATTCACCAAACTTCTCTCCTCTCAAATCACTCCCGCCACCTGTAGAACCCAGTACATAATGCTTATGCCCATTCTTTGTTACTGACAAGTATGTATGATGATGACCGGAAAACAAACTGTAATTGCGGCCTTTTAAAAGTGCTTCGATCTTTTCATAGCCTTCTTGTTTATCGCCTTTGCCCTGCCATACCGGGCGGTGCATAAATAAAAACGTCCATCGCACATTGGCGTTTTCTTCCAAGGCTTTTTTAAAATAAGCAACCTGTTCATCATGAATACCTCCTTTTCCCCCATCTTCTGTATTAACGCTTAAGAACAAAACATTTTTGTAAACAAAATGATAGTAAGGTGAACCTAGTCGTTTTTTCCATTCCGCTTCCATTATTGCATTACCGATATCATGATTACCCGGCACATAAAAGAAAGGCATCGTTAATGGCTTGATGTCATGATCAAATTCGTCCCACTGTTTATTGATGTCTTTTGGATCATAGGTTTTACCATCGATCAGGTCGCCGACTGATATGACAAATTGTGGTTGTAATAACTGAAGCTTAGATACAGCGTCTTCAAAAATTCCAGGTCGTCTTCCTCCCCACAGATCTGTAATAATTGCGAATTGCAACTTACTCGTATCATCATTAAAAACACGGTTTGTAGAAGATACTTTATAGTTGTCTTTCCCTGCCTGTTCATTATTTTGCTGTGCTATGATCGCTTGTTCAAAGCAGGTTAACAAATACACTACCACTAGCACTAACCTTCTGCAAATTGTTCTGTTCATTTTTAATTATTTTCCTGCGATAAGCAAAATGATTTTAAAGCAATCTACCGCTATATAAAAACATAGTCCATGCAAATTCGCTTTGCATGGACTATAGGGAAAAGAAAGTGTTTTAAGGTTTATCCCACCATACCCTTGTAGATGTCAGGTCAGCTCCTTGTCTTGTAACCGCCGCATTGATATTAGGATTGGCAGCGTATTCATCCCGTGGATAATAAAGCCTTCTTGGAAGCTGTGCACCTAAATTGCCGCTTAATGTAAGGTTCAAGCCGCTATAGGTATCAGGGAAACCGCTTCTCCGCATGTTAGCCCAGGCTTCATAATAGTTAGGGAAAGTTTCTATCCAATATTGTGTATTGATCTGTTTCAACGCATTCGCAGGATCATAAGGATTAGCAAGCAGGTATGCATCTTGCTGGGCAGTAGTGATCCCTGTGCTGGCATTCCATCCATCAGATCCGTAAATAGTTAATTCAGTCATAGCAGCTTTTACTCCATTTTCATAATATGTCTTGGCAGTAGTAGCTGATGTTATCATGTTTCTTACAACCAGTTCGGCGAGTTGAAACTGAACCTGTGCATAGCTTAAATGAATAAAAGGAGCAGCATATCTTCCAAAGGTCCTTATGTTGGCAACAGAAGCGGTATCTCTTGGCACTGACTGCACAAATTGATCACGACCTTTTTGAATGGCAGGGTTATGTTCACCTTCCTGGTAAGAAGTCAACGGCAGTTTTACTTTCATAGCATACACCGGAGTCCGTGGATCATTGCGCATCCTTAATGAATCTACAAAAGGCTGCGTCAACCTGTAAGTAGTGATGTAGCTGGAACTGACCCATGTGTGTGCTGTACCATTAGAAGTGGTTCCGGTTCCTGCAATCTGCGTAGTATAGTTGACAACAAAGTTATCTGCATTGCTTATCATCAATCCTCCGGCTATCGCCTGCTCTGCATATTTTTTTGAATTGACAGGATCTACCTTTACAATTCTCAGCGCCAGTCTCAACATAAGACTATTTGCAAATTTTTTCCATTTAGCGATATCTCCGTTGTACACAATGTCAGCAGAAAGCGGAGTTCCTTTTGCAGTATTAAATGCGGCAATGGCTTCTGTCAGTTCCTTGAACATATCCGCATATATCTCTTGCTGGGTATCATACTTTGGTGTTGTGATGCCTTCCGAATATCCTTTGATAGCCTCGGAATAAGGAATATCACCGTAAGAGTCTGTAAGGGAATGAAACAGGTACACTTTTAAAATACGACCTATGCTAAGATAATTAACCTTAGAAGGGTCACCTTCGCACCTTTCAATAAAATCAACAATGTTTTTAAGTGGATTTTTATAGCTCCAAACCCAGTGTTCCGACATTTCCGTTGACTTATAGGCCGTAATAGAAGGAAAGGAAACATTGGTGTTTATCTGACTGGCATAGGCAGCCGCATAATAGGTTTGCGTATAATAATTTTTGTCGACCATAGTCAGTTGGACATACGGAAGCAAAAACTCAAGTGTTGGCTCCGATACAAAGTCAACGCTTGTATTCAACTCCTTAAAGCCTTTATCACAGGATGAGAAGCTTACCGAAACTGCTAAAGCTATGACCAGGCTATATTTTGAAAATCTATTTTTCATTATCTTCTTTTTTAATAAGTGATAAGATTTTAATGCCTTATTTTAAAGTGAATTTTATTGTTAAACCATAGTTGCGGGTGGGCGGGAATCCCATTCTTTCGATACCCTGCTGATTATTGGCCGCTATATTACTTTCCGGGTCTACATTTTCCAAATCCTTGTCTTTGTAAATGGTAAGCAGGTTTCTTGCAACCAATGATATGGATGCATTGGTAATTCCGAATTTTTCCAATTTCTTGTTGGCAATCCTGTACCGAAGTGCCACTTCACGCAGTTTCACAAAACTTGCATCGTAAATAAATTGTTCTGAAATATTTCCGATCTGGTTGTAGTAGGAGCTCAGGTTATCCGGCATCACCATCACTGTATTCTTTCCGCCTGTCTGACTCAATCCATCTGCGATGAATCCTGCTTCTCTTCCCACCAGGGTAGCCATATGCTTTCCATTTTTATAAGCTGTAGCATTTGTTTCGGAATAGATATCAGCACCAAATTTTGCATCCACAAATAAATACAATGAAAAGTCTTTGTAGGTGAATGTATTACTCAACCCGAACATTTTATCGTAGGTGCTATTTCCAAGATATTTAGCCACAGAATTCGTTACGGGGAAGCCCCTGGTATCGTACAATTTCTGGCCAGTAGCAGAATCCCTTAAATAACTAAAGCCATATATGCCCCCATATCTTTCACCTTCTGTCAGCCTCACAAACGCATTTCCGCTCTTTGAAGTTGCCAGTACAATAGGAACTCCCATTACGCCATCACCCAACGCCACAATTTTGTTGTTATTTTTTGTAAACGTACCAGTCATATCCCATGTAAAATCCTTGGTCTTTATGGGTGTGCCTCTGAGTAATATTTCTATACCGCTGTTCTTAAGCTTACCTACATTCAATACGGCGGTACTATATCCTGTACCACTCGATACGGCTGTTCTCACAATATCATCCTTAATTTGACGGTCATAATAACTAGCCTCAAATCCAACCCTGTTTTGCAGGAAATCCATTTCCAGTCCTACTTCATAATCGGTAGACAACAGGGGTTTGAGTTTTTTATTCGGTATGTTACTGGTGCCGATCAATTGAAGAGGGAGGTTATTGTTATAAAGAAACGCATCAAGAGAATAACTCAGATCCAACTGGTAAGGATCCGTATCACCGCTCACCTGTGCAGTGGATGCCCTGAGCTTAGCAAAGGAAATGGCTGCCGGCAGGCTTAGTGCATCTGAAAGTACAAAGGATAAAGAGGCGGCAGGATAGAATAAACTATTATTGTCGAGAGGCAATGTAGAAAACCAATCCGTTCTGCCCGTCAATGTTAAGAACAGGTATTTACTATACGATAATTCTAAGCTTCCAAAAACCGAATTTGTTCTTCTCCTGCTTTCGCTGGTGGATGGTAGCTTCGTTTTTAAATTATTAAACGTGTAAACATTCGGTACAATGAACGTATTTCCTGATTCAATTAGTTGAGAAGAGGCTCGTGTACTTATATTTCCTCCTACAAAAGCATTCACATTAAATTTGCCTTTAAGATCAGGAGCTATCCCTGCCATAATCTCATACTCGTTGGCAGAGCTTTCAACAGCCCGCTGATTGAATATGCCCCCGATATTACTGGGAGAATTATAAGGGAAGCTGGAAGATGCGTTTCCATCAGGAATATATTGCAATCTTTTCGACAGGTAATAATCCCGCGTTAACCTTCCCCGTACATACAACCAGTTTGTTATATCATATTTAAGCATTACCGAACCCCGAAACCGGTTCCTTGAATCAGTTTCAACTTCTTTATTGATCAGGTAATAAGGATTGGATACACCCTGGGTATAAAGAACTTCCCGGCCTGTTGAATCAGACCCGGGTTGCAGGCTCTTCAGGCCTATTGTATTGGGGAGATACAATAATGAATAAAGGGAATTGTCATGATTGCCTCCGATATAGGGTCTGTTATTGGCTTTTTCATAGGTATAGTTAAGTGAAAGGTCAACATCCATTTTGCCAAATCTTGAATGTGTCTTTGTATTAAGACTGGTCCTGGTGAAGTCAGCTTTGGGAGTAATGTCAGTATTCCTTAAATCTGATACAGATACCCTGTAATCGTGGTTCGCATTACTTCCATACAATGATATAGTGTTGGTAATCGTGCTTCCTGTTCTGAAAAAATCTTTATAAATATCTTTTTGAGGGCTGAAGGGTCTCACAACACCATCAAATTGAGGTGCAGGCGTACCATCCATGATATGTCCCCAGCTATCCGATCCTTTCGCATTGTCTGCGCTCGTTGGCAGTTCCCGGCCATTTGCCTGGTTGATTGAACTTTGTCCATAAACATTTTGGAAATTGGACACATCATAAAGTTGGTCAATCAATAAGGAAGTACTGAAATCAACATTTGTTTTTCCTTTTGCATTTTTACCACTTTTGGTAGTAACAAGAATTACCCCGTTAGATGCTCTTGAACCATATAAAGCAGCGGCCGCATTCCCTTTTAATACACTGATGGTCTCAATGTCGTCCGGGTTAATACCAGTAAGACCGTCGCCATAATCATATCCTCCTTCAGGAGTGTTGCTTGCCAATCCCCCCAAGCTACTTGAGTTGATGGGAACTCCATCTATAACCCACAACGGGTTATTATCACCTGTCAATGAGGTGGCGCCACGAATAACAACTCTTTTTGTACCTGCTACACCATTAGCAATGTTACCTACGTCAACCCCGGCCACTTTTCCTGACAAGGCGTTAACAAGACTTGGTGTTTGAACGGTGTTTACTTTTTCACCACCAAGTTGAACAACTGAATAACCCAGGCTTTTGGGATTCCGCTTAATATTTAATGCCGTAACGATAACCTCACCTACTTCTTTACTGTCAGATAACAGGCTTACGTTAATCACCGTCTTGTTGCCTACTTGTACTTCTTGCGTTCCCAGGCCTACAAACGAAAAAACCAGGACCGCTTTTTTGTCACTGGCTGTAATACTAAAAGCACCTTGAGCATTCGTCAGCGTACTGACTGTTGTGCCCTTTACATTAATACTGGCACCTGATAAAGGGTCACCAGTTTCATCAGTAACAGTTCCCTTTATGGTGATTGAAGCACCCTGTGAAAAACCGGTAACAGGAGATGCTACACATAAAAAAAACAAAAGCAATAATAGGATGGTTGATGCAGTTCTCATTAGCAATTAATTTTATGAATTAAATGTAGACAGCCTTCTTAGATCAAATATCTGCTTATTGATCTATTTTATATACTTTTTTAACCCTGTTCAACAAAGGGGCAATTTGCTACGGAAAGAAAATTATTCCAGGCTTTTGTAATCATTAACTAATTGTTACTTTCCTGCCTATTGGGTAAAACACAGTTGATGAAAGATGATTTATTTTTATGATTAAGAATTTATGCAAATAGCAGAATGTTGCCAGTATAAAAAAAGTATACTAATTATTCAGAAAACGTTCATACGCTTGATAATTCAGCATGTAAATATTTTGTATCCACTGAAAATGGTGTGTTGAGCAATATCTTCCTGTTTTTAATAGTTGCGGATCTTTAAAAACAGAATGATCTTAGAGACTCTCTGTTTGTAAGCATACCAAAAGCAACAAAAGGAAAGCACTTACGAAAATCACTTTTGACGGCGATACCAATGTTAGTGTTGAGCGAAGAATTTTTGGACGGCTCAAGAAATCAGGCTGCCGGCTCAATAGAAGTCTGCTTCCCATCAAAAGGAGTTGGATATTATAATAAAAATCAGTTAGTTGCTATCTGTACGTAGCTGGGTGCAATAAAAGTTGTAATTTTTTTAAGTCATTCCATCATCATGCCCGTCAGCAAATCAATACTGCTTTTATTTTGTCTTTATTGCGTTACCAATACGTATGCGCAATATAAGTTCGACAAGCCCGTATTGATCAACAAGGATAATGGTTTACCCACGAGAGCAATCGGTCCTATAGGAAAAGGAGAAGATGGTTTTATGTGGATAGGTACCACCGAAGGCCTTTGCAGGTTCGATGGACAGTTTGTGAAAGTTTACCGCGCCGGCAGTGATCTTCGTCGTTCTCTTTTCGAGAATTTTATTAATACCATACTGCCTGTTAAAAATTTTGTGTGGATTGGAACACCACAGGGCATCTCAGTACTCGATACCAAATCGAATACATTCAGGCATTACCAGCTTGACAACAAGAAAAAATCAGATACACTGAAGCGGAGGTTTGATCAGCATGTAACGACACTTTATAAAGACAGAACCGGTACCGTTTGGATTGGAACAAGAAACCGGGGCGTTTGCTGTTATGACGAAGCGAAAGATGATTTCCGGTTCTTTGCTTTCTCAAGAGAAAAATATCCACGCCTAAAACCCTCCTTAGGAGCGGACGAAGCGATATTAAGTATCGTTGAATCGGTAACGAATGATTCGATCATCTGGGCGGGAACACCCGGCGGCCTACAGAAGATAAATAAATATACCGGTGAGGTAAAGCTTTATACTTTCCCACAAAAAGACAACGACTACCAGGTGGCATTAAATGCCTTTCGCCGTTTGTATCAACACAACGACGGTCTTTTATATGTTTCAAGCTGGGCTGCCGGTGTAAACGTTTTTGATCCCATTGCCGAAACGTTTACGCCATTGGTAGTAAAAAATGAAGCAGGCAAAAAAATATTGAATGCTACGATTGGTCACATCTTCAGGAAAACCGATCATGAATTATGGATTTCAACCGGCATAGGTTTGGCCATTTATGATACCCGGTTAAAGGAAGTAACCCTGGCTAAATTCAACAACGAGGAAAAGAATGAAATTTACGGAGCCGATCTTATTGACGATGCCAATCGTATATGGCTCGCTACCACTGTTGGTTTATTATGTTTCGATCCCGCTATCCAGCAATTTTCACGGTATTCGTTTAAGCATCTTTCAAATGTTGACTGGGCCTTTGCGTTTTATATTTTACCCGATAAGCAGGGAAATCATCTTACAGTCTGCCCCAGGCAAACAGATGGCATCTACCATTTTGATAAATTGAAAAAAGAATGGACGAAAACGCTTTTCCCCCATCATGAAAGTTTTAAAAAAGAAATTGAAGCCGTCAGGAGTTTTATTCAAATACCCTCCGGTGATTATTTGATCTCAAGCGATAAGGGCATATTTCTCTTTTCTGAAAGAACAAAAAAAATAACGGTACTTGATAAAACATTGCCGTTTGCTTTGAAACGGAGAGGTGAAATTCTTCTCGATCATTCGGGATATGCATGGATGGCTTATGATGACCAGGGGCTTTTGCAATGGAAGCCGGGAACAAATGAGTACACGGTTTATAAAATCCAGCCTGCACAGGGCGATTCTGCTTCCCTGCCTGCCTGGTTCAATCATTTTTTTGAAGACAGCAATCATAATATCTGGTTTCAAACCTCAAATGGAATAGGCGTAGTGTCAGCGGAAAAAAAATCAATCTTTAATTTTAATTATTTCAGGAACGAAACAAACAGTTTTCCTGTAGCCGCTTCATTTGCGGAAGACAAAAAAGGAAGAGTTTGGATGGCCAGCAATGATGGATGGATTGGTTACGCATTAAGTAAACATCCTGAAAAAGGAGTAATCCAGAAATTAAATACCAGGGAAAAAGGAATAGACGGCAATATTTACGAATTGACCACCGATAAGCAGGGACAGGTTTGGGGCTATACGCTAAGGGAATTGATAAAGATAGACACCGGCACATTGTCTTTCACAACTTATAGTTTTCAGTATGGTGTTGACGAAGCTGATTTCTTTCATTTTTCTTTTCTTCCGTCGGGCGAAATTGTTTTTGGTGGCCGTAACGACATTATCATTGCTAATCCTGCCGAATTGAAAAGAAACAAAGAAATTCCTGTTCCATACCTTGAGAGCGTGGAGGTTCTTAATCAGCCGTATGATTTTGCCCGGAACAGATCGGCGCTGAATCTTGGTCACAAACAAAACTTTTTTTCAATCGGTTTTTCTGCCCTGGCTTTTACAATGGGCAAAAATGTAAAATTCAGGTATCGTCTCAAAGGCTTTGATGATTGGTCAGAAGTAATGGGTCGCCGGTTTGCTAACTATACCAACGTTCCCGGTGGTGATTATGTGTTTCAATTGCAGGCAGCTAATAATGAAGGCGCCTGGAATCCTAATACACTTGAAATGCCGGTGCACATTCGTACTGCTTTCTGGCTTACCTGGTGGTTTCGCATTGCTATTGTGATGTTGCTCGCCGCTGCCTTATATTCATTGTATCGCTACAGGTTGAGATTAGTGAAGAAAAAGCAACAATTAAAAGGAGAGTATGAAAAAAAGCTGGCCAACGTGGAAATGACTGCCCTGCTGGCGCAAATGAATCCTCATTTTATTTTCAATAGTCTTAATTCCATTGACAGTTATATTATCCGTAACGAATCGAAACAGGCATCCGAATACCTGAACAATTTTGCAAGGCTTATGCGATTAATCCTTCAAAATTCCCGGACAAATTATATTTCACTGAAAGATGAGCTGGCGGCCATCGAACTTTACCTGCAAATGGAAAGCCTGAGATTTAAAAACAAATTTCAGTTTGAAATTGATGTAGATCCCGAACTTGACACAAGCGCTATCGTTATTCCACCCATGCTCATTCAACCTTATATGGAAAATGCCATCTGGCATGGATTGATGACAAAAAGTAATGGTGATGCCGGCAAGGTTAAATTAGGAATTCATAAAAAAGACGACAATTTACTTTGCACTATTTCAGATAATGGAGTGGGAAGAAAGAAGGCTGCTGAACTGAAAGAAGGGAAAATTAACAATCACAAACGGTCCATGGGTATGCAAATAACGCAGGACAGGATAGATGTCATTAACAAATTATACAATCTAAATACATCTGTACGAATCTATGATATGGAAAATGAAAAAGGAGAACCTTTGGGAACACGGGTTGAATTAACTATTCCTATATAATACTCAATTTTATGATAAAGGCAGTGATTATTGATGACGAAACCGACAGCATAGATACACTCAAGTGGAAGCTGGAAAATTATTGCAGCGAAGTAGAAGTGGTGGCTTCCTTTGGCAATCCTGCTGAAGGAATAGATTATCTCAAAACAAATCCGCCAGACCTGTTATTCCTGGATATCGAAATGCCAATGCTCACAGGCTTTGATGTGCTGGAAGAATTGGGCCGTGATATTTCTTTTGATATCATCTTCACCACCGCCTATGACAATTTCGGTATACAGGCAGTAAAATTCAGTGCATTGGATTACCTGTTGAAACCTGTTCAAAATAAAGAATTGAAGGAGGCTATTGAAAAGCATTTGAAAAAATCCAACCTGAAAATTCCTGCTGAAGAAATTGATTCGCTTCTTGCCAATGTAAAAGAAAGCACCAAAGGAAAACGTGGAAGAATTGCACTCGCATCAAAAGAAAGCATTGAGTTTGTAGATCCGGGTGATATTGTATCATGCGAAGCAAACAGTAATTATACCAACATTTACCTGTGTGGCGGGAAGAAGAAAGTGATATCAAAGACCCTGAAAGACTTTGAAGAAATACTGATGCCTTATGATTTCTTCAGAGCTCACAACTCGCATCTTATCAACCTTAATCATGTTCGTGAATTTATCCGCGGCGATGGTGGCTACCTCGTCATGGAAAATAAAATGAAGATCCCTGTTTCAAAAAGTAAGAGAGAAGAATTGCTGCACCTGCTCGGTTGACTGAAAAGGGCCATCATTCCAGGCAGCCATTCAATCAACAAGAACACAACATCAATCAAATGCCGTTCGATCTTAAAAACGGCTACTATAATATTACACTGTACTCATATGATATGCATCAAACTGAAACGATACGCACCAAGGATGGAAGGCAAATAACAGCGAGCATCTACAAACCGGGAGAAGAAGTAAAGAAGGTGATTGTTGTAGCTCCGTCAGTGGAACTAACGCAGGATTACTATTACGATTTATCAGTTTACCTGGTGGAAAACAACATAGCGGTTATCACATTTGATTTCCGCGGCACCGGCCTTTCCGCTCCCAAACAATTGAAAGGTTTTAGCGCCAATCTCGAACATTGGGCACAGCAGGACCTCGATGCTGTGCTGAGACATGCTAAAAACAATTTCCCGAAGCAGGAATTGATCTTCATGGGACATGGTATCGGCGGTGAGATCATTGGTCTTGCTGCTGCCAGCCAGTTCATCAGCCGCATTGTGCTTGTAAATTGTGCATTGTCCTGCACACGACTTCGGCGATGGCGTGAAAAAATCTGGATCGTCCCAATGAAAGAATTTGTGACAATAGTTACCTGGCTGTATGGTTATTTCCCGGGCAAGCGGCTACGGATGATGAAGAACCTTCCCAAAGGCGTGATGGACGAATGGATACAATGGTGTAATAATGAAAACGGCCTGTTCGACGATTTCTCCGATTATAATTACCGGAAGCTGCAGGTTTCTTTACTGGCTTTCAGTTTTTCAGATGATTGGCGTTCACAGCAAAGCGGCGTCAGGGCTTTACTGGACCATTTTACATCTGCCAGTATTCAATGGTATCATATCAAGCCCAGTCAACTGAATGCAGAAAAGATTGGTCACTCTGGTTTTTTCAAAACGCGGTTCAAAAAAGATCTTTGGTGCCGGATGCTACAATGGATCGAGGATGAAAAAAATGAAAATGCCCAGCCTTGTTTGAAAATAAAATCCTTCCATCGTGCGTCAGCTGATTAGCTGAAACGGGTGATCTATTTGCCTGTCTTCATTTACATAAAAAAGCCGGCAATGAAAGTTATTCATCACCAGCTAGTTTTATTTACCACCTGCTTAACCTGTCGTTAATTACATTTTACTTCGTTTTCACGGAGGTTCATTATAACATCGCCTCCAGGAGTCGTTACCGCATGATATGTATTTTTGATAACGAAGCTGGTATTCGAGCTGATTACCCGAAGTTGGTCTTTAATTATAGCGACCCACCGCTCATTTAGCCACGAGGCTGCAACTTGTCCTTCTGTGTTTCCGGAGGCAACAAAAGTTTGACCGCTGCTAAGGCCCACTCCTTTTATCTGGTGATAGTTAGCATGATAACCATACGTAAACCCCTGATCTGTCCAGGAGATTGTATACAAAAAATTAGTATAGCCGTTCAGTTGCACGTATTCACCAGCGCCACCGTTGGCACACGGTACATAAATTGTATTTTCATAAGGAACTGCAACGGTACTGGTCCTGTTTGAAGCATGTGAAGATATACCGGCTATTACATCTTCATCCTTGATAATAGCAGCAGTTTTGTCTTTGCTGCAGGAAAATACAACAGCCATTACTGTAAATAAAACAAGTAGGTAAAAAGTTAACTTCACTATGGAAGTTTGTTTTGCAATTTGCATTGTAATTGATTTTTGGTTTAAATTAATTTATTGATTTCGTCGTCCAAATTAGCGATCACGAAAACCGAAGTAAACATCAAATGAGCAGTAACATTCCTGGTTTTGTGCAGAACAACCAGTTTATTGAGTACTCCATTAATTTTTTATTCTTTCTACTACTTATAATTTAATGCCGCATTTAATTAGCTTCTCATAAGTGTGTTGTTCATCGCATCTTTAGTTACCTGGTTAATGAGTAATCATAAAAAGGCCCGCACAAGGCGAGCCCTTGGGTTGTCCAGGCCCTATCGAAAAATATTCTTTGTTCAGTTTTTGATATAGAATAAATAATTGGCCGTATAGGGAATGCTATCCAGTGTACCCAGGTTGGATTCGACGGGTACTGTTGAAGGAGGTAATCCACCTGTAGTGCAGATGCGCTGAATGTAGGTTATTTTATTTCGTGGTGAAGAGAGGGAATCAACAGCCTTGAGCAATAACCATTGTACTGCCGTTGGATCTACCGGTATGCCTTTCAATTTAGTGCCTACCACTTTCTCATCCTTAAAAAGTCCTTTCGTGAATTCCCAGGTAGGTCCTCCGTAATGAACCGCAACAGGATTGGTAAAATCGGGCTTTGCATATACCATTGCTGAAGGAGCTGTGTTTACCCATACAAAAACATTCGGATCAGCAGCGCTTCTGCGCACCTGGTATATCTGTACACCGCTGGCATAGGTTTGCATTACCAGTTTATTGCCTTCGGGCACCTTCAGATCGCCGGGTATAGTGCCACATGTTGCATATACAGGTACTGTACTTGCATAAGTTGTTTCATCAAGCATTGCATTTGGCGTTGCTGAATTTGCTCTTTCATCTTTCCTGCAACTTGAAATGATGAGTGACATCGTGGCTACGAAGATCGAACCACGAATTGTTTTACTTAATAATTTTTTCATGATAAGGTTTGTTGGTTTGCCTACTCTACAGATGGATTTTCGGCTTACTCCATGATAATTTTCTATTTCGGCGTAAAGATCAATGGACAGGCTTACGTTGCCACTTGCATTTGATTGTTATATAGAAATTGTTGAGTGGATGCAACAACTTTTTGAGAGGCATACCCGAACGGGGATCAATGTCGAAAAGTTTGTTGACAATATAGTGCCGGGCACTACAGATTTAAAACAGAATCGGGTTAGATATTCGTTTTTATAACAAAATAAATTTTATATGAAAAAATTATCTTTTTTAGCGATCCTGTTATCCGGCGTTCTTGCCGCTTGTGGACAAAAATTAAAAGAAGCACAAGTGCCTGCTGCTGTAAAATCAGCCTTTGCAGCTAAATATCCTGCTACCGCTGCAACCTGGGAAAAAGAAGATGGCAACTATGAGGTTAATTTCAGCAAGGACGGAAAAACCATGTCGGCAGTAATTGACAAAAAAGGAACAATACTTGAAACCGAAACAGATATAGCTATAAGCGAATTGCCAGCGCCTGTTTCAGCATATGTTAAACAACACTACAAGGATGCAAAGATCAAAGCAGCTTCGAAAATTGTAAAATCCAATGGCGAAACCGTCTATGAAGCTCTCGTAAATCATACAGATGTACTATTTGATAAAAATGGTAAGTTTTTAAAAGAGGTAAAAGACTAAGCACCATAAAAATGTATATTGCCGGCACTATTTATTTCAATTTACAAGGGAATGAAGTATTTTCTAATGCTTTATACGGCACTGGGGTGTTTATCATGTTTTGGACAATCCCGCAATATTGATTTTTTTATACAGCAGGCAAAGCAAAACAATCCGGCATTAAAAGGTTATCAGAATCAGTTACTTTCTAATAAGATTGATAGCCAGCTTTTGCGAGCGGGACCAAAACCCCAGGTCAACTTTATCAATAGCGCTAGTTACGCACCCATCATACATGGATATGGATATGATGAAGCCCTGAGTAATATCGCGAATGTGACTTCGCTGATACAAGCGAACAGGAATTTTATTGGAAAAAATAACCTGCTTGCACAATACCGGACTATCACCCTGCAAAACAGGTCACTGCAGGATACGATACGGCTTTCCGAACAAGATCTTGTAAGAGTCATTACAGAACAATATATAACCGCCTATGGCGACCTGCTGATCACGAGCTTTAACCAGGAAGTATATGACCTGATGAAAAAAGAAGAAGAAGTATTGAAGAAACTTACGCAGGCCAGTGTATATAAGCAAACAGATTACCTGAATTTTTATGTTACCCTGCAACAACAAGAACTGATGTTGTTGCAGGGGCAACTACAATATAATAGCGATTACCTCACACTGAACTACCTGGCCGGTATTGCAGATACCAGCATTGAACAATTACAGGAACCTTTTCTTACCGATACTCTTGCTGCTGAGTTTTATAATTCAATTTTTTACCAGCCCTTTGTTACCGATAGCTTGCGGCTGGTCAATGAAAAGATATTGATTGATTATTCCTATAAGCCCAAACTTGGTGCTTATACCGATGCAGGGCTCACTTCAAGTCTTCAGCATACTCCATATAAGAATTTTGGGTTCAGCGCCGGCATGAGCCTGGTCATACCTATTTATGACGGACGGCAGAAACAACTAAAGTATAATAAGATTGCACTCCAGGAAAAAACAAGATTAACCAATAAAGATTTTTTTGTCAGTCAATACCAGCAGCAAATAGCTATATGGCAACAGCAGTTATCAGCTACGGATCTTTTGGTAAAGAAGATCCGTCAACAGATCTCTTATGCCTATACATTGGTAATAGCCAATAATAAATTACTTGAGACTGGTGATATCAGTATGAAAGATTACATCCTGGGCATTAGTAATTATCTCGCTGCAAAGAACCTGCTGACACAACATAATATTAGCCGGCTCAGGATCATCAACCAGCTCAATTATTGGAAACATTAAAACGCAGTCACATGCAAGTAGCCCGTTTATTATTTTTTTCTATCGTGTTGATCATTGCTGCTTCCTGTCATCATAAAGAACAAGCGGTAGCTGAAGACACGCAGATGGAAGTGCAGACCCCTGTTACAGTAACCGGGATTCAGCATACACTACTTGAAGAATATGTGGAACTCAATGCTACATCCACCTGGCTGCAAAGCAGTTTTATAAAGGCATCGGCCAATGGATACCTGAAATCAGTGAACCTGAAAATAGGGCAGCATGTCAATGCGGGTCAGCTGGCATTCACCCTGAAAACAAAAGAAGCACATGCACTCGGCAATATGATCAATGCACTGGATTCATCCTTCCGGTTTTCCGGGATGATACGGATTACTTCGTCCGTCAATGGATATGTGCAGGAATTGAATCATCAACCAGGAGATTATGTACAGGACGGAGAACAATTGGCAGTGATCAGCGATGCGGCTGACTTTGGGTTCCTCCTCAATCTTCCCTATGAATTGCGGCGTGTTGTAAGTATAGGTCAATCCCTGGATATTCTCTTACCGGATGGCACTCGTTTAAAAGGTGTCATTTCTTCCGTACTACCCAACGTGGATACTTTTTCACAAACGCTGGCGGTCATGCTGCGTGTAAACGCAGGAACAATGATTCCACAAAATCTCGTTGCTAAAGTCAGGATTACAAAAACGGCACTAAAGGATGTGCCCTCACTACCTAAAGAAGCGGTGCTGACGGATGAAGCACAAACCAATTTCTGGGTAATGAAAATGATCGATACTGTTACGGCGGTGAAAGTACCTGTGATCAAAGGAATGCAAACCGGTGACCGCGTTGAGATCATAAGCCCCGGTTTTGCTGCAACTGATAAAATTTTATTGACAGGCAATTATGGTCTGCCGGATACAGCAAAAGTGAAAATCATTTCTTCAGTGCAATGAAAAATTTCTTCGTAACATATAAAAATCCGCTGGGTGTTCTCTTCGTATTGACGATCATGGGAGGATTCTTTGTGTATGGACGGTTACAAACTTCTTTGTTTCCGGAGATCACTTTTCCCAAGATCAAGATCATTGCTGATGCCGGCTTGCAGCCTGTAGGTAAAATGATGGTGACCGTCACTATTCCATTGGAAAATGCTATTAAACAGGTGCCCGACCTGGCCGATATACGCAGCACTACCAGTCGCGGCAGTTGTGAGATTGCAGCTTTTATGAACTGGAATGCCAATATTGATCTTAGCCAGCAACGGATTGAATCAAGAATTGCGCAGATCAGGAACAGTCTTCCTGCTGATGTACAGATCACCGTAGAAAAAATGAATCCGTCTATCTTACCGGTGATCGGGTACACACTCGAAACAAATAGTACTGGCCGAACACCGATCGATATGAAGCAGATCGCTATGTATACAGTGAAACCTTTCCTGTCGCAGGTAGCGGGCGTTGCCGAAGTGCGCATCATCGGGGGCAAACAAAAAGAATACTGGCTTACACTTGATCAGCAAAAAATGAGTTCCCTTTCGATAACTCCGGATATAATATCCAATGCACTGTCGCAAACCAATTTTATTCAATCCAACGGTTATTTATCTGATTACCGGTTGCTCTATCTCACCGTTACAGATGCCACGGTAAACACATTGGACGAGTTAAAGGAACTCATCATATCGAATAATGGAAAACGGATTGTGCAATTAAAAGATATTGCTGATGTATCAATTCGTGAAGGCATAGAATATACACGAATAAATGCCAATGGAAAAGAAGGTTTACTGGTCGCCATCATCAAGCAACCTAACACTAACCTGGTTACACTCACGGCTGAAATGGAAAAAAAGGTTGCTGAATTAAAAAATGTTCTTCCATCAGGCGTCAGCATCCAGCCATACTATGTACAGGCCGATTTTGTAAACGATTCGGTAAGGGGCGTCACGGATAGTTTATGGATAGGGTTGACACTGGCGATTATTGTTGCCATCTTATTTTTACGTTCATGGAAAGCAAGTGCCACGATCCTTATCACGATCCCCGTTACGATCTGTCTTACGCTGCTCGCCATGTATGCTATTGGTTACACACTTAATATTATGACGCTCGGGGCTATCGCTGCTGCGATCGGCCTGATCATTGACGATGCCATCGTAGTGATGGAGCAGATTCACCGGACACAGGAAGAGCATCCGGAAGAACCGCCAGCGATCGTTGCTCCAAAAGCTATCCGTTATCTGTTGCCGGCCATGATCGGATCTTCTATTAGTACCATCGTGATCTTTATTCCGTTTGAACTGATGAGCGGAGTGGCCGGAGCTTATTTCAAAGTAATGACCAATACCATGATCATTACGCTGGTCTGTTCTTTTTTTGTGACCTGGATCTTTCTCCCGGTTAGCTGGCTTTTTCTTTCCCGTCACAAAAAGAAACCTTACGATAAAAAGAAAAAAGAGAAACCTACAGCAGTAAAAAAACAGAAATGGGTATCGTTTTTTATTCACCAACCATTGATCAGTGTTGTTATCATCATCTTGCTGGCAGTGGCGATCTGGTTTATTCTGCCGCGACTGCAAACAGGATTTTTACCGGAAATGGATGAAGGAAGCATTGTGCTGGATTATGCATCACCGCCTGGTACATCATTGGAAGAAACCGATCGCATGCTCCGGGAAGTGGAAAAAAGTATTGTCAGGGTACCGGAGGTCGCAACCTATTCGAGAAGAACAGGTACACAAATGGGATTTTTTATTACTGAACCTAATGATGGCGATTACCTGATACAATTAAAAAAAGGGCACAAGCGTTCGACAGAAGAAGTGATTGCTGAGATACGCCACCAGGTAGAATCTACTCAACCGGCTTTACAAATTGATTTTGGACAGGTGATCGGCGATATGCTTGGCGACCTGATGGAATCAGTTCAGCCTATCGAAATAAAAATATTCGGAAGCGATAATAATAAACTACAGAGTTTATCGGCACAGGTAGCCAAAGTAGTGGAGCAGGTAGACGGTGCTGCTGATATATTCAATGGCATTGTGATCTCAGGGCCATCTGTTAGTATCGTTCCTGATAATACGCAGTTGGCACAATTTGGTTTAACACCAACCGCTTTGCAAACACAATTGCAACTTGCATTACAAGGCAATTCCGGTGGTACTATACTTGAGAAACAACAATTATCTGCTATCAGGATGTTGTATCCTTCTTCTTCGCAACAAAGTGTGGAAGGCATTAAGCAATTACAGATCTTCCTGCCTTCGGGCAGGCTGGTACCAATCAGCAGATTGGCTACCGTAAAAGTAAATGCAGGTGAAGCGGAGATACGGCGGGAGAATCTGCAGTCCATGGGAGTAGTAACCGGGCGGTTGGAAAACCGTGATCTTGGAAGTACAATAAAAGAGATACAACACAAAGTAGCAGCCAGTGTAGTATTACCCCAGGGATACCATATAGAATATGGAGGAGCGTATGCGGAGCAGCAAAGATCCTTTAGCGAACTGTTGATGATATTGATCACCTCCAGCCTGCTGGTGTTTGGTGTTATTTTATTTTTATTCAATGATTTTTTTGTGGCATTGCTGATCCTGCTATTGGCTGTACTGGGTATAGCAGGGAGTTATATTGCACTCTATATTACAGGTACAGCACTGAACGTGGGAAGCTATACCGGGTTGATCATGATTGTGGGTATCATTGGTGAGAATGCGATCTTCACTTACCTTCAATTCAGAGAGTCGTTGAAACAAAACAATAATGTTGATGAGGCAATCATCTATTCGGTTTCCACCCGCTTGCGTCCCAAACTAATGACGGCGCTGGGAGCCATCATTGCATTGATGCCCCTTGCCTCAGGTATTGGCACCGGCGCTCAACTTCATCAACCCCTCGCTATTGCAGTAATTGGTGGCTTTGTGGTTGCCCTGCCTTTGCTGTTGATTGTCCTTCCCTCCTTTTTAAGAATAATAACGAAAAAGAAAAGATCACCGGTAGTTGACTAGAAGCCATCTCAAAAATGTTTTTATGTCTTCCCTTCGGGATTTAATATCTAAAATCGTTCTGGTATTATAATAATTTCAGGCCTTCGGCCTTAGAATCCTGAAGGGATGGTATTATTATAACATAGGCACATAACGTTTGACCCAAATCCCGAAGGGGTGAAATAGATTTTTGAGATAGGTTCTAAATAGTTGATGACGGCCAGGTAACCTTAAATGAATGAAGGAAGTCCTGGTAGGAGTAAACAATATGGAAGCCGGAAACATCACAGATCTGTTGAATGATGGAAAGACCTAAACCATTATGTCCCGGTTTTTCACTGGCCGTATAAAAACGGGTGAATAAAAGATCACTATCCAAAGCTGCGCTATTGCTGGTATTGGTAATAATTAAATTATTTGCTGTTAAGATGATTCCAATCCTTCCCTCCTTTGAATTGTGTTTGGTAGCATTGCTTAATAAATTATTCAGCAGGATATCGGTAAGTATAGGGTTTGCTTTAATGATTGCATCCTCCAGAGAAGAAGTAACAACAATGTTTTCATTGATCCATAATTCCTGGAAGGCCTCTATTTTTTCCTGTATTTTTTCCCGCAGGTGAATGACTGCAGTTTCTTCAAACTGGCGATTACCGATCTTGGCAAGTAATAATAACGATCTGTTTAAATGATTCAATTGCTGGATAGATTCGTATACGGTTTGTACAGCGATACTTTGCGTTTCAGACAGGTGTTCATCCTGTATCAGCAGGTCGAGTTTGGATCCGATAATAGCAAGGGGAGTTTGCATTTCATGGGAAGCATTCTCAGTAAATTCTTTTAACACGAGGTAATCCTGCTGAGCCTTCCCGGTAGTTGCTGCCAGGGTGTTATTGAGTAAAGTGAATTCTTCTACATCAGTAGCCGGGAAATGAAGTGGTATAGATTGGCCGAGCGAAAATTGTTTCAGTTGATACAGTGTATTATAAAAAGGTTTCCACAATCTTTTCAATACAATGCGGTTGATAATAATCGCAGCGGTCAGCATCAATAAAATAGTCGGGAGAACAACGAGTAATACCAGCAGGAGCAGATCATCGGTAGCTTCAAGAGATTTAACAACGGATATTTTGTAGTCCCGGCCGGAAGCATGAACACCGAAAAGCAATTCACGGAAATTGCCTTTTTGTTGTTCCAGTGAATCATACGCCACAAAACTGCGGAACGATGTTTTTGTATAAGGTTGGCTGACTTCGTAGTATTGTATACGCTGATCATTTATAGAGATGATATCCGGTAACACGTCGTTTTGTTGTACGTGGGTCACGATTTCATCCTTCTCGATAGCGAGGTCATCATCTACCTGGGTGATCAGTATAAATCTGAATAAAAAAAATAAGGCAATACTGGAAAAGATAAATATCAGGATGGTAGTAAGAAGGTTGACCCGGTTATAGTTGGTAAATAAATTCATGATACCTTACTTGCTCAGGAAATGCTAAACTTATAACCAAGGCCATAAACGGATTTGATATAATCCGAGGCACCGGCCCCCACCAATTTTTTCCTGAGATTTTTTATATGCGTGTAAATAAAATCATAACTACCCGCACCTTCCATGCCATCACCCCATAAATGTTCGGCAATGGCGGTTTTCGTAATAACCTTGTTCTTATTGCTGATAAAATAAAGCAGGAGTTCATACTCTTTGCGGGTGAGTTCTACAGGTTGGTCATTTACACTGGCAATCCTTTCGTTCATATCTAATGTCAATTCATCAATCTGCAGCACGTTCTTTCCACCAAAAGATCGCCTGCGGATGATAGCCGCCACCCGGGCTGCGAGTTCCGGCAGGTGAAAAGGTTTGGTGAGATAGTCATCAGCACCGGTGCGCAGCGCATATACTTTATCGTCGGTTGAATGGCGGGCCGAAATAACCAGGACGCCATCTGCTTTATTATTATTTTTTAATTCCCGTAGTATACCAAGCCCGCTGCCACCCGGCAGGTTTATGTCGAGTATGATGCAGGTATATTCATACTGGGATATCTTATCCATGGCGGTGATGAAATCCGGCGCTTCCTCGCAGGTATATTGCTCACCCGAAAGAAAACTGTAAATACTTTCTCTCAATTCTTTTTCATCTTCTATGATCAGGACTTTCATAATTCACAATAAAGATAACACTGACGGGATAATACCTTTTGCTAAAAACCATGTATATTTTTATTAATTATAAAAAAGAAACCGCAGCTGTACTACAGTTACAGCTACAGAATTTCAACAGAATTGGCAACCACCTTCACCTATTCCTAATCCGGGAAGGAATGTATAAATCAAAACAAATGAAGAAGCATACTACTGCTGGAATGCTGTTTATTTTTGCAGCATTGATCCCCTTTGCTGTGCAGGCACAGGGAAAAGTGACAAACGATACAAACTATTACGAAACGTATCCCAACAAATTGACCACCCGCCTGTATCTTTCTCAGAAATACCTGAAGTTTACAATACCCTCTACGAGTCAAAAAGATATTGAATACAAGGCCAACACAAAAATGAACCTGGGCATGGGCGTCACCTACCATAATTTTTCATTAAATGTGTTTTATGGTTTTGCTTTTTTGAATAAGGACACGGCAAAGGGAGAAACAAAAGGTCTCGATCTGCAACTCCATTTGTATCCACGCAAGTGGGCAATTGACCTGCTTGCTGTATTCCCCAAAGGATATTATCTCGGCCCAAAAGGCTATGCAGCGACTGGTCCCAACCGCTATTATTACCGTCCCGATGTGAAACTTAGCCTGATGGGTGTTTCCGCTTATCGTGTGCCCAATAAAACAAAGTTCTCCTACCGGGCTGCCATTACGCAAAATGAATGGCAAAAAAGATCGGCAGGTTCTGTTCTCTATGGTGGGATAGCATATTATGGAACAGTAAAAGGAGATAGTTCGCTTGTTCCTAAAAGTATCCAGGGTGGGTTTCCGCAGAGGGGTATCACCAATATTAATTTTACGGCATTGGGTGCCGGAATAGGTTATGCATATACACTGGTTATTAAGAAACACTTTTTCATTACTGCATCTGCCGTGGGAAATGCTGACCTTACGTTTACTTCTGAAGAAAGTGCGGGAGGTAAACATAGAAAGGTGAGCATAGGTCCAACGATTATTTACAAAGGCGCCATTGGCTACAATAGCAGCACCTGGAACATAAGCATGAATGGACTCGGAAGTGCGCTGTGGACAAAAGGAGAAGCGTCTTCTCAAAATTATTATTTACCAACCGGAGCTGTCCGCCTGGTAATAAGTAAAAAAATAAATCTCAAAAAGTAGTTAATAGCAATACCTTTCAGCCAACCCTGTTTACACCTGTTACAACAGTGCCAACATATAAAAAGGGTTGGTCTTTCTTTTATCGTCTTCAGATTCTTTTCAAAATATAAAAATAGCTTTACTTGAAATTTAATTTAATGCTGCGGTCCTGCTTTATTATTCCCTTGTTCCTACTATTTAGTTTCCAGCCGTGTGCACAGACTTCTGTAACAGGAATTGTTATTGATAAATTATCTCAAAAACCTGTTGAATTCGCTACACTCGAATTGCTGCATCTTCCTGATAGCACCATGAGTAAAATGACTGCAACGGATAAAAAAGGGAAATTTTCCATTGAAAACGTTCCCAGTGGAAGCTACGTTATGAAATGCAGCTTTATTGGGTATGATAATATTTATTCTTCTTCCTTCTCTATTGTTGCCGGAATTACAACCTACGCCATTGACCCGTTAGAATTAATTAACTATTCCAAATCCCTCCAGGGAGTAAAAGTAGTTGGAAGACGATCGCAGTTAAACGCTTCAATTGACCGGAAAATTTATACCACAGACCAGGATATCATGAGCCGGTCTGGAACGGCTGCAGATATTCTGAAAAACGTGCCTACGGTTGAGGTAGACGTAGAAGGGAATGTAAGTCTCCGGGGATCAGGCGATGTGTTGATACTCATCAATGGCAAACCAAATCCCTTAATGGGAAGAACACGGGCCGAGGTACTCCTTCAATTACCAGCCAATTCGATTGAAAGGATAGAAGTTATTACGAATCCCTCCGCCCGGTACAGACCAGATGGTGTTTCGGGAATTATCAATATTGTTTTAAAGAAGAATATTAAAAACGGTTTCAACGGAACAGCTACTGTAAATACCGGGAATAAAGACCGCTATAATGGAAACCTTAGTCTGAACTATCGTCCCGGGAAATTCAATTTGTTTGGAAGTTATAGTCTCCGTCAGGATACAAGAAAACGCTACAATAGTATTGACAGAACCAATATTGACATAACTAATAATTCCATTACAAGTTTCTTCAACCAGGTCACCAATTCTACTGCACATCCGCATGGGCATATCGCTACCGGGGGCATTGATTATAACTTGAGTGAAAAAAATACGATTGGCGCTTCTGCAACCTATTTTTACCGGAAGCAAACCCGGAATGACAGGTCTCAAAACCTTACTTACAATAACCAGCGAACCCTGGTGCAGGATTTTAATCGCCTGCGTTATGATCCCGAGTATGAGAAACAAAAGAATGGGTCGATCTATTTTCAGCATGGTTTTGGCAAAGAAGATCATGAGCTTAGGATAGAGTTCAATACTTCGAATGAAGATGAAGTAGAGGATAATCACTATACAACAACCTACCAATTGCCTTCTAATCCCAAACAATTAGAGAATACGTTAATAAAGCAAGGAACAAGACAGAACCAGTTAACAGTTGATTACACAAATCCTTTGTCTGAAGATGCTAAGCTGGAGTTGGGGTATGATGGTTTATTCAATAAAAATGATTTGAATTTTTATGGCGAATATTATAATAACGTAGCAAATAGTTTTATAAAAGACCCCGTTAAGACCAACCGGTTTATTTATGACGAGAATGTGCATGCTGTATATGCTACTTATCAGAAAGGTTTTGAGAAATTTGGTTATGAAATTGGATTAAGAAGTGAGGCTGTTTTTACAAGCGGCCATTTAGTGACCCTGGATTCTTTTGTGAACAATGATTATTTCAAGATATATCCTACCATTCATTTATCATACAAAATAAAAGAGCAAAGTGAATTGCAACTGAATTACAGCAAAAGAATCAACCGGCCGGAAGGTGATGAGCTGAATCCATTTCCTGAGTACCAGGATCCCAGAAATTTACGGTCAGGCAATCCAAAACTTTTACCGGAGATCATTCATTCTGTAGAGTTTGGTTACAAATGGCAGAACAAGATTTTTTCTTTTGTTCCCAGCGTTTATTATCGCTATAAAGCTGCTGGTTTTACATCTGTCGTAGTTCCCCTGAACGATTCAACACTCCTGACGACTACACAAAATTTATCCAACGACCAGTCTGCCGGATTGGAGCTTATTCTTTCGGCCAAAGGCGGCGCTTTTTTTAGCGGTAGCGTAAGTGCCAATCTTTTTTATAACCAGATTGATGCCTCTAATCTTGGCTATATAAAAAATAAGTCCACTTATTCCAGTACGGTAAGTCTCAACAGCAATTTCAATCTTACTAAGTCGTCCATGCTGCAAGTCACTTTTAATTATCGTTCAGCAAGAGTAACACCCCAGGGAAATATACATGCGAATATGATTGCGAATGCAGGGATGCGCCAGGATATGGTAAAGGGCAAACTATCCCTGACACTTACAGCCTCCGACCTGTTTAATTCCAACAAACAACGGTCTGAATTATACATTCCCAATTTAAACCAATCTGTTCTTAACAGGAGAGATGGATTGATTGTTTATTTGGGTCTTAGCTATCGCTTTGGTATTATAAAAAAGCAAAAAGAAGAAAAACTCCAATTTGATAATGGAGGGTAGTAATGAGTTTTACGATCTGCTCGTCATTTTTCGTTTTTAAATCTAGATTGTTGCGCAGTTTTTCCCGTTGTACATTTTATCAAACGTGTCTTCTATAAGAAATACGCCTGTATACTCCTCTCCCATTTCCTGCCAGCGACATCCTTATCACAAGTAGCATTATTAAAAAATCCCTGCTGGTGCAGGGATTTCTAATCAAAAACATTAACCATTAAACCTTGTCATAATGAAAATTAAATATAAAACAAGGTAATTAAAATTCAAATTAATTATTGATTCAGACAAGATGATCGGGCTTTTACAGTATGAGAACAAGGTATAAGTTTATGTGACACAAATAATGATTGCCTGTAGATGTATTTATTCTACAATACCATTTTAAGAGTTTTTACTTAAAAAATAGTGCTTGCATATTGCAGTTTATGCCTTGGCAATTTCCCAAAACCAATGTTTTTGTTTGAAGAAATAATGGTTTTGATGTACCATTGCGATACTTAAAACCAACTAGCTATGAGCACAAGGACCTTTAAAGGATATCTTCCCCTTTTTTATGCCTTATCGATCTTATCTTTTAGTTTAATAGCATGTAGTAAAAGCAGCGAAGAAAACCAGGCCCCGCAGGCATTCACCGTTTCGGTAACAAACACCACTATTAACAGCGCCACCCTTAATTGGACAGAGGCAAAAGACCCGGAGAATGCTGCTGTATCTTATGCCATTGAATTAAATAACCAGGTAGTAGCTGCTGCAATAACTAATACCACCTATAATCTTCAAAACTTGTCGGTCGCCACGAGCTACAACGGCAAAATAACAGCAAGTGATCCGGCAGGCAATAAAACAACGGCAAGTTTTAGTTTTTCTACAAACGATACACCCATTCCTTCTGATTTTACAGTAAAAATGGATAGTGCATGGAACAAAAGTATTTTCATATCCTGGACAGCTTCTACCCTGCCCAATAATGTAACGGTGAGTTATGATGTGTACGTAAATGGTACGATTAAAGCAGGCAGCATTGTTGAAACAAAATATGCAATAACAGGTTTATCACCCAATACAGATTACCAGGTAAAAGTAATTGCAAAATCTCCTGATGGTAAAAGCAGGGAAAAACAGGCCACCTATAAGACAAAAGACAATACAGCTCCGTCGGCGTTTACTATTTCAGAAGTAAAACATGGATTCTCTTATGTATCCATCACAGGTACGCAGGTTACCGACGCCGATAATGATGTGTTAACCTGGTTCCTGGTTAAAAACAATGTTGAAGCAGCAATACCTTCAATACCAAATACAGCCAGCACTTTTAGTTATATCGCCAAAGCGCTAAACGAAAATGCTGCAAATACGGTGGCTATACGTGTTAAAGATCCGTATGGTGCTATTGTAACCAGTAATACGCTTTCTACAACCACTTATAAATTACCCGGCAATCCTGTTATTGCTGTAACAGAAGAAAATAATAAAGTAATAGTGCAGTGGATCAATAATACACTGGACCAGTTTGATGTTAGCAATTCAATCTATTATATTGCTGGCGTGGCAAACATGATGACGAGTGGGCTGGTAACAACTACTGTTAATCCGGATAATACGACTTCGGTAAAGTTATCGCTGGACCCCACCGCATTTACAGTGGGTGTGGCACAGACAATCAAGGTTTCTTTGAACTGGGGTGATGCCAATAGTAACTTTATTACTTCAAGCAATACCATTTCTTATACCCGTAATTTATATACGCCGACAACTGCAACGGTAAGTACAGCCCTGATTAAGGGCCCGGGTACTTTTCCACCACAATTCTTTATTAATTTCACGAACTGTGTGATCAGTGAGTATCCAACATGGCAAATTGAAGAATTAAAATTTGATAACGTTACTATATTCAATTTCGTGGGATTTGCTATTTGCGACCCATTAAAAGTTGGTTATTATACCGGGAATGTAACAGGTGATCAATACATTTATTTGAAAACAAAAACTAACGGCTATATCGTAGTAAAAGATGCGGGTGGTTTTCATAAAATCAATTTTACTTATACTACGCAGGATTAACAACACATAGCTGTTGTTATGAGATAATATTTGTGACCAACCCACTCCTTTGCTTTTTCAATTTCGGGAAAGGAATGGGTTGATCACTTGCGCAAATAATTATTTAAGGATAAAGCAGGTATTTTTTTCGCATCACTTTGTATTCACTTAAGCCCGGTTCCCAGCTTGCCCGTATTGCTGCCTCGGGTATACCGTCGATGATCTGCTGGCGGAATAAACCGGATCCGATCTGTATCTCAATATTATTCATTTGCCTGCTCAGTTTCGAATCGAAGAATTTTTCTTTATAAGGGTGTGCTTTATACAATTCCATGATCCATTGCAGGTTTATCTTCCTGCTTTTTCTCAACAGCTCTGTATCATAATTACGCAGGTCTAATCCATAACAAACCTCGTTCATGAATAAAGGGGTTTCGGCCATTCCTTTAATACCCGTTGGCGTGTAGGAGAAATCATAAATGCCTTTCAGTTCGGGGCTGCCCAATACTGTAAAGGGAAAATAAGTGCCACGCCCGTGATTTATATAAATGCCTTCGAACATGCAGGTAGAAGGATAGAGGAGCACCGCCTGTTGTGTATTGAGGTTGGGCGAAGGGCTTACCGGCAGGGTATAACGCATATCATGATCGTAATTGGCTACCGGGATAATTTTAATATTGCATTTTACTTTATTGGCAAGCCAGCCTTCGCCATTAGCCATTTGTGCAAACTCACCAACAGTTAATCCATGCGACATAGGTATGGGAAACATGCCGATACCGGATCTGTATTTCATATCTAAAACAGGCCCGTCAATTAAATAACCATTGGGATTAGGGCGGTCAAGTATAAGCAACTCTTTGCCATTTTCATAACAGGATTCCATCAATCTCGATAGCGCATTGATATTGGTATAAAAGCGAACACCTACATCCTGCAGGTCATATACCAGGATGTCCACATCGGCGAGATCAGATTTTGTAGGTTTGTTCTTTGCACCATACAGGGAAATTATCGGTATGCCTGTAGCAGCATCGATCTCATCTGATACTTCGTCGCCGGCACTGGCTTTACCACGAAAACCATGCTCGGGTCCAAAGACTTTGACGATATTAATTCCTAAATGCATCAGGCTATCAACCAAATGAGTTTTCCCGATGACGGAAGTAGGATTGGCGAGAATAGCTACTCTTTTCCCTTTCAGGTAAGGCACGTATAAATTTGTTTGTTCAGCGCCTGTTTTTAATTGACGCTTCCCGGCAACAGCAACGATATCGGGTTGTTTTTTAGGAATAAGACAAACGCTTAAGATAAAAACAAGGGCGAGTGAAAATTTCATGTAGTGATTTTTGTTGTTCTTGAATTTTGGTAAATAGTTTACCCGGGAAATCATAGCAGCCTGAATTCGTAGGCAGCTTTGATAAGGCCTGCCGTATTTTTTACGCCGAGTTTATTTAATAAATTTTGACGATGCGTATCGACTGTTCGTTTACTGATGAATAAAGACTTCGCTATTTCGTCATTGGTCATTTCCAGGGCAATCATTTTCAAAACTTCCTGTTCTCTTTTCGTTAATACGCCCTTTTGTATGTTTTCAGGTGGATCAACATTTTTAGCGGAATCAATCAGTTTGAGAGCTACCTCGTTTGAATAGTAAGGAGTGCCGGCCAGCACCGATTGAATGGCATTAATCAGCTGGGAAGGGTCAATGTTCTTCAGGATATATCCATTTGCTCCTTCATGTATCATACTCTTTACATAAGAAAGTTCGTCATAATTGGAAAGGGCCAGCACTTTGATATCATCTCTGTATAAACGTATTTTTTGCAGTATTTCGGTTCCTGTCATTCCGGGTAACTGGTAATCAATTAAAACGATATCAAAGTTTTTTTTCAAAATTTTCTGGATCGCTATTTCACCATTCTCTGCTTCGTCTATTTCAAACCGGAGGAAATCTTCTCTTGATTCAAGCATGACCCGTATCCCATCCCGCACCATTTGATGATCGTCAATAATTAATAACCGGATTATCTTTACAGGAACTTCCATACTATCATTGTTTATTTTCCATTGGAATTGAAATTTCATACCGGGTGCCTTTTCCAGGCTCGCTTATAATATCTACTTCACCGTTATAAGGCCGGATCCTGGACCTTACGTTATTAAGTCCCATTCCATGATTACGCAGCTTCAGTAAATCGAAGCCTATGCCGTTATCAAGCAGAGTTACCAGGGCTGTTTTTTTTCTGCAGGTAAATTCAATCCGCAACGTATCGGCTTTGCTATGTTTTAGCGCATTATTGATAAACTCCTGTATGATCCTGAAAAGTGCAAATCCTTGCTGAGCGGGTAACTTGGGGAAATGACGAGATTCTTTAACGGTGATCTTTATCTGGTTAAGAAGCTCATTTTTTGAACATAATTCTTCAACAGCCTTTACCAATCCAAAAAATTCAAGGCTTTTAGGCATAATGTTAAAGCAGATATTTCTCATATCGGCCTGCACATCCACCAACGCCGCATTTGCTTTTAATAAGATCGACTTCTGTTTGGGATCTTCAACAGTATCTGCTGAAGTTCCAATATAAAATTTTATCGCCGAAAGCTGCTGCCCTATGCTGTCATGAATGTCTTTTGCAAACCGGGTCCTTTCTTTTTCTTCCGTTTCAATGATTGCTTTCAATACAATATTTTGTGTTTTCTTCTGGGCAGCTATATCCTTAGCTGTTACAAGTATTTTCCCTTTCTGATTTTTTCCGTCAACGAGGAATGAAACAGAAATTAGTACAGGGACATTCTGTTTATCCCTGGTTTTAAAAACTGTCTCATAACTGGACATCCGGGATGCCCCTATATCTTTTAAAACCGTGTTGAACCAGTCGGGTTGCGATTTGTTCAGCAAATAACTGATCGGTTTCCCCGTAAGAAAGCTCAGGCTATATTGTAAATGGTTGGTTACCGACTTATTGATATTTTCTATTTTACCCTGTTTATCCAATACAAATACCATATCAGAAACCGAGTCAAAGATATTATTGAAATAATCCCTGGAAATTGTTTTTTCTTTCAATTCTTCACCCAGCATATTTATTCCGGAAATGAAAGCGTCTACTTCATCCATGCGTGAAGACACAGCCAGTTTCTTATCAAAGTAGCCAAGTGAATAGGCAGTTAAGAGTCTTCGTATTTTATTGAACCGGTTATCCATCGGACAAGATTATTTTCTGAATTGCTGAAGCCATTTCACTGCTGTTTCTTTTTTTGAAAAGATTCGCAAAGGTATTTTTGGTTTTGTTACGGATAAATAGAAATTGCCAAGAAAAGAACCAAACGGGGTATCCAACACAATAGCTCCTGCAATAGCCCCACGAATCCCTTCATCAGATGAAAGATAATCCCTTGCTTTTTTGTCCATGCTCATAACTCCCTGGTTAAGAGCTAACGTTAATTTCGGCTTATAGTCAATAAACTCCAGTCTTGTTTTTACAATCTCTTTCGCAATGTCGAGATTAATTTTTAAACCTTTCTTGTATGTGCCAATGAGCAGGTCATCCTGCAATTCATAATACACATAGGGTGTATCAAGCGTTTTTGTCATAAGCTAAGATATATAATCACATTACTACGTAGAAAAGCGTAGAAAGAATTTATAAAACCAGTCTTTTAGCGGGTGTTGTAAATCCCGGATAAAGTTAAAGTTTGTATTAGTTTATTACAAACATCTATTTCGCATGAAATCGGACAATGCAGTTATCGAAACAGTCGACCAGATCATATCGGATGGTGTGAGAAAAGGTATCCTGCATCTGTATACGGATGAAACTAAACTCAACGGCAATCAAATTATACTGAAAGGGAAAAAAGTTGTCAATTTTGGTTCATGCAGTTACCTGGGCCTGGAGTTTGATTCCCGGCTAAAAGAAGGCGCTAAAGCTGCTATAGATAATTACGGAACACAATTTTCTGAATCCAGGGCCTATGTTTCAATAAATTTATACAGGGAATTAGAAGAGCTGTTTTACCAGCTATTCGAAGCGCCTTGCGTGGTTACTCCCACCACAACACTCGGTCATATAGCCAATATACCTGTGTTAATGTCTTCCCGCGATGCTATCATCACTGATCAGCAGGTTCATAATTCGGTAAATACGGCGGTAAAACTTTTAGCTGCAGCGGGCACCCATATCGAAGTACTGCGGCATAACAGGATGGACCTGTTGGAAGACAGGATCAAATCACTCCGGGATAAATATCAGAAGATCTGGTACCTGGCTGATGGTGTTTATTCTATGTTTGGAGATACTGCTCCCCTAAACGAAATTTACCAGTTGATGGATACCTATCCGCAATTTCATTTTTATGTAGATGACGCACATGGCATGAGTATTCATGGTAAAAATGGCAGGGGGTCAGTCCTCGACAAGCGGCGGTTTCATCCAAAAATGGTGCTTGCTACTTCCCTTGCAAAAGCGTTTGCGACAGGAGGTGCCGTAATGGTTTACCCTGATAAGGAAATGGCAAGAAAGGTGCGGACTTGCGGAGGCCCGTTGATCACATCAGGTCCTCTTCAGCCCTCCCAATTGGGTGCGGCTGTTGCTGCTGCTAAAATTCATTTAACTGGTGAGATTTACGATATGCAGGAGGAACTGCGGGAAAGAATAAAATTCACCAACCTGGTGCTCAAAAAATACGGGCTGCCTGTGATTGCTGAAAATGATTCGGCTGTTTTCTTCGTTGGTGTACACCTGCCCAAAGTCGGATACAATATGGTTCGCCGTATGCTGGATGCAGGCTACTATGTTAACCTTGGTATTTTTCCGGCTGTCCCGATGAAGAACACAGGTATCCGGTTTACGATTACCCGCCTTCATACGTTTTTGCAGATTGAGCAGATGATCCGGACAATGGCGGATGAATTACCAAAGGCACTGAAAGAAGAAGGTGTAACGTATGAAGACATTTATAAAGCATTCAGGATGCCGGTGCCAGAGCAGGAATTAATTGATAAAGGAGTTGCTTCTGTTATTAACCAGGCATTGTCGCTTAAAGTTTATCATTATAAAAGCATCAATGATATAGAAAAGAAAGAATGGAATGAGCTTTTTGCAAACAAAGGAACGTTTGACTGGAATGGATTACAACTGCTTGAAGAAACGTTTCAACATAACGACCTTCCGGAAAATAACTGGGAGTTTGATTATGTTATTATAAAAGATATAGCCACCAGCCGGCCGGTGGTAGCTGGTTTTCTGACAACGGCATTGTGGAAAGATGATATGCTTTCTCCTGCTGGTGTTTCGGAAAATGTTGAGCTAAAAAGAGCAGGGGATCCATACTATTTAACTTCAAAAGTAATTTCAACCGGTTCGCTGTTAACGGAAGGAGAACATTTGTTTATTGACAAATCTTCTCCGTTCTGGAAAGATGCCATGCGATTGTTTTTCGATCAGGTTAATTTGCTGCAGGAGAAATACAATACAAACAGTATTGTTTTACGGGATTTTCAACATATTGATGGTGAGTTTGAGAGTTTCCTCATTGACAATGGATTTTTTAAAATAGCAATGCCTGATAACAATATTGTCAACGATCTGTCGTGGGATAACGCAGAAGTATTTTACCAGGGTTTATCGAAAAATTCGAAAACACATTTCAAAAAATATATAAAAAGACACCTGGAGAAATATGAAATCAGTATTGAGACCAATCCCACGGAAAAAGATATTGATCACTGGTATTCGCTGTATGAGAATGTGAAAAACAACAGTCTTGAATTAAACACATTCACCTTACCCAGGAAACTTTTTGCCAATTTAGCCAACGATCCACGCTGGGAAATTCTTTCATTAAAGTTAGGCCCGGAATCAGATAAGAGTTTGAAAAAAACAGTAGGTGTAGTATTTAGTTATACTGGCGGGGATAATTATATTCCTATGATTATTGGCTTGAATTATGCTTATAATAAGGAGTATAAAATATACAGACAGGCGCTTTATCAACTGGTCATGCGGGGTAAAATGCTTGGAAAGAAAAAAATTCATTTAGGATTTTCAGCTACTGTCGAAAAGAAAAAGGTAGGAGCAGTCACATATCCAACTCACGCATTTATGCAGATCAGGGATAGTTACAATGCAGAAGCGTTGGCTACCATGAACCTTTCGAGGCAAACAAAATAATCGTCCGGATTATCATTTTCATTTCATCGTCCGTTTAAACCGTAGCCATGCTTCTCTTTATCCACTAATTATATTTTTTTACTCACTTAAGTTGATTAAATGAAATTGACACGGGGAGAATTCTGCCAGTTCAATCTTAATACCCGCTTTAAATTACTCAGGGAATTTGGCAGGAATGTTATGAAAAAAAAAATAAGAATGAGGTTAATTTCGATTTACAAAATATCTGATTTTTATGTAGAGGTGTATGAAAACCTGGCCAGCCATCAATTAGAAAAAGTGGAACCGGTAAATAATAACCGTATTCTTGAAATTTACAATAATCTGTAACTTTTCTAAAACGAAATTAATATTCTAAGAGAAAGAAAGTAAATCCTCCTTTGATCAATAACGACGCTTCCTGCTGTATCCGAAGGAGTTGAATCAAATTTTAAGCTAAAAGACTTAGAAAAGAATCTGTTTAAATACGTCTAAAGACGTATGTCTGGCTTAATAAATTTTACGAGATTTAATGCTCGCTTTAAACAAGTTTGCCCATAGGTAATCCTTTGATTGTGGTTATAATCATTTTGAAAGAACTAATGAATGATGACAGCACAGTGTATGGCATTTAACCTCATCTCCGATACGGATGGACTGCTTGATTTGCAACAGACGGTGCCCAGGGAATTCTCGGACTTGCTTGTCGTGGATAGTAAGGTAAAGTATGCCGAAAGTAAATATGGCAGGTTAGTGTTTCAGGAAATAGAGACAGGTCCTTTTATTGTTCATTACAATATCTATCACATCCAAAGCCCATCTTTACTGCATTTCAAACGAAATGTCCCTTCGCTTTCCATTTTTATCTTATTGAAAAACGACATACGCTACCATCTAAACAATATGGGCGATATGCATTTGAAAGAGGGGCAGTTTAATATGGCTTATCTACCGGATGTTGATGGTACTGTCTTTTTTGACCAGGCAGGTGAGTACCAAAACTTCACCATCTATTTTCCGGTGGAGATCCTGCAACAGTATGCGGAGACATTTCCGTACTTAAATGAATTTTTACAGCATGTATCCGGGCCCTCCTCAGTATTGCTATTAAAAGAACATGGGTGGATCAGTTCCAAGGTATCCTATATTATTAACGAGTTACTGGAATGCACCTACGAGGAACCAGTGCGCCGGTTGTATTACGATACTCTCATTAGAGAGTTGTTGTTATTGCTACTGATGCAAAAAAATCATAACGGAAAAGATTATACTACTTATATGCAAAACCTTTACGAAGCAAGAAGTATCATTCAAAAAAATACCTGCAAACATTTTACCATTGGTGAAGTGGCACAGCAGGTAGGATTAAACGAAGCAAAGCTGAAGAGTGGCTTCAAGCGGGTTTTCGGAACTGGCATCTTCCAGTTTATGTTGCAAGCCAAAATGTACAAAGCATGGGTCATGGTTCTTGAAACAAATAAACCGGTAAAAGAAATCGCCAGGCTAACCGGGTATACTTCTATGCAAAATTTTTTGACCGCATTCAAAAAATATTTTAATGCTACACCTGGCTCTCTGCGAAAAAAATAATGTGACGCCATCACTCTGCTTACTTACAAAAATTATTCATCACTCATCTATAACCGAAAAATAAGTGTAATCTATTATTTTTTTATTTTACTACTCATTTATCGAACCAATTCTTTCAGATTTCAAACACATTTATACGCTTTTCAAACATCTTATATTTTTTTTTAGTGGCTTTTGACCCCATCTTTACACAGTTGAAATTATTGAAGGATTTGTGCCACTGATTTTACTCCGGACTGTAAATCCTTCACCGGTTCACATTACAGAAAAGTAGTTTACCGGAATTTAAACAAAATAACCACCACTTTACATTATGTAAGAAGCACTCGGAAGAAGTTGCTTAGGGTGGTTTTATTGACTGGTGTGACGATTCGAAAATATTTATTTATTAAAAATAAATTTTATCCCATGAGAAGGCAGTTAGTCATTGAAATTATTAGCAGTCTATTGATCCTTTTATTTGTTTACACTTCGATAAGCAAACTGATGGATTATACTTCGTTTAAAAGCGTTTTGAGCAAATCACCTCTTATTGGCAGCATGGGGGCAATTGTAGCTTTAGCATTACCCATCACAGAGGCCTTGGTTTCCGTACTACTCTTTTTTCCACGAACCCGTTTATGGGGGCTTTACAGTGCCTTAGCTCTCATGACAGGTTTTACAGTCTACTTGGCCTATATGATCTTTTTTACGCCGAATCTTCCCTGTTCCTGTGGTGGGGTGCTGAAGCAAATGACATGGAGGCAGCACCTTGTCTTTAATACCTTTTTCCTGTTACTCTCTCTGGTAGGTGTTGTATTGCAAAGAAAACAAATGCGAAGGGGAGTTGAGGCAGAGGTGCCACCGGTAGTATTCACATAAAAAGTTCTTATTCCCTTATTGGGACAAAATATTGTGTACACAAGATCTGTCTGAGTTGCAACGATGGCAGATGATCACCCCCTGTGTTAGCTGCGAAATCCGCTTTCGCTAAGTTTCTCTACCGAATCTTAATAAAGGTAGAGCTTTGGCGGGCAAAAAAGGCGAAGCCGAAAACCTTCATAAACGAGTAGGCACATAACAAAGATCATTAAAAAATTAAATTATGAAAAAGTATCTGTTAGGACTATTTGCTGTAGTATTGGCACTCGCAGCAGTATCCTTTACGACAAAGAAAGCAACTAATTCCAAATTGCAAGCCAGGTATTGGTTTAATGCATCAAACAGTGCAACAACTCCTACAAGTGCAACATTGATCGCTATCCAGGATGTCAACAACGATGGACTTCCAAATGAGGTTCCTTTTTCTGACACAGATCCATATGGATGTGTATTGGGAGAAGATTTTGTATGCGCAGTTGCCTATGATGATGCCAGTGAACTTACAAGGTTTCAAAGCGGTAGCAATTTTTACTTTCTGCCCACAACTCAAAGCACTTATGATGACGTTCGCACCAAAGTAGAATAACACTAGATGCCGGAGGGAAACTTTAAGTACTTTGGAAGAAAGATATTCCCCAAAACTGAAGATAAGGACGTCAGCTCTTTGTCTTCAGTTTTCACTTTTAAGAAGCATGGTATTTTCTGAAGTAGCAGGAGTTTTAGTGTTGAAATCAATTTCACTCTTTTTTTGTAGGTTGTTTTTAACCAATAAAAATAAAGTATGCAAAAATATTTATTAGGGTTATTTGCTGTAACGCTTGCAATTGCGGCAGTATCTTTCATGCCAAAAAAAACTGTTAGTACTAAAATGACCAACCGTTATTGGTTTCATTGTGCAAATTATGCTGAAACCCCTTCAAATGCACTATTGATCTCAGTCTTGGATGCCAATTTTGATGGTATTCCCGATGAAGTGCCTTTCGCTGAAACAGATATATATGGCTGTGTAGTAGGGGAAGATTTCGTATGCTCATTGGGCTATGACGACGCTAGTAAAATTATTAGACTTCAATTCGGTTGCTATTTTTATTTCCTTCCCGCAATACAAAGCTCTTATGATGCTGTGCGATACACAAATTACTGAGAATAGAGACTCGGCTAATAAAAGTAATATGAGAGTTGAAAAAGGTTAAATCGAATATAGGTGCGATGTCTCATATTCCGAAGAAAATCTACGTCCCAGGTCCATATCTTATTTTTCACTATTGATATGAAGAATCAACGCATTCACTTCTTTTTCCATTATTTGTAAATCAAGACCATATTTTTTCAAGGCCATTTTAATATTGTCCAAGGTAACAGGTTTTTTGACCTCAAAATCAATATCTATTTTTTCTTCGTATCCCGTTTTATCTATCATAAAGTATGGTGTAGGGTTAAAATTTTTTAAATGATCGATCAGCACTTTGATAAAATAATTTCGTATTGTGACATTATACTCATCCAACATCTTAAACAACGGAAGCTGATCATTATTCGAAGTCTTTAATTTATCCTCTTTACCCGGTACCTTTACCAATGCCAGACAAGTGACGGTGCGCCTAGCAATAGAGCTTTTTATATTAAAATATCTGTCAAAATCCTGAATCATAAATTTATAAGCGTCGGCTAGAGTATAATATTTAGGCAATATTAAGTCGTAGCTAAACAGATTGTTTCGCCTTAGTTCATCCTTTATTGAACTCTTAGCACTTCTGATATCTTTCAAGTCTTTATAAAAAGGAATAGTTGTGGGTTCGACGATTATTACATTTTCGGGATCATCTTTGTTTCCCTTTATTTGATCTGCATAGGCCAGTTTATAGTAATCAAATATGCTCTTGTTAATGTTGAACAGGCGAATTATTGACGAATCACATTGTTTGCCAAATACTCCTCCAAAAGACAGAGAATCGTTATATCCTGTTATCATAGATCCATATAGGAAATCAGGCTTGTTAGTCCCATTTAGTAATATAGGTGAGCAAGTGCTAGATATACGTACTACATTTTTCTTTCCCGGTAGGTCAATTTTCCTTTCCGTCAAAACCTTCTTGATATTGTCCGCTGAAACTTTTTCGTGGTCCGTTATTGCTATCACCTTCCCATCTTTATCAATCCAAACTTCATGTGGCAGTCCATCAAAAGGAAACAACCGTTCCAAAATGGTGTCTTGTTTATTTTGAATTATTGTTGGCATCTTTATTTCGTATTGGGTCCCTTTCCGACTTTGTAAAAATGTTTTGATACTTCCGTTTTCACGTCCATCAAAACCCACCGGCATGATTACGATCTCTTCCTTAAACATGCTTTGCAGGCTATCCAGTTTAGGAAATTGTTTTATGCAGACCGTGCACCAAACCGCCCAAAAATCGAGGATCAATAGTTTTCCTTTAAAATCAGATATCCTGACTTTATTACTGGTATAATTTTCAATTTTATCAAATAAGATGTCCGGTACTTTTTCCCCAATTTTCAAGGGTTTGTAATCAATCCCTTTTTCTTTAATACTTTTTAATTCACTGAAATTACTTTGTGCCCATAACATGGAACAATTATTAAAACAAGCTAGAACAAGCAATAATCCTATTCTGATTCTATTTCGATGCTGCATAGTAAATTTGTTGATACAGTTTTCCCAAAAAATATTTGAAAGTTATCTTGAGTTTTGGGGCATATCGGGATTAAAACCAATTACCTCTGGTGGAATTAAAAAAGTATATTTTAAACTATTGGGTAGAAGCCTATAGAATTGGTTATTAACATATCTTGTTACGATTATGTTTCTGCCCTCTTTATTTAATCTCCGTAAATCCGTCCATCTTAACCCTCTATATAACAGTTCTTTTCGTCTTTCTGTAAAAATTTTATTTAATGCATCCTCCTGATCAATAGCCGACTGGTCAGTATATGTACTAGTGCTGCCGACTTTGGTCCACCTCGTACGCAGTAAATCATTTAAATCTTTCATGGCTAATTGAATATTTCCAGATCTGGCGTAACATTCTGCTCTGATCAAGTAGATTTCATCTGTTGCAATTCCTCCAAATTTCAGTGTAGTAGCACCATCATATGACCCTTTGAAGGACTTTCCTCCTGTTGCAGTTTCATCCCGAAAGAATAACGTTCGTCTCTTATCATTATTACTGTAAGAAAAATACAAAATGCTGTCAACTCTTGCCCTACTCCTTATTAAAAGCGGCATTGCCCTTTCCAATAAAATCGAATTGAAAACCACTTCGACATTATTATCTCTTAGAAAAGGGTAAGTAGTATTGGAAACGGTAATTCCATTATAATCCATGAGATTATTCTTTATCTGCAAATATTTATTAGCATAAAAAAACGAGCTGTCATACTTCTGCATTGTTTGATATACCCTTGCAAGTAATCCATAGGCAGCAAGCTTAGAAGGCCGTGTTTTATACAACGCAGTATCTGGTAAGAAATTGATAGATTCCTTAAGGTCTCCAAGTATTCGGCCATAGGTTTGTTGCACTGTTGATCTCCTAATATTCTCATTGACATCGCTTGTGAGTCTTAGAGGAATACCCCAGTCGGTATTGGCAGTACCAACATCGTAATGGGGAGCGAAAACTTGGGCAAGTTGATAAAACATATGAGCTCTGTGAAACAATGCGCTGCCCCATATATTATTATACGTAGATTGCTCGTTTGGCGAAATTTCTAATCCTGAAAGGTTATCTAAAACGAGATTGGAATAGAAAATGGCGTTATATGGGAATGCCCAGTCATACCAAGTCCAGCTACCGTAAAGGTCATCATTCCATGTATATAAATACCTATGTGCATCATGAATGACTGTAAAACTGGCATCATTTACAACGTAATAATCATCCGACGCGGCTTGACCAAAGGAGGGGATTACCCCTTCATTTTTGTCACCACATCCATTCATAACATTATCATTATCCATCAATGCCTGGAAATCCTTAAGCGTTTTTGGGACTACTAATGCATCATTTGGCTTGGCATTCAAATAGTTTGATTTCTTGCAGGAGTAACTAAACATAGCACTAACAATGATTAGAAGAAGGCTTATCAGTATTTTTTGCATATCTCGAAAATTTTATAACTAAAAACTAATAGATAGACCAAATGAAATAATCTTACCTTTTGCAGTGCCAGAAAGATTATAGGGATCAAGACCAGATTTATTTATCTTCCATATCAATACATTCAAATTACTTAAATACATATAAATATTCATCTCACTGAATGAAAATTTCTTTCTCTTGTTATTAGTGATTGAATAATCCAATCTGATATCTTCAAGCCGAATGTGATCTGCTTTTTCAACCAAGACTTCAGATCCAGCGTAAAAGGCATCTCTGGCATTGTTCGAGGGATAAATTAAAGAAGGAACATTGGTAAACTTTTCATCTCCTGGATTTTGCCAACGCAAAATATAATCGCTATGGCCTGTCCATGAACTAAACAGTGAGCTATAATCGACAGAAGTTTTTCTGAAATAATACCCTCCCTTATAGCTAATATTTAATGACAGAGAAACATTCTTCCATTCAAATGTGTTTCTAAAGGCTCCAAAATAAGGCGGCTGCACTGGGCCGTTATAAACCATACTATCCAGCTTTGTTGTACTGCTGATCAAAGAATAATTCTTGCTTTGTATTTTACCAACATAACCCATCGGGTCACCAGCAAGATCCAACCCTGCCCACTGATAACTGTACATTGTATAAACTGGTCTTCCAATTATGGGAGTGATGCTTTGATTTGCGTTTAAGTAAATACTTCCCATTGTTGAAACTGGAAATAAATACTCACTAACCTTGTTTAACGTATAACTGAATATGAAATTAGTTCGCCATTTAAAAACGCCGTCAATGTTGCGGCTGTTTAACTCAATTTCAAAGCCATTGCCTTTCATTGATGCCACATTTCCAATAAAACTGCTGGCATTGTTTACAAAAACTCCAAGTGTGGGGTCAATTGGAGCGGGTGCAATCAGGTCTTTTGAGTTCTTTCTGAAGTATTCAATTGTTCCACTAATTCTGTTCCTTTGCATGGCAAAATCAAGTCCAAAATTCAAAATCCTTACTTGTTCCCACCTTAACTTTTCGTTCGGAGGACTTTGAAGGTTTCCCAGAAGTGCTCCAGTTTGTGTTGTTGAATAAGTCATTGTCGGATATGCTGATGCCAGTCTTGAAAAATTTCCGTTATATCCATAAGTAGCCCTTATTTTTAAATATGGCAACCAGTGGATTTTATAAAATGTAAAATTATTTATCTGGGTAGCTAGTCCAGCTGACCATAGAGGAACACCTTTCTGATTGGTTTTTACTCCAAATAAATTGGCTGCATCGTGCCGGATACTTCCTGAAAAAGTGCAAAGATTGTCATATGTATATGAAGCATTACTGTAATAAGAAATGAATCGGTCAAGGCTGCCTGAAATACTTTGCGAGCTACCTGGAATTGCGACAAATGAAGCTGGATTATCAAATTGTTTATACTTTGTAATAAAATCCAAGTTTCCATTTACAATACTACCTTCTTTAATATATCCATAAAATCTGTTGCTGTATCCTGAACCCCGAATATCTTTGATCTCCCATCCGCCAATAGCCGCAATCTCATGTTTTTGGTTAAAGGTTTTTTTGTAATTCAATTGGCCTCGTCCCTGATGAGAAATTATTTCTGAATTAATAGAATTCAAAATGCCTCCCATTGGAATCGGGAATTTATTGGTTGCTATTGGTTGATAGTATTTATTTATTAAGTCTCTGGCAAAAAAGGATTCTACCTTGCTTTGGTTACTAATTGTAATGATAGCATTTTCATATTGATATTTGAATTCTACATTTAAGGATGAGGTTATTTTGTATCTTATTCCTGCTGTTATCAAATAATCCCTGGTTTTTGAAATAGTTTCAGTGTTATAAATATCATCCAGTGGCCTGTATGTCCAGTCTAAAGGAGGGCCTTTAACAGTGTCGATATATAAAGTCCTGTAATTTCTTACCAATCTTAGCGCCTCGCCATTATCGCTCACAAGATCAGCGTACGGATAAAGTCCTTTACCGGCACCGCTGTTCAATGAAGCTCCGGTGTTACTTCCAAGATTACTCGAAGCCTGAACAAAATTTATTCCGGCATCTATGTAAACTCGCTCCTTAACTTTAAATGTATTTTGTGTACGAAATGTAATTCTGTTAGATGCATTTCCCACTAATTCAGAAACATTCCTGTCATACCCACCGGAAAAATAATAGTTTATATATTGCGTATTAGCGCTTACATTAATTGAATGTTGTTGAACAATATTAGTCCTGTAAAAATATTTTTCAAGGTCGCTTCTGACATCAATATTCTTAAACTCATTAATTTTATTATCGGCTTCAGTTGCCGAAATTGTTCCATTCCTTTTGGCAATCAATAATTCTATCACTGGAGTGAATGGAGGATGACCATTATTGGAGCTATTGATCATTTCATCGGTAGTATATCTGCCCTTATCAAATAGATATTTTTCAAGTTCAATGTAATCACTGCTTGAAATAATGGGCATTCGTGAAAGATTAGGCCTTTCTCCAAACGACATGTTGGTGTTTACAGATATTCGCGGCTTATTAGTTTTGCCTCGCTTAGTCGTAATCACAATAACTCCGTTTCCCGCTCTCGCCCCCCATACAGAAGCGGCCGTTGCATCTTTCAATATTGTAATACTTTCAACATCGTTTGGATTTATATTATCAATATTACCGTCATACGGGAAATTGTCAAGCACAATCAATGGAGTAACATTTGAAAATATGCTACTCCTCCCTCTGATCAAGATACCATCATTGGCGTTATTAAAAGACACTGATGTGAGATTCTCTATCCTGCTTAAAATATTTCCAGTTACTTTTCTATTGATTAATTGATTGCTCACATAATCAAATGAACCTGGTGCGACAGTCTTATCTAATTCCTGATAACCATTACGAACAGTAACACCTACTCCAGCTAATTCTGTTACTTTAATTCTTAATTGTATAAATATTTCAATTCGTCCATTTAAACTTATTTCCTGCGTTTCATAACCGACACTGGTAATTACTAAAATAGCTCTTTCATCAACTCCCTTCAATGAAAATTCACCATTTTCATTAGTAGCAGTTTCATTTTTAGTGCCTTTTGCCTTTATATATACCCCTGATAAGAGATTTCCTGCCGTATCAGTTATTTTACCAAAAATATCTAGGAAACGACCGTGTGTATCAAAAAGAGGAATAGTTTTCCCTGACTCTTCGGCAGTAAATTGTGGGCTTATTGTTATCAATAAGCCCGCAATTGTATATTTCACAGGCTGATCTCTAAAACATAATTCTAAAACTTGGGAAAGTTCTGCATTCTTTACATTGATGGTTACCGGCTTTGTGATCTTGAGTGTGTTCTCATTATAAATAAAATCAAAACTTGTTTGTTTCCCAATGGCCTCAAACACCTTTTCGAGAGATGCATTTTTTAAATCTAGTGTTATTTTTTGTGCAATTCCGTTTGCGCTAACGTGGAAAGAAATGATCAGCATGACCAGAGATAATTTCATAATTCGAAGTATTTTGGTCCCACGAGGCACGGTCAATAAACAGGCCTTCAAATAACCAGTAGTTTGCATACTTTTGCATTGTTTGGTTTAGACAATTAATGTAGAGCTCATTTATGTTGATTAAATAATCCAGACAAACTGCCAGGGATGTCTTCAGCATTCCTGGTTTTTGTTTTGTTGATATTTATTCGATACTTACCTGCTTGTGCATTTTTAAAAACATTTTATAAGTCAATTATTTTTGTTGCCATTTTACCAGTTAGTATTTAAAATCAGACATTTTTTTCTTCTGAAGAAGGGGGATTAATAATATTATTTAATTCACCATTTGAAGCCATATCACCTATTCCAAGTTCTTTGATAATTCGTTTTTCTTGTAATTGCTGCTTGGAATATACTATTGTAAAATTTTGAGGAAAATCATAAATGACAGACGCCACCAGCATAAGAGCTGGAATAGATATATAAAGGATACAATATCTCATAGATATCTCATACAGTTTTTAATTGGCCAACCTTGTTGATCAGAACAGTCTTATAACAAGAATATAAGCTTTAAAGGTGGCGGTTTCATTTATTGGTTTATTCAAAGTATCAAACATTAGGTAAGGCTCATTAGTCAATGGTTTCAAAAAATCTAAAGTAAGTAAACAGGATAAAAAAGAATTGATATGATCCATTCGTTTTTATATCTTATTAACTACGAATAATAATCTTGTTATTTTCAAAAACGATGTTCAGCCCTTCCGCTTTTAAGGCTTTTATCAATTCTGACAAATTGCTATTTCTTGATATTTTTCCTACAAAACGTTCTTGTGGTATATTACCCTCATAAATAATTTCTACATTATACCAGCGACGTATTTGGCGCATAAGACCTGGTACAGTTAGGGATTTAAAAAGAAAATAGCCCTTCTTCCACGCAATTGCAGCATCAATATTCGGGTCGTTTATTAACTCAATTTTTCCGATGGAGGAACCTTTAGCTTGTTGATTAGGCTTTAAAAGCTGAGTTCCATCTTCATTCTTTAGTTCTACAGCGCCTTCAATCAAAGTAACAGCCGTAGTAGGTTCATCATTATAAGCATTAACATTAAAATGAGTTCCTAACACTTTTACTTCTATTCCATTTGCTTTTACCTTGAAAGGTTTGGAAGGATTTTTGGCAACTTCAAAATAAGCCTCACCTGTTATTTCCACATTGCGCTCGTCACCAATGAAGGAAGTAGGATAACGAATGGAAGAAACTGAATTGAGCCAAACTTTAGTGCCGTCCGACAATACTAATGATCTGAATTCTTCACCTCTTGCTGTGGTTAAGGTGTTATAAAGAATTTCTTTTTGAAATTTTGCCTGATCTAAATTATAGGCTAATAACCCGTCTTCTTTCATTACAACTGCATTACCCTGTTGGGCGATTGTTCCGTTCGTTGTATTATCCAGTGTAATCTTAGTTCCATCCGATAAGGTTAAAACTGCTTTTTCAATTCCTGGTTGCACATCGTTATTATTAGTAGTGGTGGTGTTGGTTGCAGCAATTTCTTTTTTTGTGGAAACCCGGGTCAGGAAGAATACGAGGGAACTAGCAATCAGCATAAGGCAGGCTGCAATGGCATATCTTTTCATCCTCAGCAGTATGCTTTTACTTGTTGGTTTACTGTCATGGTCTATGCTCTCAAGTGTCTTATCTAAGCGAGGGGTTATATCTTCCCGGTTGAAATGTTTAAACTTTTCAGTCAGTAGTTTTTCGTCTGTTGCCTTGCTAAAATAAAGTCTGTTTACCTCAGTTTCATTCACCCAATCAAACAACTCTTGCTGTTGACTTGCTGTAAGATTATCTCTGAGGTACCCTGCTATTAGCTTCGGTATCCGATCGTCGAATTCCATTCTACAATATTTATTACGTGATAAAGGCTTAACTCAGGCGCAATGTTTACTTCACGATTTAATAATAAAACGATAAAGTATCCTCATGCGCCCATAAAAAATGAAAATTTCTTTTAAGAAGAAAGTTTGAGATAGGAAAATGGGTGTTTGAATCAGGCCACAATGCAGGAGGATGAGTGGCATATCGAGCCAATCAAAAGACCGACTGCGATATTTCTTTTAAGGAATGCTGCTTGTATAAGATGAACGGCTTTTGCTCTTTGATTGCGGACCGTTTTAACTGAAAGACCAAGTTTATCAGCTATTTCATTGGTAGGGAGACCTTGAAAATAAGAAAGCTTAAAAATCTCCCGGCATTTTTTGGGAAGTAATTCTATTTCCTTGTCAAGCTCAACAAGTAATTCTGCATCATACATAAGATGAAGAATTTCGTCTTCCTTATTATCAGCCCAATAAGAATAATCCTTTTGTGAAGCAGATGCCCGTTTTGAATAACGTAAAAAATCTATGCAGGCATTACGGGTAGTAACGTACAGAAAAGATTTTATTGCCGGGAGGCTATCAAAATTGTCATACTTTTCCCAAAGTTTTATAAAAGTAATGGCTACAATGTCTTCAGCTTCCTCACGAATATCGAGGATTCTTTCGGCAAAATAAACCAACGCCTTCCGATGTAATTTAAAAATGTGTGCAAATGCTTTTGCATCCTTTTTTTTAAAAGCGGCAACAATTTCCATCTCCTTATCCATGTGATTGGTTACAGATTTTTGGTTCGTGGCAAACGATTCAACGATAGAGATAATGGATGACTTGAGGTTTTTACTTAGATACCGGAAAAAATAGCAGTTACTTCTATGGCAACTATCTAGAAAGTGCATGGATAAGGTGGGTTACAATTCTGTGACAAGATATTGAGAAACCATACACGTTCTACACAAAAACACTTATTTTTTTCTAGAAAACACTTATCCTGCATTCATGCTTCACCTAACCTTGCATAAATTCAAGGCTCTTAAGTATTTAAATAATTTTAACGCCAATTACCTAACGCACGTTAATATTTCCTGTACGATAATGTTTTGTTTTTAGATTGGGGTTGTGGAAAACTATGACTCCATCCAAGCTTCCTGAAATGTAATAAAAGAAAATACGCAGCTATTTATAAGTGTATCTAAGTCTTTTAGTTTTGTCCACGCCTCTTTGTATTTGAAATCGAAGGGCTCTTCAATTACAAAGGCTAGATCTAACCATCTCTTAAGTGTTCTGGAAATCCAGACCAGGAAAAAGTCTCCAAGTAATATTCATCACTCACAACAAGACCTTTTTTTAATCTTTTCACGTAGCGGTGAGCTTCGCTGCAAAATTTTATATGATTTTCAAAATCTATCATAAAGGCGAGTTTTTCCAAAGCTAAATATTTTTTTGTTACACTCTCATATATGAGAGTGATTTTTTTTAAGAAATTCTGCACCTTAACAGAATGACTAAACAAGAACTCGAAACAGCAAAAAAGAAATTTGGAAAAAACCTCCAGAAAATAAGAAAAGAAAGAAACATGTCCTTGCTGCAAGTTTCCCATAATTGCTCTTTGCTGGACGGAAGAATAAGCGAAATTGAACATGGAAAACATAATATTACGCTTAGCACTATTCTGGAACTGGCTAAGGGGTTGGAGATTGAGCCTTCAAGATTGCTGGATTTTTAAATGAAATCCTGGTTCGGTTAAAGATAACATCGTGAAGTTTTAACCAGTGCTCACATTTCATGTGAATTGTTGTTTGAACATTAAAACATCCGTTAAATAAGCTTCAGCATTTAAGGTTCGCAGCGCATGGCCAAGTTCTCTGCGTTTCTTAGCAAAAAATCGAGAGAGCATTAAGTTTAAGTAGTTTTTTAGACTTTGTATCTGCTTTGTATTCTACCATTCTATCCCTGAATCTCTTTCTTCTGGACCCATTAAAAGTGGTTTTTTTACAATAGTACTGGAAATTTTTACTTAACTCTCATAAATGAGAGCGAATCTATTTAGGAAATCCTGCACCTTAACATGATGACTAAACAGGAAATAGAAACGACTAAGAAAAAATTTGGAGAAAATCTCCAGCGAATAAGAAAAGAAAGAAATATGTCCCTACTGCAAGTTTCCTATAATTGTTCTTTGCTAAATGGAAGAATAAGTGAAATTGAACACGGAAAACATAATATCAGGCTTGCTACTATCCTTGAGTTGGCCAAAGGATTAGAAATTGAGCCTTCAAGATTGCTGGATTTTAAATGAAAAATCTGCTTCTGTTAAAGAATAGAATAGCACCAAAAGTTTTGATGAAGAAGCAGCGATTGTTAACATTCAAACCAATTATGAGGGTGCAAATTCAGTAAATGGAACTATTGACAATAATTTGAATTATCCACTATTGCACTTTTAATCTTATTGATAAAATTGTGGAATTATATGAAGCTCTGGTAAAAAATGAAATGAACGTTACTTAAAGAAAAATAATTGTTTAATCGTTTATACAAGGATCTCAGTGGTTTTAAAAAAAATATACGATAAAGTCTTAAGCCAGTCTTTTAAAAAGTTATCAAAAAGGCTCATAGCGTTAACAGTTTTTCTTCAATCGCTTTTATTATCAACTCCAAGATGGGTTAGGGTCACCCCCTCAACTACTTTCCAATCAGGTTTCCTATGTTTCAATCCCTTTGCCTAAATAAGGGTCTATTGGTAGATTAGAATAAAAGACCCATTTTCAGCATTTATTCTAAATTTTTCTAAAAATTGGACATTTCGACTATTTTACCTTAAATTTATTTATCAAACTTTCTTAATTTTGTGCCTAGTTAGAAAGTTTTATCCACACCCTCCGAAAAGAATCTTTTAAAATTCTAAATAGGCAGGATTTTAGCATTAAACTTTAAAAGTTCTTAAAAATCTAAAGAAAATCGTAAAAGTTAGATTCTCAAGGTTAATTATTTCCGTTTATATAGAAATAGCGCAGCCTTTGTAAAAAAATTGAGCATCTGACAATAATCCTACGAGATTTACGCTATTAAAATAAAAAGCCCCCTGTAGAAACAGCGGGCCTCATACTCATAAGGGTGCGAACCTTATGATTTGCGTTTTAGCGAACATGAACAAACAAAGATTGGAAAGGGCCTTTTGTGGGCCCTTACTTCTTTGCCTGTGTCTGGGTGTGTGTAACTCCATCTAAAGATGATATCACAAGACGACCCACATTTGGGGCAAATAGCCTTACGTGTATTCATATGATTTCCTCCTTTAATTTTGGCCGAGGTGTTTTTGTGTTGAGGCGGCCTCCTCGCTGTTGTAGAAACAACATAAAGTTATTGCTCACAGCATCGTGGTTATTGGTACTTAAACACCCTTCGGAGGTATCAAGAAAACGCAAATACGTTTACTCAGTTTGACGAGGAATATATTTGGTAGGAAAGAATACATTTTGTAATTTGATTTTGAAAATATTTCCTATTTATGTTATCCCAGCTCCAGTCCCAACTGGAGTTTTTTCGTCTTGATAAGAACTATAAATACAAAGTAAGGTAAAATTTTCAAATAAGGGATTCTCCTTAGTAACTTTTCGTATAATAATGGGCAATTTTTTTCCTTCACCACCTAATATTATTTTACTTTAAGTAACCCCCCGCAATGGCTACCCTAATCAATCTCAAGATATTTCGGGAAGATTAATATGTTATTACTCTAATATTTAGAGGGTAAAAAGCGAACTTTAAACAGGATGTGGGAAAGATGTATGTAGTTATCAAATCAATAGAGCCATGAGTAGGCGAAATAAGTTTATAGTTCACTATATTACGAGAATTCAGTAAATCGTTTTAAGAATAAATATTTCCCGTTTTCAGATTAAAAATCCAGAGAACATTTAGTTTAAATCGTTTTTTTGCTTCATAATCTCTTTTTATATTCTACCATTTCTCCTCGAATTCCACTCTACAATATTTATTACCTGATAAAAATTCAACTCAGGCGAAATGTTTACTTCACGATTTAACAATAAAACGATAAAGTGTCCCCATGCGCCCATAAAAAATGAAAGTTTTTTTTAAGACGGTTAAAGATCAGAAATGGATGTTTGAATCATGCCACAATGAAAGAAGATAGATGACATATCGAACTTATCAAAAGGCCGACAGCAAGATTTCTTAAAAAGCCAATCTCATATATGAGATTGGCTTTTTAAGAAACTCTGCATCTTAACAGAATAACCAAACAGGAACTAGAAACGGTAAAGAAAAGAGCATGTTCCTACTGCAAGTTTTCCATAATTGCTCTTTGCTAGATGGAAGAATAAGCGAAATTGAACACGGAAAACACAATATTACACTCGGCACAATTCTGGAACTGGCCAAAGGATTAGAAATTGAGCCTTCAAGATTGCTGGACTTTTAACGTAAAAACTTATGTGGAAAAAATATGCCCATAAGATTTTAAGCAACGATACAGTTGCTTTTTAGATCAATCAAAAATTAATTCAAAACATACATACTTTCCTGTTCAGGAAATTGTCAGACTCCAACAGGCCTGTGCATCTTTTTTAAGGTTACTGCACACAATAAATTATTTGTTCGCCTGCTCTATCAACTGGATCAGTGAGTACCAAATTGGTTTTTGAATGCGCAAGAAAAATGAGACAAGTTCTCCGAGCCCACTTCATAGTAAACATCAATTGGTTTTTTTCTTTTATTCAATGGTTATTTATCTTGTTATGATTAATTGCGGCTCGCCAATGGGTCTAAACATTAATTTAGGTTTAGTTTCAACCAATATAAAAACATGCCCGGTAATTTTGACTACACTGCTACGGCACGGAAATTCTGGAGAAAATTTCCGGTGCTCACCTACTTAAGTATCCAGGTAAATTTCTGGATGATCGCAAATTTGTTGCTCGGTGCCATTATGCACCTGCAAGCTTTGCGAATCAATCAAATAGTGCAAATGCCCGGCCTCAGCAGGCTAAAACCTATAATAATAGTTGCAATCATTTTCGGCATTTTGTATGGGATCATTCTTGGATTGGCAGGTTACTATCTTGAAAAAACATTTTACAGAAAAAAATCGCTGGGAAAAATAATAGTACTCAATACCGTTCTTTCTCTTGCTGTACTTGTTCTGCTATTGACATTCGTTCGGTTCATCCTGGTGGATTTATTAATGACCAGTTACGTGGAGGAGTATCCGTTGAGCAACAAATCATGGGAATATTTTTTCGTGATCCTTGTCATCTATTATTTTTTTATGACCTTGTTGATCAATTTTATCAACCAGGTAAATAAAAAATATGGGCCGGGTGTGCTCGTTCCCCTGTTGCTGGGTAAATATAGAAGACCGAGAGAAGAGGAAAGAATTTTTATGTTCATGGATCTCAAATCATCCACTACCCTGGCCGAAAAACTGGGCCATCTCCGGTATAGTTCCTTCATCCGGGATAGCTTTATGGATATCAATAACGTGGTGTCTTCCTACGATGCAGAAATTTACCAGTATGCGGGAGATGAAATGGTCTTGTCATGGAGGATGGCGGATGGTATCAGTAATGCATCGTGCATTCGTTTCTATTTTGCCTGCCGGCAAGAATTTTTTAAACGAACCTCTTATTACCAGGATCACTACGGCATATTACCGGAGTTTAAAGCGGGGGTTCACGGCGGAATAGTAACCGCTGTAGAAATTGGTAATATAAAACGGGACATCGCTTACCACGGTGATGTGCTGAATACGGCAGCCAGGATACAGGGATTATGCAATGAATATGATCAGCAACTGCTCGTTTCAACAACATTACTGAAAAAGATTGATCTCGCCGGCGCACTACGGGCTGAAACGCTGGGCCATGTTATATTAAAGGGGAAAAAAGAAGTCGTTGAAATCGCAGGGATCAATAATAAACTATAATACGAATAGCTTTTTACCCTTGCGGTCTCCATGATTCCCCGGCAGCGGCGACGCTATTTTCGAATTTTGAGATTGCCCTGAAATGATGAAAAAAGGACTACTACATAAAAAGGTTTGCAAGGCTGTAGCTCATATACGACATGAAATACGTTAATGACTCTATTTTATTTATAATCGGTATGTACGACATTTGTTATGAATCTAATATCTATCCTTTATGTCAAACCGGTTCGTATTCACGTTGGGCCATGCTCGTGAAAACATTTTCTCCAACTATCGTATACTTTTTTTGCCCCCCACTCCACTTCGATGAAGATATCCTTGCCTGATTAGAGTGTCATACTATTTGCAGTACCTGATCATATAACTACTAACAACGCTTCTATGAAAAAAACCAGTACCAAACCACTAGACAAACGGGTCAGCATTTTCATGACCATCGATCAGCACACAATTAGCTCTCATTTTAACAAACACGACCCGGCGCCCATCTATAACCGGCAACTGAGCCAGGAGTTCAGCGAGTACCTGATGAATGCCGTTATAGAAGCAAAACGTTATTCAACTATACGGTATAAGGTCAGTTGTTTGCCTGAAGACCGCAGGTTTGTGGATCCTGTGATGCAGGCCGTTCGCCGGCACTTTTCTATAAAAAAGAAACTGAAAGAAGCGGAGTTTAAAAAATTTAAGAAAAAGGCTTTCATCTTATTAGCCGCAAGCATGGTGATCGTAATGATTTGCCAGGGATTACTACCATTAATCTTCCGGACAGAAGATAGGGTACATTCTACATTAAGTAACGCACTGGACGTATTCAGTTGGGTGATATTATGGAAACCCATCGAACGGCTTATCTTCTACTGGAATCCGTTTCTGAAGGAAATACTGTTATTGGAAAAAATGACCGAGGCAGAAATGATCATCATCGAAAAACGCCGACTCATTGAAAAACGTGATCCTTCTCTTGCCAATAATAACGGTAATGGCCGGCTCTAATGCTAAAGGAAATGTATGAACAGTATAAACTTATCAACCGTATGTCTTTCACATAATTTCAAGATTGGATGCACTGCCAAGCCAGCATGACTTTATCATTATAACCATATACCTGTCGCCAGGTACCGGAGAAACGTCTTCCCCGGGCAGTTCTTTATACGACTGGAAAAGGAACTTTGTAATAATAAGTTCATCAAGTCATTATTTTTTATCAATCCGGTAGGCGTTGAATTAATCTTTATTTTTTTTTGCCCACTGCAATGCTTGCGTTGTTGTATAATATTTAGCCAGCATATTAGGAATTTCCCAGGAAGGCATATTACCATTTTTCAGGTAGCCGAGAAAATTTTCCGTCACCCGTGCAAAATGAGCTTCATGGCCTTCTTTATATTTTTCAGGAATAATCACTTCCCATCCTTTGTCTGCTTTTTTTAATTCGACACCCGGATAGCTTAGTTGAACTTTTTTCAATTGCTGACGGAGGTTTTCTTCGTACACAGTATTATTATCCGCGGGCTCAATATATAAAGTTGGTTTATAGTTTTGTGCTGCCCCTTGCCTGATAATGAGGTTAGCTTTTGTACCCCGCACAAGAGTATTGTGTGTATCACCGGATCCTTCATTCTCTTTATAATCCCATTTGGCTATCAGTTTAATATGCGTTCCCATTAGCTGGTAATTAATTTCGCCATTAGCAAATACCTGGAGGAGACTGTCGTGAACATTTTCCTGTAAATAAGCAGGGAATGCTGTTTGTTTGGTAATAGCCGCAAACTGGCTTAGTGTCATATCAGTGCTCCATCTCCTAGCTGAATTGATTTGAATATCTTTTCGGTAGTCAATGGTTTTACCCGGAAAATATCCCCATTGAACAAGATCCACCAGGTGGGTAGCAACATCAGCAATGGCTTCGCCCTGCTGCGAAACATCCATAAACCAGGAAGGACGGGTTAAAATATTACCTGAAACAAATTTGTAGAAATAGTGAACGCTTTCCATTTGTATCGCCGGGTTCTCGCTTGTGCCTTTTTCCAATACACCAAAAATTTCAGGGATTTGTGCAAACTCTTTCTGAAGCAAATTGGTAATTTCAAATCGTTCGGTCATAATATCATATAGCAATACTTTCCTTGTAGTTGCCGATGCGAATGCGGCCTGGAGTTGCTCAAAATGTTCAGCATCTATTACCATCGGCTTATCTGCCAGCACATTTAATCCGGCGTCAATGGATTTTTTTATATATGCTGTTTTATTGTTGTTGTTCCCGGCTATTACTACAATACTACCTTTTTTTTCCGACAGCATTTTTTCCAGGAAATCATCTGCGAGGTACAGATGTTCATTCCAGTTTGTTGGTTTTTGCGCAGCAGAGTTATACGCATTTATTTTATCAAGATACAATTGAACATCCGGACCTTTTGGTGCGTATACATAGACGTTGGAATCAACATCTGTGTACGTGGATTTCTGAACCAGAGCTGCATGAAAATGGCCCGGATCTAATATTACCAGCCCCACTTTAAAATCGTTTTTCTTTCCCGGAGGCTGACAGGAAATACCAAGAAGTGCTGCCATAAAATAACCATACCTTATTTTCATATACAATAATTAAATGTTAACAAAGGGCATTGCAGGACCGGAGAAAGCAAAATCGTTGAGCACCCCAATACTACCAATATTAAGCCCTAACAGTGTTTCTACAATTAAAGTAAAATGATTTATAGGCGGGATAAGATAAATGCCGGAACTATATTTACGCAAACGTTTACATTGTTCCATATTATATAACTACTGTCTTCTGACGAAGTGAATAGATTTTATGCAATGAAAGGAAAGAGAAAAAGACTCCAACAAGAAGAATGCAGGTACGTACCCAATTCATGCTATTCCATTCCGACCATGTTTGTTTCAGCAGGTTAACATCCGTCAACGCAGCATCCCTGAACATAATATCGTTCCTGGGAAAGAAGTATCCGAAAGTCAATCCTTCTGCTAAAAGATACAAGGCAAGAGCAATGCCCAAACAAAGCCGAATAGAAGAAGAAGCTTTCCAGAAAAGTATTAGCACGATGATCCCCAGTAACTGGTTCACAGGAGAAAACATCCTGAAGAAATTCCCCGGATTAACTGTCTTAAAATATTCCCTTGCAGCGGCAATGGAATTAGGAATATCACTTTCCCATGACCTGGCATCTATTAAAGAAGTGTAAAGATTAGCAAACAACAAGCCGCTGGCAAGACAGATGGAAGCGAACAAAATAATTTTTTTCATACTTTTTTTACTGCAAAGATGGCCGTAGCCTGATGCAGAGAATTGTATTTAACGGACATTCTCATAAATATGCCCCTTCACATAGCTTTTGCTTGCTTTATAGACTCCCGGCGTCATCCTGGTATAGGTCTTAAACGATTTGATAAAATGCGATTGATCGGAGAAATGGCTTTGATAAGCAATTTGGGTCAGTGAAAGATCAGTATGATGGATCAAATGTACTGCATGAAGATATTTTTTATAGAGAAGAATCTCCTCGGTATTCATTCCTGTCGCCTCGGCCATTTTTCTTGATAATTGTCTTGGCGAATAACATAAGGAACGGGCAAGTGCTGTCACCGATACATCGTGTTGATCAATGCCGGATAAGAAATTATTGATCATGTTATCCTGCGGCTGCCAGCTAGTAATTTTTTTTTCTATCCAACTATACAAAATTGAAATCCTGTTATCAAAATTAGGTTGATCGGCAAGTTGATGCCAGAGCGAATGAAAGGATGGATCGAGCAGCGCCAGGTCAACAACGATGTCCGAAAACTCGCAGGCCGGTATTCCCAAAATCTTCTTCACAGCCAGGGGCTGAAACCGAACCCCAAAAAATAGTTGATGGTTAGGAAGCTGAACCTTTAAAGGCGCTGTGTTGAACCCATTAATAAAACAATGAGGTAAATGATATGGCTTATCGCCCACATGAGCAAGCATAGGAGCGCCATCACTAAAATTAAAAATAACTTCGATAATGCCTTTCGGTAGAATGTGTTCGTCATGAAAGGAAGTAAAGCCATCGATCTGCCAGATGGAATGGATCACATTTTTAAGATGTGGTGATGGTGGTATATGAGTGTTGCTGTTCAAATGTCCGAATGTTCATATTTGACACTATGACCAAATAAAGGTAAACAGTTATTACCAGACCCATGCCGTAAAACGATAGCCTGTGGATTACCCCTCATGAGTTGAGTGATAAGGAATATGAATTGGTAAAATGTGTGGGAATGGCGCAAGGATTTTTATAGACCCGATTATTATGCAAATAGCCCGGGTAATAACCCACAGGGACCAGCAGATAGCTATAACCCCGATGAACCAAATGCTGTAAAACGTGTGCAACACGGTGGTTTTTTTTATGCAGCGATCAATATTGTATAAGATGCAAAGCGGCCAGCCGGCGCAAAGAAGAAGTGAGAAGGGCATCTAACAACCTCGGTTTCCGATGTGTAAAAGATAGCGTTTCTGCACAGCAATAGATTATTTTGAATGAATGCATGCCCGGCGCCCCGAGAAACAAAAAATGGACATCTGTTTAACTGGAAGCCAGTCGTTTATGAAATAGATGCTTCTCCTTCACGCTAGTTTGACTATAAATGGTTAAACAAGTATTTCTCTCATATTTTTTTACGCAATCGTTCCCGAAATCAATTGCGTAGATTTTCTCTCTCAAAAAGGGTACTCAATGCTTAAACATGGATAACTTGGCCAACAAGATTGATTGAAACTGCTTGCTTTACCTATTAATTAAATACACAACTCTTTTTCTTGCTCTGAACGGAAATTCAAACTATCCGGAATCAGGGGCCAGGAAACCAAACATTTTATTTGTCATTGCGGATGACCAATCCTATCCACATGCTTCTGCTTATGGAAGCAAGATGGTTTCAACTCCTGCCTTTGATTATGTAGCCAAACAAGGTTCATTATTTAAGAATGCCTATGTTACTTCACCGGGTTGCAGCCCATCCCGTGCCAGCATTCTTACCGGGCTTTATCCCTGGCAGGTTGAAGAAGCCGGATCACATGCCAGTTCTTTCTCTTCAAAATATATTTGTTTTCCCGACATGCTTAAAAATGCAGGTTATCATATAGGATATACCGGTAAAGGATGGGCACCGGGCAGTTGGGAAGTGTCTGGCCGCAAATACAATCCTGCAGGACCTGAATATAATTCACAAACACTTAACCCTCCTTATAGCGGCATCTCAAAAATTGATTACACTTCTAATTTTAAACAATTCCTGAAAGAACGAAAAGAAGGGCAGCCTTTCTATTTCTGGATGGGCACGCATGAGCCGCACCGTCCTTTTGAAAACAAGGCATGGATGAAACAAGGTTATTCACTGGCACAAGCACAGGTGCCGGGTTTTCTTCCCAATAACGATACGATCAAAAGCGATCTGCTGGATTATGCTACAGAGATTGGTTGGTTCGATTCTCATTTAATGAACTGCATTAATGAATTAAAGCGTATCGGTGAGTTTGATAACACTATTATCATCGTCACGGCTGATAATGGTATGTCATTCCCGTATGCAAAAGCTAACTGTACTGATGCGGGCATTCATGTACCACTTGCTATTTGCTGGGGCAAAAAATTGCGCCGTGACCAGGTCATTGAAGCGTTGGTCAGCTCGATTGATATAGCTCCTACTATTCTTGCCGCAGTTGGTTTGAAGGCGGGTAAATCAATGGGCGGGCAAAGCCTGTTGCCACTGTTGAATGGTAATGTGAAGGATTATAAATCTGATGTTGTTTATGCCGGCCGTGAAAGGCATTCGTTTTCCCGTTATAATAACTTGGGGTATCCGATGCGCAGTGTACGCTGGAAAAATTTTCTGCTTGTCCGCAACTTTCATCCTGAAAGATGGCCCGCCGGCGACCCGCAGGAAATCACTAAGGACGGAGCACTCAATGATGCTTATTATGATATTGACGATGCCCCGTCAAAACAATACCTGATCGATCATCGGCAGGATCCGGAAATAACTGAATACTTCAAACTGGCAGTAGGGAAGCGTCCTGAATATGAATTGTACGATCTGAAAAAAGATATTGATTGCAGGCATAACGTGGCAGGTGAAGCTTCTTATGCGAGTGTTTTTGCCAGCATGAAAAAAAAGCTGAATAATAAACTGGTTGCAACAAAGGATACAAGGATCGGAAAGGACCCCGAAGTATGGGAAACTTATCCACGCCTCGAAGGTAAAATGCGAAATTTCCCGAAAGACAATTAATGTTATGAGAAGAGTAAGCACATTAACGATTGCCGCTATCATCACTCTGTTATTCTTTTCCGGGACACCTTCCAAAAAGAATAACACATCCACTGATAAACGACCCAATATACTGCTGATCTGTGCTGATGATCTCGGGTGGGCAGATATTGGTTGTTATGGCAGCGAAGTAAAGACGCCGAATCTTGATAAGCTGGCCGCTACCGGTATTCGTTTCAGGCAATTTCATAACACTTCAAAATGTCACCCATCAAGAGCAACGCTGTTGACAGGATTGTATGCACAGCAAAACGGGTATTTCAAAGACTTTGATAAACCGCTGGTGAATGGGATTACATTAGGTGAATATTTAAAAAGTGCCGGCTATACCACGCTATGGTCAGGCAAACATCATGGAGTTGAAAACCCGGTAACAAGAGGATTCGATCATTACTATGGTTTAAAAGACGGAGCCTGCAATTATTTTAATCCAGGAGTACAACGTCCTGGTGAAGGTAAACCTGCACAGAAAAAAGCTATCCGCTATTGGTGTATTGATGACAAAGAATATGCTCCTTATACACCCGAAGAAAAAGATTTTTATACAACCGATTACTTTACAAAATATGCTTTGAAATGGTTGGATGAATATAAAAATAATGAGAATCCTTTTTTTCTCTACCTCGCTTACAATGCACCGCATGATCCATTAATGGCATGGCCGGCAGATATCGCCAAATACAAAGGGAAATACAAAGCAGGGTATGAAGCCATTCGCAAAGCCCGTTACGAAAAACAAAAAGCTAATGGGTTGATCGATCAGCGTTACAAACTTTCGGAGCCCACTTATAAGCCATGGGCATCACTAACGCCCAAACAACAATTGGAAGAGGCACAGAAAATGGAAGTATATGCTGCCATGATTGACAGGCTGGACCGGAATATCGGTTATGTATTGGATAAACTGAAAAAGCAAGGTAAGTATGATAATACATTGATCATTTTTCTTTCCGACAATGGTGCTTCGGGTGAAGTAGTAACACTGGATGATAGTTATGGTCCTATCGGTTCCATGACAAACTGGACCTCGCTTGGTGAAGACTGGGCCAATGTAGGCAACACACCTTTCCGCTATTTCAAAAACTACAGCTATGAGGGAGGCACTGCAAGCCCATTGATCATTTCATGGAAAAACAAATTGCAAAATCCCAATCGCATATCTGATTATACAGGACACCTTATTGATATCATGGCCACATTGGTTGACGTGGTTGGCGCACCTTACCCAACGGAATACAATGGCAAACCTGTACTTCCTTATGAAGGTTCATCCCTGATGCCGGTAATAAGAAATGAAAAAGCAACCCGTGAAAAACCCATCTTTTGGGAGTGGCAACGGGGACAGGCAGTGCGGGATGGAAAATGGAAACTGGTGAAACAGGGATTGGATAATCCATGGTCGCTGTTTGATATGAGTATCGATCCATCTGAAACAATTGACCTGGCAAAGGCGAACCCGGATAGAGTACAAAAAATGGATCAGCTATTTAAAGACTGGAAGGCCCGGGTATCTATTGTTAAGGCAACAAAAAAACAAAACAAGGATAGTGAAGATTAACAGGCTCACACATCTCCTGGTAGTAGCGGCTATAGTGGTAATTTCATTGCCTGTTCATGGGCAAAAAACCGCCAATAACTCATCAACCGCAAAGCGGCCCAACATTCTTTGTCTCGTTACAGAGGATATTGGCCCCTATATCGGTTGCTATGGCGACCCTTATGCCAGCACACCTAATCTCGACAAGTTTGCTACCGAAGCCATCCGTTATACCAGGATGTTCACTACTATTGGTGTATGTGCCCCTTCCCGTGCTTCATTGATCACAGGGCTTTACCCAACTTTCTTCGGTGCTAATTATATGCGGACATCCAATACCAAACCATTGACGGAAGGATTGGTTGCACCGTATGAGGCTGTTCCCGCTGCAGGAGTTAAATGTTATACCGAGTTTTTGCGTGAGGCCGGTTACTACTGCACCAACAATGCAAAACAGGATTACCAATTTAAGGCGCCCATCACTGCGTGGGATGAAAATGGCAAAACCGCCCACTGGAAGAATCGTCCGGCCAATATGCCTTTCTTCTCCATATTCAACATGGAGATTACCCATGAATCGCAGGTATGGGAAAGGGCGAATGAACCATTGGTGATTGATCCCGCAACCATCACACCGCCACCTTATCATCCCAACAATGAAATTGTTCGTAAAGATTGGGCGATCGTGTATAGCAACATACACGCAATGGATGAGCTGGTGAAAAAATATATTGATGAAGTGAAGGATGCAGGATTGCTGGACAACACGATCATTATATGGTATTCAGATAATGGAGGTCCGTTACCACGCCAAAAACGGGAATTGTATGAAAGTGGCGCACTGGTACCTTTTATGATCCGTTTTCCCGATGGCCGTTTTGCTAAAATAGTAAATGACCGACTGCTGATGTTTGCCGACATACCCGCTACTATTCTTTCATTAGCTGATATTAAGCCACCTTCCTACATGCAGGGAATTCCTTTTCTTGGAAAATACAATGGCCAGAAAAGAGAGTATGTGTACGGTGCCCGTGACAGGCTGGATGAAATAGTGGAACGACAAACATCCGTCAGGGATAAACGTTACAGGCTTGTTCATAATTATTTGCCCGAGAAATCGGGATACATGGAAATTCTATCCCGCCTGAGCATGCCTATGATGCAAAACATGGTTGATCTCTATAAAAAAGGGGAACTAAAAGAAGCCGAACGCAAATGGTTTGACAAGCCACGCCGCAACGAAGAATTTTATGATGTAGATAAGGACCCGCATGAAATGAATAACCTGATTGATGATCCGCAATACAAATCAACCATAGAACGATTACGCAAAGAACTCAAACTACAGGACAAAAAATACAATCCCTATTTGGGACTTAGTGAAGCTGAATTAAGAGAAAAATTGTGGCCGGGCGGCAATCAACCGCTGGTTGAACAACCTGTCTTTACCGAACTTGCTGATGGGAAGATCAAGATCAATTGTATTACAAAAGGAGCATCGATCGCTTACCAGGTAAATGGCAAAGGCCTGCGTGAGAACCATTGGTTTTTATACTCAAAACCGATTGCTTTAAAGAAAGGCGATATTCTTACTGCTGTAGCGACACGAATCGGGTATAAACCCAGTGAACCGGAAAAATTTGAAAAGAAATAGAACCCTATGACATTGAATTTAAGAATCATATTATTTTATTTTTTTTGTCTTCTCTCTATCCAGGGTTTTGCACAGAGCAGCTGGGATATGGTGAAAAAAATTGAAGCAAACATTAAAGCCCCTCAATTTAAAAACAAGGATTATAATATTGTTTCTTTCGGAGCGAAGGCCGGAGGAAAAACAGATTGCCGATCTGCTATCAATAAAGCTGTCACCAAATGCAGTGAGCAGGGAGGTGGCCGGGTGCTAATTCCCGCTGGTAAATTTTATATCAAAGGCCCCATCGTTCTCAAAAGCCATGTTAACCTCCATCTTTCTGAAGGAACTGAATTGATCTTTAGTAGTGCAGCAGAGGATTATCTACCCGTGGTGTTCACCCGCTGGGAAGGCACGGAACTCTACAACTATTCTCCCTTGATCTATGCCCGCAATGCTACTGATATTGCCATCACCGGAAAAGGATTATTGAACGGTATGGGCACTGCCAACTTCGCTACATGGAAACCCAATCAAAAAAAAGACCAGCAGGACCTGAGAGAAATGGGGCGAACAGGAATTCCTGTCAAAGAAAGAGTATTTGGTAAAGGACATTATTTGCGTCCAGCTTTTCTTGAACTGGTTGATTGTAATAATATCCTGATCGAAGACATTACACTGATCAACTCTACCTTCTGGGTTATTCATCCTGTCTACTGCAACAATGTTACCGTGAGAGGAGTAACGGTTGAAAGCAAAAACCTTAACAGTGATGGATGTGACCCCGAGTCATCCACGAATGTTTTGATCGAGAACTGCCGGTTTGTTACAGGCGACGATGGCATAGCTATTAAATCAGGCCGCGACAATGATGGCTGGCGGGTAAACAAACCAACAGAAAATGTAATCATCCGCAATTGCAGTTTTGAAACCGAAACAAATGCAGTGTGCATTGGCAGTGAAATTTCCGGTGGTGTTCGTAATGTTTTTGTAGAAAATATCCGTGTTCCCGAAGCATCTACTGCGATCTATTTTAAATCCAATCTCGACAGGGGCGGGTTTATTGAACATATCAGGGTGCGAAACGTGGTAGCTGATTCAATTCGTACAGCTGTAATAAAATTCGAACCGGATTATAAATCGGAAAGCAAACAAAATTATCCTACCCGTTTCCGTGACTTTGTGATTGAAAATATTTCAACCAGTTATTCCGCTAACTATGGCATTGACATCACGGGATTCGAAGCCATGCCTGTATCGGATGTTACAATACGGAAAACAGAAATTAAAAAAACAGCGCAGCCCTTCAGGGTCAAACATGCACAGGGCGTATCGTTCAATGAAGTTGTTATAAACAGGCTTCCTGTAATTTTCAATCAATCCAACAAAACGATCTCGCTGAATGGTACCTGGGATGTTGCGATCAGTGATGCTATGCCTCAAAAATATTCGTCAAAGGTTCCTGTTCCGGGTATCATCACTATGGCAACGCCCAAGCTTGCCGACGACCTTGATGGAATAGATCATAATACGATCGACTATAAATATGTTTGGTATAAACACCAGTTCAATCTTAATGAACTTGCTTATCCCGACGCCATTCTGAAAATAAGGGCCAAGTACAATGCAAAGGTTTGGTTGAATGGTGTGGAGATCGGCTATGATCATTATTCTACGTATTCACATGCCGCATTCGATGTTAGCAGCTCACTGAATTTTAAAGGAAAGAATGAACTGGTAGTCCGGGTCGGCAGTTGGAATACCTCTTCCTCTCCGTCAAAAGAAAACTCAGCTGAATGGTGGCGTAATACCCGTGCCCCGGGCATTTGGGATGATGTTGAGATCGAACTGGGACAGGATGTAACCACACAGCAAATCAAAATACTACCTGATACAAAGAGGCAAATCACTTCCTGTGAAGTAGAAATAAAAAACCGTTTGAAAACGGATGCCGCAATAACCATTGCAGCTTCTATACTTGATGGCGAAAAACTCATGAGCCAACAGCAGCAAACGGTTCGCCTTGTACAGGGAGAGAAAGGTATTTATCAATTGGAACTGCCCAGTCAAATGCTGCAATACTGGAGTGCCGGTAAGGAAGGCAATCCAAAGTTGTACAGGATGAATGTGAAACTTGTTGACGAAGAAGGAAGAATCTTAGCCGACAAGAACACGATGTTCGGATACCGCAGTATTGAAGTAAAAGGAAGAGATGTATTGGTGAATGGACAGAAAACATTTTTCAGAGCGGAGAATATTGCCTTTGTCCGGTCACTGACACGCTGGTCAGGATTGGTGTTCGATGAGAAATGGATCCGTAATTTTTTAAGGACCGCTATTCAGGATTATAATTTTAATTATTTACGAATACACCTGGGTCATGCATATAGCAAATGGTATGAGATCGCCGACCAGGAAGGTATTATGCTACAGGATGAGTGGCGGTATATGCACGATGATGAACCATTGGGTAAAGACAAGGAAGAAGCGGAAATTGAATTAACACGTTGGGTAAGGCAAAATGTAAATCATCCGTCTATTGTAACCTGGGACCAGGAGAACGAAGGCAATGTGCATCTCAAAGAATTGAAAGCAGCATTGCACAAATATGATCCCACCCGTTTATGGGGCGAAGATGATTTCCAGGCAAAACATATTTACCAGTATTCAGAAAACATTGTCACAACACCCGAGTATCCGCTTCCGGATGATAAACCTGCAACTATTCTTGAATCGTGCCGCTTATGGACCAATGAATTTGGTTTGTTGGAACCCCGTGAAAATTTTAAAACAAGTCGTACCAGCAGTGGGTGGGGCGTATTTTATTATACAAAGGAGCTAATCGGTCAGTTACTCGCAGACCTTCATGCAGATCTCGGTACTTACTTTCGGTCGGCAAGGATACAGGCATGGGCGCCTTTTGCACTATTAAGCGGTTGGGTGAACGGACAGAATTTTTATTGGGGCAATATCGCCGATTCATTGACCCCGCAACCGAACCTGCTTGTTTTGAAAAAAGTGAATGAACCGGTCGGCACTTCGATTGATATGTTGCAGGCCCGTGAATGGTATAAAGACAAAGTGGTTTATAAACCGAATACCTCGTTCACCAAAAAAGTACTGGCATGGAATGACTTTTCTAAAGACCAGCCGGCAGTACTTACATTGACGGTAAAAGATCTTTCCGGAAAAATAATAAGCAGCAATAAAACAGAAATAACCATACCCGCTTACCGATCTGTAAATAAGGAAGTGTCATTCTCTACTCCTAAAATCAACGGTGTTTTCTTAATTGAACCAACACTGACATTGAACGATGGAAGAATAATTGCCGGTCCAACCCGCCGGATCATGGTTGCTTCAAAAGCAACAAAAAATATAGAAGGGCACATGGGTTTTGGTGGCAGCAGGTCAGCTCTTGCAGGGGGCCATTCTGTTATCGAACATTTTTTAGGATTTACTCCTTCAGAAAAAATAGAGAAAGCGATCATTGCTGCAGTAGGAAATGGGTTACTGGATAAACTAACGATCGAGGATGATAAGACTTTTACAATTCAATCGACTGTTTATGCAAGCAGTACCCGATCTGTTATAACCCGCACCCGTATTGATCAAAGTGGTAAGACATTGTCGAGCCAGCAGTCTGAATCACTGAACTATGTTGATCTTACTGATCCAATTAAAGCTACCATCGTAAAAGCAACGGGAACTGTTCCTGTTGATGAGTCGCGGATCATCAAAACAACCAAAGGAGAGAAAGCCATTTATGAGATAAGTGTTATCGGGAGTGATCTGCGCTACCGGTTAACCATTTCACCAAATGGTACGCTGGAGGAAAAAGAAATTATCAAGAAGGAATCAAAAAAGCCGAACTAAACTGTAACATAAACCAAATTCTCAAACACTAAAAAAGCGTAACAATGAAAAGAAACGAGAAACCTGCCATATTGTTATTCGCTCTGATGCTGATTGCATTACTACCATGTTATTCCCAGGATCATGGTAACCTGAGCGGTAAAGTCATTGACCAGAACGGAAATATATTACCCGGTGCATCCGTGATAGTAGATGGATCTACCCTGGGTACCTCAACCGATTTAAATGGTTTCTATACACTTCGGGGTATTCCAGCCGGTCAGAAAAAAATCACCGTAGAGTATTTAGGCTATAGTCCTTTATCCGTTACTGTGACTATTGAGAAGGGAAAGACTGCTACCAATGATTTTAAAATGACAGAAGTAGTAAAAAGCCTCGGTGTGGTCACAGTATCCAGTGCGGTTGACGGCCAGCAAAGAGCCCTGAACCAACAGAAGACAGCTGATAACATTATGCAGATAATTTCAGCTGACCAGATTGGTCGTTTTCCGGACCTGAACGTAGCGGAAGCGCTTCAGCGGGTCAGTGGAGTAACCATAACCCGTAACCGCGGCGAAGGAGCTGAAATTCAATTACGCGGAACTCCGGCCAATTTTGTAAATATTAATATCAATGGTGAGCAGATCATGGGAGTTTCTGAAGGTGGCAAAAGAAACCCATCGCTTGATGTGATCCCTTCTGATGTATTGGCATCGATGGAAGTACAAAAAACATTGCTTCCTTCTAATGACGGTGATGCCATTGCAGGTGTGATCAATATGCGTACTGCCATCGCAAGATCATTAAAATCAAAAATTACTATTGATGCGAGCACCGGTTATAATGTGTTGCGGGAAAAAGCGCCGTATAATTTGAAGGTGGGGTATGCCAAACGTTTTGCAGCTAATGGAAAAAATAAGGATGGACGTTTTGGTATTGCAGCCAATGTAAGTTATTATAATACGTATAATGGGTATGATCGTTTAGAGGCGCAAACGTGGTTGCCAAAAGACATTGTGAACAGCGCTGGCACAGCCATTCCGGAATTAAAAGGCACTTATGTTCCTACTGATTTTCGTTACAGGTACCAGGAAGGAAGATTGACCCGCATGGGAGGTACACTTTCCTTAGACTATGCGCCATCAGTGAAAACAAGATTTGTATTAAGCGGTATGTATAATAAGAGGGAAGAAGATGATAATCGTTATCGCAATCGCTACAGGTACAGAGGCGCCTTCTATGATCGCGGAGATGGTAAAATAGGAACGGACAGGATTCAAAATGTTGTTCAGGCTACTTATCAAAATATCTGGACCGACAATTTCAATATCAACCTGGATGGTGAAACAACCCTCGGCAGTTGGAAAATAGATGGAGGAGTTTTTTACTCGAAGATTCAAAAAGATGCTATCAACGGGCAATATGGTTTTCAAACACCGGACTGGAGATCTAATAACGCAAATATCGTCGGAACAGATAATGGAACTGGTGTGCCAATCAAAATTCCTACCAGGACCGTTCTTGCGGAGATGCCTTCCTACAAAGAAAAGTTTCTGAAATCATATTATGTATACACGCCTCCATTTGGAGGCTCCGCCGATGACCCTTCCCGGTTCAATTTTTATACCGTTGATAACAACGATCATAGTACAACCGGTACAAATATGACCGCCAGGGTGAATGTAAAAAAGGATTATTTCCTTAATAAAAAATATGCCTCTACTTTTTCATTTGGTTTTAAGGGCAAATTCATGAACAATGACAGGCATCGTCCCCAGTCTGCAACTGTTTCAAGCATTGCAACTATAACAAGCACCACCAGTCCTGACTATGGTGATACCCGCCTGGCCCGGTTTCTTTATAAACCCAATCTCTCTTCTGAATTTATGAACGGCCATCTTAGTTTTTTTGGCGCTGCAGCAGAGGTAAAAAAGATCCAGGATTTTATTAAAAATCGTCCGGATCGGTTTGTGTTAGATGCTTACAGAACTTCTATAAATGCTGATGCGTTTTATTATGATGCCAGCGAACACATTGCCTCCGGATACTTAATGAATAAGATCCAGTTTAAAAAAGTAATGATGATTGCCGGGTTGAGATTGGAGAATACAACAGTGGATTACAAAGCAAATAAAATCTTCAGCTACGACAAAGATGCTAATCCAAATGTAAATGGAGGGCAGAAGCCAGGAGCTACGACGCCTATATACAATGCGTATGTGAAAACCCTCCTGGACACATCGCTTAATTACCTGATGGTATTGCCTAATCTCCAGTTTAAGTTTGACCTGGCAAAAAACCTTGTGTTACGCACAGCATGGACAAGCGGATACTCAAGACCAAATGTTCAGAACCTGATGCCGACATTAAATGTAAACACAGACCTTGGAAAAATTGAAAAAGGCAACCCGGGATTAAAAGCAGCCCGTGCCAATAACCTGGATTTTTTGGTTGAGCATTATATGAAAAATGTTGGTCTCATTTCAGGTGGTTTCTTTTATAAGCACATTAACAGGTTTCAGTATTTAAGCGAAGGGCCTATTACTGATCCCACAAATCCTTACTTTAATTCAGGTGCTACAGACCAATTGATAATGACCGAGCCACGTAATGGAAAATCGGCGAATGTTTCAGGTGTAGAGCTTACATTAAACAGCAGTCTTTCATTCCTGCCGGGATTCCTGAAGAATCTTGTTTTTACAAGTAACTATTCTCTTATACATTCGAATGCTGTTACTGATCAAAAACGTGGAAAGCTTCGTCTGCCCGGCCAGGCAAAAAATACAGGAAACGTAGCATTGGCTTATTCCAGTTCCAAGCTGACATTACAGGTATCGGCAAATTATAACGGAGATTTTATTTATGCACTAGGCACTGATAAAGAAACAGATCTTTGGATGGATAGCCGCTGGCAGTTTGATGTGAATGGCTCCTTTAAGATAACTAAACGATTGCTGTTCTATGCAGAGGTTGTGAACTTAACAAACTCGTCTGCATTTACGTATATGGGTAATAAAACCCGTGTATATGAATTAGAATATACAGATGCATTTGTTCGCACAGGATTAAGTTTCAGACTTTAGTAGTTAACGACTTTGCATATAGCTTATTAAAATAGTAATGTTCAACACAAAGCTGTCTTCCCGGGCAGCTTTGTTTGTTGTTCATTGAATAGGATTCGTGTCCATAACAAGGAATGTCTTTTAATTAAATTACATGGTATTGGTAGTAATACCGGTATCGGATTCTAATAAATAATGTAATGAGACCCGCCAAATTGCATGCCGCTGTATTCTCTCTCTTTTTCCTGGTGAATTGTCAACTAATTACTGCACAAAAAATACCAGTAACGAATGTCACGAGATCTCATCCACGATTGTTGCTTTTTAAAGGTGAGGAAGAAGTGATCCGTAAAAAAATAGAAACAGATGACTTTCTCGCATCCATACATAAAACAATTATCCGCAAAAGCGATGAATTTCTTACAGCACCACTTCTGTCCTACAATTTAATCGGCGGACAATTATTAAAAACTTCCCGTACCGCACTCACTTATATTTATTATCTATCGTATGCATGGCGTATGACAGGTAATAATAAATATGCCGAACGTGTAAAAAAGGAGCTTTTAAATGTATGTGCCTTCAAAGATTGGGGGCCCCGGCATTTTTTGGATGATGCTGAGATGACGACGGCCGTTTCGATTGGATATGATTGGCTGTACAATTACCTGGATGCAAAAACAAAATCAATTGTCGAAAATGCAATCCTGAAAAAAGGTCTTTATGAATCGATGCCTGAAACGGCTACTGATAAATCACATTATAGCTGGCTAAAAAAGAAAAATAACTGGAATGCCGTCTGCAATACAGGCATGGCAATGGGCGCCCTGGCCATTTTTGAATTGAAACCACAGTTGGCACAAACAATCATTGAAAGATCAATAAGGTTGGTAAGAGATGTGGCGATGAAGGAATACCTGCCCGATGGCAATTATCCCGAAGGCTACACATACTGGAGCTATGGTACTACGTATAACCTTATCCTGATCGATGTATTGGAAAAACTTTTGGGTTCATCATTCGGGATGACGGAGAACAAAGGTTTCATGTCAACACCTGAATACATCTTGCAAATGTCAACTCAAAACATGACCTGCTTTGCTTATTCGGATTGTTTTACAGGATTTACTTTTTCATTTCCTATGTTTTGGTTTGCCAAACGTGCCGGAGATAATTCGATGTTATGGGGTGAGGCTGATAAACTATCCTACATGAAAAAACAGGGAATGACGGAAGATGAGATGTTTAATGTACGTTATTTACCTTCTGTATTGTTATGGGCATCGCCACAACCATTTCAGGGTATAAAAAAACCTGGAAAGAGATTGTATGTTGGGCAGGGTACAACACCTGTTGCAATTATGAGAAATCATTGGGGTGGCAAAGATGAGATATTTGTTGGTCTAAAGGGCGGCAGTTGCCTGACCAATCATTCACATATGGATATTGGCAGTTTTGTGATGTATCGTGGAGCTAATCAATGGGTGAAAGACCTTGGTGCGCAAGAATATTATTCGTTGGATAAATATGGATTTAACCTGGGCGACCGGAGCCAGTATTCAAAACGGTGGGATGCTCTCCGGTTGAACAACAAAGTTCATAATGTCATGCTGTTCAACGGGGCAAAACAAAATGTAAATGCCAAAGCAAACATTATTGCATCCGGTGAGACACCCAATTTTGTTTATGCTACTTCCGACCTGAGCCTGGTGGATAGTCCGGCTGTAGCCAATCATCAACGCGGAGTTTCGATCGTTGACAATAAATATGTGATGATACGTGATGAACTGACCAATGCCGGAAATTATACAGATGTTCGCTGGGCCATGCTTACTCCGGCAAGCGTAAAGATCATAGACGATCATACCGCTGAATTGACAATGAACGGAGAAAAGATGCTGATGAAAGTGGAAGGAGAGGGAATAAAAATGAATACATGGCCAACTGAATCCGGTTATTCTTTTGATGAAGAAAACAAAGGAACAATCATGATCGGGTTCACTACTGTATTACAACCTGGTCAGTCAACAGCGTTTACTGTTTTTCTTGTTCCGGAAAACGAACAGACCAGGAAAGGAAATGTTCCTCCAATTGCACAATGGAAATACTAATAAAATCAAAATCATTAAATATGCAGAAGATACTCTTTGCTGTGTCGCTGATCGTGGTTACAACTCTATCGTGTAAAACATCTTATTTCACTGCAAAGGATAAAAAGACGGCCAACAAAGTAGCTGCCTGGCAGATACAGCATTTCTCAGATACTATTGCACCTAAAGTAGGATGGGTGCATGCCGCCATGTGCCGTGGTATGGTGGAGTGGGCTGCTGCAACCCAATCGGCAAGCGTTTACAATTTCCTCTTACAAATTGGAGAGGAACAACAATGGGGTATGCTGGAACGGGTGTATGATGGCGATGATCTATGTATTGGTCAAACTTATTTCAGGCTTTACGACAAGTATAAGAATGCTGAAATGATCAGGAAAGTAACAGAACGGGTTGACTATGTCATTGCTCACCCCGACACGAATGCCCTGATCACTGACCAGGGAAAATATTATCGCAACCGTTGGGGCTGGTGCGATGCCCTGTTCATGGCGCCACCGGTTTATGCAAGATTGTATCAACAAACCGGGGATAAGAAATACCTTGATTTCTGTTTTGCTGAATATAAAGTAACAACTGATTCATTGTATGACCGCAAAGCACATCTTTTTTACCGTGATCTCCGGTTAGTGAACAATCGTGACAGCAAAGGAGAAAAAATTTTCTGGGGCCGGGGCAATGGCTGGGTATATGCCGGCCTGGCATTATTGCTGCAAACGGTTCCTCAAACACATCCAAGTTACCAGTACTACCGTAATCTATACCTTGAAATGACAGAAGCTATTGTTAAATGCCAGGACAAACTGGGTTCATGGCATAGTAGTTTGTTTGATGTGGAAACATATGCCCAACCTGAAAATAGTTCATCTGGTTTTTTTGTTTTTGGATTGAGCTGGGGATTGAACAACGGGATACTTTCTGATCCTGCTCATCGCTATGCTGCGTTGACAGGCTGGAAAGCTTTGCAAAAATATGTTGATAAGAACGGCAAGCTGGGTTTTGTGCAGCCGATCGGGCATGCCCCGCTGAATATAACGTTGGATATGACGGCTCCGTATGGAGTTGGGGCTTATCTTTTAGCAGCAACAGAGATTTCGAAAATGAAACAACTGAAAAAATAATACAATTGATAACCTGTTTAAACAATATTGCTTTAGTATATGCATAGTAAAATTATTTTAGGAGCAGTGTTCCTCTCCTGTTTTTTAAAAGGAGTTGCCCAAGATTCAGATGGCTGGATCTCCCTCTTTAATGGAAAAGACCTTACCGGTTTCCGGCAATTGAATGGCAAAGCTATTTATGAAGCTAAAAACGGTGAAATTGTAGGCACTACTGTAAGCAATGAACCAAATTCTTTTTTAGCAACAACAGAAACCTATGGCAATTTTATTTTAGAGCTCGAACTTTTTGTTGATCCGTCTATGAATTCGGGCATACAGTTCAGAAGCCAGAGTATTGCTTCCTATAAAGATGGAAGAGTACATGGTTACCAGATGGAGATAGATCCTTCTGACCGGTCATGGAGTGGTGCAATCTTTGATGAAGGCCGCAGAGGATGGTTGTATACATTGGACCTGAACCCGGCAGCCAAGACTGCTTTTAAAAATAATCAGTGGAACAAATACCGGATAGAATGTATTGGAAGCACCATCAGAACATGGGTAAATGGTATTGCGACTGCACACTTGATTGATGACTTGACACCGGAGGGGTTTATTGCCTTGCAGGTTCACGCAGTAAAAAAGAATGAAGCGGCCGGCAAGCAGATCCGCTGGAGAAATATCCGGATAAAAACCCAAAAATTAAAGCCATCGCCTTATGACAATATTTTTGTAGCAAACCTTATTCCTAACAATTTATCTGTACAGGAACAACAAAACGGTTTTACAATGTTGTGGGATGGAAAAACAACAAATGGATGGCAGGGGATTACTAAAAATACATTTCCTGCCGATCGCTGGAAAATAAAAGATGGTGAGTTGATGACTATAAAAGCAGACAACACAGGGCTTGTTAAAGGCAAGGATATTGTAACCACACAGGAATTTGGTGCTTTTGAGTTGAAATTTGATTTTAAATTATCTGCCGGTGCCAGCAGTGGAGTGCAATACTTTGTTGCAGCATCAAAAGGCAAGAATGGGCAGGTTCCCGGCCTGGAATACCAGATAGTGGATGATGATAAACATGCTGATGCAAAAGCTGGAAAAAACGGGAACCATACATTAGGCTCATTATATGATTTGATTGCACCAGTTATAAGTGATGAACGATTTATCAGGAAGGCCGGGGAATGGAATGAAGGTATAGTTAAAGTACAGCCAGATAATAAGGTTGCATATTGGCTCAATGGTATAAAAGTTCTTGAATTTATCAAGGGATCTCAGGAATACCTGAACTTGGTACGGCAAAGCCAATTTAGTAAAGTAGAAAATTTTGGAAAAGTGTCAAAAGGAAAAATCCTTTTACAGGATGGCGGAGATAATGTAGCTTTCAGGAGTATAAAAATCAGGAAATTAAATTAATTCCTGCAGACATTTTTAAAAAAGTGTAAGACAATTTTCTTCGTAGTAGCTGAAGTATTTACATGAACCGTACAAAAATCAAAACATACTTTTTCTCTTCCCTGTTATTACTGGCAGTAAATGGCTGCAAACAAAATGAGAAGATGGGAGCAGCCAATAAAGAGGATACGATTTCCTGTCATAGCCATATGCCTTCGAGGTTGACTGCAACAGGAGACTCTTCACTTTCTGCTATCCAATCATCAGATACTCCTTCGCATAAAGGTATGCTCCTTATCCCTGCCGGTGAGTTTATGATGGGTGCCGCTGATGATGAAGGCCGCAAAGATGAATACCCGCAACATCGTGTCAGGTTGAATACGTTCTGGATAGATGTGCATGAAGTAACCAACGCAGCATTTTCCCGGTTCGTTGAAGCTACAGGATATATAACGATAGCGGAAAGAAAACCCGACTGGGAAGAATTAAAAAAACAATTGCCTCCCGGAACAGCGAAACCACCCGATGATGTGCTGGTTCCTTCATCCCTTGTATTTTCGCCACCGTCACACCCCGTGCCTTTGAACAATGCTTCCTTGTGGTGGCAATGGAAAAAAGGAGCTAACTGGCGCCAGCCGGCAGGGCCCGGCAGCTCTATAACAGGTAAAGACAATTATCCCGTAATTCATATTGCATGGGAAGATGCAGCGGCTTATGCAAAATGGGCCGGCAAACGTCTTCCGACGGAAGCAGAATGGGAATACGCCGCACGTGGTGGATTGCAAAACAATAAATATCCATGGGGAAATGAAGATGTGGAAAATGGTAAAGCTAAAGCCAATACCTGGCAGGGCAGTTTTCCGGATCATGATAAGGGTTGGGACGGCTACAACGGATTAGCACCAGTTCAATCTTTTAAACCCAATACGTATGGTCTTTATGATATGGCAGGAAATGTATGGGAATGGGTAGCGGATTGGTACCGGGCAGATTACTATGGCACTTTAGAAAAGGAAACAAGCATAAACCCACAAGGCCCCGAACAAAGTTTTGATGCAGAGGAACCAACCATTCCTAAAAGGGTTACAAGAGGAGGGTCTTTTATGTGTAATGCTTCTTATTGCAAAGGCTACAGGGTTTCTTCAAGGATGAAATCTTCTCCGGATACTGGTTTGGAAAATACAGGCTTCAGATGTGTGTCTTCAAAATAGTTTTTACTCCTTTTAAAACAGAGAGAAGCAAAAAGATTTACTGACGCTTCTTTAAAGTCTGATTTCATCCGTATAAACAAAAAACCGGACAGTATAAAAAGATTATATCTGTCCGGTAAGGAGGTCCCGAGCGGATTCGAACCGCTGTAGGAGCTTTTGCAGAGCTCTGCCTAGCCACTCGGCCACAGGACCTTATTCCCTGTTTTTTTGAATCGCTGCGAAAATAGGATATTTTTGGAACTTGTTTTCATTCATCACATTAAACTGGCTGTATGAACCGTATTGCTGAATCAGAATTGATCATTAACCCCCGGGGAGCTATTTATCATTTGGACCTTCGCCCCGAAGAAATTGCTAATACGGTGATCACCGTGGGTGATCCTGACCGGGTAAAAGAAGTCAGTAAACATTTTGATTCAGTAGAAGTAAAAAGGCAACACCGTGAATTTATTTCACATACCGGGTTTGTCGGTAAAAAAAGAATAACAGTGCTTTCTTCTGGCATTGGCCCCGATAATATTGATATTGTCATGAATGAGCTCGATGCATTGGTGAATATTGATTTTGAAACCCGGGAGATCAAAAAACAGTTAACGTCATTGAATATAATCCGGGTAGGCACGTCAGGATCGTTGCAGGCCGATATACCGGTAGATAATTTTGTTGCCTCTACCCATGGATTAGGTATTGACAACCTTCTTAATTTTTACCGTCATGAACAAAACGAACAGGAGAAACAACTGCTTCATTCTTTTATCACCCATACACAAATACATGGGCAGATCGGTAATCCTTATATCAGCAGCGGGGCCGGATCACTGATCAAGCATTTTGTAAAAGATTTTCACCAGGGTATCACAGTCACCTGTCCCGGCTTTTATGGTCCGCAGGGCCGGATATTGCGATTAGGGATCAGTAATCCCGAACTGATCAACCGGCTCACCGATTTCCGATTTGGTCAACACCGCATCACTAATTTTGAAATGGAAACATCAGCCATTTATGGTCTAGGCAAATTATTGGGTCATCATTGCCTGGCCGTCAACGCTATTGTTGCCAATCGTGTTAAAAAAGAGTTTTCAAAAGATGGTAAAGCAGCGGTTGAAAAATTAATCATTAAGTTTATAGAAATTTTTTCAGAAAATATTTAGTTCGACTCCCATGCAATTACGTTTTTATAAGTACCAGGGCACAGGCAATGATTTTATCCTCGCTGATAACCGGAAAAATGAATACTCCTCCTTAACGACTGACCAGATACGTCGCATGTGTGACCGCCGTTTTGGGATTGGAGCAGATGGCCTGATGTTGCTGGACGAAAAAAACGGTTATGATTTTGAAATGAAATATTACAACTCGGATGGACGGGAAGGTAGTATGTGTGGCAACGGTGGCCGTTGCATGGTTAAGTTTGCTTACCATCTCGGCATTCACCGGGATATTTATAAATTCATCGCATCGGACGGTGAACATGAAGCAGAAATTGACACCGATGGCATTGTTTCATTGAAAATGAAAGATGTTGACAGGATTAAGAAAGTGCATGGCGACTTTGTATTAAATACCGGCTCTCCTCACTACGTAAAGATCGTGAATGATGTAATGGATCTTGATGTTTACAAAAAAGGCCGCGATATCCGCTATAGCAAGGATTATGAACAGGAAGGTATCAATGTGAACTTCGTGGAGCAGATGGCAGAAGTGGATCATATTCTTGTACGCACCTACGAAAGAGGCGTGGAAGATGAAACGTTTTCCTGTGGCACTGGCGTTACAGCTGCTGCTCTTGTTTGCTATCACAATGAAAATGGCTACAACGATGTGGAAGTAAAAACACTGGGTGGCAAACTCACGGTTGAATTTGACCGGCTCGATGAAGATAAATATACCAACATCTGGCTCTGCGGCCCTGCCGACAAAGTATTTGAAGGAACCGTAGAGACAGGATGATAGATGATAAAGGATTGAACCTACCTTTGCGCCACTCATGATCCAGTACTTTAAAAATATAGACCATCAGACCATTGAAATTGACAAGCCGGAAATTGGCACATGGGTCAATGTGCTGCCCCCACTGCGCCAGGAAGAATTCACAGAGCTGTCAACGGGGCTTGAAATTCCTATAGATTTTTTAACCGACTCACTCGATATAGATGAAAGAAGCCGGTATGAAGAAGAGGATAACGTGCGGCTGATCGTTATTAAAACTCCTACTGAAAACAATTCTTTTAATGACAGCGATGCTTATTATATCACGATACCGATTTGCATCATTCTTACTCACAACCAGATAATCACCGTCAATTCATTTGAAAATCCGGCGATCAAAAAATTCCTGAACACCTTCAAAAACAGGAACCCGGAAAAAAAGAGCATGATGGTATTGAAGATATTTGAAAAGATCGTTCAGAACTTTATGGATCACCTGAAAGAGATCAACCACAGGAGAAATATACTGGAACAAAAATTATATGCATCAAGCGAAAATGAACAATTGCTTCAATTAATGAGGATTCAAAAAAGCCTTGTGTATTTTGTAACAGCCCTCCGGTCTAATGAATTATTGCTCGTAAAACTGGAGCGTACCAATTTCCTGGCGTTGAATGAAGATGAAAAAGAATTTTTGAATGATCTTATTGTAGATAATGCACAGGCCCTTGAAATGGCCAATATTTATACCAACATTCTCAGCAGCACACTGGATGCATTTGCCAGCATCATTGCCAACAACCAGAACCAGGTATTAAAAAGATTAGCGGTTATAACGATCGTGTTATCCTTCCCGGTTTTGATCGCCAGTATATTTGGAATGAACGTGCCCAGTGGATTTGAACACTCCTCTTACGCCTTTTACATAGTGGCTTTTTTATCACTGGCTATTGCATTCGTCATTGGCCTGTTATTCTTCCGCAAAAAAATATTCTGACCCATGCACCGCTTTAATATCCGGGTTTATGGCATTCTCATCAATGACAATAAACAATTATTGGTGAGTGATGAATACATCCGTGGAAACTATTACACCAAATTTCCCGGTGGTGGATTAGAATTTGGCGAAGGCACAAGAGATTGCCTGAAAAGAGAATTCAAAGAGGAAATGGACCTGGATGTAGAAGTGGATGATCACATTTACACCACCGATTATTTTCAACTATCTGCTTTCAATCCCGAACACCAGATCATTTCCATTTATTATTTTGTAACTGCCCTTGAAGAAATAAAAGCACCACTCAGGAACAAACCTTTTGATTTTGATGAACAGCAATTAAAAGTATACGAAACAAAAAAAGAAACGGAAACCTTTCGTTTTATTGATTGGAAAGACCTTTCTGAGGAGAGTGTAACACTTCCGATTGATAAGATCATCGTAAAATGGCTGATGGCAAATAAATAAAGCCGCCCTTAATCTTTCATCGCAGCCGCTCTCATCGCTGAAGCCTGTTCATGACCTAAATATTTTTCAATACGGTGATGAACGAGATAAATAACAGGTGTCAGCAAAATAGCGATGATGAATTTATAGATATAATTTACCACCCCTACGGCAATAAACAGCTTGAAAGGCCAGACCAAATCATTGCCCGTGCTGTTTACTCTTGTGCCAATATAAAAAGCGATGAACAATACTACAAAACTGTCGATGAACTGGGAGATCAATGTGGATCCCGTGGCCCGGAGCCAGATACTTTTTTCACCTGTTACTTTTTTGATCTTATGAAAAATAAAAACGTCGATCAATTGTCCGAGTATAAAAGCTGTGAGTGAACCAATAATGATAAAACCGCCTTGTCCCAACACACTGTTATACGCTTTTTCCATATCCGGCACACCACTCCCCTGCTTACTGGTAATAAAAAAATCAGCAGGTACCAGTTTCATGGCGCCATAAAAAATAATAAAGGCAAAAGCTATTAATCCTGCTGTCAGCATAGAAAGAAACCGCACGCCTTTGGGTCCGTAATATTCGTTAATGATATCCGTCATAATGAAAACGACGGGCCATAATAAAACACCTGCGGTCAGGTTTACGGAAAGACCATTACCCAACAGGTGAATTTGCAACGGTGCAAACCCCAATGTTTTTTCCAATGAAAATATTTTTACACCAATGATCTCGGCGATCAGAGCATTCGCAATAAAAAATCCGCCGAGTATAAGAAACAGCCGGGTGGGTTTATGGTTGATGATAGTATGGATCATTCAGGTAAAAAATATAGTATAATAAAATAAATAGGAATAACACATTTGATGCAACCAGCCATGCAGGAACTTTCCCGGATAATTTTTTACCCAGCACCATCACACCCAGATAACAAAGATTAGTAACAGGAAGCACTACTAATCCCATCCCCACTCCAATTAAAATGATGGTAGATGAAAAAGCTTCCTGGTTGTCGTGGTTTGATATAGCAAAGCCCAACGATACCAGGAAACAGACACCACAAATAAAAGCCAGCCGTGATAAAAATAAAAGCCAACGCATGGGGCGAATTTCGTGTAAAATAGCATTATTTTGTCACCTTAATAATTCATATTGTATGAACAAA